>NZ_RHHB01000037.1 GCF_003710805.1 Agromyces tardus | reverse complement strand
TTCGACCCCGCGACGGCGCCCCCGCTGGCGCCCGCGCCTGCTCCCCCGCCGGCGCTGGCGCCCGCCGCTGCCGCCTGCGCCGCGTTCGACGCCGTCGGGCGGCCTGCATCGGCCGGACCTGCACCGCCCGCGGCATCCGTCGCCTGCTTGCGCAGCTCGAGGTACTGGTCGACGCCGCGCGGCAGGTCGCGCAGGTGTCCGTCGAGGATCGCGAACTGCCGGTCGGTGACGCGCTCGATGAGGTAGCGGTCGTGGCTCACGACGAGGAGCGTTCCCGGCCAGGAGTCGAGCAGGTCCTCGATCGCGGCGAGCATGTCGGTGTCGAGGTCGTTCGTGGGCTCGTCGAGGATGAGCACGTTCGGCTCGCTCAGCAGGATGAGCAGCAGCTGCAGCCGCCGCTTCTGGCCACCCGAGAGGTTCTTGACGGGGGTGGAGAGCTGCGCGTTCGTGAAGCCGAGCCGTTCGAGGAGCTGCCCTGGGGTCATCTCCTTGTCGCCCACCTGGTAGCTCGTGCGCTGCTCGGCGACCACCGCGCTCACGCGCTGCTCGGCGTATTCGGCGAGCTCGGCGAGCTCCTGGCTGAGGGTCGCGATCCTCACGGTCTTGCCGCGCTTCACCCGCCCGGTCGTGGGCTGCACGGCGCCCGTGACGAGGCCGAGCAGGGTCGACTTGCCCGCCCCGTTGACGCCGAGGATGCCGGTGCGCTCCCCCGGGGCGATGCGCCACTCGATCCCGTGCAGCACGGTGCGGGTCGCGGGGGCACCCGACGCCGCACCGCCGGCGACGTCGGAGGCGCCCGCGGCGACGCTCGCCGCGGCATCCGCCACCGCCTCGCTCTCGCGGACGGGATACTCGACCGACACGTCGAGCAGGTCGACGACGTCCTTGCCGAGCCGCGACACCGCGAGCCGATTGAGCTCGACCGGGTTGCGCACCGGCGGCTCGTTGGCGATGAGCTCGTTCGCCGCGTCGATGCGGAACTTCGGCTTCGAGGTGCGGGCGGGGGCGCCGCGGCGCAGCCACGCGAGCTCCTTGCGCATGAGGTTCTGCCGCTTCGATTCCGATGCCGCCGCCATGCGGTCGCGCTCCACGCGCTGGAGCACGTAGGCGGCGTATCCGCCCTCGAAGGGCTCGACGATCCCGTCGTGGACCTCCCACGTGTCGGTGCACACCTCGTCGAGGAACCACCGGTCGTGCGTCACGACCACGAGCGCGCCGGCATCCTGCGACCACCGGCCCTTCAGGTGCCGGGCGAGCCACGCGATGCCCTCGACGTCGAGGTGGTTCGTGGGCTCGTCGAGGAAGACGACGTCCCAGTCGCCGACGAGGATCGAGGCGAGGCCCACACGCCGCCGCTGACCCCCCGAGAGGCTCGCGACCTGCGCATGCCACGGCACGTCGCCGAGCAGGCCGCCGATGACGTCGCGCACCTTCGGGTCGCCCGCCCAGACGTGCTCCTCGATGCCGCCCACGACCGACTCTGCGACGGTCTTGCCCGGGTCCACGACGTCGGCCTGGTCGAGCATGCCGATCCGGATGCCGCGGCGCACCGTGACGCGTCCGCCGTCGGGCTCGAGCCGGCCGGACAGCAGCTTCAGCAGCGTGGACTTGCCGTCGCCGTTGCGTCCGACGATGCCGACCCGGTCGCCCTCATCGAGCCCGAGGGTGACCTCGTCGAAGACGGTGCGCGTCGGGAACTCGAGGTGCAGGCGCTCGGCGCCGAGGAGGTGTGCCATGTCGGCCTCCACCCTACCGGCGGGGCCGGCGCGTGACGCTCCCGGCCCCTGGGCTTTCCCCTCAGGGATGCAGCACGCGGGCGCCGTGCACGGGGCCGTGCACGTGCACCGCGGTGAGCCGCGACGCCGAGAGCGCCACCTGCAGCTCGATCGCCGAGTCGGCGTCGTCGACGAGGAACGCGACGGTGGGGCCGGAGCCCGACACGAGCCCCGCCAGGGCGCCGTTCGACTCGCCGAGCTCGAGGATGCCGGCGAGCCCCGGCGCCAGCGAGAGCGCGGCGGCCTGCAGGTCGTTGTGCAGGGCGGCGGCGAGGCGACGGCTGTCACCCGCTCGCAGGGCGTGCAGCACCTCGGCGTCGACGGCGGGCGGTTCTGCAGCGGCACCCGGATGCCACGTCGGATCCACTCCCGCCGAACGCCGCCGGTCGAGCTCGCGGTACACCCCGGGCGTCGAGAGGCCGAACTCGGCCACCGCGAGCACCCAGTGGAACGAGCCCGTCGCGAGCGCCGGGCTCAGCCGGTCGCCGCGCCCGGTGCCGATCGCGGTGCCGCCCGAGAGCGCGAACGGCACGTCGGCGCCCAGCGACGCGGCGAGCATGTGCAGCTCCTCCTTGGGGAGCGCGGTGCCCCACAGCGCGTCGCAGGCGATGAGGGTGGCCGCGGCATCCGCCGACCCGCCGCCCATGCCGCCGGCGATGGGCACGTGCTTCTCGATCTCGAGGCGCACGCCGCCGGGCACGCCGGCATGGCGGGCGAGCAGCTTCGCCGCGCGGATCGCGAGGTTCGAGGCATCCGTCGGCAGGCCCGAGGTGTCGATCGAGCCGTTGAACGCGACGCTGAACTCGTCGTCGTGCCACGCGAGCACGTCCTCGTACAGCGAGACCGCCTGGTAGGCGGTGGCGACGTCGTGGTAGCCGTCGGCCTCGAGCGCGCCGACGCGCATGAAGAGGTTGATCTTGCCGGGCGCCCTGGCGTGCACCGCCACGTCGTTCGCCCAGACCGTCATGCCTCCACGCTATCCCAGGGTGATCGCCGAACCGGATCAGGCCGCCGCGGCGCGCGCGATCGCGAGGAACTCCGCGACCCCCAGCTCCTCGCCGCGCGACTGCGGGTCGACCCCGGCCCGCTCGAGCACCCCGGCGGCCGACGCCGACGTGCCGCCGAGCAGCTGCGACAACGACTGGCGCAGCATCTTGCGCCGCTGCTGGAACGCCGCGTCGACGATCGCGAAGGTCGCGCGGCGTTCGTCTTCGGTGCCGGGCTGCTCGCCGCGCTCGAAGCCGACGAGCACCGAGTCCACGTTGGGCACCGGCCAGAAGACCATGCGCGAGACCTGGCCGGCGATGCGCCACGAGCCGTACCACGCGGCCTTCACGCTCGGGCCGCCGTACACCTTCGATCCTGGTCCGGCGGCGAGCCGGTGCCCCACCTCCGCCTGCACCATCACGATGCCCGAGTGCAGCGACGGGAAGTGCTCGAGCAGGTGCAGCAGCACTGGCACCGAGACGTTGTACGGGAGGTTCGCGACGAGCCGCACCGGGTCGCCCGGCAGCTCGGTGACCCGCAGCGCGTCGTCGTGCACGACCGTGAGCCGGGTGCCCGGCTGCATGATCGTCACGGTGTGCGGCAGCTGCGCCGCGAGCCGCCCGTCGATCTCGACGGCGATCACGTCGGCGCCCGCCTCGAGCAGCCCGAGCGTGAGGGAGCCGAGACCCGGCCCGATCTCGAGCACGGTCTCGCCGCGCTGCACGCCCGCGGTCTGCACGATGCGCCGCACGGTGTTGCCGTCGTGCACGAAGTTCTGGCCGAGCTTCTTCGTGGGCGTCACGTCGAGCAGCTCCGCGAGGTCGCGGATCTCGGCGGGCCCGAGCAGCCGCGGCGACGCCTCGCCGCCGTCGGCCTGATGGCGATGCGCGTTCACGCCCGAGTCCCCCGCACGGTCTCGATCGTGGTGCACGCGGCATCCGCCCACGACACGGCGCGCCGGGTCACGCAGAACCCGGCAGCTCGTCGGATGCCGCGAGCCCCTCGCGCCACGAGCCGTACACCCGCTCGGTGTTGGCTGCCAGCTGCCCGCAGAACTCCGCGAGGTCGGCCCCCAGCTCGGCCGCCATGAAGCGCACCGTGTGCGGCACGAGGTAGGGCGCGTTGGGGCGCCCGCGAAGGGGAACCGGCGTGAGGTACGGGGCGTCGGTCTCGACGAGGATGCGGTCGAGCGGCAGCACGCGCAGCGCCTCACGCAGGTTCCCCGCGTTCTTGAACGTCACATTGCCCGCGAACGAGCAGTACCAGCCCTCGGATGCCGCGAGCCGGGCGAGCTCCTCGCCGCCCGAGAAGCAGTGGAACACCGTGCGCTCGGGCGCGCCCACCCGCCGCAGGGTCGCGACGACCTCGTCGTGCGCATCGCGGTCGTGGATCTGCAGCGCCACCCCGTGCCGCTTCGCGATCCCGATGTGCGCCTCGAACGAGCGGAACTGCGCGTCGCGCCCGTCGTCGCCCGTGCGGAAGAAGTCGAGCCCGGTCTCGCCGACGGCGCGCACCCGCGGCAGGGCGGCGAGCTCGTCGATCGCGGCGAGCGCCTCGTCGAGCGTGCCCGCCTCCTCGAGCTCGGGCGCCTCGTTCGGGTGCAGCGCGACGGCGGCCAGCAGGCGCGGCTCGCGCGCGGCGACCTCGGCCGACCAGCGGCTCGTCGCGACATCCGTGCCCACCTGCACCGCGCCGGCGACGCCCACGGATGCCGCGCGCTCGAGGTGTTCGTGCACGTCGAGCGGCAGGGCGCCGTCGGCGATCTCGAGGTGCGTGTGGTTGTCGTACACCGCCACGGGCAGCGGCTCGGGCAGCGCCGGGTACTCGACGGCCCGGCCGCCGTCGGATCGGGTGCGGAGGTGGTGGGACCCAGCCGTCACTCGGACACTTCCACACGCGGGAACAGCGGCTCGAGCGCCGCGACGTGCGAGCCCGTGGCCCACTCGTACGCGCGGTCGATGCGCTGCTCCTGCACGGTGCCGTCGGCGCCGAGCGCGATCCAGAGCTTCGCGGTCGCCTTCGGCAGCACCGGCGAGAGCAGCACGGCGAGCGTGCCCAGTCCGTGGTACGCCGTGGCGAGCACGGTCTCGAGGCGGTCGCGCTTGCCGGAGTCCTTCGCGAGGGCCCAGGGCTCCTCGGCGGTGATGTAGCCGTTGAGCGCGTCGACGAGCTTCCACGCGGCCGCGATGGCCTCGTGGATCTGCAGGCGCTCGATGGCCGCCCACGCGGCATCCGTCGCCTCGCGCTCGATCTGCGCGATCTCGCGGTCGGCCGCGCTCGGCTCGCCGCCCGCGGGCACCTCGCCCTCGCAGTACCGGGTGATCATGGCGATCACCCGGGAGGCGAGGTTGCCGAAGCCGTTCGCGAGCTCCGCCTGGTAGCGCGCCGACAGGTCCTCCCACGAGAACGAGCCGTCCTGCCCGAAGTGGATCGCGGAGAGGAAGTAGAAGCGGAACGCGTCGGAGCCGAACGTGTCGGTGATCTGCGACGGGGCGATGCCCGTGAGCTTGGACTTCGACATCTTCTCGCCGCCGACGAGGAGCCAGCCGTGGCCGAAGACGCCCGTGGGCACCTCGAGCCCGGCGGCCATGAGCATGGCCGGCCAGATCACCGCGTGGAAGCGCAGGATGTCCTTGCCGACGAGGTGCTGCGCCGGCCAGCGGCGCGCGAACTCCTCGTCGTCCTGTCCGTAGCCGACGGCGGTGATGTAGTTGAGCAGCGCGTCGAACCACACGTAGACGACATGCGACTCGTCCCACGGGACCTTGACGCCCCAGTCGAACGTCGACCGCGAGATCGAGAGGTCGGCGAGGCCCTGGCGGACGAAGCTCAGGACCTCGTTGCGAGCCGACTCGGGCTGCACGAAGTCGGGGCGCTCCTCGTAGAGGGCGAGCAGCTTCTCCTGGAAGGCCGACATGCGGAAGAAGTAGTTCTTCTCGTGGAGGAGCTCGACGGGCTTGGAGTGGATCGCGCAGACGGGCTGCCCCTCGTACTCGCCGGTGCCGTCGACCAGCTCGGACTGCTGCTTGTACTCCTCGCAGCCGACGCAGTAGTAGCCCTCGTACTCGCCCGTGTAGACATGGCCGTCGTCGTAGAGCTTCTGCAGGAACTTCTGCACGTTGACCTCGTGCCGTTCCTCGGTCGTGCGGATGAAGTCGTCGTTCGCGATGTCGACCGTCTCGAGCAGCGGCTTCCACGCGTCGGTGACGAGCTTGTCGGCCCACTCCTTCGGCGTCACGCCGTTGGCGGTGGCCGTGCGGAGGATCTTTTGGCCGTGCTCGTCGGTGCCCGTCAGCATCCACGTGTCGCGCCCGGCCTGCCGGTTCCACCGGGCGAGCACGTCGGCCGCCACCTCGGTGTAGGCGTGACCGATGTGGGGCACGTCGTTGACGTAGAAGATGGGCGTGGTGATGTAGAACGAGGAGGCGTCGGCCATGCCGACAATCCTACGGGCGAGCGGATGCGTGCGACGCCGACGCCGACGCCGTCGCCGACGCCTGCGGACGGGCCCTCCCCGCGCCGCGACTCCGCTGCGCGCCACGCCGGGGCGGCTCAGCGCACCGGCGCCGGCGTGGGCTCCTCGACCGTCGGGATCGACCCGGTGCGCAGCAGTCGAGCCCGTCCGTCGCCGATGACGGGAGGGACCATCGGCTCGACCTCGATGCGGTCGTGCGGCGTCGGCACGCCGAGCGTCACATCCTGCTGCTTGATGCGCGACGGCTTGACCTTCTGGCCCTTGTACTCGACCATCTTCATGCCGAGCACGATCTTGCCCGCGGAGTCGCGCTGGTCGAGCACCCGGTAGGCGTCGGCGACCTCGGCGAGCGAGTAGACGTCGGCGATCGGCAGGAGCACCTGGCGCTCGGCGACGAGCTGCGCGACCCTGCCGAGGGCGACGAGGTCGCCCGGGTAGAGCTTGACCGCCTCCCGATCCTCGACCGCCTCCCAGTCGGTGGTCGTGTAGACCCGCGACGCGGGCACGCCGAGCGCGGTCGCCTCGTCGGCCTCCCCGCCGAGGAAGTCGAGGAACCCCCTGACGGGCTCCGTGGTGATCGCGCGCACCCGGTCGGCGAGTCCCGGTCCGTACGCGAGCGGAATGACGCCGAACTGCCGCAGGAAGTCGAATCGGGCCTCCGTGGTCGTGCCGATCACGGTGGCGCCGCGCGCCCGGGCGAACTGCGCGGCGAGGCATCCGATACCGCCCGCTGCCGCGGTGATCACGATCGTGTCGCCGGGGCCCAGGGTGAGGCCCTCGACGGCGGTCCAGGCCGTCGTGCCCGCGACGTAGAGCGAGCCCGCGACCTCCCACGAGAGGCTCGCGGGCTTCGCCATGAGCTGCCCCTCGGGGACGACGACATGCGTGGCCTGCGCGCCGCGGGCGATGTACCCCATCACCTCGGCACCCGGACGGAATCGGGTCGCGCCCGGCCCCGATCGCACGACGACTCCCGCGAACTCGCGGCCCTGGCCCGACGGGAACTCGACGGGCCAGCGGTCGGCGTTCGAGCCGCCGCGCACGGCGCTCTCGACGGGCGAGATGCCCGCCGCGAACACCTCCACGAGCACTTCTCCCTCGCCGGGCTCCGGTATCGGGATGTCGGTCACCTCGAGCACCTCGGGACCGCCGAATGCCGTGAATCGCACTGCCTGCGCCATGATCGCTCCCCCGCACCTCGTCGTGTGGGGTCATCCTGCGCGCGGCCAGTGGGAGTCAGGTGGGAGGAACCTGTGATTTCTATGCGTGTCTATCTACTTGGCCGGCGGCGGCGACTCCTGGGCCGCCGCCGCCGTCGCCGCCGCGGCGGCCGCGTCCGCGGCCCGCTCGCGCTCCTCGCGGTGCCGGCGGCGAACGCTGCCGTCGCCGATCGCGTGCGGCACGTCCTCCTCGACGTCGATGTGGTCGTGGGGCGTGAGCACGCCGAGCGTCACGTCCTGCTCCTTGAGCTCGGGCTCGTGCGCGCGCTCGCCCGGGTACCCGACGACCCGGAAGCCGAGCACGATCTTGCCGGGCGCGTCGCGCCGGTCGAGGGCCCGATACGCGTCGGCGACCCGATCGACCGGGAACACGTCGGCGATGGGCAGGCGCACGCGGTGAGCGGCGACGAGCGCGGCCACCCTGCCGAGGGCGACGAGGTCGCCGGGCTCCGCCGTGCGCACGCCGTGCTCGTCGACGGCGTCCCAGTCCAGCACCGTGGTGATGCGCGACGGCGCCACGCCGAGCGCGAGCGCCTCGGCCGCCTGGCCGCCGAGGAAGTCGAGGAACGCGGTCACCGGCCCGGGCACGAGTGCGCGCACCCGGTCCGCGAGGCCCGGGCCGTACCCGGTGGGGATCACGCCGAACTGCGCCAGGAAGTCGAAGCGCGTCTCGACGCTCGTGCCCACCACGGTCGCCCCGCGCATGCGGGCGAACTGCGCGGCGAGGCATCCGACGCCCCCGGCCGCCGCGGTGACGACGATCGTGTCGTCGGACGCGAGGGCGAGCCCCTCGACCGCGGACCACGCGATCGTGCCGGCGGTGTAGAGCGAGCCCGCCACCTCCCACGTGATGGCCGGCGGCTTCGCGAGCAGGTGGCCCTCGGGTACCACGACGTGCGTGGCCTGGGCGCCGCGATCGGAATAGCCCATGACCTCGTCGCCCTTCGAGAAGCCGAAGACCCCGGGGCCGGTGGCCACCACCACGCCGGCGAGGTCGCGGCCCTGCGCCGCCGGCAGTTCGACCGGCCAGCGCTCGGGATGGTCGCCGCGCCGCATCGAGCTCTCGGCGGGGTTCAGGCCCGTCGCGAAGACCTCGACGAGCACCTCGCCCGCACCCGGCTCGGGCATCGCGATGTCGCCGACCTCGAGCACCTCGGGGCCACCGAACCTGGTGTACCTGACTGCGTGTGGCATGTCGCACCTCCCCCTGTTCGTGGGGTACTCCGATTCTCCTCTCCCGTTTGGGGAAACGCGAGGGGGGGTGGCGGCGGGGAGCGCGCTCAGTGGGTCGAGGGAGTTGCGGGAGCCTTGGGCGCGGTGCGCGCGGCGAGCGCCGCCTCGTACAGGTCGCGACGCCCCAGGCCCGTCTCGGCGGCGACGAGCGTCGCGGCATCCTTCAATCGCGTGCCGGATGCCGCGAGCCCGAGCACGCGCTCGAGCGCCCCGCCCTCGTCGGCCTGCTGCTCGGCGGCCCCACCCACGACGACGCAGATCTCGCCACGCACGCCCTGCTCCGCCCACTCCGCGAGCTCGGCGAGACCGCCGCGGCGTACCTCCTCGTGGAGCTTCGTGAGCTCGCGGCAGACGGCGGCGGGGCGATCGGGGCCGAAGGCCTCGGCCATCGCGGCGAGGCTCACGGCGAGGCGCGACGGTCCCTCGAAGAAGACGAGCGTGCGCCGGTCGCCCGCGAGCTCGGCGAGCCGGCGCCCGCGGTCGCCGGCCTTGCGCGGCAGGAACCCCTCGAAGGCGAACCGGTCGGTCGGCAGCCCCGACACGGCGAGCGCGGTGAGCACGGCGCTGGGTCCGGGGATGACGGTGACCTCGACGCCCGCGGCGACGGCGGCCGCGACGAGGGGGAACCCCGGGTCCGACACGGTGGGCATGCCGGCGTCGCTCAGCACGAGCACGTCGGCGTCGCGCGCGAGTTCGACGAGGTCGGCCGCGCGGGCCCGCTCGTTGTGCTCGTGCAGCGCGATGAGTCGCGGTCGGTTCGCGATGCCCAGGCCCGCGAGCAGTCGCTGGGTGACGCGAGTGTCCTCGGCGGCGACGACCTGGGCCTCGTCGAGGGCCTTCCGGAGCCGCGCCGAGGCGTCGCCGAGGTTGCCGATGGGTGTCGCGGCGAGGATGATCACCGGTCCAGTCTCGCGCACGCGCACGTTGCCGCGGGCGCAGTGGCCGACGGATGCCGCGGCGGCGCGGCATCCGCCCACCGACCCGCGGCTACAGTGGGGCGCATGAGTGAGCAGCGGGTCGACGCGGACGCGCCGGACGCTGCCGGGGATCCGGGCAGGGTCCACCTGGAGGCGCATCCCGCGATGTCGCGCGATGACGACGCCCCGGACGCCGACGCCAACGGCGACGCCGAGGCCGGTGCGAGCGACGCCGACCCCGATTCCGACGTCGCCGCTGCAGACGTCGCCGCCGCAGACGCCGCCGCGACGCACCGCGAGGAACCCCGCGGCACCGGCCTCGACCGCTGGTGGTCGGGCCTCGTCTCGACGCCCCGGCGGCGGGCCCTGTGGTACTGGGGCGGGCCGATCCTCGTCACCCTGCTCGCGGCGGTGCTGCGGTTCTGGAACCTGGGGAATCCGCACGCGCTCGTGTTCGACGAGACGTACTACGTGAAGGACGCCTGGACGCTCCTGCATCACGGGTACGAGTCCGCCTGGCCCGACGATCCCAATCCCGCGTTCGAGGCGGGCGACACCGACATCTTCCTGGCGGACCCCGAGTACGTGGTGCATCCGCCGCTCGGCAAGTGGATGATCTCGCTCGGCATGCTCGCGTTCGGCGCCGACAACGCGTTCTGGTGGCGGGCGACGACGGCGCTCGCCGGCACGATCGCGGTCTTCGTGCTCACCCTCGTCGCGCGGCGCCTGTTCGCCTCGACGCTCGTCGCCGTGATCGCCGGACTGCTCTTCGCGGTCGACGGCAACGCGATCGTCATGAGCCGGGTCGCGATCCTCGACAACTGGCTCATGCTCTTCTGCCTGCTCGGGTTCTGGTTCGTGCTGCTCGACCGCGCGCGCACCGCACGGCTCCTCGAGGCGCGCGTGGATGCGGGCCTCGCGGCCGGCGAGGAGCCGCACCTCGGGCCCGCGATCTGGGCGCGGCCCTGGGTCGTGGCTGCGGGCCTGGCGTTCGGGGCCGCGACGGCCGTGAAGTGGTCGGGCCTGTACTTCATCGCGGCGGTGGGCATCTACCTCGTGGTCGTCGACGCCCTCGCCCGGCGGCGCACCGGCGTGCACTTCTGGGCGACCGGCGCCGTGCTCAAGCAGGCGCCGATCACGTTCCTGCTCTTCGTGCCGATCGCCGTGGCCGTGTACCTCGCCTCCTGGACCGGCTGGCTCGTCACCGACGGGGGCTACTACCGGCACTGGGCCGACGAGGCCGACCATGCAGCGACCGGGCTGTTCGCCTGGGTGCCCCACTCGCTCCAGAGCCTGTGGCACTACCACCAGGCTGCGTACGGCTACCACGTGGGCGTGCAGACGCCGCACCCGTGGCAGGCGAACCCGCTGACGTGGCTGTTCATGATCCGGCCCACGAACATGTACTTCCTCGCGACCGACGACGGGTCGGGCGGATGCGGCGCCACGACGTGCTGGTCCTCGATCATGGAGATCGCCAACCCGCTCGTGTGGTGGGCGGCGACGATCGCGACCGGGTACCTCGTCTACCGCCTCGTCCGCTACCGCGAGTGGCAGGTCGGCGTCATCCTGCTCGGCGTCGCCGCCGGCTACCTGCCGTGGCTCATGTACCTGAACCGCACGGTGTTCCAGTTCTACTCGATCGTGTTCGAGCCCTACCTGCTGCTCGCGCTCGCGTTCGTGATCACGCTGATCCTCGGCAGGCCCACCGACGCCACGTGGCGGCGCAAGCGCGGGCTCGGAGTGGTCGGCGTGTACCTCGTCGCCGTGGTCGCGGTCAGCGTGTTCTACTACCCCCTCTGGTCGGCCATCCCCGTCACGCCCGAGTTCCGCCAGCTGCACTTCTGGCTGCCGGGCTGGGGATGACGGACGGACCGGCGCCCGGCTCGGCGCCCGACCCCGCGAGCGGGCGCACCGCCGGGCGCGTCCCCGGGCTCGCCGTCGCGGCATCCGCAGCCCTCGTCGCCTGGCTCGTGCACCTCGCGGTGCCCGCCGTGCCGCTGCTCACGGCCGCCGTCGCCCTCGGCATCGTGGTCGCCCAGCTGCGGCCGGTGCGCGACCGCCTCGAGGGCACGCTCGCGCCGGGGCTCGCGTTCTCGGCCCGCACGCTGCTGCGCGCAGGCATCGTGCTGCTCGGCCTGAAGCTCAGCCTCCTCGACATCGCCGGGCTCGGGTGGATCACGATCGCCACCACCGTGCTCGTGGTCGTGCTCACGTTCGCGGGAACGCTGGGGCTCGGTCGGGCGCTCGGGCTGCCGGGGCACGAGCCCGTGCTCGTGGCGAGCGGGTTCGCGATCTGCGGCGCCTCGGCGATCGGGGCGATGGGGGCCGCCGTGCGCGCGCGCGACGACGAGCAGGCGACGCCGGTGGCCCTCGTGACGCTGTGCGGCACGCTCGCGATCGCGGTGCTGCCCGCGCTGTGGCATCCGCTCGGACTGACCGCTCCGCAGTTCGGGCACTGGGTGGGCGCGGGGGTGCACGACGTCGGCCAGGTCGTCGCGACGGCGCAGGTGGCGGGCACGTCGGCGCTCGCGGTCGCGGTGGTCGTGAAGCTGACCCGGGTGCTCCTGCTCGCGCCGATGGTCGCGATCGCGGCGTCGGTCGAACGGCGGCGGGCGACGGATGCCGCAGGGCCGCACCCGGCGATCGTTCCGCTGTTCGTCGTGGGCTTTCTCGCGGCGGTGCTGCTGCGCACGTTCGTGCCCCTGCCCGAGTGGCTGCTCACAGGCGCGGACCTCGTGCAGACGACGTTGCTCGCGATGGCCCTGTTCGCGCTCGGCGCGTCGATCCGCGTGGCGGAGCTCGTCCGCACGGGATGGCGCGCGCTCGTCGTGGGGCTCACCTCGTGGGTGCTCGTCGCGGCGCTCGCGTGCGGCGCGGTGCTGCTCGGCTGAGCGGCGGGCGTGCCCGGGCGGGCCCGCCGGGAGACCGGCCACGCCGGGCACGCCGGGCTCCGGGAGCGCCGGACTCCCGGTTCCCTCACACCGCGATGACGAGCTTGCCGCGGGCCTCGCCCGCCCCGAGAAGCCGGAACGCCTCGGGCACCTGGTCGAGCGGGACGACGCGGTCGATGACGGGCGTCACTTCGCCGGCGGCGACCATCGCGGCGATCCGCTCGACGTCCTCGCGGCGGCGCACGGCCGCGACCGAGACGAGCCGCTGCGACACGAACGGCGACGCGACCAGCGCTCCCGCGATGTTGGGCAGCGGACCGAGCACCGGCCCGCCGCCGCCCGACACGAGCACGAGCGTGCCCTTGGGCGCGAGCACCCGCCGCAACTGCGACCACGGGCGGTCGCCCGCGATGTCGATGACGACGTCGTAGCGCTCGGCCTGCGCCGTGACGTCCTGGGTGCGGTAGTCGATCACGTGGCCGGCCCCCGCCTGCCGAACAAGGTCGGCCTTCGCGCCCGAGCACACGGCCGTGACCTCCGCGCCGGATGCCGCGGCGAACTGCACCGCGAACAGCCCCACGTTGCCCGACGCGCCCGTGACGAGCACGGAGGTGCCCACCCCGATCGGCCCCGCCGCGCGCACGGCCTGCAGTGCCGTGCCGCCGGCGAGCGGAATGGTCGCCGCCTGCTCGAACGACAGCGCCTCGGGGATGGCCGCGACGAACTGCTCGGGCACCCGCACGAACTCGGCGTACGCGCCGTCGTCGGCCTCGCAGCACACCCGGTCGCCCGGCCGGAGCCGGGTGACCTTCGCCCCCACGGAGGCCACGACGCCCGCGACATCCCGCCCGAGCACGCGGTGCCGCGGCCGGCGCAGCCCGAACGCCAGCCGCGAGATCGACGGGTCGGCCCGCAGGATGCGCAGGTCGGCGCTGTTCACCGAGGAGGCGTGCACGCGGATCACGACGTCCTCGTCGCCGGGCGTCGGCTCCTCGACCTCGTCGAGGCGCAGCTCCTCGGGGCCGCCGAAGCGGTCGCGCACGATGGCCCTCATGCTGCCGCCTCCGTCGGGTCGTCGGAGGCGACCGCGGGCGCGCGGCCGGCCGGCGTCACGATGACGCTCCCGGCCTTGTGTCCGGAGTCGACGAGCCGATATCCCTCCGCGATGTCCTCCAGCGGCACGATGCGCTCGATCGGCGGCCGGAGGCCGCCCGCCCCGGCGAGCGCGGCCAGGACCTCGAGGTCGGGCGCCTTGTCGGCGTCCTTGCGCAGGCCCGTGAACATGATCACCGCGCGGCGGCTGCCGAATCGGGACGTGAGCTGCTGGAGCAGGATCGCGAACGACGGCACGGTCGTGAGGTAGGTGCCGCCGTGCGCGAGCACTCGGCGGGAGCGCCGGAACGTACTCTTGCCGACCGCGTCGAACACGACGTCGAACTCGTCGTGGCCCGTCGCGAAATCCTCGCGGGTGCGGTCGATCACGCGGTCGGCGCCGAGCCCGCGCACGAGCTCGACGTGCGCCGGGCCGCAGGTGGCGGTGACCTCGGCGCCGAAGTGCTTCGCGAGCTGCACGGCGGCGGCGCCGACGCTTCCCGAGGCGCCGTTCACGAGCACGCGCATGCCCGGGCGGATGCCGGCACCGTCACGGAGGAAGGGCAACGCGGTGAGGCCGCCGTCGCAGAGCGCCGCGGCATCCGCCATGGGCACCTCGTCGGGGAGGGGAGCGATGGCGCCCGACTCGGCGACGACGACCAGTTCGGCGTGGGCGCCGGCCGCGGCGCCCGTCGCGCCGAACACGCGGTCGCCTGCGGCGAAGCGCGTGACGCCCGGGCCGACCGCGTCGACGATGCCCGCGAAGTCCGAGCCGAGCACCTGCTGCCGCGGCGCGCGGAGCCCGAAGGCGAGGCGCGCGAACCACGGGGTGCCCGAGCGGCCGGCGCCGTCGGCGGCCCCCACCGACGCGGCGTGCACACGAACGCGCACCTCCCCCGCGCCCGGCACCGGGTCGGGGCGTTCGGCCACGGCCGCGACCTCGGGCGGCCCGTACCGTTCGTATGCTGCGACTCTCATGATGCTGCTCCCTGCTGGTCTGATGCGGCGTCGGGGTACTGGAAGACATCGTCGAGCGGGACCCCGAAGACCCGCGCGATCTGGAAGGCCATCTCGAGCGACGGCGAGTAGCGCCCCTGCTCGATCGCGATGACGGTCTGGCGGGTGACCCCGAGGCGCTTCGCGAGCTCGGCCTGCGTCATCTCGTCGTGGCGGAAGCGCAGCGAGCGGATGTCGTTCGTCACGCGCGTCGGCGGCTTCACCACGCGGGCACCCCCCGGCGGTAGGCGATGAGCTTCGTCACGCCCGACAGCACGCCCGAGAGCACGAACCCGAGGTAGAGGGCGTTCGCGATCCAGAAGGTGTCGACGTCGAGCATCGCGAGGATGAGGGCGCCCACGCCGCCGATCACGACGAACGAGCCGCCGACCCGCTCCCCGAGGCGGTCGATCTCCTTGTCGCGGACGTCGCCGCGGGTGCTCTCGCTCGGCGAGACGATCTCGACGAGGATGCGCCCGACGATGCCGGCGACGATCGCGCCGCCGATCGTCCAGAGCATCGGCGTCACCCAGTCGACCTCCTCGACCGGCGTGCCGGCCAGCAGCTGCGGCAGCACGAGGAACAGGTACACCACGTATCCGCCCACCGCGATCGTGAGGAGGATCCACGTGCCCTTCTCTTCGTACGACATCTGCACTCCCCTGTTCTGGCCGGCCGGGGCCGGCTCCGGCCTGCTCGGCCCCGATCTGCTCGAGCACCTCGGCGGCACCCGGCGTGTAAAGAAACCTTGACATGAACAATGTAAAGCTCTGCCTACTTCATGTCAAGTATTGTTTACCTTGAGTCAGATGCGCTTGACAGGCGGATGCCGCGGTGCGGCCGATCTCGGGCCCGGCAGCCCGACGCGCGGTCCTAGTGGCCGGCGCCGTCGACGAGCTTGAGGCCGACGACGCAGCCGACGAGCCCGGCGATGAGCGCGAGCTTCGCCCACGAGACATCCGTCTCGCCCGTGACCATGGCCCAGATCACCGTGAGCGCCGCGCCGATGCCGACCCAGACGGCATAGGCCGTGCCGGTGGGGATGTCGCGCATCGCCCAGGCGAGCCCGCCCATGCTCGCGACGAGCGCGACGCCGAAGACGATGGACGGCCAGAGCTTCGTGAACCCGTCGGACCTGCCGAGCGCGGTGGCCCAGACGGCCTCGAGGACTCCGGAGACGATGAGGATGATCCAGGACATGACTGCTCACTTCCGTGGCCAGTCTTGTCGCGCTCCGGGTACTGGGTTCCCTCGTCCGGGGCCGCCGGCGGGCGGCCTGCTCAGAGGATAGCAACGGGGTCTGGGCAGGGGCTGGGCAGTGTGCGGGGGACGCACCCGCGGCATCCGCTCGGCTCAGGCGCCGAGCCCGGTCGGCGAGGCCGGATGCGCGGCGATCGCCCGATCGGCGGCGAACAGCGACGGCGCGCCGCCGGAGCCGTCGGCGAGGTCGGCGAGGATCCGCCCGACGACGGGGACGAACTTGAATCCGTGCCCCGAGAACCCGGCGCCCACGACGACCGGGCCGATGCGATCGAGCACGAAGTGCTCGTCGGGCGTCGTCGTGTAGGTGCAGCTGATCGGCGTGACCGCGTCGGCATCGACCCCGGGCAGCCACTCGCGCGCGTACCGCTGCAGCGCGGCGAGTTGCGAGGGGACCGCGGCGAAATCGCGCGCGTCGGGATCGACGACCGGCCCGACGCCGTGCCACCCCGCCTTCACGCCCTCCCCCGGCGTGAGCATGCCGTAGACGGGCGACAGCCAGTCACCGTACCCGCCGGCGGCGGCGCCCGGGAAGTGGTTGAAGCTCGGCCACGCCATCGCCTCGTCGCGCACCGCGAAGTGCGCGGGCTGCTCCTGGGTCACGACGAGCGGCGGCAGGTGGACGCCGGGTGCACCGGAATCGCCGCCGAGCAGCTTCGTCGTCCAGGCGCCGAGGGTCACCACGGCGGTGCGGGCCTCGAAGACGTCGGCGACACCGGCATCGTCGACGCATGCCACGCGCACGAGCGCGTCGTCGACGACCTCGATGCGCGTCGCCCGAGTGCGGTGGCGCACGTCGGCGCCCGCGGCGGCGGCGCGCGCGTGCAGGGCCCGCACCGAGGCATCCGCGTTCACCCGGCCGGCCTGCGCGTTGAACAGCACGCGCGTGTCGAAGCGGATACCGGGCCACCGCTTCCCCGCGTCCTCGACGTCGAGGAACTCGGCCGGGATGCCCGCCGCGGCGAGCGCCGCGTGCACGTCGTCGAACCCGCCGCGCGGTCCGTGGTTCGCGACGCCCACGAGGTCGAGCAGCGCCGTGCCGCTCTCGGCCTCGAGCTCGCGCCAGAGCGGCAGCGCCTCGGCGAGCATGCGCACGTAGGTGGGATCGGCGTACGCGACGTTGAAGTTGCGCGACGCGCCGTGCGAGGCGCCGATGCGGTGACCCGGTTCGAAGCGCTCGAGCAGCGCCACCTCGCGGCCGCGCCGGGCGAGCTGCCATGCCGTGGCGGCGCCCATCGCGCCGCCGCCCACCACGATCGTCTCGACGCGCGTCACCATGGCCCCCAGCCTAGGCACGCCGAGCGAGCAGCCCTGCGACGCGTTCGAGTGCCTCGACGGCGGGCACGGGCAACCTCGCCGGCGGTACGGGCACCCTCGCCGGCGTCACCCGTGCGCGTCGGTCCGCGCGACCTCGGCGAAGTGCTCGACGACCGGGAACGGCTCGTAGAAGTGGTGCAGCAGTTCGCGCCAGCGCGCGTATTCGGGCGACCCGCGGAACCCGACCGCGTGCGCCTCGACGCTCTCCCAGTGCACGAGCAGCAGGTACTCGCTGGGCGACTCGATCGACCGCGAGACCTGCAGGTCGACGAATCCGGGCACCGCCGCGATCATCGGCACCGCCTCGGCGAGCGCGGCCTCGAACTCGGCCTCGCGGCCGGGGATGACGGGCAGGATCGCGTGCTCGAGGATCATCGACCCACCGTACCCGGCGGCGCTGCGGCATCCGGTGCCCGCGGCCGTCACCGCAACAGGGGTTCGCGGGCCGGACCGCGGCGTGCCTGCCTGTCTTCGCGCACAACGTGCCACATCCTCCTGTTCTCGCGACGCGGCCCACGGGCCCGGGCAGGATGGACGCATGGACTTCGACGACACCGCCGCCCTCATCGTGATCGACGTGCAGCAGGGGTTCGACGACCCCGTCTGGGGCCCGCGCGACAATCCCGGCGCCGAGGCGAACATCGGCCGGCTGGTGCAGGCGTGGGCGGATGCCGCGCGGCCGATCGTGCTCGTGCGCCACGACGACTCCGACTTCCCGGGTTCCCCGCTCGCCGCCGACTCCCCCGGCTTCGCCCTCAAGCCGGTCGTCGCCGACGCGCCGCACGACCTCTTCGTCACGAAGACCGTCAACTCGGCGTTCTACGGCGACCCCGACCTGCACGCGTGGCTCGGCGAGCGCGGCATCGGGCAGCTCGTGCTCTGCGGCATCCAGACGAACATGTGCGTCGAGACCACGGCCCGCATGGCGGGCAACCTGGGCTACGACGTGACCGTGGCGATCGACGCGACGCACACGTTCGACCTCGAGGGTCCGGGCGGCATCACGCTCACCGCTGCCGAGCTCGCCCGCACGACCGCCGTCAACCTGCAGGGCGGCGGCTTCGCCCGCGTCGTGTCGACCGACGAGGTGCTGGGGCCGTAGCCCCGAGTCGCGCGGCGCCGCCCGTGCCACCACGCGGCATCCGTTGCCCCGCGTTACGGCCCCGGGCCGACACCCCACCCCGCGGCAGTAGCGTGGCGAGCATGGCAGACCGCGAATTCGGCTTCAAGACCCGCGCCATCCACGCGGGCAACATCCCCGACCAGGTGACGGGCGCCCGCGCGCTGCCCATCTACCAGTCGAGCGCGTTCGTCTTCGACGACACGGCGGATGCCGCGGCCCGCTTCGCCCTGCAGAAGTACGGCAACATCTATTCGCGCCTCGCGAACCCCACCGTCGCGAGCTTCGAGGAGCGCGTCGCGAGCCTCGAGGGCGGACTCGGCGCGGTGGCGACCGCGAGCGGCCTGAGCGCGCAGTACATCACCTTCGCGAGCCTCGCCGGCACGGGCGACCACATCGTCGCCTCGGCGAACCTCTACGGCGGTTCGATCACCCAGCTGGATGTCACGCTCCGCCGCTTCGGCGTCGAGACGACGTTCGTGCGCTCCTCCGACCCGGCCGACTACGCCGCCGCGATCACCGACAGGACGAAGGCGCTCTTCGTCGAGACGATCGCGAACCCGTCGGGCGAGATCGCCGACCTCGAGGGCCTCGCGGATGTCGCCCACGCCCACGGCATCCCCTTCATCGTCGACTCGACGATCCCCACGCCCTACCTCAACCGCCCGATCGAGTGGGGCGCCGACATCGTCACGCACTCGGCCACGAAGTTCCTCGGCGGGCACGGCACAACCCTCGGCGGCGTCGTCGTCGAGTCGGGACGCTTCCACTGGCACAGCGACAAGTTCCCGCTGTTCGGCGAGCCCGTGCCGAGCTACGGCGGCCTGCAGTGGTCGGGCAACTTCGGGGAGTACGCGTTCCTCACGCGCCTGCGCGCCGAGCAGCTGCGCGACATCGGCCCCGCTCTCGCACCGCACTCGGCGTTCCTGCTCGCGCAGGGCGTCGAGACGCTGCCGTACCGCATCCAGGCGCACGTCGACAACGCGCGCGCGGTCGCCGAGTGGCTCGAGGCCGACCCCCGCATCGAGCACGTCTGGTGGGCGGGCCTCGAGAGCCACCCGCACCACGAGCGCGCCCGCAAGTACCTGCCCCAGGGCCCCGGCTCGGTGTTCAGCTTCGAGGTGAAGGGCGGCCGCACCGTCGGCCAGAAGCTCATCGAGTCGGTGAACCTCGCCTCGCACCTGGCCAACATCGGCGACGCGAAGACCCTCATCATCCATCCGGCGTCGACCACGCACGCCCAGCTCACCGACCAGCAGCTCGTCGACGCGGGCGTCCTGCCGGGGGTTGTGCGACTCTCGGTCGGCATCGAGGATGTCGAGGACATCATCGACGATCTCGACCAGGCCCTCACCGCCGCGACAGGAGCAGCACGATGAGCACCGCGACCGACACCACCACCACCACGGCCGGCTCCGTGGACAGCCTCGAGACGGTGCGCCTCGTCAACGGGCTCTCGTGCGAGCTGCCGGCGAACTCGCCGCTCGCGAAGCTGCTCCACTCGCAGCGCACCTGGGTCGGACCCGACGCGAAGCAGCGCCTGCGCATCCTCAACGCGGCGAAGTCGGTCGCCATCGTGGGCGCATCGCCGAACCCGGCCCGCTCGAGCTATTTCGTCGGCACCTACCTGCAGCAGTCGAGCGACTACCGCCTCTACTTCGTGAATCCCAACGCCACCGAGATCCTCGGCCAGCCCGCGTACGCGAGCCTGCAGGACCTGCCCGAGGTGCCCGACATCGTCGTGGTCTTCCGGCGCGGCAGCGACATCCCGGGCGTCGTCGACGAGGTCGTGGCATCCGGCGCGAAGACGATCTGGGTGCAGCTCGGCATCTGGAACCAGGATGCCGCGTACTACGGCGAGGAGCAGGGCCTCACGGTCGTCATGGACCGCTGCATCAAGGTCGAGCACGCGCGCTTCCACGGCGGGCTGCACCTGCTCGGCTTCGACACCGGCCAGATCACGGCGCGCAAGACGATCCGGTAGCGGTCGAGAGGACTCGCGGTGGCTGGAGCGTCCGTCGGAGCGCGATTCTCCCGAATCGCCGGCACGCTCGCGGGGCTGGCGGGACTCGGTGCGATCGTCGCGGTCTTCCTCACCCGGGCCGTCCTGGATCCCGGCCGGACCACGGCCCAGCCCCCGTCGGCGCTCACCTCCTCGTCCCTGTCCGCCGCCCTCGCGCTCACCGACGACGCGTCGGTCCGCGTCGCCACGTCCCTCGCCATCGCCGCCATCGTGCTGCTCGTCGTCTTCTCGATCCAGCTCTCGACTCGCCTCGGTCCGCGAGGCGGAGCACGTCCCAGGTCATCGACGTTCGTCGTCGTCGTCGGCGCGCTGATCGCGGCCATGCTGGCGGTCGACTGGGGCCTCGGGCTGGCGCTCGGCGATGTCGCCGTCGCGCGCGACGTCGACGACACCCTGGTGTCGTACTTCGTCTGGGGATGGTGGCAGGGGCAGCTCAGCGGAGTGCTGTTCCTGTGCCTGATGGTCGTCGTGGCTGCCTGCGGGCTGCACGGGATCGTCGCCGCCCGTCTCGCGCGATGGTCCACGCTCGTGCTGGCCGGCGCGCTGGCGGTCTTCACCGCCCAGGGCACGGCGGGCCTCGGCCTCCTCGCCGGAGGCATCTGGGTCGCGGGCCTGTCGGTCGGCATGACGATCGAGACCGCGGTCGGCCCCGCGGGTGCCGCTCCCGGCACACGCACCGGCGCCGGCACCGGCGCCGGCCCGACGGCCGGAGATCGCTGAGGCCGGCGGGCCACCGATCGCCGACTGGCGTCTTGCCACCGCCCGTCGCACACGCTGTCATCGAAGGATGCACGACGACCTCGAATTCTCAGACGACCCCGCCCGAATCGACCGCCCGCGCGTGCACGCGTGGCTCTCGGAGGAGTCGTACTGGGCGAGGGGCCGCGCGCGCTCGACCCAGGACGCCGCGATCGAGGCGTCGCGGAACTTCGGCCTCTACGATCGGGCGACCGGCCGACAGCTCGCCTACGCACGCGTCGTGACCGACGGCGTGACGTTCGCCTGGCTCTGCGACGTGTTCGTCGCGAGCGAGGCACGCGGCCGCGGAATCGGCATCGCGCTCATCGACGGGGTCGTCGCCGCACTCGAGCCGCTCGGGCTGAAGCGCATCCTCCTCGCGACAGGCGACGCGCACGGCCTCTACGCCAGGTTCGGGTTCGAGCCGCTGGCGCGCCCGGGCGACTGGATGCAGCGCCCCGCGCCGGTCGCAACACCGTGAGGCTCAGGCCGCCGACGAGACAGATGCCGAATCAGTGCCGGATGCCGAATCAGTGCCGGATGCCGCATCAGTGCCGGATGCCGCGTCGCGCCCGTAGGCGAGCATGAGGAAGCTCGTGCCGTCGGGCCGCTCGAACACGAACTCCCGCTCGTGCAGGCGCGCGAAGCCGAGCCCCTCGTAGAGCCGCTGGGCGGCGACCATGTCGGGACCGGTGTTGAGCACGACCCGCCCGGTGCCGCGCAGGCGCGCGAGGAACAGCACGTGCTCCACGAGCAGCCGGCCGATCCCGCGGCGGCGGGCCTCGGCCGCGACGCCGAGGAACCGGAAGTCGAGTTCGCCCGCGCGCGCGAGCGGCGAGATCGCCCGGTGGGCGCGAGGGGTCGACGCCGTTCCCAGGAGTGCACCGCTCGCGGCATCCGTCGCCACCCACACCTGGTGTTCGCGGGCGCGATCGGCGACGGCCACGATGTCGGCCCGGTAGCCGGGGCTCAGCTCGAAGTCGACGGCGTAGGCCGCCTCGGTGAGCTGGGCGACGGCATCGATCTCGTCGGCGCGCACGAGCCGCACGCACACGTCGTCGCGCTGCTGCAGCGGCAGGCGGTGGGCGAGCGCCTCGACGCCCGAGGCGGCCGACGTCACGTCGCGAGCGGGCACGCGTTCGAAGCCCAGACGCTCGTACAGCGCCTGGGCGCGCACGTTGCGCGAGCCGGTGTCGAGCACGAGCGCCTCGGCGCCCCATTCGAGGGCGACCTCGAGGCTCGCACGCATGAGCGCCTCGCCGAGCCCCGTCCCCTGTTCCCCGGGGTCGACGGCCAGGAGGCGCACCTCGGCCTCGCCCGGAAGCGCGAGTCGCGAGTACGGCGTCGCGGCACGCAGCACGCTCGCGGTGCCGACGATACGCCGCCCGACGCGGGCGACGAGCACGGCACCGGATGCCGCGCGCCCCTCGGTGTCGCGCTCGAACGCACGCCGCTCCGCGCTCACCGCCAGGTGCCCGTAGGGGCCGGCCCCGAAGGCGCGCGCGATCAGCTCGGCCTCTGCGGCGGCCTCGTCGGGGCGTACGGGCGAGATGTCGGGCGTGTGCTCGAGCACGGCGGCGTCGGTTCCGGGCGCGGCGGAACGGGGATGATCGGTCATGGGATGCCTCCAGCCTAGATCGGGCCCGGTGAACGGCCGCTGGGTGGTCCAACGCAGCCGATCGGCGAAGCCTTCCCGGCGTCGTGCAGGAGCATCCCGTCCCGCTCGCACGGTCTGCTGCAGGATTGCGCGCACGAGGCGCTCGGCGCACGATCCTGCGACCGCATGCGGCATCCGTGCGCGAATGCGGGCGTAGCCTTGAGGCGTGACAGCGTTCGTCTCAGCCCTCGATCTCTTCTCGATCGGGATCGGCCCCTCGAGTTCGCACACGGTGGGCCCGATGCGGGCCGCCCGTGCGTTCGCCGAGCACCTCGCCGACGACGGCCTGGTCGACCGGGTCACACGCGTCACCTGCTCGCTCTACGGATCGCTCGGCGCGACGGGCCTCGGCCACGGCACGCCCGACGCGGTCGTCGCGGGCCTCGCCGGCCTGCAGCCGCAGGACTGCGACCCCGAAGCCGTGCGCGGCGCGTGGGCCGGCCTCGGCATCGACGGCGGCGAGGTGCGCCTCGCCGGGCGGCACCCCATCACGATGACGCAGGCCGACGTGAGCCTCGAGCCGCGCACGCGGCTTCCCGGACATCCCAACGCGCTCACCCTGCAGGCGTGGGGCGACGACGCGGCGCTGCCGCTCGCCGAGGAGACCTACTACTCCGTGGGCGGCGGGTTCATCCGCCGCGACGGCGACGCGCCCGAGCAGTCCGAGGCGCTGCGGCATCCGCTGCCCTACTCGAACGCCGCCGAGCTGCTCGCGCTGTGCGACGAGCACGGCGTCTCGTTCTGCGACGTCGCGTGGCGCAACGAAGTCGCCGTGCACGGCGAGCAGGGCATCGAGCAGGGACTCGACGCCATCTGGGCGGCGATGGCCGAGTGCACCGCGCACGGGCTCGCGACCGAGGGCACGCTGCCCGGTGGCCTGCGCGTGAAGCGCCGCGCCCCCGAGGTGCGCCGGCGCCTCGAGGAGTACGACCGCGACGAGCACCTGCGCGACACCTCCACCGAATGGCTGCACGCGTTCGCGCTCGCGGTCAACGAGGAGAACGCGTCGGGCGGCCGAGTCGTCACCGCGCCGACGAACGGCGCCGCCGGCATTCTGCCCGCGGTCGGCCATTACTACCTGCGGTTCGTGCCCGGTGCGGATGCCGCCGGCATCCGCCGCTACCTGCTCACCGCGTCGGCGATCGCGTCGCTCGTGAAGAAGAACGCCTCGATCTCGGGCGCCGAGGGCGGCTGCCAGGCCGAGGTCGGATCGGCGTGCGCGATGGCTGCCGGCGCGCTCTGCGCCGTGCTCGGCGGCACGCCGCGACAGATCGAGAACGCGGCCGAGATCGCAATGGAGCACCACCTGGGCCTCACGTGCGACCCGGTGGGCGGCCTCGTGCAGGTGCCGTGCATCGAGCGCAACGCGATCGCGGCATCGACGGCCGTGTCGGCCGCGCGCCTCGCGCTGCACGGCGACGGATCGCACGTCGTCTCGCTCGACACGGTCATCGAGACGATGCGCCAGACGGGCATCGACATGATGACGAAGTACAAGGAGACGAGCGAGGGCGGCCTCGCGGTGAACGTCATCGAGTGCTGACCCGCCCGACCGGGTTCCGCGGGTCGCGGCGCCCGCCGGATGGCCCCCGTTCGGGCCACTGACGCGACGACGCGCCACTCTGCCAAGGTTGCCTGATGGACCCGAACTACAACGACCTCATCGCGAGCTTCGGCATCATCGGCCTCATCGTCGGCCTCGCCGTCTACCTCGCCGTCCTCGCCCTCATGCTCTGGATCGGCTATCTCATCATCAAGGCCGCGGTGCGCAACGGCCTCCGCGAGCACACGCTGTGGCTCGAGCAACGGCGGGGGCCGCTGCGCTGACGCGATTGCGCTGAGAGCTTCGGGCACCTGAGCGCCGAGCTGCTGCGCCTGCCGAGCCCCTGCGCTCAGCAGGCGCAGGCGATCGCAGGTCCGCCTGCGCCCGAAGCCGGGGCCGCGAAGCCCTGAGCGCCCGCACCGCCGAGCCCGGCGTCGCTCACGTTCGTGAGCGGGTCGATGCCGTGGTGGGTGCGCCCGTCGGGACCGTCATACGCGAAGCCCTCGCGCACCCAGTACTCGAACCCGCCGAGCATCTCCTTCACGGGGTGGCCGAGCAGGGCGAACTGCAGGGCGGCGTTCGTCGCGCCGTTGCATCCGGGCCCCCAGCAGTACACCACCACTGGGGTGCCCGGAGCGATGCGCTCGGATGCCTCCGCCGCGATGCGGCGCCAGGGCAGGTGCACGGCGCCCGGCAGGTGGCCCTGCGCCCATGACGCGTCGCTGCGCACGTCGACGAGCACGAAGCCCGGCTCCGGCTCGGCGAGCGCAGCCGCCACGTCGGACACGTCGCTCTCGAAGCCGAGGCGTCCGCGGAAGTGCGCGATCGCCTCCTCCGACGAGGCGACATGCGTGAACAGGGCGGATGCCGCGGGGCTCGTGATCTGCGTCATCCCTCGATGCTGGCAGCCCGCGCCCCCGGGCACCCAGTGGCATCCCGACGCCGTGCCGCGAGATCCTGCCAACGTGGGCTGCGCTGGATTGCGCGGCCGGCCCCCTACACCGGCACGAGGAACGCCGTGACTGCGGCGCCGAGCGCGGCGAGGTCGTCGACGTGCGCGAGCTCCCGCGCCGAATGCATCGAGAGCAGCGGCACGCCCACGTCGACGGTGCGCACGCCGAGGCGCGTCGCCGTGAGCGGGCCGATCGTCGAGCCGCAGGGGATCGCGTTGTTCGACACGAACGGCTGCGTCGGCACGCCCGCCTGGGCGCAGGCGGCGGTCCAGAGCGCCGCGCCCGCGGCGTCGCTCGCATAGCGCTGGTTGGCGTTGAGCTTGAGCAGCGGGCCCCCGCCGAGCTCGGGACGGTTCACGGGGTCGTGCCGCTCGGGGTAGTTCGGGTGCACTGCGTGACCGGCGTCCGACGAGACGCACCACGACGCGGCGAGCGCGCGGCGGCGCTCCTCCACTCCCGCACCGAGCCCCGCGGAGACGCGCGTGAGCACGTCGTCGAGGAACGGTCCGCTCGCGCCCGAACGCGACTCCGAGCCGAGCTCCTCGTGATCGAAGGCGGCGAGCACGCTGACGTGACCCTCGGCCGGTGACTCGGCGGCCGCGAGCAGCGCGACGAGGCCCGCATAGACCGACGTCAGGTTGTCCATGCGCCCGGAGGCGAAGAGCGCACCCTCGTGCCCGAACCGCTCGGGCGCCTGCGTTCCGGCGACGAGCAGGTCGTGGCCCACGATGTCGGATGCCTCGATGCCGGCCACCTCGGCGACGACGCCGAGCACGTCGACGATCTCGCCGCCGGCCGCGAGCTCGCCGCTCACGACCCCCCACACCGGCTGCAGGTGCCGCTGCTTGTCGAGTGTGAGCCCGTCGTTGACCTTGCGGTCGAGGTGGATCGCGAGCTGCGGGATTCGCAGAAGCGGCCCCGTGCGCACGAGGTGCATGGCGCCGTCGGATGTCGCGACGCGGCCGGCGAGCTCGAGCTCCCGGTCGAGCCAGGAGTTGAGCAGCGGGCCGCCGTACACCTCGACGCCCGCCTGCAGCATGCCCGCGCTCACCGTCGTGGGGTGGGGCTTGAGCTTGAACGAGGGCGAGTCGGTGTGCGCGCCGAGGATCCGGAAGGGCGTCGTCGGCCCCGCGGCATCCGGCTGCACCCAGGCGATCACGGCGCCGTCGCGCACGACGACCCGCCGGCCCGCGCCCGTGGGCCACTCGTCGCGCTCGTCGAGCCGGTCGAATCCGGATGCCTCGAGCCGCCGCGCGACCTCCTCTGCGGCGTGGTACGACGACGGCGAGGCCGTGACGAAGTCGGCGAAGCCCGCGACGTAGTCGTCGGTCGAGGCCAGCGGGGCGGACGGGGAGTTCGCGGTGTTCGGGGTGCCCATCCCTCCATCCAACACCGCGCGGGCGCGCAGCGCGAAGCGGGCGGGTCAGGCGAAGCGCACGACGGCCTGCAGGCGCGACCGCACCTCCATGACCTCGGTGCCGCCGAGGTGCGCCGAGCCGGGCAGGCCCTCGCGCACGGCGCTCGCGAGCCGGGAGCGCCGCACGAGGGCGACGACCGCGCCGCGCACGGTGCCGCCGAGCTGCAGCGGCTCCTCGGCGTGGTCGTCGGGCACCACGATGAGCAGCGCGGTGGGCTTCACGCGCGCCGCGCGCCCGATGGCCTTCGCCCGCAGCGCGAGCGCGCGCATGGGTCGCTCGCCGCCCAGCACCTCGCCCGTGAGCTCGCCGCGGCGGATGCCGACGGGCCCACCCCAGTCCTCGGACTGGATCATGAACAGGCCCGTAGGCCCCAGCACGATGTGGTCGAGCTTGGGCGGCTCGCCGGGGCCGGCGGCATCCGTCGCCACGTCGTGCCACACCGTGTAGGCGATGCCGAGCGTCGCGAGCGATCGAGCCGTCGCCTCCTCGGCGAGCGCGTCGGCGAGCACATGCCGGATGTCGCGGGGCGCGCTGCGCACGAGTGCGGGGTCGTACGGGTCGTCGAGCGTCACGCCCCGCCCGGCCCACTCGCGGACGAGGTCGAGGTACCGCTGTCGCGACAGCCCGCCGGGGTGCCCGTACGAGCGGGCGAGCGGGCGCGAGTCGCGGCGCGGCGTCGGCGGCGTCGGCGCCCAGGCCGCACGGGTGGGCGCCGGAGTCGAGCCGTTGCCCGCACCGCGATCGAACGCGGCGCGCGCCTCGGGCGTGCCGACGAGCTCCCACGCGATCTGCACCGCATTGAAGCGCGCCGGATCGCCGCCCGTGTCGGGGTGCGTGAGCCGCAGGGCGCGGCGGTACGCGATGCGGAGCGCGGCGGCATCCGCATCGGCGGGGACGCCGAGCACCTCGTACGGGGAGTCGGAGAGCGGACTGTCGGGCATGGGCTCGCTTTCGATGTGCGACCACGACATTACCGTCGCGAACCGGGAGATCGCCCTCGGCGGCGATCGCCTTGGGCGGTGTTCGCGCCGAGCGATCAGGCCGAAGCGCCCGAGGCGCCCGCCGGGCGCAGCAGCCCCCCGGCCACGAGTTCGCGCACGGCCGCACCGAGCTCGTCCCACAGTTCGGCCGCGTCGACGTCGAGCAGGTCCGCGATCGCGTCGGAGAGCACGCCGAGCGGCAGTTCCCCGTCGGCCGCGCCGACGAGCGCCGCGAGGCCCGTGCCCGCATCGATGACGCGACCGAACCCGCCGCCCTGCCGCAGCAGGATCACCGTGGGTTGTTCCGCCCCGGGCCAGTGGTGCCGCTCCTCGGTGACGTCGGGCGCCACCTCGACCCGCAGGGCGCGCAGCCCGGCATCGTCGAGGCCGACGACCAGGTCGGATGCCGCGAGCACCTCGGCGAGGTGCGCGCCGAGTCCGCCGGGGTTGTCGCCGAGCGGGCCGTGCTGGCGCTCGGCACGGGCGAGCCGAGGCGCCACGCCGTCGAGCGGCCGGCGCAGCAGTACGTACCCGAAGCCGACCGACTCCACCCCGCGCACCGCGAAGTCCTCGAGCCATGCCGCGTGCATGGCCTCGAACTGGGGCGTTCCGGGGCGCGTGCCGCCATCGCGGATCCAGGTCTCGGCATACTCGCTCGGGTCCTGCCGCTCGCGCTCGACGATCCAGTACTCGAGGCCCGCAGCGGTCGCCCAGCCGGCGATCCGCTCGAGCCCGTCCCCGATGCCGTCGCCCGCGCCGACGCCGGCAGCGGGGTACTCCCAGTTGCCGAGCAGCTGCGCGATGCCGCCCGGCGCGAGGTGCTCGCCCGCACCGCGCACGACCGCCTCGACGAGGCCGTCGCCGACCATGCCGCCGTCGCGGTACTCGTAGGTGGGCACGCCCGGCTGCCGCGGCGTGATGACGAAGGGCGGGTTCGACACGATCCGGTCGAACCGCTCGCCCGCCACCGGCTCGTACAGGCTCCCGAGGCTGAACTCGATGCCGTCGATGCCGTTCAGCGCGGCGTTGAACCGCGCGTAGTCGAGTGCCCGCGCCGAGATGTCGGTCGCGACCACGTGCGCGCTGAAGCGCGCGGCATGCATCGCCTGGATGCCGCAGCCCGTGCCGAGGTCGAAGGTGGTGCCCACGTGCGACTGCAGCAGCAACCCGCTCAGCGTCGTCGACGCGCCGCCGATTCCGAGCACGTGCTCCTCGGCGAGCGGCCCGCCCGTGACGAGCTCGCCGGGATCGGACGCGAGCCACCACTCCTCCTCGCCCGCCGCGTCGCGGAACGCGTACGGGCGCAGGTCGGCGAGCGGCCGCACCTCACGGCCGTCGTCGGTGTCGGGGTCGGCCGCGACGAGGCCCAGCTCCTCGGCGCCGGTCGCGCCGAGCGTCGGCAGCGCGGCATCGAGGGCGGCGGATGCCACGGGCACCCCGAGCACGAAGAGCCGCACGAGCGTCGTCAGCGCCAGGGCATCCGTCACCCGGTCGAGTGCGCGCAGCGCGGGCACTCGGTGCCCTCGGCGCAGCGCCGCGCCCGGGTGCGTGGACTCCGACTCCGCACCGCGCTCCCAGAGCGCCTCGATGCCGGCGACCGTGAACCCGGCCGCGGCGAGGTCCGCCGCGAGCCGCGCGACCGATTCCGGGCTCGTCGTCGCCGCCCGATGGGAACCCGCTGCGCCTCTGTCCACCCGCCCATTCAACCAGCCGGCGCCACGACGGCGATCGGTCGTCCCGTCGTCATCCGGACGTCATCCGCCGTCCACCGGTGGTCACGGTGCGTAACCCCGCTGTCACATGCCCCCCGTACCGTTGATTACCATCGGATGGAGCGAGGGGAGGTCGCGCATGGCTGAGTCGACGACGCTGGAACGACTGCGGCAGGACGCACGCGACGAACTCTCGGCGCTCATCGAACTGCGCTGCCGCCTCGGCGAGGACCCGTGGACCTTCCTTCCCGAGCTCCCCTCCGTCGACGAGCAGGTGGTCGCCACCCTCCGCGAGGAGCGCCTGCACTCCGACCGGTGGAGCCCGGCGCGGGCCCGCGCCTACCATCCCGCGGCCCGGCGCGGCGACGCCGCGAGGTTCGAGTTCGAGGTGCTCCGCGAGATCGCCCTCGAGCACCCGGAGCTCAGCAGCGCCGTATGGTCGGTGCTCGACCGCGTACCGTCGAACTGGTGATCGCCGGGCGCCGGCGACCGGTGCGGCCGGGCGACCGGTTCAGGCGGTCACGGCCGCGGCCGCGGCATCCGCTCGTCGCTGCACCCGCACCCACGTGATGAATCCGAACAGCGTGAACGCGCCGTAGAACACGTAGAGGAACGCCGAGGCGTAGTAGCCGGCGCTGATGAGCAGGGGCACGCCGACGAGGTCGACGGCGATCCAGATGAGCCAGAACTCGGTCCAGCCCTTCGCCATGCCCCAGGTCGCGAGCAGCGAGCCCATGAAGATCCACGCGTCGGCCCACACCGGCTCGAAGGAGCCCAGGGCGCGGAAGAGCGGCGTGAGCGCGAGCGTGCCGCCGATCATGGCGACGCCGAGCAGCACGCGCACCTTCCAGCTCGCCCAGTGCGGGGTCACGGCCTCGTGGGTCTCGTCGCGGTTGCGCGACCACCGGATCCAGCCGTAGATCGACACTGCGATGAACATCACCTGCCGCGCCGCCTGGCCGAGCAGGTTCACGGGGTTCGGGGTGTCGAAGACGGCGCCGAGGAACACCGTGAAGAGCAGCACGTTGCCCACGATGCCCACCGGCCACGCCCACACCTTGCGCCGCAGTCCGCCGAGCGCGCTCGCGAGACCGAACAGGTTGCCCACGATCTCGCGCCAGAGGATGACCTGGTCGCCGATCACGAGCTGCGCGTCGAACAGCCACTGCAGCGGATTCATGCGACGCCCGCCGTTCCCGCCGCTGCGCGCCTCGCCCGACGAAGCCGACGCGCGAGCAGCGCGATGCCGCGCCAGCCCAAGAGGAAGAGCGCGAGGGTGAGCGCCGCGACGATCGCGAAGGCGAGCACGACGTCGCCGCCAGCGGCGAACCGGATCAGCATGCCGAGCACGAGGGTCGACGCCCAGATCACCACGGCTGTCGGCCAGATGACGAGCGGATGCCGCCACGCCCCCGCCGCGAGCCAGCCGAGCACGAGCCCCGCGAGGAACGGCCAGGCCGTGCCCCAGATGCCCGCGACGTCGAGCACCTCGGCGTGGCTGCTGCGCCCGATCACGGCGAAGGCCACGACGAGCACGACGTCGAGCGCCGCCGCCCCGACGACGAGGGCCGGGCCGGTGCGTCGCGCTTCACTCATGCGACCATCGTAGGTCTGCGCGGTCGCGCCCGGCGCCCGCGGTCGCCCCGGTCCCTGTGGTCGTGATGCGGCCGGCCGCCGGCGGTCGGTGCACGGGTCGGGTGCCGGCTCGGGGTTCCCGTCATTCGGACGCGGCCATCGCGGAGAGCGCCGCCGCGTCGTGCACGGGCAACGCGCACACGAAGGCCTCGCAGCGGTACGCCGTCGCGGCATCCGCCTGCACGCTCCGACCCTCGAACAGCTCGAAACCGGCCTCGGCGAACTCGTGGGCCTGCTGCTCGGTCACGATCGCGACGACGGATGCCGCGTGCCGCCGCGTCGCCTCGAGCAGCGCACGATCCTCGGGCGTGCGGCCGCCCGCGTCGGCCACCACGGTGACGAGCTGCACGAGCGGGGCGGCGAGCCGTGCCATGAGGGCGAGCGCACCGCCGAAGGCGATGGGCCGTTCCACCGCGATGCCCGCGACGGACCCCATCGCGCGTTCGGCGAGCTCACGATACCGATCCCCCGCGCCGAGGGCGAAGAGCCGCCACGCGGCATCCGCACAGGCGGTCACGCCCGACGGGATCGCCCCTTCGGCGGGATCCGTGGGCAGGGCGAGCCCCTGGGTGACGAGCACCGGGTCGCCGCCCGCGGGCGCGGCGAACGGGATCGCCGCGCCATCGCCCGCCGCGGCGACGGCGGCATCGATGAGCGATCGCGCGGTGACCGCGAACGCGGGCTCCCCCGCCGCGACCGCGAGCTCGAGCAGTCCGCCGGCGAGCATCCCCGAGTCCTCGAGCGTGGCGGGGGCATCCGAGGTCATGCCATCGAGCGAGGCCCGAACGAGTGAGCCGTCGGGCCGAAGGTGCCGACGCAGCACGAACTCGGCCGCGCGGCGGGCGGCGCCGATCGCGGCGGCGTCGCCGAGCACGAAGCCGGCCCGCGCGAGCGCCCCGATCGCGAGCCCGTTCCAGCCAGTGAGCACCTTCTCGTCGAGCGCGGGCGGCTCGAGCCCGGCCCGTCCGGCCGCGTCGCGGCGATAGTAGCCGCCTTCGCTGCGCGCTCCGTCGATCGTGCTCTCGGAGTCCTGGGCGCTCGCGAACCCGCCGTCGCGCAGTTGCATGCGGTCGATGAGGAAGCGGACGACTCCGACGGCGAGTGACCGCACCTCGTCTGCTGCGCGGTCGCTGCCCTCAGGCTGCGCGTGGTCGGAGCCGGCCGCCTCGCCGTGCTCGGACCGTGCGAGCTCGGCGGCCACCCCGAGCAGCAACGCGTTGTCGGTGAGCATCCGTTCGTAATGCGGGTCGCTCCAGTCGGCGCGAGTCGCGTACCGGAAGAATCCGCCCTCGACGGGATCGCGCAGCGGCGAGGCGCCCATGCGCCGCAGCGTGCGCCGGGCGAGCTCTCGGCCGGGCGGGCCGGATTCCGCCAGGAACGCGAGCACGGGCGCCACCGGGAACTTGGGCGCGTCCCCGAATCCGCCGTGCACGGGGTCCTCGTCCGCGGCGAGCAGGGCCGCCGAGGCCGCGAGGCGTTGCCGGTCCGGAAGTGCGCCGGCGGTGTCGGCGACGGATGCCGCGGCCAGCGCGGATGCGACGGCGTCGGCGGTCTCGCCGAGCTCCGCACGGCGCTCGCGCCACGCCTCGTCGACGGCCGCGAGCACCTGCGCGAACGCCGGAACCCCCGGCGCGGGCCGCGGCGGGAAGTACGTCCCCGCGTAGAACGCGCGCCCCTCCGGCGTGGCGAACACGGTCAGGGGCCAGCCGAGTTGTCGGGTGAAGGCGGATGCCGCGGCCAGGTAGCTCGAGTCGACGTCCGGGTGCTCCTCGCGGTCGACCTTGATCGCCACGAAGCGCTCGTTGAGGGTACGTGCGATCTCCGGATCGCTGAAGCTCTCCCGGGCCATCACGTGGCACCAGTGGCAGGTCGCGTACCCGATCGACACGAGCACGGGGACGTCGCGTTCACGTGCGGCGGCGAACGCCTCGGCGCCCCAGGGGTACCAGTCCACCGGGTTGCCCGCGTGCGCGCGCAGGTAGGGACTCACCGCGTTCGCCAGACGCTTCGCCATATCGACAGCCTAGAGAGCGGATGCCGCCGCTCCACGCACGCCGCGACGTCCCGGTCGCTGCGCGACGACCCCCGAACGCACGAACGCCGCCCGGAATGGCGGCGTTCGTCACGTATTCCCCGAGGCGTATGCAGAACCTGCCGACCGGCGGCGCCGATCCGGATCGACCGCCGAGGCGTTGAATCAAAGAGAGGGCGTTAAACCAAAGAGAGCCGCCCAACCTTGGGCGGCTCTCTTTGAAATGATGTCCGGCGGTGTCCTACTCTCCCACAGGGTCGCCCCTGCAGTACCATCGGCGCTGCGAGTCTTAGCTTCCGGGTTCGGAATGTGTCCGGGCGTTTCCCTCGCGCTATGGCCGCCGAAACTCTTGC
>NZ_RHHB01000036.1 GCF_003710805.1 Agromyces tardus | reverse complement strand
CGGGGCCGGCGGCGTGCCGAGCGGCCCGCCGGCGCCGCCCCTGCCCGGACCGCGTGCCGGGGCGGCGCCGGATGGACGCGTCGTGGTGGACATCACTGCTTCTCGAGTTCGGCCCACGCGTCGTCGAGGGCGGCCTGCGCGGTCTTCTGCGCTTCGGCGAGCGCGTCCTTCGGCGTCGCCTGGCCGTTCAGCACCTTGTTGACCGCCTCCTGCATCGCGTCCTCGAACTCGGCATCAGCGGGGTTCGCGGGAAGCGCGACCGTGTGGTCGTTCGCCTCGTACATGGCCGCGACACCGGAATCCCAGGGCTCGCCGCCCTCGGTCACCATGTCCTTGATCTCCGCATCGGCGACGGTGTTGCCGGTGAGGATGCCGGTGAACGGCTTCCCGTCCTGCTCGCGCAGCGCCACGCGGGCGTCGGCGGCGGCGCGCCAGGCATCGACGGAGGTCATCACGCGGGCCCAGCGGCACGCGGCCTCGGGGTTGTCGCTGCCCGACGGGATCGCCCAGGCCGAGCCGGAGGCGAACGCGATCGGCTCGCCCTCGGTCGTGCGCACGGTGTCGAACGCCATCGGGGCGTCGGGCGAGACATCGCTCAGCACGTTGAGGTACCACTGCTCCATCGGCATGGCGCCGAGCGAGCCCGTGGCGAACTGGTTGCCCTCGCCGAAGAAGTCGGCCGAGTCGCGGGTCGCCTTGATCGCACTGAAGCCGCCCTGCTGCTCGTAGACGTCGGCCGCCCACTCGAGCGACGAGACGGCCTCCTCGGAATCGAGCTGGGCGGTCTTCCCGTCGTCGGAGAGCAGCGACCCGCCGGCAGCCTCGACCCACAACGGCAGGAACTCGGGGAGCTTGGTGTCGACCCCGATGACCGAGACGTTGTCGCCCTCGCGCTGTACGAGCTTCGTGGCCGCGGCGGTCATTGCCTCACGGTCGGAGCCGTTGACGTCGTCGAGCGTGAGCCCCGCAGCCTTGAGCAGGTCCGCATTGGCCATCGTCAGCTGCACGGTGTTGAACTCGGGAATGCCGTACACCTCGCCGCCGATCGTCACCTGGTCGATCGCCGACTGCACGAAGTCACCGGTCGTGATGCCCTCGCCGTCGATGCAGTCACCGAGCGGCACGATCGCGCCGCGGGCCGCCAGCGAGCCGATCTGGTCGCGGTCGGCGTACAGCAGCGTCGGCGGCTTGCCCGACGCGACCGACGAGAGGAACTGCTGGATGTCGAGGTCGCCCTCGATGAGCTTCACCTTCACGTCGCCGAGCTCGGACTTCGCCAGGTCCATCCGCGCGGTCGCGACCTCGTCGACTCCCGAGAACCCCATCACCGTGAGGTTGCCAGTCAGGTCGGCACCCGAGTCGTAGCTCGCGTTCGAGTCGCCCTGCCCCCCGGTCCCCACGGCACATCCGCTCAGCATCAGGGCCGCAACCGCCGACGTGGCTGCCATCGCATGGCGTCTCCGCATGTCGTCACCTCTCTCGTTGGTCGCCGGCACTCTGGCGACGGCCCGGCACACGCTACGGTCACGGTTGTCCCCCTCAGAAGGGGCTTGACAGAAGCGCTGCCCCGGGAGAAGTCGGATTCGCCGCAGAATTCCGCGGTTCTCCAGTTACCCGACGAGCCCACCACGGCACTAGAGTTCGGGCATGGGCAAGCTGATCTACAACTCCTCGAACCGCGAGCTCGAGATCGACGACCGCACCCTCGCCCACCTGCGCATCGCGATCATCAACAAACTGCGTCGCTCGGAGAGCTTCGCGATGACGTGGGAGCACGGCGTCGAGAACGGCAGCGGACGCACCACGCTGTGGCTGCACGAGTCGATTCCGCTGCAGTTCGTCTTCAGCGGCAACCGGCATCCGAAGCTCAACCGCCTCTGGATCGAGCAGATGCTCCTCTCCGCGAACAGCACGGCCGGCCTGCAGCACGTGCCGGAGCCCGACGAGGACGAGCCGTTCGACGCGGAGTGACGCTCGACCCCCGTGACCGACGACGACGCGCCACCCCGGCGCGAGCGCGTCAGTCCACGGCTTCGATCTGCGTCTCGATGTAGCGCACGTCGGCGGCGCTCAGCCGCTCCGGCGCCGCGCCACCGGTGAGTTCCGCGATCTCCTCGCGCACGCGCTCGTCGAGCGGTCCCTCGAGCTCGCGCAGCAGGGAGTGCTTGCCCTCGATCGAGAGCTGCGGCCACCAGCGCTCCGCTCCGACCTGGATGTCGGCCATGTGGTTCCCCCTTCAGCGCGGGGATTCCCCCTCCCCCGTAGTAGCAGCGGCATCCGCTGGTCGCAACCCCCTCGTATCGCATCGGGCCCCTGCCTAACGTGGCCCGCGGGGCGCACACGACGTGCCCCACGATCGGAGGAACAGCATGAGCACGACCGTGACGGCTGACATCGAGGTGGACGTTCCCGTCCGCGTGGCCTACGACCACTGGACGCAGTTCGAGTCCTTCCCGCACTTCCTCGGCGGGGTCGAGTCGGTACGACAGTTCAACGACACCACGACGCACTGGGTCGTGAAGGTCGGCGGCGTGGAGCGCGAGTTCGACGCCGACATCTCCGACCAGGTGCCCGACGACCACGTCGCCTGGCGCAGCACGACGGCCGAGACCCCGCATCGCGGGCGAGTCGACTTCCGGCCCGTCGACGGCGACCGCACGCGGATCGACCTGACCATCGAGTGGCAGCCCGAGGGCTTCGTCGAGAAGGCCGGGGCGGCGCTGCAGGTCGACGACATGCAGGTGAAGCGCGACCTGCACCGCTTCAAGGAGTACGTCGAGAAGCGCGAGACTCCCGACGGCGCCTGGCGCGGCGAGGTGCACGGCGGCGTCGAGGGCACCGACCCCGACCTGCGCATGTGACGCGCCACGGCACCTCAGCGTGCCCACGAGCCGGCGGATGCCGCGGCGCCCCCCGCGCCGCGGCATCCGCCTCGTACATGCGAGCCGCACGCCGCACCCCGCAGACGACGAACGGGCGACCCGAGGGTCGCCCGTTCGTGTTGCTGCGTGGTGCGCGCGGACTAGACCGTGCGGTTGCCGGTGAGGTAGCGCACGAGGAAGACGACCACCGCGATGATCGCCAGGGCGAGGCCCACCCACAGCAGGAAGTTCAGCGACTGCACCACACCACCGGTGATGAGCAGCACGACTGCGACGATTGCGATGATGGCGATGAGGATGTTCATGATCTCTCCTTCAGGTTCCGTCTCGTGGACGGTCGACGGCTCCCGCTGATGAGCGGAGCCTCCGAGGCGCAAGGGACGACTCGTGCCGCTGACGTTACGGCGGCGGCCCTCGCAGCGGCGAGGGGTTGACCCCCACTCGAGGGGCGTGGTACTCGCGGGCGGGGCCGCGCTCCCGCCCGATGGGAGCCTTCCGGGGCGTCCGACCGCCCGTTGTCAATGGCTGGCTCGCGGCGTGCGGCCTCGCGTAGCGTGACCCGGCGTACGGATGACCCGAACACGAGCTCGAACCCGAGGAGGGCCGACATGCTCGACCACCTGATCGATCCGACCACCAAGCACACGACGGATCCGTTCCCCAAACAGGAGCAGCAGCAACCGGGGCTCACGGATCGCATGCGACCGCAGCCCGACCACGGCGAGCAGAGCTACCGCGGCTCGGGCCGGCTCGTCGGCCGCCGTGCCCTCATCACGGGGGGCGATTCCGGGATCGGCCGAGCCGTGGCCATCGCGTTCGCCCGGGAGGGCGCGGATGTCGCGATCTCGTACCTGCCGGCCGAGCAGGAGGACGCCGAGGAGACCGCGCGCTGGGTCGACGACGCGGGCCGCACCGCCGTGCTCCTGCCCGGGGACCTGCGCGAGGAGCGCTACTGCGACGAGCTCATCGCCCGCACGGTGGCCGACCTCGGCGGCATCGACCTGCTGGTCCTGAATGCCGCGCACCAGCGCAACCGCGGGGGCATCGACCAGATCCCCACCGACGACTTCGACCGCGTCATGCGCACGAACCTCTACTCGGCGGTGTTCCTCGCGCGGGCCGCGGTGCCGCACCTGCAGGCCGGGTCGTCGATCATCACGACGACCTCGATCCAGGGGTTCGACCCGTCGAGCTCGCTCGTCGACTACGCGATGACGAAGGCGGCGCTCGTCGCCTTCACCAAGGCGCTCGCGCAGGAACTCGGGCCACGCGGCATCCGGGTGAACGCGGTGGCGCCCGGGCCGATCTGGACGCCCCTCATTCCGGCGACCGGATGGCCCGACCACCTGCCCGACTTCGGGCACGACACGCCGCTCGGTCGCGCCGGCCAGCCCGAGGAGCTCGCCGGGGCGTACGTGTACCTCGCGTCGGACGACGCGTCGTACGTCTCGGGGGCGATCCTCCCCGTCACCGGCGGGAAGGGACTCTGACCGGCTTCCGCCGGGTCGGGCGCGCGAACAAGAGGAGAGGAAGGAGCACACGATGCCCGGAACACGTTCACGACAGTCCTCATTGAAGGACCCGGAGCTCTACGAGAAGCTCCGCGACGAGGGCGCCTCGAAGGAGAAGGCGGCCCGCGTCTCGAACGCCGCCGCCGCACGCGGCCGCAGTGCCGTGGGTCGCACGGGCGGGAAGTCCGGCGACTACGAGGACTGGACCGTCGACCGGCTGCGCAAGCGCGCCAAGGAGCTCGGCCTGACCGGGTACAGCCGCAAGCGCAAGGGCGAGCTCATCGACGCCCTGCGCAACCACTGAGGGCGGGCGGATGCCGCGGCTGCGACGCGTCGAACCCTACGCGTCACCCGGGCTCACCCGGCAGCGCCGTGGCCGCGGCTTCGCCTACCTCCACCCCGACGGCACGCCGGCCGACCGCGCCGAGCGAGCCCGTATCGCGGACCTCGCGATCCCGCCGGCCTGGACCGACGTGTGGATCGCCGAGGCGCCGAACGCGCACATCCTCGCGGTGGGCGTGGACGCCGCCGGGCGCCGCCAGTACCTCTACCACCCGGTCTGGCGCGAGAAGCAGGACGCCGAGAAGTTCCTGCGCATGACGGCGCTCGCGGCGGCGCTGCCGGGCGCGCGGCGGAGCGTGCTGCGCGACCTCGCGCTGCCGGAGCTGCCGCGGGAGCGGGTGCTCGCCGCCGCCTTTCGCACCCTCGACCTCGGCGCGATCCGCATCGGGTCGGAGGAGTCGCTCGCGGGGGCGCGCAGCCGCGGGCTCACGACACTGCTCGTGCGGAACGCGCGACTCGTCGGCGACGACGTCGTGCGGTTCCGGTTCCGCGCGAAGGGCGGCATCGCGCAGGACCTGCAGCTGTCGGATGCCGGCCTCGCGGGATTCCTCGGTGCGATGGAGGGGCGCTCGCCCGCGTCCCGCCTGTACGCGTGGACGGCGGGACGCGCGATGCGGCCGCTCGCCCCGTTCGAGGTGAACGACGACATCCGCGCGCGCACGGGCGGCGACTTCACCGCCAAGGACTTCCGCACCCTCCGCGGCACCATCGCCGCGGCCGACCACCTCGCACGGCTCGGCGAGGCCGGCACCGCCCGGGCGCGCGCGGCATCCGTTCGGGAGGCCATCGTGCACGCGAGCGAGGTGCTCGGCAACACGCCGGCGATCGCGAAGGCGAGCTACGTGGACCCCCGAGTGGTCGCCGCGTACGAGCACGGGCGGCTCGTGAGCCTGCGCGGCGGGCGCGAGCGCGCGCTGCTGGAGCTGCTCGTCGACGACGCGTGACGCCGGGGGCGGGCCGACGCTACTCGGCGTCGTCGGCGATCGGCTGGGTGTCGATCGCGGGGATGGGACCGGTGTCGAGGTGCTCGGAGTCGAGCGTGACGCCGCCCGCGGTGTTCGCCGAGCGCATCAGCTCCTCGATCCAGCCGCGGTCGAGGTCGGCCGGCTCGGGGTCGTCGAAGACGAACCGGAGCGGGATCGACGGATGCATCCACAGCGAGCTGCGGCCGCGAGGCTGACCCTCGGTGTGCCGCCACGACACGGTGAAGCTCTCCCCGCGTCGGAGCTTCGTGGTGATCGCGACCTTGAGGTGCGCGAGCGCGTTGTCTTCGATTCCGATGGGGGTGCCGGAATCGCCGTAGTAGAGGGTGCCCACGATGGGAGCGTACCCCGGACGGGGCACGACGCGGCATCCGCGCGGTCACGCTTGCGTTGCGCTTTTCAGGGCTCGAGCAGGATCTCGTGGGGCGACTTGTCGGGCCGCAGCCCGCGCCATCGCGGATGCCTCGCGACGCCGGTGCGCGTCCACTCGCCGAACTCGATCTCGCCGACCAGTTCCGGCCGCACCCAGACGGCGTCGGACGCGTCGATCGCGGGCACCTCGAAGGGCGGCGCGTCCGTCTCGAGCGGGCGGAGTCGCTCGAGGAGCCGCTCGAGGTCCCGCTCCCGGAACCCCGATCCGACGCGACCGGCGTACCGCAGGCCGCCGTGTTCGTCGGGGACGCCGACGAGCAGCGAGCGGATGCGCCCCGTGCGGGTGCCCTCGCCGCGGCGGTAGCCGCCGATCACGACCTCCTGCGTGCGTGAGAGCTTGAGCTTCACCCAGTCGTCGCTGCGCGCCCCCGGGCGGTAGGGCGAGGCGGCGCGTTTCGCGACGAGCCCCTCGAGCCCGCGCTCGCGCGCCTCCTCGAGAGCGCGCTCCGGGGTTCCCGCGACAACGTCCGGCAGGTCGACCGGCACGTCGTCGCGCAGCCGCACGAGCCGCTCGAGCCGCTCGCGCCGAAGCGAGTACGGCTCGTCGATCGTGGGCGTGCCCGCGAGCTCGAGCACGTCGAAGAGGTGCAGCACGACGGGCACGGATGCCGCGGCCGCCGCGATCTCGCGCGGCTTCGTGAGGTTCATGCGCTGCTGCAGCAGCCCGAAGTCGGGGCGACCCCGCTCGTCGAGCGCGACGATCTCGCCGTCGACGACCGCATCGGCCCGGAGCACCCGGGGCAGGGCGGCGAGCTCGGGATACGCGGCCGTGAGGTCGTTGCCGTTGCGACTCACGAGGCGCACCGCTCCGTCGTCGACGCGCGCGACCACGCGGATGCCGTCCCACTTGAACTCGAGCGCCCAGTCGCCTCGGGCGAGCATGCCGACGGTACCTGCGGTGGCGAGCATCGGCTTCGGCACTTCCCCGTCGGGGACCGGGATGCCGGGCGCGCGACGCACGGAGCGGGCGGGTCGCGGAGCCGCCCCCTCCCGTGCGGGTCGAGGAGCCGACGAAGGAGTCGTCTCGAGACCCGCGGCCCACGGCGGCTCCTCGGGGAGTTCCGCGGCGGCCGTCCGGTCTCGAGACGGGCGCGGAGCGCCCTCCTCGACCCGCACGGCCGGAGCGCCCTCCTCGATCCGCACAGCCGCGGCGCCCTCCTCGACCCGCGCAGGCGGACCGGCGGGCTGCTGGTCCTTCATGCGGTGCAGCAGCCACTGGGCCTTGCCGTCGCGCTCGCCCGTGCGGATGAGCGCGATCCGCACCCGACCGAGCGGCCCCCCGACCCGGCCGGTGAGCGTCGCGATGACCTCGTCGTCGCGGAACTTCTCGACCTCGTAGGTGCCGGTGTCCCACACGGTCATGCCGCCCGCGCCGTACTCCCCCGCCGGGATCGTGCCCTCGAACGCGAGGTACTCCATGGGGTGGTCCTCGGTCTGCACCGCGAGGTGGTTCGTGCCCGCGTCATCCGGAACCCCCTTGGGCACCGCCCAGCTCTTCAGCACGCCGTCGCGCTCGAGCCGCAGGTCGTAGTGCAGGCGGCGCGCGTGGTGCTCCTGGATCACGAACCGCGGCTCGCCCGTGGCGGGCGCCCCCCACGTCGACGCCGGCATCGGCTCGGGTGTCGCGCCCGGCGTGCGCATCGAGAGGTACGTCGCGAGCGGTCCACCGGCGGATGCCGCCGTCACGGCCGCCATCGGATCCCCGCGCTCGGCGACGAGTGCGAGCACCTCGTCGGCCTCGAGTTGCCGCAGGCCCGGATCCGCGAGCTCCTCCCACGTGCGCGGCGCGGCCACGGTCGGCCGGAACCGCCCGCGCAGCGAGTACGGCGCGATCGTCGTCTTCTTGCCGTTGTTCTGGCTCCAGTCGATGAGCACCTTGCCGGTGCGGAGGGTCTTGCGCATGCTCGAGACGATGAGCTCGGGGTGGTCGGCCTCGAGCGCCTTCGCGAGCTCGTGCGCGACGGCCGACACCTGCTCCGACGTCTGTGCACCGTCGAGGGCGGCGTAGAGGTGGATGCCCTTGCTCCCGCTCGTCACCGGCACCGCCTCGAGCCCCATCGCGGTGAGGATCTCCCGCACGAGCAGGGCGACCTCGGCGCACTGCGCGAGGCTCACGCCCTCGCCCGGGTCGAGGTCGAACACCATTCGGTCGGGGTTCGCGGGGTGCCCTTGCGGGTCGAACCGCCACTGCGGCACGTGCAGCTCGATGGCGCCCATCTGCGCGAGCCACACGAGCGTCGCCCGGTCGCCCGCGATGGGGTACGACTTGTCGCCGTCGGAGTGGTGCTGCACGCCACGGCGGATCCAGTCGGGCGCGTGCTCGTCGAGGTGCTTCTCGAAGAACGCCTGCCCGGGATCGTCGGGGGTGCCCACGCCGTTGACCCAGCGCTTGCGGGTGATCGGCCGCCCCGCGACGTGCGGCAGCATGGTCGGCGCGATCTCGGCGGCGTAGGCGATGACCTCGCCCTTCGTCATGCCCGTCTCGGGATACATGACCTTGTCGAGGCTCGTGAGTCGCAGCCGACGTCCGTCGACGTCGACCATCGTGTACGGCCCCTGCGCCATCACCCCATCCTGCCCGTCGGGGCTCCTCCGTGGGCGATCACTCGCCCCGCACTTCGGGAAGCTCGTCGGCCTGCCCGTGCGTGACCTTCGCGATCGCGTCGGCCGCACGCACGAGCGTGAGGTGCGACAGCGCCTGCGGGGTGTTGCCCATGTGCGCGCGGCGCACGGGGTCCACCTGCTCGCTGAGCAGGCCGACGTCGTTGACGAACGAGTTGAGCCGCTTCATCAGGGCCTTCGCCTCCTCGAGCCGATCCGACGCGGCGTACTGCTCGACGAGCCAGAACGAGCACGCGAGGAACGGGTTCTCGCTGCCGGGGAGCCCGTCGACGTCCGTCTCGGTGCGGTACCGCAGGAGCAGTCCGTCGTGCAGCAGCTCGCGCTCGATCGCTGCGACGGTGCCGAGCATGCGGGGGTCGTCGGCGTCGAGGAAGCCGACGAGGGGCAACTGCAGCAGCGCGGCATCCGTGCCGTGGCCGCCGTAGTACTGCGTGAACGTGCCGCGTTCGGCGTCGTAGCCGTTGCGCAGGATGTCGTCGCGCACCTCGTCCCGGACCCGACGCCACGCGTCGACCGGCCCGGGCAGGTCGAACTCCTCCACGCCGCGGATGCCGCGATCGAACGCCGCCCAGACCATCACCTTGGAGTGGGTGAAGTGGCGGTCGGGACCCCGGATCTCCCAGATCCCGCGGTCGGGACGCCGCCAGTTCGACGCGAGGAACTCGAGCAGGGCCACCTGCAGCGGCCACGAGAACTCGGTCTCGCGCAGCCCGGCCGTGCGGGCGCCGTGCAGCGCCACCATGACCTCCCCGTACACGTCCCACTGCACCTGGGTGTAGGCCGCATTGCCGAGCCGGACCGGCGCGGACCCGGCGTACCCGGGAAGGTGGGCGAGCTCGATCTCGGGCAGCCGCCGGGCGCCTTCCACGTCGTACATGATCTGGATGCCGGCCGGATCGCCGGCGATCGCGCGCAGGAGCCACCGGCGCCACTTCTCCGCCTCCTCCCGGTAGCCGTGGTCGACGAGCACCTCGATCGTCAACGCGGCATCCCGCAGCCACACGTAGCGGTAGTCCCAGTTGCGGGACCCGCCGAGCTCCTCGGGCAGGCTCGTCGTGGCAGCGGCGACGACCCCGCCGGTCTCGTCGTGCGTCAGGGCCCGCAGCACGAGCAGCGAACGCTGCACCTCCCGGTCGTAGGGCGACGGCGGCTTGCTGCGCGCGGCCCAGTCCTGCCACCAGTCGATCGTCCACTCGAGGATGTCGGAGACGTCGATGCGCGTCGGCGGCTCGAGGTGCGACGGATAGCGGGTGAGCCCGATGTCGACGACCTCCCCCGGCGCGACCTCGAACTCGGTCTCGTGGGCGCCGTCCACCGGGTGGTGCGGCGCGCCGCGCACGATCACGGCGTCGGGACCGGCCACCGCGAGGAGCGCCGGTCCGCCCGCCTCGTCGACATGGCGCACCCAGGGCCGGAGCGCACCGTAGTCGAACCGCAGCCGCAGCACGCCGCGGAACCGCATCGTCCCCGAGACCCCGCGGACGCGGCGCACGAGGTTGCTCCGGCCGTCGCGGAACGGCATGAAGTCGATCACCTCCGCCTCGGCATCGGCGGTACGCCAGGTGGTGCGCAGCACGAACGTGCCGGGAACGTACTCGCGGGTGGGGGCCGCCGTGCGGTCGGGCGGGCGCAGCGACCAGTGCCCCGCCTCGGGGCCGCCGAGGATGGCGCCGAAGACCGAGGGCGAGTCGAAGCGCGGGAGGCAGAGCCAGTCGATGCTGCCGTTGCGCGAGACGAGGGCGCCGGAGGCACCGTCGGCGATGAGCGCGTAGTCCTCGATCGGGGTCGGGTCCGTCATCGTCCGACGATGACCACCCGGAGGAGCGCTGTCAACCCCATCGACCGCCCCACCCGCGCCCGCCGCATGGGGCCTAGCGTGGGGGTGTACGCTCGCGGGCACTGCCACCGCAGGCGGAGGGAGACCCCATGACGGCTTCGGCGACACTGCTCATCCTCGGCGCCGACGGCGACCTGACGAAGCGCCTGCTGCTCCCCGGACTCGGGACGCTCCTCGCGGTGGACGACATGGACCTCGAGGTCATCGGTTCGGGACTGCAGGAGCGCAGCGACGCCGAGTGGCGGGAGCTCGTCGCCGCCGCGTTCGACGCCGTGCCCGAGGGGAGGCGCGCGCGCCTGCTGGAGTCGACCCGCTACGTGCGCGCCGACGCGACCGACGCCGGGGAACTCGCCCGCCTGCTCTCAGCGTGCACCGCCGTGCCGATCGTCTTCTTCGCGCTGCCGCCGGCGGTCACCGCACGCGTGTGCCTCGTGCTCGAGCACCTCGAGCGACCCGCCGGGATGCGGCTCGCCCTCGAGAAGCCGTTCGGCACCGACCGCGAGAGCGCTCACCGGCTGAACGAACTGCTCACCCGCATCGTGCCGGAGCGGCAGGTCTATCGCATCGACCACTTCCTCGGCCGAGCCACCGTGCTGAACATCCTCGGCACCCGGTTCGCCAACCGCCTGATCGAGCCGGTCTGGAACCGGCGCACCATCGAGCGCGTGGAGCTCGTCTACGACGAGACACTCGGCCTCGAGGGACGGGCCGGCTACTACGACCGAGCCGGCGCGCTCGTGGACATGGTGCAGAGCCACCTGCTCGCGGTGCTCGCGCTCGTGGCCATGGAGCCGATCGACCGCGTCGACGAGGTGGTCCTGCGTGACGCCGTCGCCGACGTGCTGCGGGAGACGTCCGTCTGGGGCGGCGACCCGGTCGCCGCGAGCAGGCGCGCTCGCTACGTGGCGGGCGAGATCGAGGGGCGGGCGCTGCCCTCGTACGCCCACGAGCCCGGCGTCGACCCGGGACGCGAGACCGAGACGCTCGCCCAGGTCGTCGTGGGCGTCGACACGGATCGCTGGCGCGGCGTGCCGTTCGTGCTCCGTTCGGGGAAGGCGCTGGGGCGCAGTCGCAAGGTCGCGCGGGCGGTGTTCCGCGCGGCGGCGCCGATCGAGGGACTCGAGGGGCGCCCCCGCTCCGACTGGATCGAACTCGACCTCAGCTCCGGCGAGGTCGAGATCGGGCTCACGATGAACGGCGGCGGGGATCCGTTCGCGCTCGAGCAGACGACGCTCATCGCGAACCAGGTTCCCGGCGCGCTCCTGCCCTACGGAGAGGTGCTCAAGGGCATCCTCAACGACGACCCCACGCTCTCGGTGCGCGGGGACGTCGCCGAGGAGTGCTGGCGCATCGTCGATCCGGTGCTGGCCGCCTGGCGGGAGGGTCGGGTCCCCCTCGAGGAGTACCCGGCCGGATCCGCCGGCCCGTCGGGCTGGGCCGGGCTCCCGGAACGGCGCCTCGACGAGCCGGGCGAACGCGACCGCGACCGCGACCGCGCGTCGGCGAGTGCGCTCGAGCACGGCGCTCGGTAACGAATCAACCCCCTTTTCCGGGCTCGCACGGCGGCGGATCATCGGGATCGGAAGGGAGTGCAATCATGAGCACCACCTCACGTCCCGCCACATCCGGCACCAACCGGTACGCAGAGACACCGGCCCAGAAGGTCGCCGTCGTCTTCGGCGTCGTGTTCCTCCTCGTCGGGGTCGCGGGATTCATCCCGGGCCTGACCACGGGGCTCGACACCATCCAGTTCGCAGGCCACGAATCGGACGCGCTGCTGTTCGGCGTCTTCCAGGTCTCGATCCTCCACAACCTCGTGCACATCCTGTACGGCCTCGCCGGCCTCGGGTTCGCAATGACCCACGTCGGCGCCCGCAACTACCTCATCTGGGGCGGCGCGGTGTACGCACTGCTGTGGCTGTACGGCCTGATCATCGCCGACGACGCCGTCGCCAACTTCGTGCCGGTGAACACGGCCGACGACTGGCTGCACTTCGCCCTCGCCGTCGCCATGATCCTGCTCGGGGTGTTCCTCGGGCGCCCGGTCACGACGCCGACGCGGCGAACGGCCTGAACCGCAGAAGTGCCCGGCGCGGCATCCGTCACCCTCGATCGCAAGCGGGGCGGATGCCGCAAGGGGTACCGCTCGCGGCATCTGCGGGTGTGTACTGGGGGCATGCGAGCCGTCTGGAAGGGGGCGGTCACATTCGGCCTCGTCAATGTGCCCGTCAAGCTGTACAGCGCCACCGAGGATCACGACGTGTCCCTGCACCAGGTGCACGACGCCGACGGCGGGCGCATCCGCTATCAACGCATCTGCGAGATCGACGGCCAGGTCGTGCCGTACCAGAACATCGACAAGGCCTACGACGACGGCGAACGCACGGTGATCATCACCGACGAGGACCTGAAGTCGCTGCCCGCCGAACGCAGCCGCGAGATCGAGGTCGTCGAGTTCGTGCCGACCGAGCAGATCGACCCGATCATGTTCGACCGCAGCTACTACCTCGAGCCCGATTCGGCGTCGTCGAAGGCGTACGTGCTGCTGCGCGAGACCCTCGAGACCACCGAGCGCACCGCCATCGTGCGCATGGCGCTGCGCCAGAAGACGCGGCTCGCCGCGCTGCGCGTGCACGAGGACGTGCTCGTCGTGCAGACCCTGCTCTGGGCCGACGAGGTGCGCGCGGCGGCGTTCAAGTCCCTCGACGAGCCCGTGAAGATCTCGGCGAAGGAACTCGACCTCTCGAAGCAGCTCGTCGAGTCGCTCGTCTCCGACTGGGACCCGACGCAGTACGTCGACGAGTACCAGCAGGAGCTGCGCACCCTCATCGCGGCGAAGCTCGAGCAGGGCGACGCGCTCGACACCGCTGCGACGTTCGGCGAGCCCGAGGAGGAGCAGGGCGGCGAGGTCATCGACCTCATGGAGGCACTGCGCCAGTCCATCGCGGCCAAGCGCGAGGGCGGCGGGGGCGCGGCGAAGGCGGGCGGCGCGAAGGCCGCGTCATCGACGGCGAAGAAGTCGGCGAGCTCCGGCTCGTCGGCGACGGCCGCGAAGAAGAAGAGCACCGCCAAGAAGGCCGGCTGAGCACTCGGCGGATGCGGCGGGGTCAGCCGCGGCGCAGTTCCTCGAGCGCGCCGAGCGCCCACTCGTAGTGGCCGCCGAGGCATTCGTGCACGGGCTCCGCGAGCGTGCCGTGCGCCCAATCGCGCGGCTCCTCGAAGAGATCGGCGTCGCTCACGGCCTCGACGCGGGCGAGCGCCGCGCGGTGGCTCCCGCGCAGGCGCTCCCGCGCGTCGGCGAGCACGCCGTCCTCGCGGTACCGGTCGCGGAGGGCGCGGTTCAGCGCGTCGAGCTGCGCCCAGGTGTAGCCCTCGGCGGGGAACCCCGGCTTCCGGCCGGCGGCATCCGCGTCGAGCCAGCCGATGAGGAGCACGTGCCACGCGTGCAGGTGGTTCACGACGTCGGTCGCGTCGCGGTCGCGGCGATCGGTGGGCGCGGCCTCGCGCACGAGCACGTGGTGCGCCGGCGGAGCGGCATGGTGCGTGCCGCCCACGGCAGCCGCCTCGGACTGCTCCAGCGCGTCGAGCTCGTCCTCCAGCTGTGCGAACCGGGCGGTGGCGGCGCCGATCAGGCTGTCTCGCTGCTGTGGGATGCTCACCCGCACATCGTAGGACCGCGGCGCCCCCGCGGCGAGCGGCGAGCGTCCCGCGCCGAGCCGCGAGTGCGCTCGGCGGGCGGGCCTCAGCCCACTCGGGCCACGATCGCCGCCGACTCCGGAGGCAGGAGCAGGCCGGCGTCGGTGCGGGCGAGGGCGGGATCGGTGGCGAGGAGCACCTCGAGGTCGCCGTCGAACGCGACGGGCCAGGGCTCCGATCCGAGGTTCGCGAGCACGCTGACGATGGGCGCCGGTCCGGAACCCGCGAGGCCGCCGACGCCGACGCCCTGGCCGCGATCCATGCGGAACCGCTTGGCCGCGTCATCCGCCCAGGCCGCGGTGTGCGCGAAGGCCGGGTCGGTGAACTCGGGCCAGGCCCGCCGCAGCACCAGGAGGGCACGGTGCAGCTCGAGCAGGCGAGCGTGCGCGCCCGACTCCCGCTCGGCCCAGTCGAGCTTCGACCGCCGGAACGTCTCGGGGTCCTGCGGGTCGGGCACCACCGACTCGTCCCAGCCCATCCGGGCGAACTCGGCGATGCGCCCCTCGGCGGTCGCACGGCCGAGGTCGGGCTCCGGATGCGAGGTGAAGAACTGCCACGGGGTCGACGCGCCCCACTCCTCGCCCATGAAGAGCATCGGGGTGAACGGCGAGGTCAGGTTCAGCACCGCGGCGACGGCGAGGCGGCGTTCGCCGAGCGTCTGCGACATCCGGTCGCCGGCCGCCCGGTTGCCGATCTGGTCGTGGTCCTGCGTGAAGGTGACGAGCCGCCACGTGGGCACGGCGGGGTCGATCGGCACGCCGTGGTCGCGCCCGCGGAACGACGAGTACGAACCGTCGTGGAAGAAGCCCTTCGTCGTGGTCTTCACGAGCGCGTCGAGCGGCGCGAAGTCGGCGTAGTAGCCGCTCGTCTCGCCCGTGAGCGCGACGTGCAGCGCGTGGTGGTGGTCGTCGCTCCACTGCGCCGTGAGTCCATAGCCCCCGGCCTCGCGCGGCAGGATGAGCCTCGGGTCGTTGAGGTCGCTCTCGGCGATGAGCGAGAGCGGGCGCCCGAGGTGCGCGCTCAGGGCATCGGATGCCTCGGCGATCTCCTGCAGCAGGTGCGGCCGGCTCGTGTCGGCGAGGGCGTGCACGGCGTCGAGCCGCAGCCCGTCGATGTGGAAGTCGCGCAGCCACATGAGCGCGTTCTCGACGATGAAGCGGCGCACCTCGGGCTCGTCGAGGTTCACCGAGTCGCCCCACGTGTTGCGGCTCGCGGTGCGCAGGTACGGGCCGAACCGCGTCAGGTAGTTGCCGCTCGGCCCGAGGTGGTTGTAGACGACGTCCTGGATGACGGCGAGCCCCCGCGCATGGCACGCGTCGACGAAGCGCTGGTAGGCCTCCGGCCCGCCGTACCCCTCGTGCACGGTGTACCAGAGCACCCCGTCGTACCCCCAGTTGTGCGTGCCGTTGAACCCGTTGACGGGCAGCAGCTCGACGAAGTCGATGCCGAGGTCGACGAGGTGGTCGAGTCGCCCGATCGCGGCGTCGAGCGTCCCCTCGGGCGTGAACGTGCCGACGTGCAGCTCGTAGATCACACCGCCCGCGAGCTGGCGGCCGGTCCACGCGGCATCCGCCCACTCGTGCGCCATGACGTCGAAGGCGACGCCGGGTTCGTGCACGCCGTTCGGCTGGCGGTGCGAGCGCGGATCGGGCAGCGCCCGGTCGTCGTCGTCGAGCACGAAGCCGTAGGCGTCGCCGGGGGCGAGCTCGACGTCGAGCCGCCACCAGCCGCCGTCGGCTCGCTCCATCGGGGCGTCGGGGTGCCCCGTCCGCCGCAGCGCCAGCCGGGACGGGATCGGCGCCCACACCTCCACGCTCATCGGGCGCCCTCGTCGGCGACGTGACGGCCGCCGCGCGACCCGGCTCGTGCGTCGACGTCGGCGAGCAGCGCCACCGGGTAGTGCGCGAGCAGCTCGGCGAGCGGGATCGCACCCGCCTCGAACCGGCGCCCGGTGAGCACGTCGACGGTGGGGCCGGCACGGCGCATGAGCAGGGTGTCCTTCCAGGCTTCGGCAGGGGCGGATGCCGCGGGCTCGGCGCCCGCGCGAGCGGCGAGCCCGACCGGCAGGCGCGTCGCGACGGTCACTGCGCCGCCGCGGTCGAAGGCGAGCACGTGTTCGGCCGCCGCGCCCGTCACGACCATCGGCACGTAGCGGGCGAAGAGCTCCGGGCGATCGCGGCGCAGCCGCAGCGCGCGCGAGGTGACGAGGAGCTTCGCCGCGGCGGTCTCGTCGACGGGCGGCAGGCGAGCGGCGTCGACGTCGCCGTCGCCGTCGAGGGCCGCATCGAGGTCGCGCAGCATCCGCCGCCGCTCGTCGAAGTCGACCACCCGCCGGTTGTCGGGGTCGACGAGGCTCGTCTCCCACAGCTCGCTGCCCTGGTACACGTCGGGCACGCCGGGCATCGTGAGCTGCAACAGCTTCGCCGACAACCCGTTCGACCAGCCCGCCGGCGCGATCCACGCGACGAACCCGTCGAGCTCGGCGCGCACCGCCCGATCGTCGAAGGCCCGGTCGATCACCTCGTGCATGCGCCCCTCGAACGCGGCATCCGGTTCGTACCACGTCGTCGACACGGATGCCTCGCGCGCGGCCTTCTCGGCGTAGGCGTGCAGCCGCTCGCGCGACGCGGGCCACGCCCCCACGATCGCCTGCCAGAGCAGGGCGTCGAACGGGCCGTCGCCCGTGGAGCCGGCCATCGCGCGGAACCGCTCGAGCACCTCGGCCCATCGCTCGGGAACCTCGGCGAGCACGTCCAGGCGGGCGCGCACGTCTTCGCCGCGCTTGGTGTCGTGGGTCGAGAGCGTCGTCATCGAGTGGGGCAGGGTGCCGAGCCGGCGCAGCTGCCGGTCGTGGAAGGCGTCGCGCGCGATCGCGAACTGCGACGGGTCGCCGCCGACCTCGGTGAGCGACCCGAGGCGGGTGCACCGGTAGAAGGCGGTGTCCTCGACGCCCTTGGCCATGACCATGCCGCTCGTCTGCTGGAAGCGCACGGCGACGGGTGAGTCGGGGTCGCCGAGCACGGGCATCAGTGCCTCGATCGCATCGGAGAGTTCGGGGCGGTGTCGTCGGGCGAGCGCAGCCGACTCCTCGAGGTGCTCCCGCCCCGCGGGCAGGTAGGACCGGTAGACGGGGAAGCAGGCGAGCAGCTCGGCGATGGCGTCGGCCGCGTCGGGCGGAGCCGGTTGCGGCAGCATCCGCTCGAGGCGCAGCACCTCGCTGCGCAGGATGCCGTCGGCGATGCCGCGCTTCGTGCCGTGAATCAGGTCATGCCAGGTCCCGTAACCGGCGATGCCGGTGTCGGCCCGCAGGCGGGCGTCGAGCTCGTCGAGGGGCGCCTCGCCGCGCGGGTCGACGAGCACCCGGTCGACGTCGGCGAGGGCGTCGTAGCCCGTGGTGCCATCCGTCCGCCAGAACGGCGGCAGGGCCTCGTCGCCCTCGAGGATCTTCTCGACGAGCACGTACGCGCCGCCGGTCGCGTCGGCGAGTCGGTCGAGGTAGGCGCCGGGCGCAGCAAGGCCGTCGGGGTGGTCGACCCGCAGCCCGTCGACGAGTCCGCCCTGCACCCAGCGCACGATCTCGGCGTGGCTCGCGTCGAACACCGCCGGGTCCTCGACCCGGATGCCCGCGAGCTCGTTCACCGCGAAGAACCGGCGGTAGTTGAGCTCGGCATCGGCGCGGCGCCAGTGCACGAGCTCGTAGTGCTGGCGGGCGTGCACGGCGAGCACGTCGGATGCCGCGGCGCCGGCCGGCTCGGCATCGTCGGCGCGAGTCGCGACCGCATCCGCGGTGCCCGGCGCGAGCGGGAACCGGTGCTCGAAGTACCGCAGCTCGTCGCCCTCGACGCGGAGGTCGCCCGACGCGGCCGCCTCCTCGAGCGCGCCGCCGAGCACCGGAATGCGCAGGCGCCCGCCCGCGGCGTCCCAGTCGACATCGAACGCCGCGGCGTGCGGCGACTCGGGTCCCAGCTGCAGCAGGCTCCACCACCAGGCGTTCTCGGCGGGAACGGCGACGCCCACGTGGTTCGGCACGATGTCGGCGAGCACGCCGAGACCGGCCGCGTGCGCGGCATCCGACAGCAGCTGCAGGCCGGCCGCACCGCCGCGTGCCGCATCCACCTCGTCGTGCGCGACGACGTCGTAGCCGTGGTCGGAGCCCGCCCGCGCGCCGAGCAGCGGCGAGACGTACACCCAGTCGACGCCGAGCGCGTCGAGGTAGTCGACGAGCCCCGCGGCATCCGCCAGCGTGAAGCCCGAGCGGATCTGGAGCCGGTACGTCGAACGCGGCTCGCGGGCCCGGGTCATGAGCTGCGCTTCCGCTTCCGCGCCGACCGGGGCGTCGGCGGCTCGGCGGCCTCGGCGATCGGGGCGGAGCCCTCCTCGTTGGCCGCGGCGACGAGCGCCGACAGCGACGCCGCGACCGAGTGGTCGAGGTCCACCGGCGTCGGATCGTGCTGGCGCAGCACGATGAGCGAGCGCTGCTCCACGTGCACCACGGCGCCGGGCTTGCGCACCTCGGTGTCGGCGTTGATGCCCGCCGTGTCGATGATGACCTCCCATTCGGGCGAGTACTCGCCGCTCGGCAGGTGGAAGTCGACCGCCTCGGTGTGGGCGTTGAACAGCAGGATGAAGTGCCGGTCGGTGATGCGCTCGCCCCGGCGGTCGCGCCCGCGGATGCCGTCGCCGTTGAGGATCACGCCGATCGAGCGCCCGAACCCGGAGTCCCAGTCCTCGGGCTCCATGACCGACCCGTCGGGACGCAGCCACACGATGTCGGGCACCGGGTCGCCCTCGGCGCGCCGCACGGGGCGCCCGTCGAAGAACCGGCTGCGGCGGAAGGTGGGGTGGTCGGCGCGCAGCTTCGCGAGCGCCGCCGTGAACTCGATGAGCGGCTGGTCGGCGCGCTTCCAGTCGATCCAGCTGAGCTCGGAGTCCTGCGCATAGGTGTTGTTGTTGCCCTGCTGGGTGCGGCCGAGCTCGTCGCCGTGCGACAGCATCGGCACCCCTTGCGAGAGCAGCAGCGTCGCGATGAAGTTGCGCTGCTGCCGCGCCCGCAGCGTCAGCACCTCGGGGTCGTCGGAGGGACCCTCGACGCCGAAGTTGTACGAACGGTTGTGCGATTCGCCGTCGTTGCCGTCTTCGCCGTTCGCGTCGTTGTGCTTCTCGTTGTACGACACGAGGTCCCGCAGCGTGAAGCCGTCGTGCGCGGTCACGAAGTTGATGGATGCCACGGGCCGCCGCCCGGAGTGCTCGTACAGGTCGGCCGACCCCGTGAGCCGCGAGGCGAACTCGCCGAGGGTGGCGGCCTCGCCGCGCCAGAAGTCGCGCACCGTGTCGCGGTACTGCCCGTTCCACTCGGTCCACTGGGGCGGGAAGTTGCCCACCTGGTAGCCGCCCGGGCCCACGTCCCACGGCTCGGCGATGAGCTTCACCTGCGACACCACCGGGTCCTGCTGCACGAGCTCGAAGAACGCCGCGAGCCGGTCGACCTCGTAGAACTCGCGGGCGAGCGTGGAGGCGAGGTCGAAGCGGAAGCCGTCGACGTGCATCTCGAGCACCCAGTACCGCAGCGAGTCCATGATGAGCTGCAGCGCGTGCGGGTGCCCCACGTTGAGCGAGTTGCCGGTGCCCGTGTAGTCCATGTAGTAGCGCTGGTCGTCGTCGACGAGCCGGTAGTACGCGGCGTTGTCGATGCCGCGGAACGACAGGGTGGGCCCCATGTGGTTGCCCTCGGCGGTGTGGTTGTAGACCACGTCGAGGATCACCTCGATGCCGGCTGCGTGCAGCGCCTTCACCATCGCCTTGAACTCCTGCACCTGCTCGCCGCGCTGGCCGCTCGCGGCGTAGGCGTTGTGCGGCGCGAGGAACGCGATGGTGTTGTAACCCCAGTAGTTCGACAGGCCCTTCTCCTGCAGCGTGCCGTCGTTGACGAACTGGTGCACGGGCATGAGCTCGATGGCGGTGACGCCGAGCTTGAGGAGGTGATCGATGACGGCCGGATGCCCGATCGCCGCGTACGTGCCGCGGATCTCCTCGGGCACGCCGGGCAGGGTCTGGGTGAGTCCCTTCACGTGCGCCTCGTAGATGAAGCTCGACGCGTACGGCGTGCGCGGATGCCGGTCGCCGCTCCAGTCGAAGTACGGGTTCGTGACCACGCCGAGCATCATGCTCGCCGCGGAGTTGGCGTCGTTGCGCTTGTCGGGGTTGCCGAACTGGTAGCCGAAGAGCGACTGGTTCCACTTCAGCTCGCCCTCGACGGCCTTCGCGTAGGGGTCGAGCAGCAGCTTGTTCGGGTTGCACCGCAGCCCCTTGGCGGGGTCGTTCGGACCGTGCACACGATAGCCGTACCGCTCCCCCGGCTGCACCTGCGGGAGGTAGGCGTGCCAGATGAAGGCGTCGACCTCGATGAGGTCGATCCGCTTCTCGCGCCGGCGACTGTCGAACAGGCAGAGCTCGACGCGCTCGGCGACCTCGCTGAAGAGGGCGAAGTTCGTGCCGTTGCCGTCGAAGGTGGCGCCGAGCGGGTAACTCGAACCGGGCCAGGTGTGCATTCGTCGTCCCCCAGATGTCGAGCGAACCTCCGCCCATCGTAGGGGCGGGCATCGGGAATACGAATCCGAAGACGCGAAGGCCCGCGGCATCCGGGTGAGCGGATGCCACGGGCTTCGCGTTCTCGCGTGGGCCGGCCGAGCCGGCCGCGACCTCAGTCGGCGCAGACCTCGCTGACCTTGGCCGACGCCTGCTGCAGGCTCGTCTGCTGCTCGGCGAGGGCCTCGGGGTCCTGTGCGATCGCGCCGTCGGCGTCGGGCTGGGGCAGCGTGCCCGCGTAGTCGGTCGCCGTGGCGACGGACTCCTGGAAGCCCTCGACCGCGGACTGCAGCTTCTCGTCGTCGCCGAGGTCGTCGATGAGGGCCTGGACGCGCGCGCTCGCGTCGTCGAGGTACGTGTCGAGCTCGTCGAGGTCGCTGGCGGCCGCGAGGTTGTTCTGCACGCCGTTCGAGATGTCGCGCACCTCGGAGGCGGTGGTCGTGCAGGTGTCGTCGGCAGGCGCGGCGGACGTGGCGCCACCGGAGGCGCAGCCCGACAGCAGCAGGGCGCCGGAAAGGACGAGAACGGTGGACATGGTGATTCGTTGCATCGTGCAGATCTCCCTGATCGTGTTACGGATCAGAGCCTAGCGACGGCCGCCGACAGGATGCAGCCGGGGGACAGCAGGATGCTGCCATTCGCGCGGCGACGGCCTCGACCACGGCTCGCCGAATGGCCGCCGGCGGCCCGGCGGCGTCGGCGCGCGAAGCTCGAGCCCGGGAGCGTCGCCAGAAGCTATTCGTCGCCCGAGCAGGCGTCCTCCACCTTCGCGACCGCGTCGTCGAGCTTCTGCTCGAGCTCGGCGAGCTTCTCAGGATCCTGCGTGGAAGAGTCGTCGGGGAGTTCGGCTGCATAGTCGGCCGACTCCTTGACCTCGTCGGCGAAGTCCTGCACCGCCGCGACGAGTTGGTCGTTCTCGGCGTCCGCGACCAGTGCGTCGACCTGGTCGGCGGCGTCGGCGAGGTACGCCTCGACGTCGGCACGTGTCTCCGCCGTCGCCGTCTCGAGCCGGGCCGTGATGCCGCTCGAGATCTCCTCGATGCCGGCGGTGATCTTCGCGCAGGCGGCATCCTTGATCGCCGCCGCGCTCTCGCTCACCTTCGCGGTCGCGCTCTCGCGGACCTCATCCGCGACCTGTCCCGAACAGCCGGTCAGTGCGGCCGCACCCGCGACGACGATCGCTGCGGCCATGGTGAATCGTCGCATACGTGCCACTCCCCCGGTGTCATGTGATCACCGGAGCCTAGATCGCGCCGGGGGGAGATGGTGGGGCCGAACGGCCCACGCGACCCTCCGGATACGACGAAGGCCGCCGCGGACGGCAGCCTGTCTTCGAGCGGAGACGAGGGGATTTGAACCCCTGGTCCCCTTACGGGGACTCCACCTTAGCAGGGTGGTGCACTCGGCCGGACTATGCGACGTCTCCTCGCGCGAGCCTCACGGCCTGCGCGACTGCCATCATAACCCGGCCGTCGCGGGATTGACGATTCGAGCGTGCGTGCCCCGCCGCGGCGCGGGCGCACCGTGGCATCCGCGCGATCACCGGGCCCCGGCGAGCCCCCGAGCGGCGCCCGTGACGGCGCGAGCGGATGCCGCTACTGGTCTTCCAGCGAACGGCCGGCCGAGCAGCGGGTCTCCGCGGCGGTCTGCCCGCTCACGTCGCTCGGCAGGGCCTCGACGGTCGGCGCCGGTGCTGCAGGATCGGCGGCGGCGTCGGTGGCCGCGGGATCGGTCGCGGCGTCCGTCGCTGCCGGATCGGCCGGAGCCGGAGCCTGGGCGTTCGGGTCGACGGCCGAGGCGAACGCCGAATCCGCCTGGGCGGCCGTGTCGAACACGACGGGGATGTCCTGCTGAAGCGCCTGGTTCACGATCTGGGCGGAATCGGTCGGCGCGACCGCCCCGCCACCGTCGACGTAGCCCGTGGGGTACTGGATGAAGGCGATCTTGGCGAGGTCGATGTCCTTCAGCGCCTTGGCGATGGAGATCATCCGGGTCGCGTCCATGAGGCTGTCGGAGAGCTGCATGTTCGCGAGCGCGGCCTTGGCGATCGAGTACAGGCGCACCGGATCGGTGAAGGTGCCGTCGGCCTGCAGCTTGCGAGCGAGGGCCGACAGGAACACCTGCTGGTTCGAGATGCGGCCGAGGTCGGAGCCGTCGCCGACGCCGTGGCGGGTGCGGAGGAACTGCAGGGCGGCCATGCCCGACAGGGTGTGGGTGCCCGGGTCGAGGAAGGTGCCCGTGTACTCGTCCTCGATCTTCTCTGCGACGCAGACGTCGACACCGCCGACGGCCTCCGACATCCCGGCGACGCCGAGGAACTGAACGATGCCGGCGAACGGGATCGTGACCCCGGTGAGCTGCTCGACGGTCTTCACGACGCACGGCATGCCGCCGTAGGACAGCACGGTGTTGATCTTGACCCCGTACTGCTCGGAGAGGGGCTCGCCGGTGGGGTCGTTGGGGTCGGTGCACGCCGGCACGTCGACCAGCATGTCGCGCGGGAAGCTGATGACCGACGTGTGGGTGTGGTCCTCCGCGATGTGCATGAGCATCGTCACGTCGTTGAGGACCGCGGTCTCCTCGGCGGGATCGCCGAACGCCATTCCCTGCCCCTGGCGGCTGTCGCTGCCGATGATGAGCAGGTTCACGCCGCCCTCGATCGCCCCGACGTCGGGCACGCCCTCGAGCACCGACTCGTTGCCGAGGGTGACGGTGGGCTGCACGGTCTTCGCCAGGTCCCACGCGGCGTACGACGCCACGGCGCCGCCCGAGACGAGCACCACCGCGAGCAGGGATGCGGCGACCTTCGCGAGTGTCTTCCACGTGCTGTGGCTGCTGAGGCGGCCGTGACGGGCGATCGACGGGGTCTTCGCGGCGCGACGCGACGTGTGACGCAGGTCGTGATCCACTCGGCCGGTCTCCTCTCTCATGGCGCGGAGGGCGTGGGATTCGAACCCACGAGGCATTGCTGCCCACTGGTTTTCAAGACCAGCTCCATCGGCCGCTCGGACAGCCCTCCATGCCGGCACGGCGCCGCTCCGTGTCGTCACGGGGCTCCGTCGGGCTGGCAGGCCCCGATTCTAGCCGAAGCGCATTTCGACCAGCCTCCCACGATGTTTCTGAAAGGGTCCTGACCGGTCGGCGGCGCTCCCGACCGGTCGCCGCGGCGATCCCGACCGTCGTCGCGCCGCCCCCAGCGAGGATCGCCCGGTCAGCCCTCGTTCCCCGCCGCGCAGCGGACTTCGTCGGCGGTCTGGCCCGTGACGTCGCCGGGCAGCGCCGCGCTCGGCGCGGTGGTCGCCGGCGCCTCGGTGGCGGGTGCGTCGGTGGGGGCCGCCGCGGGGTCGGTCGGCGGCGCCGCATCCGTCGGCGTGGGGCTCTGGTCGACCGTGCCGTACGAGGCGTTCGCCGTCGCGGTCGGGTCGAAGACCACGGGCACGTCCTGCTGGAGCGCCGAGGCGATGACGGCGCCGGACTCCGTGGGGACGACGGCGGAGTAGTCGTCGAGGTAGGTCGTGGGGTACTGGATGAACGCGATCTTCGAGAGGTCGATGTCGGCGATGGCGCGAGCGATCGAGATGAGTCGTCCGGCGTCCTGCAGTCCCGTCGAGAGGGTCATGTTCGAGAGCACGGCCTTCGCGATGGAGTACAGCTTCACCGGGTCGGTGAGGGTGCCCGTGGACTGGAGCTCACGGGCCAGCGACGCGAGGAACGACTGCTGGCTCGAGATGCGGCCGAGGTCGCTGCCGTCGCCCACGCCGTGGCGCGTGCGCAGGAACGCGAGCGCCTGGTAGCCCTTGAGCGAGTGGGTGCCCGGGTCGAGCTTCAGGCCCGAGTACGGGTCGTCGATCGCGTCCACGACGCAGACGTCGACGCCGCCGACCGCCTCCGAGAGCGCTGCGACGCCGTCGAACTCGACGATTCCGCCCACCGGGATCGTGATGCCGAGCATGCCCTCGACGGTCGAGGCGATGCAGCCGAGCCCGCCCTCGTTGAGGATGGTGTTCATCTTCACCTGGTACCGGGCGGAGAAGGGATTCGCGGCGTCGTTCGGGTCGGGGCACTCGGGCACGTCGACGAGCATGTCGCGCGGGAAGCTCACGACCTCGACGTGCGAGTGGTCCTGCGAGATGTGCAGCACCATCGTCACGTCGTTGAGGACCCCGGCCTCTTCCTCCGGGTCGCCGAACGCGCCGTTGGCGGGGCGCTTGTCGCTGCCGACGAGGAGGAAGTTGAGCCCGCCCTCCATCGCGCCGATATCGGGCACGTTCTCGAGCACGTCGTCGCTTGCGAGCTCGACACCCGGCTTCACCGAGCCCAGCAGGTTGCCGACCGCGAAGGCGGCGACGACGCCGCCGCTCACGAGCAGCACCGCGAGGGCGGATGCCACGAGCGTCACCGCGGTGCGCACGCCGCTGCGCCGGGGGAGCCGACCGTGACGCGCGTGGAGCTCTGCGCCGTCGACGGACGCCGAGGAGGGCGCGCCGGACCGTGCCGATCGCGCGCCGGGCCTGTTGCCGACGGGTTCGCTCATCGCACCTCCCCGAGGGCCGATCCTACCCGCCGTGCCTGTGCGTTCGGCGGGTCGCCGCGCTCGCGCGGCCGCGCCCTGCTGCGGCGACGGGGCGGCGCCGACGGGTCACGGCAGGGAGTCGAGCACCTCGGCGAGGCCGGCGTCGTGGATCGTGCCCGCGACCTCGCGTGCGGCGTGCTTCACCTCGTCGGGGGCCTGTCCCATCGCGACGGCGCGCCCCGCGGCGCCCGCCCAGTGGAACATCTCGACGTCGTTGCGTCCGTCGCCCACGGCGAGCACGCGATGCAGCGGCAGGTCGAGCCAGCCGCGCACCCGCTCGAGCGCCGTCGCCTTGTTGACGCCGTCGGGCGCGAGGTCGAGCCAGGCGGTCCAGCCGATGGCGTAGCTCACGTGGTGGAGGCCCATCTGCTCGACGACCGCGAAGAACTCGTCGAGGTCGTGGTCGACCGAGGTCGCCACGACGCGCGTCGCGGGCTGACCGAGCAATTCCTCGAAGGGCACCTCGCGCGCACGGTCGAGGTTCCACTCGGTCATGCCCTCGGTGTAGAGGCGGAAGCCGTCGGGCAGCTCCACGAGGAAGCGGCCGCCCGGCAGGAACGAGCGGATGCGCTCGAGCACCCCGGTCGGGTCGAAGGTCTCGACGTGCGCCCGCACCCATCCCTCGGGGGAGTCCGCATCGCGGCGCATCGTGATCGCGCCGTTCGCGCACACCACGTACTCGGGCGTGATGCCGAGCTCGTCGAGCACGGGGGCGGTCGTCGCCCACGAGCGGCCGGTGGCGAGGGTCACGAGGTGGCCGCGGGCGACGGCGGCCTCGACGGCCGCCCCGACCGCGGGGTCGATCGTCTCGTCCTCGTGCATGATCGTGCCGTCGACGTCGAGGGCGACGAACCAGGCGTCGGCGCGGGAGGGCCGCGAGACGGCGTCGTCGACGCCTCCTCGACCAGCGGCGGTCTGCGTCATCCGCTCGCCTACCGGACCACGGGCTCGAGCACGCTGAGGCCCCCGAGGTAGCCGCGAAGCGCTTCGGGCACGACCACCGACCCGTCGGCCTGCTGGTGCGTCTCGAGGATGGCGACGATCCACCGGGTCGTGGCGAGCGTGCCATTGAGGGTCGCGACCGGCGCCGTCTTCCCGCTCTCGGTGCGATGGCGGATGTCGAGGCGGCGAGCCTGGAACGTCGTGCAGTTCGAGGTCGAGGTGAGCTCCCGGTAGGCCTCCTGCGTCGGCACCCAGGCCTCGACGTCGTACTTGCGCGCGGCGCTCGAGCCGAGGTCGCCGGCCGCGGTGTCGATCACCCGGTAGGCGAGGCCCAGCGCCTGCAGCATGTCCTCCTGCCAGCCGAGGAGGCGCTCGTGCTCCGCCTCGGCGTCGGCGGGGTCGACGTAGCTGAACATCTCGAGCTTGTTGAACTGGTGCACGCGGATGATGCCGCGGGTGTCGCGGCCGTGGCTGCCCGCCTCACGGCGGTAGCACGTCGACCAGCCCGCGTAGCGGAGCGGGCCGTTCGAGAGGTCGAGGATCTCGTCGGCGTGGTACCCGGCGAGCGCGACCTCGCTCGTGCCGGTCAGGTAGAGGTCGTCGTCGGGCAGGTGGTAGATCTCCTCGGCGTGCGCGCCGAGGAAGCCCGTGCCCTGCATGATCTCGGGGCGCACGAGCGTGGGGGTGATGAGCGGCGTGAACCCTGCGCCGATCGCCTTGTCGAGCCCCATCGTCATGAGGGCGAGCTCGAGGCGTGCGCCGACGCCCTTCAGGTAGTGGAACCGGGCGCCCGACACCTTCGCGCCGCGCTGCATGTCGATCGCGTCGAGCAGCTCGCCGAGCTCGAGGTGGTCGCGGGGCTCGAACCCGAACGCGGGGATGTCGCCGACCTCGCGGAGCACGTCGTAGTCGTCTTCGCCGCCCGCGGGCACGCCGTCGATCACGACGTTGCCGATGCGCTGCACGGCGGTGGTGAACGCCGCCTCGGCGTCGGCAGCGGCCGAGCTCGCCTCCTTCACCCTCGCCGCGAGCTCCTGCGCCTGCGCGACGAGTGCGGCCTTCTCCTCCTTCGGCGCCTTCGCGACCTGCTTGCCGAAGGCGTTCTGCTCGGCGCGGAGCGATTCGAACGCGGCGATCGCGGCACGGCGCGCGCCGTCGGCGGCACGGGCGTCGTCGACGAACGCGGTGGACTCGCCGCGCGCCTCCTGCGAGCGCTTGACCAGGTCGGGGTTCTCGCGAAGCAGCAGAGGGTCGATCACCCGAGCAAGTCTAGCCGCGGCATCCGCACGGCTCGGGGACCCCGCCAGCACGGCGGAACAGCGCGGTCCGGGGCGGCCAGCCACCGCGGCCGGGGGTGCCCGCCAGCGGAACCGTTCGCGGACTTCATCGCCCGTACAGGGTCGATGCCCTAGTTTTGACCCATGACTGCCGACGACAAGGAACAGCGAGCGGATGCCGCGGGCGATCGTCGCGCAGCGGTGATCTTCAATCCCGTCAAGGAGGGCGTCGACGAGCTGCGCACGGCGGTGGCCGCGGCGGAGCAGGAGCACGGCTACGGGCCGAGCCTCTGGATCGAGACGACCGAGGACGACCCCGGCCGCGGCCAGGCCCAGCAGGCGGCGAAGGAGGGCGCGGACCTCGTGCTGGCCGCCGGCGGCGACGGCACGGTCCGTTCGGTCGCCGAGGGCCTCGACGACCCCAGCACGCCCGTGGGACTCATCCCGCTCGGCACCGGCAACCTGTTCGCACGCAACCTCGGCATCCCCGTCAACGACATCCCCGCAGCGGTCGAGCTCGCATTCACCGGCGCCGACCGCCCGATCGACGTGCTGCGCGCCCGCGTGCGCCGCCCCGACGGCAGCGTGGACACCGAGGTCTCGCTCGTCATGAGCGGCATCGGCTTCGACGCCGCGATGATCGCGAACACGAACCCCGACCTCAAGAAGAAGGTCGGGTGGCTGGCCTACGTCGACGCGGGAATCCGGGCGATCCCCTCGTCGAAGCCGTTCCGGATCACCCATCGCATGGACAACGGGCGGTCGCACCGCTCGCGCGTGGCGACCGTGATGATCGCGAACCTCGGCTACCTGCCGGGCAACATCGAGCTCATCCCCGACGCCGAGGTCGACGACGGCCGCCTCGACGTCGTGCGGCTGCAGCCGCGCAACTTCTTCGGCTGGCTGATGATCTGGCGCAAGGTCGCCTGGGAGAACCGCGTGCTGCGCAAGTCCGCCCTGGGCCGCCAGCTCATCGACCTGACCGGCGGCGACAAGCGCCGCGAGGTCGTCTACGCGAGCGGACACTCTGTCGACGTCGTCATCGAGGGCGCGCCGGAGGAGTTCGAGATCGACGGCGAGGAGTTCGGCGAGATCACGGCGGCCCGGTTCGTCGTCGACCCGGGTGCGCTCACCGTGCGGGTTCCGCGCAGCTGACGGCGAGCGCGGGGCCGGCAGCACCGCGATGCGCCGCGCTGGTGCTGGTGCGGGTGCAGGTCCGCCCGGCTGCCGGCGCTCGAGTCAGTGCTGCCGGTGCTCCAGCTCGAACACGGCCGCCTGCGTGCGCCGCTCGAGGCCGAGCTTGCGCAGGAGTCCCGAGACGTAGTTCTTCACGGTCTTCTCGGCGAGGTTCAGGTGCTCGCCGATCTGCCGGTTCGTGAGCCCGTCGGCGATGAGCGCCAGCACCTGGCGTTCCCGCAGGCCGAGCGACGCGAGCCGCGGATCGGCACCCGAGCCGGAGTCGGAGTCGCCGCGCATGCGATCCGCCATGCGGTCGGCGAGCTTCGGATCGAGGAGCCGCCGGCCCGAGGCCACCGTGCGGATCGCGGCAACCAGCCCGTTGGCCTGCATGTCCTTGCGCACGTACCCATAGGCGCCGGCGATCACCGCGGCGAGCAGCGCGTCGTCGTCGTCGTACGCGGTCATCATGATCGAGCGCACGTCCGGCGCGCGCTCGGTGAGCTCGCGGCACACGTCGATGCCGCTGCCGTCGGGCAGCCGCACGTCGAGCACCGCGACATCCGGCGACGTGGCCGCGATGCGGCCACCCGCCTGCCTGGCGGTCGCGGCCTCGCCGACCACCTCGATGTCGGGCTCCGCCTGCAGCAGGCCGATGAGCCCTCGCCGCACGATCTCATGATCGTCCACCACGAACACCCGGATCACCCTCGTACCGCCTTCGCACTCTCCGGGGCCCCATCGAGCGGGACCTCCCACCGAACCGTCGTGTCGCCCGCCTTCGAGGCGATCGTCATCTCCCCGCCGAGCACCTCCGCCCGCATCGCGAGGTTGCTCAACCCACTGCGGCGGCCGTTCGCCGGGATGCCGCGCCCGTCGTCGTGCACCGAGACCGTCGCGACGCGCTCATCGACCGACACCGCGAGGGCGAGGACATCGGCTTGCGCGTGCCGAACGGCGTTCATGAGGAGCTCGCGCACGACCGCTGTCGCCTCCTCGAGCAGCCGGCCCTCCATGAGCAGGTCGATGGGGCCGTCGAAGTGCACGTCGACGGGCCGCGGCAGGGTGGCGGATGCCTCGGCGGCGAGCTCCATGATCCGGATCCGCGCCGTACGCCGACCGTGGTCGGGCGCCGTGATCGCGAAGATGAGGCTGCGGATCTGGGAGATGGTGTCGTCGAGGCGACGCACCGCGAGGAGCACGGATTCGGCCTCCTCGTGGTCGCCGAGCCGCCCGGCGGCCGCCTGGAGCTCGAGGCCGGTGCCGAAGAGCTGCTGGATGACGTGGTCGTGCAGGTCGCGTGCGATGCGGGCGCGGTCCTCGAGGATCGCGACGCGCTGCTGCGCGACCCGCGCCTCCGAGAGCTCGAACGCGATCGCGAGTCGGCTGCCGAGGTCGTCGGCGATCTCGAGGTCACTGGACCGGAAGCGCGGCCGCTCGGGTCCGCGGGCGATGACGAGCACCTCGCCGCCGGCTCCCGGCGAACGCAGGGGCACGGCGAGCATCGAGCCGGCCACGCCGCCGTCCACGACGGCGAGGGCGTCGGCAGCGTCGGCAGCCGTGGACTCGGTGTCGCGCAGGAGCGGACGACCGCTCTCGGCGACCGACCCGGCGATCGTGCGGGAGGCGGCGATCTCGACGGATGCCGCCTCGTCGCCGTCGGCTGCGCCACGCCGGGGGTGCAGACCCTGATCGATGAGCACGCGCAGCAGCGCGGTGTGCGGGATCGGCTGCACGAGCACGACCCGATCGGCGTCCGCAAGCTGCACGAGTCGCTCCGCCACCGCTTCGAGCACGCCGTTCTGGTCGGTGGCGAGGATGAGGGAGGCCAGCTCCGCGGACGCGGACATCCACCCCGCTCGCGTGCGGGCCTCGGCGAACAGTCGGGCGTTCTCGATGGCGAACCCCGCCGTGGCCGCGAGCGCCTCGACGAGCTGCTCGTCCTCGGCGCTGAAGTCCGACGACCGGTGGTTCGTGAGGTAGAGGTTGCCGAAGACCTCCCCTCGCACGCGGATGGGCACGCCGAGGAAGGTCGTCATGGGCGGGTGTCCGGCCGGGAAGCCGGCGGACCGCGGATCGTCGGCGAGATCGTGGAGCCGGATCGCCTTGGGGTCCTCGATGAGCGCGCCGAGCAGCCCGTGCCCCTCGGGGAGGTGGCCGATCGTGTCGACCGTGTCGGGCGGCATCCCGACGTGGATGAACTGCTCCAGCCCGCCGTGCGGGCTGGTCACGCCGAGCGCGCCGTACTCGGCATCGACCAGTTCGACGGCCGCCTCGATGATGCGCCGCAGCACGACCGGGAGATCGAGCGGCTCCACGACGGCACGCGTCGCGCGCAGGAGTGAGCGCAGCCGGCCCTGCGTGGCCATGACCTCCGTCGCACGATCCATCAGTTCGCGCAGGGCATCCTCCAGATGTGCGCGCGGTGCGTCGGGGAAGGAGAGCGGTGTGTCTTCGTTCAATCCCCACGACCCTTCGGGCCCCCACGACCCTTCGGCGGAAAACGCCGGTCCTGCCCACTGTAAGTCCGGTTGGCCGTCGTGCGGAAGCCGCCGAGCGGGCGACGCGCCGGATGGGACCCCGGTGCGGGACCAAGTGCCCGGTGCGTTCGGGCATGGGCCGTGCACTCTGTTGGAAGGAATGGGGAGACACGATGACCGGTGAGATCTACGTCGGAGTGGACGGCTCGCTCGCGGCACGGGCCGCGCTCGAATGGGCCCTCGACCGTGCCGCGGCCGTCGGCGACGAACTCGTGCTCGTCTACGTCGTGGACGACGAGTGGGGCACGGTGGGATCCTCGGCGCGGGCGGAGCTGTCGGGCAATGCCGAGCGGATCGTGGAGCAGGAGCTCGCCTCCGCCCGAGCTGCGGCACCGCTCGTCCCGGCTCGCGCGGTCGTCGCCGTCGGCAACCCGATGCTGACGCTCGCCGCCCTCGCCCGCGAGGCGGAGCTCATCGTCGTCGGCACGCACCGCACCGGCTACTTCCGGGGGCGCGCGTTCGGCTCACGGAGCCTCCAGCTCGCCGCGACCTCGAGCACGCCCGTCGCGATCATCCCCCAGGTCCCGGGCCGGACTCGTCGCGGCGTGGTGCTCGGCATCGACACGGCGGCGGCGTCGAACGAGGCGATCGAGTTCGCGGCCTACGAGGCGACGCGGCTCCGCTCCGACCTCACCCTGCTCCACTCGACGTGGCCGAAACCGCTCACCGAGGTCTTCGCGCACGCCGTCTTCGACGCGACCCTCTCGGCGATCCGGGAGGCCGCGCCGGGCCTGGCCGTGCGCCCGCGGCTCGTCGAGGAGCCCGCGGCCGAAGCGCTGACCGACCTCTCACGCAACATGGCGCTCGTCGTCGCCGGTCGACCGCGCCGAGCCGGCGCGGAGGACCGCGGGCTCGGGACCGTCGCGCACGACCTGCTGCTGAACCAGGCCGGGCCCGTCGTCATCGTTCCCGAGTGAGCGGGCGCAGCACGCCGAGCGCGAGCAGCACGAGGCCGATCTCGACGAGTCCCAGGGCGACGTAGATCGCCTGCAGCACGCTGAAGGGGATGATCGTCATCTGCACGACGATCCAGATGGCCGCCGCGTACCCGGCGACGACCGTCGCGAGCAGCGCCCTCGGGTGACGCCGCGCGAGCAGTACGAACGCGACCAGGTGCACGCCCCCGAGCACGAGCGCCAGCACCAGGCCGGGCACGACGTAGGAGTCGAACGGCGAGCCCTCGAGGTAGTCCGCGGGCGGGCTCAGCACCGTCGCGAGCTCGGGTGCGAGCGATCCCGTCACGAGCGCCGCGCCGCCGGCGAACGCCGTGACGGTCACGAACCCCGTGGTGATCATGAGGGCGGTGCGGATGCCGCCGCCGATGCGCTGCTCGTCCATGCCGACAGCCTGCGGGCCGAACGTCGCGCCCGGCGGTGCCGAACGTCCCACAGGCCCTTCGGCCCGGCGGCGGGACGCGCCGCTCGCGTAGCGTGAACGCCTCCGGGAGGGCGGAGGGCGCGATGCACGCCATCGAGGTGCGGGAGCTGCGGAAGGTCTACGGCGGCGTCGCGGTGGTCGACGGGGTCTCGTTCGACATCGAGGCCGGCGAGGTGTTCGCGCTGCTCGGCCCGAACGGCGCCGGGAAGACGACGACGGTCGAGATCCTCGAAGGACATCGCGAGGCCGACGGCGGCACTGCCACGGTGCTCGGCCACGACCCGCGCCGGCTGAGCGGGCGTATCGCGAGCGCATCGGCATCGTGCTGCAGGAGGCCGGGTTCGAGGAGGACTTCACGGTCGTCGAGCTCCTGAGGCTCCAGCGCGCGATGTACTCGCGGCGACTCGACGCCGACGCGCTCGTCGACCTCGTCGGACTCGGCGAGAAGCGGAAGGCACGGGTCTCCACGCTCTCGGGAGGGCAGCGCCGCCGTCTCGACCTTGCGCTGGGACTCGTCGGCGACCCGGAGCTCGTGTTCCTCGACGAACCCACGGTCGGCTTCGATCCGGAGGCGCGCCGCCGGGCCTGGGCCGTCGTCGAGGAGCTCAGGCAGCTCGGCAAGACCGTGCTGCTCACGACGCACTACCTCGACGAGGCGCAGCAGCTCGCGGACCGCGTCGCCGTCATGGTGTCCGGCCGGCTCGCGGCGCTCGGCACGCCGACCGAGCTCGCGGCGGCGGAGCGCGCGACCGTCGTGACCTTCCGGCTCGGCGACGGGCTCGCGGCATCCGCCGCACCCGATGTGGGAGCCCCGCTCGTGGAGGAGGGCGCCGGGTGGCGGCTCGCCACCGAGCACCCCTCGGCGGCGCTGCGCGCGCTCACCGATTGGGCCGTACGCAACGGCGGGGAGCTGGAGGCCCTCGAGGTGCGTCGCCCGACCCTCGAGGACGCCTACCTCGCGCTCGTCGGCACCGCCGCGGCGCACTCGGCCGAGGCGGCGGAGGTCGCCCCATGAGCGGCCCGCGCCCGACCGCACCGGCGGGCGCCGGGACCCCGACGGCCGCCGCGGCGGCGACGGCC
>NZ_RHHB01000035.1 GCF_003710805.1 Agromyces tardus | reverse complement strand
CGAGCCCGCTGCGCCGGCCGCACCCGCGGCCACGGCACCCGCAGGGCGGCGAGCCCCGGCGACCACCGCTGCCGCGCCCGCGGCGGCGCCCGCCGTCGACGAGCCTCCGCTCGATCCCGATGAGGCCGACGCGCCGCCGCCCGACGAGGAGCCGCCGTTCGACCCCGGTCCGGAGCCGGTCATCGACGCCGTGCCCGTCGCCGAGGCCGCGGTGCCGAACTTCGCCGCGGCGGCGCCCGTCGCCGACGGCGGCATCCAGCGATACGGGGAGGCGGTCGTGCGCGAGGTGCTCGGCGCGACCTTCCTCGAAGAGGTCGAAGCGCCGCCGCGCGCGGGCTTCGGGGAGCGTGGGTAGTCCGTGTACGAAGGCATCGTCCAGGAACTGATCGACGAGCTCGGCCGGCTCCCGGGCATCGGTCCGAAGTCCGCGCAGCGCATCGCGTTCCACATCGTGCAGACCGAGACCTTCGACGTGTCCCGGCTCGCCGAGATCCTCACCGAGGTGCGCGAGAAGGTGCGCTTCTGCGAGATCTGCGGCAACGTCGCCGAGCAGTCGACGTGCTCCATCTGCCGCGATCCGCGCCGCGACCCCGCGCTCATCTGCGTCGTCGAGGAGGCGAAGGACGTGGTGGCGATCGAGCGCACCCGAGAGTTCCGCGGCCTCTACCACGTGCTCGGGGGCGCCATCAGCCCGATCGACGGCATCGGCCCCGACGAGCTGCGCATCCGTCAGCTCATGCAGCGCCTCGCCGACGGCACGGTCACCGAGGTCATCATCGCAACCGACCCCAACCTCGAGGGCGAGGCCACGGCCACCTACCTCAGCCGGCTCCTCACGACGCTCGAGATCCGCGTCACGCGGCTGGCATCCGGCCTCCCCGTCGGCGGCGACCTCGAGTACGCCGACGAGGTCACCCTCGGCCGCGCCTTCGAGGGCCGCCGCGTCGTCGGCTGACCGGGAGCCCTCCGGCACGGCCCGCGCCGCGCGCGCAGGCTCTGCCGGAGTGACGATTCCGTCACCGAGGACGCGTGAAACCGGCCTCGACGACGGAAACCTCACTCCTGCGCGGCGAACCTCACCCCGCAGAGGCGGGTGCGGAGGCGGGGCCGGGCTCCCGCGACGCGGCATCCGCACCGGGTTGACGCCCCGGCGCGCCGCGGCTAGAACGGACCACATGAGCGCAGGCACCGACTGGGTCGAACGGTACGTCACGGCGTGGGAGACCAACGACCCCGACGACATCGGGGCGCTGTTCGCCGACCACGCCGTCTACGAGTTCCGGCCCGACGACCCCGAGGCACTGCGGGGCCGCGAGGCGATCATCGACGGATGGCTCGAGGCGAAGGACGAACCGGGCGACTGGACCTTCGAGTGGGCGATCCTCACCGAACAGCCCGGCCTGGTCGTCGTCGAGGGACGCACCGACTACCCGGCCGAGAAGCTCTACGACAACCTCTGGGTCATCCGCCTCGACGCCGATGGGCGCGCCACCCGCTTCACCGAGTGGTACATGGCGCGGAAGCGCTGACACACGATGAGCGCGGGCAGCGAGTGGGTCGAACGGTACGTCGCGGCGTGGGCGTCGAACGACCCCGACGACATCGCGGCGCTCTTCGCGGATGACGCGGTGTACCTCACGGCGCCCGACGTCGAACCGCGCCTCGGGCGCGAGCAGATCGTCGCCGGGTGGCTCGAGGACCGCGACGAGCCCGGAACGTGGACGTTCGAGTGGAGCATCATCCACGAGGACGACGGGTTCGCGGTGGTGCAGGGACGCACTGCGTATCCCGCGGACAAGGACTACCTCAATCTCTGGATCGTCCGGCTCGACCCGAACGGCCGGGCGACCGAGTTCACCGAGTGGTACATGCACCGTCCGCACTGAGCAGGGCGCCGCCCCGCCCGTCGCGGGCGCCGCGCGTCGCGCGCCGCGGCATCCGATCGCTACCGCAGCACCTCGACGAGCACGACCCACGCCATGAGGATCGCCGCGATCACCGCGAGCACTGAGCCGATCCCCACCGCGACGAGCCCCGCGCCGGGCGACCCCGCGAGGATGAGCACCGCGCCCACGAGGAACGCGCCGACGGGCAGCACCCCCGCCGCGCTCTTCGCCACGCGGTCGGCCGCCGAGACCGCATCCTTGCGGATGATCACCCGGATCGCGTGCCACTGGAACATTCCGGCGATGAGCGTCGCGAGGAGCACCTCGATGCCGTACGCGACCTCGGGCTGGCCTGGCACGAGCCCGAACGCGCCGGCCACGAGCGCCAGCACGAGCGCCGCGATCGCCGCGGCCGCCCGCGGCGGAAGCGTCGCCGACGTCATGATCGTGGCGATGTTCACCGACATGGCCACGATGAGCAGGCCCGCGAGCGCCGCGGTCGCCCCGACCATCGCCACGTTGAAGTCCGTCCAGCCTTCGAGCGCCTCCGACATGGCCGCACTCTACCGGTGGCGTCACATAGCAGGGAGGGTATGCGGGCCGCCGTATGATGGGGGTTCCGGCGCCGTGTCCAGTTCCGGCGGCCGCTCATCCACCCCGGGAGCACCTACGTGAGCTTGATCGTGCAGAAGTACGGCGGGTCGTCCGTCGCCGACGCGGAGAGCATCAAGCGGGTCGCGAAGCGCATCGTCGAGACCCGCAAGGCGGGCAACGACGTGGTCGTCGCGGTCTCCGCCATGGGCGACACGACCGACGAGCTCCTCGACCTCGCGCACGACGTCACGCCCATCCCCGCGCCGCGCGAGCTCGACATGCTCCTCTCCGCGGGCGAGCGCATCTCGATGGCGCTCCTCGCGATGGCGATCAAGAGCATGGGCCACGAGGCCCTCTCGTTCACCGGCAGCCAGGCCGGCATGATCACGGATGCCACGCACGGTGCCGCGCGCATCGTCGACGTCACCCCCGTGCGCCTCCGCGAGGCGCTCGACGAGGGCGCGATCGTCATCGTCGCGGGCTTCCAGGGCTTCAACCGCGACACCCGCGACATCACGACGCTCGGACGCGGCGGCAGCGACACCACCGCGGTGGCCCTCGCGGCCGCGCTCGATGCCGACGTCTGCGAGATCTACACCGACGTCGACGGCGTGTTCACGTCGGATCCGCGCGTGGTCTCCAAGGCCCGCAAGCTCGACCGCATCACGAGCGAGGAGATGCTCGAGCTCGCGGCATCCGGAGCCAAGGTGCTGCACATCCGGGCGGTCGAGTTCGCCCGCCGCCACGGCGTGACCCTGCACGTGCGTTCGTCGTTCAACAACAACGAGGGGACGATCGTCTACGACCCCTCGCGTCTTCCCGAAGGAGCCGAAGTGGAAGAGTCCGTCATCGCCGGAGTCGCGGTCGACCTGACCGAGGCCAAGATCACCGTCGTCGGCGTGCCCGACGTGCCCGGCGTCGCCGCCAAGATCTTCAAGATCGTCGCCAACACGAACGCCAACGTCGACATGATCGTGCAGAACGTCTCGGCCGCGTCCACGGGCCGCACCGACATCTCCTTCACGCTGCCCAAGTCCGACGGCCAGAAGGCGCTCAGGGCGCTCTCCGACGCGCAGGAGGCCATCGGCTTCGCATCGCTGCAGTACGACGACCAGATCGGCAAGGTCTCGCTCGTGGGGGCCGCGATGCGTTCGGCCACGGGCGTCTCGGCCCGCCTGTTCGAGGCGCTGTACGAGGCCGGCATCAACATCGAGATGATCTCGACGAGCGAGATCCGCATTTCGGTCGTCACGCGCGCCGACAGCGTGCACGCGGCCGCCCGGGCGGTGCACTCCGCGTTCGACCTCGACGCCGAGGAAGACGCGATCGTGCACGCGGGCACCGGCCGCTAGGCGCGGGCGAGCGGATGCTGCGTGGCGTCCGCACCGCGTCGACCGCCGCACGGCGGGACGCCCGCGGCATCCGCCGACCGCCGGATTTCGCGGGAAAGCTGCCAGATCGGGTCGTCTCGTGACGATTCGGTGCCGACGCGCAGGGGCCGTCCTGCACACTGGAAGAGACTGAGAGCGGGGGCTGCGGCCCCGAGAGGTGAGGCATCGTGAGTGGCAACGGAGTGAACATCGGCGTCGTCGGCGCGACCGGACAGGTCGGCGCGGTCGTGCGGCAGCTGCTCGAGGAGCGCGACTTCCCGGTCGCCTCGATCCGCTACTTCGCGTCGGCGCGCTCGGCGGGCACGACCCTGCCGTTCAAGGGCGAGCAGATCGTCGTGGAGGACGCCTCCACGGCCGACCCCACGGGCCTCGACATCGCGATCTTCTCCGCCGGCGCCACGCTCTCCAAGGCGCAGGCACCGCGGTTCGCCGCAGCCGGCGTCACCGTCATCGACAACTCGAGCGGCTGGCGCATGGACCCCGACGTCCCGCTCGTCGTGAGCGAGGTCAACCCGCACGCGATCGCCGAGGCGCGCAAGGGCATCATCGCGAACCCCAACTGCACCACGATGGCCGCGATGCCGGTGCTCAAGGTGCTGCACGACGAGGCCGGCCTCGAGCGCCTCATCGTGTCGACCTACCAGGCGGTGTCGGGTGCGGGTCTCGCCGGCGGCGAGGAGCTGCTCGAGCAGGCACGCGCCGCGGTCGCGCAGGACGCCATCGGCCTCGTGCACGACGGCCGCGCCGTGGAGTTCCCCGAGGCGCAGAAGTTCCCGCGCACGATCGCGTTCGACGTGATCCCGCTCGCGGGCTCGATCGTCGACGACGGCGACCTCGAGACCGACGAGGAGAAGAAGCTCCGCAACGAGAGCCGCAAGATCCTCGAGCTCCCGGGCCTGCGGGTCGCGGGCACGTGCGTGCGCGTGCCGGTGTTCACCGGTCACTCGCTGTCGATCCACGCCGAGTTCGCGAACCCGATCACGCCCGAGCGCGCCACCGAGCTGCTGTCGGATGCCCCCGGCGTCGCCCTCAGCGACGTGCCCACGCCGCTGCAGGCCGCCGGCACCGACCCCAGTTACGTCGGCCGCATCCGGCAGGACCAGAGCGCCCCCGACAACACGGGCCTCGTGCTCTTCGTCTCGAACGACAACCTGCGCAAGGGCGCGGCGCTCAACGCCGTGCAGATCGCGGAGCTTGTGGCGGCGCAGCTGCCCGCGGCGGTGTAGGGCTGTCGCCGGTCGCCGTCGTGGCGGCCGGGCCGTTCCGTGGTCGCCATCGCGGCGGTCAAGCGCACCCTCCCGACCGATCTAGACTGGAGTCCGTGAATTCCGAGGAGACCGTCGACGTCGTGCTGATCGGCGGGGGCATCATGAGCGCCACGCTCGGCTCCCTGATCTCGCGACTGCAGCCCGAGTGGAGCATCCGAGTCTACGAGCGGCTCGGCAGGGTCGCCCAGGAGTCGTCGAACCCCTGGAACAACGCGGGCACCGGCCACGCCGCCCTCTGCGAGCTCAACTACATGCCCGAGGCGCCCGACGGCACCGTGACCGCGGCCAAGGCCGTGCAGATCAACGAGCAGTTCCAGGTGAGCCGGCAGTACTGGGCCCACCTCGTCGCCGAGGGCGCACTGCCCGAGCCGCACAACTTCATCAACTCGACCCCGCACATGACGTTCGTGCGCGGCAAGGCGAACATCGAGTACCTGAGGAAGCGCGTCGCCGCCCTCGAGGGCCAGCCGCTGTTCGCGGACCTCGAGTACACCGAAGACCTCGAGCGCATCGCCGAGTGGACGCCGCTGCTGGCCAAGAAGCGCAACCCGAAGCAGAAGGTCGCCGCGACCCGCATCGAGTCGGGCACCGATGTCGACTTCGGCGCGCTCACCACCTACCTGTTCCGCGACATCGAGACGCGTGGCGCGCAGGTGCACACGAATCACCAGGTCACGTGGCTCAAGCGCCAGAAGGACGGCACGTGGCGGCTCAAGGTGCGGCACACCGTCGGCAACACCCCCAAGGTCGTGCGAGCGCGGTTCGTGTTCGTCGGCGCGGGCGGGGGCGCCCTCGCGTTGCTGCAGCACTCGGGCATCCCCGAGATCAAGGGCTTCGGCGGGTTCCCGATCTCCGGGCAGTTCCTGCGCACCACCAACCCCAAGATCGTGGCGCAGCACCAGGCGAAGGTCTACGGCAAGGCCGCCGTCGGCGCCCCGCCCATGTCGGTTCCCCATCTCGACACCCGCGTCGTCGACGGCGAGACGTCGCTGCTGTTCGGTCCCTACGCGGGCTTCACGCCCAAGTTCCTCAAGACGAGCACGTGGTTCGACCTGCCGTTCTCGATCCGCCTGCACAACCTCGGCCCGATGCTGCAGGTCGGACTCAAGAACTTCGACCTCGTGCGGTACCTCGTCGGCGAGGTGCTCGCATCGCGCGAGAAGAAGATGGCGGCGCTGCGCGAGTTCATGCCCACGGCGAAGACCGAGGACTGGGAGCTCATCACGGCCGGCCAGCGGGTGCAGGTCATGAAGAAAGACCCCGAGAAGGGCGGCATCCTGCAGTTCGGCACCGAGGTCATCGCGGGCGCCGACGGCACGATCGCGGGCCTGCTCGGCGCCTCGCCGGGCGCCTCCACCGCGGCGCCGATCATGCTCGAGGTGCTCAAGCGCTGCTTCCCCGACCGGATGGACGAGTGGGAGCCGAAGATCCGCGAGATGATCCCGAGCTACGGCACGACGCTCTCGAGCGACCCCGAGGCCGCAGCGGCGTCGCTCGCGGCCACGGCCGCGGTGCTCGGCCTCACGCCGCCGGCGGCCGAGACGGCGACGGCGGGCGCGCTCAAGCTCACGGCCTAGCGCCGCCCGCGGTCCTGTCGCGAATGCAGGCTCCGGTGCGCTGCGGATGTCGCTCGCGCCTGTTCCCGTGGCGGGTTCGGCGTGTCGGCATGTTCTCGTGACAGGCGGCGGCCGGCCGCGGCCGTCTCGAAACCCCGCGCCGCGGCATCCGCTCGCCGACACGCCCTTCACACGATGCAGATGGTCTGCTATCGTCGTCTCCGCTATGAAGTGAGCACATCCCATCGTCCCGCGCCTGAGGCGCCGTTGACTTCGGGGTGTGCTCGTTCCACTGATCGCGACGGTGTTCGCGCGCACCCAGACGACGGCAGATGCCCGGCGGGATCCACTCTCCGCTCCCGGGCCGTCGCCCGCGCCACCCTGTGACGCGCGCCCGCTCGGTGCACCGCTCGTGCCCGCCGTCCACGGCGGTGACGGTCGACGGCTCGGGGGCATTCTCGCGAAGGGGACCACCCCATGACTGCATCCATCCATCCTTCCGACCACCTGCGCGTCGACGGGCTCTCCGTCGCGTTCGGCGACCGACGCGTGTTCTCCGACCTCGGCTTCGCGGTGGGACCGGGCCAGCGGCTCGGCCTCATCGGCGAGAACGGGGCGGGCAAGTCCACCCTGCTCCGGCTCCTCGCGGCGCCGTCGCCCGATGCCGCGACGGCTGCGTCCGCGTTCACGTCCACGTCCGGGCGAGCGGATGCCGCATCCGCGCCGCTGGGCTCGGCTCCGGCCGCGGCCGGCGCCGCCGACCTCCTGCCGGGCGCCACCGTGGCGGGACGCATCACACGCCCGCGCCGCACGGGACTGCTGCAGCAGGAGCTGCCGTTCACGCCCCACGAGCGCGTCGGCGCGGTGCTCGAGGCGGCCCTCGCCGAGGTGCGCGCGATCGAGCGCGAGCTCGACGCCGCAGCGCTCGCGCTCGCCGGGCCGCAGGAAGCGGGCCTCGCCGACGCCGACGCGGACGCGCACGCCGCGGCATCTGCAGCCCGGTACGCGGCCGCACTCGACGCGGCCGAACGTGCCGAGGTGTGGTCGGCCGACGCCCGCCGCGACGACCTGCTCGACGGGCTCGGCGTGGCGGGGCTCGGGCTCGACCGGCGCATCGCCGAGCTGTCGGGCGGACAGCGCAGCAGGTTCGCGCTCGCCGCGTTGCTGCTCTCGTCGCCCGACGCGCTGCTGCTCGACGAGCCGACGAACCACCTGGACGACGAGGCGGCGACGTTCCTCGAGGACCGGCTGCGCGCCTGGCGCGGGCCGGTCGTCTTCGCGAGCCACGACCGCGCGTTCCTCGACCGGGCGGCGACGGGCCTGCTCGACCTCGATCCCGGGAGGGCCGGCGCCCTGGCGCTCGCCCGCCGGGAACGTGGAGCACACGCCGGCGGCAGGCGCCGGGGTGGCGAGTCGAAAGGCGGCGCCGCGCGCGAGGCCGGGCTCGCGGCATCCGGCGGCACGGTCTTCGGCGGGTCGTTCACCGAGTTCCTCGCGGTGAAGGCCGACGAGCGCGGCCGCTGGATGCGCCAGTACGACGAGGAACAGCAGGAACTGAAGCGCCTGCGTCTCGTCGTGGCCGAGAGCGCACGGGAGGTCGCGCACAACCGGCCGCCGACCGACAACGACAAGTTCCTCAAGCACTTCAAGCGGGGCAACGTCGAAGCGGCGGTCTCGCGGCGCGTGCGCAACGCCGAGGGACGCCTCGCCGAGCTCGAGCGCACGCAGGTGCTCCGGCCGCCGGCGCCGCTCGCCTTCGCGGGCATCCCGTCGGGATCGCACGCGCTCGATGAGGCGTCGGGGCTGCTCCTGCAGCTCGCCGACGTGGAGGTCGACGATCGGCTCGACCTCGACGGGTTGCGTATCGCGCCCGAGACGCGGCTGCTCGTGACCGGTGCCAACGGAGCGGGCAAGTCGACGCTCCTCGGGGTGCTCGCGGGGCGGTTCGCCGCCGACCGCGGCGTGGTGCACCGTCGTCGCGGCCTGCGCGTGGGGCTGCTCGAGCAGGATGTTCGGTTCGCCGATCCGGATGCCTCGCCGCGGGCCCTCTACGAGCGCGCGATCGGCGAGCGGCGGGCCGAGCTGCTGCCGCTCGCGGATCTGGGGCTGATCCCGAGACGCGACCTCGACCGGCCGGTCGGCAACCTGTCGGTGGGGCAGCAACGACGGCTCGCGCTCGCGCTCGTGATCGCCCGGCCGCCGCACGTGTTCCTGCTCGACGAGCCGACGAACCACCTGTCGCTCGCGCTCGCGACCGACCTCGAGGAGGCGCTCGGCGCCTACCCGGGCGCGGTCGTCATCGCGAGCCACGACCGGTGGCTGCGGCGCAGGTGGACGGGGGAGACGCTCGAGCTCGCGTTCGGTCGGCGCGTGGGCGGGTCGGCCCCGGCGTCTCCGCCCGCGTCGGATGCTCCCGAGGCGCGGCTGGTGCGGGCCCGCTGACCGAGCGGATGCCGCGGCGCGCGCGCTCCTCGGAACTCGCCGCGCCGCGGCATCCGCGTGGGGGGCACCGTCACGAGAACAGGAGGCGGCGCCGTTCGGATGTCGCTGAGTCCTGTTCTCGTGACGCGGTCGGCGCGTCTGCCTGTTCTCGCGAACCGTCCGGGTCGAGGAGGCCGCGGGATGTCTCGAGGTCGGCGCCGCGGCGCGCGCGCGTGCTCGCCGCAACGCGCCGCGCCGCGGCATCCGCTTGCAACTGATTCGAACATGTGTTCGAATATCGGAGTGAGGTGGAGCGGACAGGAACTCGGCGTCGAGCAGGCGGGCATGCTGCCCGGCCTGGCCCGGCTCGACAACCTCGTGCGATCGGTGCAGACCCCTGAGTTCGCCGGCGTGACGTTCCACGAGGTGCTCGCGAAGTCGGCGCTCAACAAGGTGCCCGGGCAATCGGTCGTGCCGTTCGGGTGGACCATCAACCCGTATCGGGGCTGTTCGCATGCGTGCGTATATTGTTTCGCCCGCCCGACGCACACCTACCTCGACCTCGACGCGGGCGACGACTTCGACCGGCAGATCGTGGTCAAGGTGAACGTCGCCGAGGTCCTCCGCACCGAGCTCGCGAAGCCGTCGTGGCGGCACGACGCGGTCGCACTCGGCACGAACACCGACCCGTACCAGCGGGCGGAGGGCCGCTACTCGCTCATGCCGGGCATCATCGAGGCGCTCACGATGAGCGGCACGCCGTTCAGCATCCTCACGAAGGGCACGCTCCTGCGCCGCGACCTGCCGCTGCTCGCCGAGGCGTCGAAGCGCGTGCCCGTCGATCTCGCGATGTCGATCGCCATCTACGACCAGGAACTGCAGCAGTCCGTGGAGCCGGGCACGCCGAGCGCCGCCGCGCGGCTCGCGACGGTGCGGGCGGTGCGCGAGGCGGGGCTCGACTGCGCCGTCTTCCTCATGCCGATCCTCCCGTACCTCACCGATACGCGAGCCCACCTCGACGAGGCACTGCGCCAGGCGAAGGCCGCGGGCGCGACGAGCGTGCTCTACACCGCGCTGCACCTCCGCGGCGGCGTGAAGCCGTGGTTCATGCAGTGGCTCGCGCGCGAGCACCCCGAGCTCGTCGAGCGCTACCGCTCGATGTACTACGGCAACAACGCCTACGCGCCGAAGGAGTACCGCAAGTGGCTCGCCGCCCGGATCCGCCCGCTGATCCGAGCGCACGGCCTCGAGCAGGGGCGGGAGGATGCCGCGACCGGAGGGGTGCGATCGAGCGCCCTCGGCCGCTCGCCCGGCGACGCCCCCGGATTCGATCGCGCCGAGGCATCCGCCCGCCTGGCGACGAGCGCGCAGGGCCTCGGCCCCGCTGACCCTGCCGCCCTCTTCTGAACGGATTTCCTGCCCGGGTCGAACCGCATCGCCACGGAACCGCCGCGGAACTGCGATAATCCGCGAGGGGGCCTGGAGCACGCGCGTTGCGGCGCAGTCGATGAGAGGCGGAGGACGCGATGAACCTGGGGCTCCCGGAGCACCTCGCTCGCGAGTCCTTCAGTCGCGCGCTCGCCAACGCCGGACACTGCGCCGCGCTCGTCTGCCTGGTCATCGGGATCGTCGTCGTCGCCGAGTCGGCGTTCGCCGGCGGCGCGGAGGGCGAACTCGCGGCGGTCATGCTCCTCGCAGCGCAGGCGCTGCTGTTGGTGCTCGTCGCTCGCTTCCCCACCGTCACGCTCACCGTCGTGTACCTCGTCGCGGGTTCGGCCGTCGTCTTCGCGCTCACCGTGCTCGTCATGCAGCCCGAGAACGGCGTCGACTCGACCAACAACCCGCTGCTCGCGCTGCCGCGGATCGCGCTGCTGCTCGTCGGCGGAGCCGGCGCGGGCTCGGCGATCGCACTCACCTGGGCCACCCTCGGCTTCGGACTGGGGGAGGCGGCCACGTTCCTCGGCGCCGCGATCGGCGGCGGGAGCTGGGTCCCGAACGTCGCAGCAGCCGGTGCCTTCGGCCTGCTCGTGATGGTGCGGGCCTACGACGGGCTCTCCCGCAGGCGCGACACGCGCAAGGAGACCGGCCTCCACCGGGCCAGCCAGCAGACCCGCGAACTGGCGCTCCGCCACGACTACGAACTGCGCGCCACGGCGCGCCTCCACGACACCGCGCTCAGCCACCTCGTCGCGATCGCTGCAGCGGGCTCGGGCCCGATCGACGAACGGCTCCGCGTCGGCATCCGGCAGGACCTCGGCCTCATCGTCGGGCGCGACTGGGCCATCGACCACGGCGATGCGGCAATCGACGACGGCGCGTTCGGGTCCGCGGGCGCGGCCGGCGGCGCAGGCAGGCCGGGACGCTCGGGCGGCAACGGGCCGATCGCGGCCGCGGCAACCCGCACCGTGCTGCCCGAGGCGCTCGAGGCCGCGCGCAATGCCGGGCTCGGCGTGCGGATCACGGGCGACCCCGCCGCGCTGGAAGTCTTGGGTCCCGTACGCGCCTCGGTGCTCGACGCCGCGGTCGCGCAGTGCCTCGTGAACGTGGCGCGCCACGCGGGCGTCGGCGAGGCCGAGGTCGCGATCGGTCCGGGGCACGGCGACGTCACTGTCGTGGTGGTCGACAGCGGGCTGGGCTTCGACGTCGACGCCGTTCCCGACGATCGCATCGGCCTACGCACCTCGATCCGGGCCCGCATCGAGCAGGAGGGCGGTTCCGTGCAGGTGTGGTCGAGCCCCGGGGTCGGCACCACGGTCGTGCTCACCGTCCCGGAGGGCGGCGCATGATCCTCCGCATCCGCCTCGCCCAGCAGGAGGCCGATCCGATCGGCGCGATCACCGCGGCGCCGGCGGTCGTGATCGGAGCGTCGGTGGCGGTCGCGGCATCCGTCGGCCTCACGTTCTGGCACCGGGCCGAGATCAATTCGCCCGCCGCCGCGATCCTCGGCATCGTGCTCGTGGCTGCTGCGGGCGTCGTCGCGTCGGTCTCGGCGTGGCCGAGCCGCGCCCCCTTCACGGCCGAGCGGCTCTGGGTCGTCGTCAGCCTCGCGGTCGGGGGCGCGATCGCCGAGTACGTCAGCACCCTGGGCACCGACCAATACCTCTACGACGACTACGGACCGATCGCGATCGGCCTGCTCATCCTGGCCGTGGCGCCGTTCTGCACGTGGATGTCGCTGCTCACCGCCGGGTTCCTCGCCTCCGCCGTGCTCGCCATCCTCGCCGTCGGGGCCGCGGGCGACCGGGGAGCCGGAGGCTCGGTCGTCGCCGTCATCGCGGTGAACACCTCCGCGACGCTCGCGCTCGCGGCCGCCGCAGCGGGCTACTCCTACGCGATCGTGGCCGAAACGCTCGCATGGCAGCGGCAGGCGAACTCGGCGGCCCTCCAGCGCGACGCCGACATGCGGGCGGGCATCGCGCGCTCCGTGCAGCAGAGCCGAGTCTCGCTGCTGGGACGCGAGGTGCTCCCCTTCCTCGCCGGCATCATGACCGCCGAGCGGATCACCGTGGCCGACGCCGATCGTGCCCGGGAACTCGCCGAGGCACTGCGTCGTGCCCTGAAGGCGGGGATCGAGTCCACGTGGCTCGACGACCTCGCGGCGTCGGTCGGCTCGGTGCGCGGCGTCGGCGTGGAGGTGGACGACCCCGGCGGTGCCGCCAGGGAGCTGCGGGTCGACCAGCGCTCGACGCTGACGGCGCTCGTGTCGTGGCTCTCGAACTCGGGCCGGAGCGCGGGGATGACGGTGTCGTTCCGCACCGCCGAGCACTCGGGCGTCATCACGCTGGAGGCACGGCCGGGCGTCGAGCCGCCCACGCGGCGCGACCTCGAACGGTTCCTCGCCGTTGCGAGATCCGTGGGAATGCGCGCGGAGACCCGCGTCGCACGAGACAATGTGTCGGTGGAGTTCCGTTATGACCTCGAGTGACCCGAGACCCGAGGGCGCGCCGTTCCGGCTCGCCATCCTCGACGACCATGGCCTGATCGTCGACAGCCTTGCCACGATGTTCTCCGAGCAGTCGCCGGAGTTCGATGTCGCGGTGCGCGCCACCACCTGGATCGGCCTCATCCGGGACCCCGGCTTCCCGGTGGACGTCGTGCTCATGGACCTCCAATTGGGGGACACGGTCTCGATCGAATCGCGTATCCGGGCCTGTCGCGCGGCGGGCGCGAAGGTGGTGGTCGTCACCGCCCTCGACGACGAGGAATCCCGCGATCGCGCGCTGGAGGCCGGTGCCGCCGCGTTCATCCCGAAGACCACGCCCGCAGACGAACTCGTCGAGGTCGCACGCAAGGTGGCGCGCGGCGAGCGGGTCCGTCCGAGTCGGCGCGTGCCGGTGCTCGCCGGCGGCCAAGCGGATGTCGCGGCATCCGACGGCCCCGATCGAACCGCCGCCGGGCTCGCGAACGCACGGCTGAGCCCCGCCGAGGAGCGCGCGCTGCGCCTCTACGCGCAGGGACTCTCGACGCTCGAGGTCGGCCGGCGGATGGACGTCGGCTACGAGACCGCCAAGACCTACCTGCGTCGCGTGCGCGAGAAGTACGCGAAGGTGGGCCGCCCGGCGAGCCGCAAGTCCGACCTCATCCGGCGTGCGGCCGAGGACGGGCTGCTCGAGTAGATGGCGAAGCTGTACTTCCGCTACGGAGCCATGAACTCGGGCAAGTCCACCGCCCTGTTGCAGGCGGCGTTCAACTACGAGGAGCGCGGGCACCGGGTGCTGCTGGCGAAGCCGTCGGTCGACACCAAGGGCGACCGCGACATCGTGTCGCGCCTCGGCGTCGTGCGCGAGGTCGACTTCACGATCGCGCCGGAGGAGCCGGTGTTCGAGACCTTCCAGCGGCATCGCACCGCCGTCATCGCCGAGCATGAGCGCGACGTCAGCTGCCTGCTGATCGACGAGGCGCAGTTCCTCACCGGGAGCCAGGTCGACGACCTGCTCCGCATCGCCCTGCTCGACGGCATCCCGGTGCTCGCCTACGGCATCCGCACCGACTTCCAGACGGTGGCGTTCCCCGGCAGCCGCCGACTGCTGGAGATCGCGCACAGCCTCGAGGAACTCAAGACGATCTGCCGCTGCGGCCGCAAGGCGATCTTCAACGCGCGCCTCGTCGACGGCCGATTCGTGTTCGACGGCGACCAGGTCGCGATCGACGCGTCGACGGAGCTCAGCGCGAGCGGGGTCCGAACCGTCACCTACGAGTCGCTCTGCGGCGTCTGCTACCTCGAGGAGAGCGCCGGCGTGCTGAACGGCCGCCACTGATCCGCCCCATTTCGGGGGGCACTTCGTCGTCAAGCCTCTTGCGGGCGCGGGCCGACGGGGTAGCCTTTCGATTGGTCCGCATCACAGCGGCCACGTCGGCCCGACGACCCGAAGACCGGCCGACGGCGGAGGTATTGCATGAGCCTGACGCGCCAGTCCACCACCGATTCACCGGCGGCGGTCGTTGCGGCATGGCAGCGCGCCTACGCGGGGCGGCTGCTGATCACCGACCTGATCGTGATCGTGGTCGCGGTCTACGGTTCGCAGCTGATCCGGTTCGGCTCGATCGTCGAGACCGTCAGCATCCCGAGCGTCCGCGATGCCCAAGTGGTGGTCAGCTACACCCTGGTGTCGGCGCTCCTCATCGGGATCTGGTTCGTCTCCCTGTCCCTGTTCGCCACGCGAGACCACACCATCATCGGCGCCGGCGTCTCGGAGTACCGCCGCATCACCGATGCGACCATCCGGGTGTTCGCCGTGCTCGCGATCGCCGCCTTCGCGCTGCAATCGGAACTCGGCCGCGGATACCTCCTCCTCGCGCTGCCGATCGGCCTCGCGCTGCTCCTCGTGAGCCGCTGGGCGTGGCGCAAGTGGCTGATCCGCCGTCGCGCGACCGGTGCATACACGCACCGCGCCATCCTCATGGGCGAACGGGGCAAGTCGATCCACGTGGCGAAGCAGATGTCGCGTGACAGCACCACCGGGATCGTCATCGTCGGGGCGATCACCGAGCACGGCACGGCCGACCGCGAACTCCTGTCGGGGATCCCGGTGCTCGGGGACTACGCGAGCCTCAGCAGGGTGCTCGAGGAGGCACGCGCCGACACGGTCGTGTTCACCGGCGCCGACACCATCGACCCGCGGGGGATGCGGGAGATCGGCTGGGAGCTCGAGTCGACGTCGACCAACCTCATCGTGGCCCCGGCGCTCACGGATGTCGCGGGCCCCCGCATCCACGCTCGACCGGTCGCGGGCCTCCCGCTCATCCAGGTCGATTACCCCGAGTTCGAGGGCCGCAAGTACGCGGCGAAGCGCGCGTTCGACCTCGTGCTGTCGACGCTCGCGCTCGTGCTGCTGAGCCCGGTGTTCCTCGTGATCGCCGTGCTGGTGCGCCGCGACAGCCCCGGGCCGGCGCTGTTCACGCAGGAGCGCGTGGGACTCAACGGCAAGCACTTCCGCATGCTGAAGTTCCGGTCGATGGTCGTGGACGCCGAGGCGAAGCTCCCGACGCTCCTCGACCAGAGCGACGGCAACGGCGTGCTGTTCAAGCTCAAGTCCGATCCTCGGGTCACGCGAGTCGGAGCCGTGCTGCGCCGCTACAGCCTCGACGAGCTTCCGCAGTTCGTCAACGTCCTGCTCGGCGACATGTCGCTCGTCGGCCCGAGGCCGCCACTCGCGTCGGAGGTCGAACGGTACGAGGACTGGATGCGCCGACGGCTGCTGGTGCGACCGGGGATCACGGGCCTGTGGCAGACCCAGGGCCGTTCCGATCTCTCATGGGATGACAGCGTGCGACTCGACCTCTACTACGTCGAGAACTGGTCGCTCACCGGCGACATCATCATCCTGTACCGCACGGCGCGATCGGTGATGCGGGCGCAGGGCGCGTACTGATCACGAACGCGCAACGCCACAGGTCGTGCGCGGTCGCGGCCGTCTATGCTAAGGCCTTGTGACCCAGCCCGAGATCACTGACGACGCCGCGCGTCGAGACGACCGCTCACGTCCCGAGAAGAAGCCGCGCCGGCGGTGGATCGTGCATGCGATCGTCTGGCCCGTGCTGGCGATCCTCCTCATCGGCGGCGGCTTCGCCGCCTTCTCGCTCTACAACGATGCGATGTCGGTGCGCGCCGACCTCGAAGACGCGCAGGCCTCGGTCGCGGCGTTCCAGAAGGCGGCCACCGAGCGCAAGTTCGACCAGCTCGAGCCGATCGCCGCCGAGCTGTCGGGCTCCGCCCGGAGCGCGGTCGAGCCCACGACGACGGTGCTGTGGAGCATGGGCGAGCTCGTCCCGGTCGTCGGCGAGAACTTCCGCGCGGTGCGCGTGATCGCCGAGGGCGTCGACGATATCTCCACCGAGGTGGTGACGCCGGCGTCCACCCTCGTCGGCTCGTTCGGCGTCAAGCGTGACGCGACGACCGGCGGCATCGACCTCGCGCCACTGCGCCAGGCGACCGAGATCGCCACCACGGCAGAGCAGGTCGTGACCGACGTGCACGCCGAGGTGCAGTCGATCGACACGACGGCGACGATCGGCCAGGTGAGCGAGGGCGTCGACAAGTTCGACGAGATGCTCGGCAAGGCCGAAGCGACCATCCCGCAGTTCAACGGTGCGCTCGCCGGCGTGGGCGCCCTGCTCGGCATCGACGGTCCGAAGAACGTGGTGCTCGCATTCGAGAACAACGCCGAGGCCGCGGCACTCGGCGGCGGCCCGGCGTCGCAGACCCTGCTGCAGGTCGACAACGGCACCATCAAGATCGCACGGCAGGTGTCGAGCGCCGACTTCCCGGTGGGCGTCCCGGTCGACGTCGCGGTCGACGAGAGCGCGAAGCAGCTCTACGACAGCATCTTCCTCGACAACCTCAACGCGTCGACGAGTCGCCCCGACTTCCCGACGGCTGCGGCGATCATCAACGCCCACTGGCAGCGCACGGTCGGGATCACGCCCGACGTCGTCGTCGCGCTCGACCCGATCGCGCTCTCGAAGCTCCTCGAGGTCACCGGTCCGGTGACGTTCGCCGGCGGCGAGCAGCTCACGAGCGACAATGTGGTCTCCAAGCTCCTCAACGAGGCCTACTTCCGCTACCCCGAGGGCGGCGCCGAGTCCGACGCCTACTTCGCCGCCGCGGCGAGCGCCGTCTTCGACCGCATCATGTCGACCGACTACGACGTCTGGGCGATGGCGAAGGCCATCACCGACGCAGCCAACGGCGGCAGTCTCATGATGTGGAGTGCCGATCCGGCCACGCAGGCGCTCTTCGACGACACGCGGGTGCAGGGCGTGCTCCCGAAGACGAACGAGGGTGCCACCGTCGTCGGCGTGTACTTCCGCGACCGCTCGTCGTCCAAGATCGACTACTACCTGCACACCTCCGCGACGGTCACGACCGATGCCTGCAAGCCGGATGCCCCGACCTATACGGTCGAGGTGAAGCTGAAGTTCGACATCCCGGGCGACATCGCCGACGACCTGCCGCGCTACATCGACAGCGGGCTGTACGACTTCTACCGCACCGAGGTGTTCCTCTACGGCCCGGTGGGCGCCTCGACGAGCGCGATCGAGGTGCCCGAGCCGGCGCTCAACACGGTCACCGGACCGTCGGTCACCGATCTCAGCCGACCGGCCGAGAAGTTCACCGTCGACATGGTGAACGGCCAGACGGCCGTCGTGCGGGCCACCTTCGCCGGCACGCCGGGCACGTACGGCCCGACCGAGGTACGCACCACCCCGATGATCAACGCGACGAAGGTCGAGATGGCGGAGGCGCCCTGCGGTTGATCGCCGCGGGCACCGTCGTCGAGACGGAACGCGGGCGTCGGCCCGTCCGGTCGGGCCCGTGAACGGCGCCGCATCCGTGCGAGAGTGGGCAGCATGGGCACCATGGCCGCATCCGAGCCGTCGCCGACCCCCGCGCGACGGAGGTCGCGGCGCGTCTCGGGTGTCGACACGGCGCGGGGACTCGCGCTCATCGGCATGTTCGTGGCGCACGTCGCGCCGGCCGCCGCATCCGTCGACGTGAACGAGCTCATCGCCCTGGCCGACGAGCGACCGCGCCTGCTGTTCGCGCTCACCGCGGGCGTGGGGCTCGGACTGCTCACCGGCGGAACGCGTCCTGCGGAGACCGGGCGGGGCGCACTGCGCCGCCAGGTCGCGATCCGCGCCGTCATCCTCATCGCCCTCGGCGTGCTCGTCGTGGCGATCCTGAACCCGCTCGTCTACGTGATCCTCGACGAGTACGGCATCGCGTTCCTGCTGCTGCTCCCGCTGCTCTTCGTGCCGGCTCGTGTTGCGCTCGCGCTCGGGGCGGTACTGCTCGCGATGGCGCCGGCGATCGCGGCGATCGCGGCGCGGGACCCCGACCTGCAGCTCGCGAGCGGCCTCGACGGCGGACTCGTCCTCGACTGGTTCCTCACCGGCGCCTATCCGGTGATCATCTGGGTGCCGGTCATGCTCCTCGGCCTCGGCCTGGCCCGGTCGGATGTCGCGTCGCCGGCCGTCGTACGACGGTCCGCCCTCGCGGGGGTGCTCGCGGCATCCGTGTGCCTGCCCGGCGCGCGCCTGCTGCCCGATCCCGCGACGCTCGCGGTCGACGACCCGGCCGCAGCCTGGAGCGCGCCGTTGCGCGCCTCGCTCGAGACCGTCGGCAACGTCGGCGTCGGGCTGCTCGTCGTGGCGGCGTGCGTGACGCTGACCGCGCTCGCCAGGCCCGCCCTGCGACGGATCGCGAGCGCCCTGCTCTCGCCGGTGACCGCGATGGGCGCGATGCCGCTGACCATCTACACCGGGCATCTCGTGGCGATCTCCGCGGCGAAGCGCGTCGAGGGTGGGGTCGTGACCGACGACTCGGCCGTGCTGCTGCTCGGCCTGGTCGTCGGGGCGATGGTCTTCGCGTGGCTGTGGGAGCGGTACGTGGGCCGTGGTCCGCTCGAGATGGTGCTGCGGTGGGCGAGCGGGCGCACGAGGGCGGACGCCGCGAGACCGCCCGCGCCCGCTGCGGACGACCCCGTACGGCAGAATTGACCGGGACTGTCCCGAACGAAGGATGAGCATGCGAATCTCGGTCATCGGTTGCGGCTACCTCGGCGCAGTGCACGCGTCGGCCATGGCGGAACTCGGGCACGACGTCGTCGGCATCGACGTCGACGAACGCAAGATCACCGACCTGCGGTCGGGCCGCGCTCCCTTCTTCGAGCCCGGCCTGCACGACATCCTCACGTCCGCCACCGCGAGCGGGCGACTCCGCTTCAGCACCGACATCGCCGAGGCGGCCGACGCCGAGATCCACTTCATCGCCGTGGGCACGCCGCAGTCAGCGGACACCTACGCGGCCGACCTGCGGTTCGTCGACGCGGCGTTCGAGGGTCTCCTCCCGCACCTCGCCGACGGGGCGCTCATCGTGGGCAAGAGCACCGTCCCCGTGGGCACCGCCGAACGGCTCGCCGCGAGGCTCGCCGAAGCCGCTCCGCACGCCCATCTCGCGTGGAACCCCGAGTTCCTGCGGGAGGGCTTCGCGGTGCAGGACACCATCGCGCCCGACCGGCTCGTCTACGGCGTCGCCGACGACCGCGCCGCGGCCCAGCTCGACCAGGTCTACCGCGCCGCCATCGAGGCGGGGACCCCGCGCATCGTCACCGACTACGCGACGGCCGAGCTCGTGAAGGTCGCGGCGAACGCGTTCCTCGCCACCAAGATCTCCTTCATCAATGCGATGGCCGAGATCGCCGAGGCGACCGGGGCGGATGTCACCCAGCTGGCCGACGCGATCGGCCACGATGCGCGCATCGGCCGACGGTTCCTCAACGCCGGCGTCGGCTTCGGCGGCGGATGCCTGCCCAAGGACATTCGCGCCTTCAGCGCCCGTGCCGAGGAGCTCGGGCGAGGGGAGTCCGTGGCGTTCCTCAAGGAGGTCGACGCGATCAACCTCCGCCGCCGTCGTCGCGTCGTGGATCTCGCGGTGGAGTCGTTCGGCGGCTCGGTCGTCGGCAAGCGCGTCGCCGTGCTGGGCGTCACGTTCAAGCCGGACTCCGACGACGTGCGCGACTCGCCGGCGCTCGACGTGGCGGTGCACTTCAAGGGGCTCGGCGCCGACGTGATCGCGACCGACCCGGAGGGGATCGCGAACGCCCGTGCGCGGCATCCGCAGCTCGCCTACACCGAGGACACCGACGAGGCACTGCGCGGCGCCGACCTCGTGGTGCTGGTGACCGAGTGGCGCGAGTACCGCAACCTCGACCCGGTGGAAGTCGGCCGGCTCGTCGCGAACCGGTTCGTCATCGACGGACGCAACGTGCTCGATCCCGCCGCGTGGCGGGCGGCCGGCTGGGAGTACCGCGGACTCGGGCGCCCGTAGGCTCGTGTCCGTGGATTCGCACACGACCGGAGCGCCGGCGCCGGCGCCCCGGGGCGCCGGCCGCCGTCGTCGAGGCATCTCGCCGTGGTGGCACCTGCTCATCGCGCTCGTGGTGCTCGCACTCGTGCAGTCGTTCCTCGTGAAGGTGTACCAGGTGCCGTCGGGATCCATGGAGCAGACCCTGCAGGTCGGCGACCGGGGCCTCGTCAACCGGCTCGCGTACCTCGGGGGAGGGCCGGCACGCGGTGACGTCGTGGTCTTCGTCGCCGATGAGGCGTGGGCCGGAGACGCCGCCGCCGAGCCGTTCACCCCGATCACGGCGATCAAGTGGGTGGGCGGCCTGTTCGGGGTCGGCCCGGGAACCGAGCACTCACTCGTCAAGCGGGTGATCGGCCTGCCGGGCGATGTGGTCTCGTGCTGCGACGTCGAGGGACGCGTGCTGGTGAACGGCGAGCCGCTCGACGAGTCGTACGTCTTCGAGAACCAGCCGTTCGAAGCCGGCGTGCTCGACTGCGCCACGACGCCGGCCTCGAGCCGCTGCTTCGGCGACGTCGCCGTGCCCGACGACGCGTACTTCGTGCTCGGCGACCATCGGGCGGACTCCGCCGATTCCGTCATCGCGTGTCGAGGCTCGACGGCCGCGCTCGCCGGCGCCGACTGCGCGCGTTTCGTGCAGCGAGCGCAACTGGTGGGGCGCGCGTTCTTCGTGGTCCTGCCGCTCGGGCGCATGGGGCCCATCGCGTAGGGCCCTAGGGGGACCGCGGGTTCGCCGCTGCGATCGCGACGACGGCGATCGCGCCGAGGGCGGCGCCGAGCGTGTTGGCCGCCACATCGCGCAGGTCGAAGGTGCGGTCGGGCAGCAGCACCTGCTGCACCGTCTCGGCGCAGAGGCTCACGGCCCCGCCGAGGCCCGTCGCGGTCAGCACCCTGCGGACCCTGCGTTCGGGCGCCCAGGCGGCCCACAGCGCCCCGAGCGGCACGAAGAGCACGACGTTCGACGCCGTCTCGACGAGCAGGTACCTGGCCCACTGCGGGACGCCGAGTCGGGCCAGCAACTCGAGTGCGACGTCGAACCGGAGCAAGCCGCCCTCACCGTCGACGTGCACCGGCCAGAAGAGCACGACGGCGAGCACTGCGGCATAGACGACGGTGAGCACCACGAGCCAGCCCCGCCGCTGCCGGGTGTGTCGCGAGGCGACGACGAGGTCCGCGGCCGCGTCGGCGCGCAGGCGAGCGACGCGGTCCGACGGGGTCATTCGTTCAGGCCGGTCGCGGGCCGTTCGGTCGAAGGACCCTGATCGCGTCGGACCGATCGAGCCGGTTGCCCGGGTGACCCGCGCCCGGACGCCGCTCGAGCGGTCGATTCCCTGCGACGCGTCTCATCGCCGCCCAGCACCCACTCGCGGATCTCGGCCACGAAGCGGTCGGTGTCGAACTCGAGCGCCCGCGCCCGCGCCGCCTCGGGAGCGATGCGCGAGGCGGCTTCCACCGCCTGCGCGAACCCGGCGACGTCATCGGGGTCGTACTGCGCGCCCGCGATGCCGTCGAGCACCGACTCGGCAGCCCCGCCGACCCGGTTCACGATGACGGGGCACCCTGCCGCCATCGCCTCGACCGGGATGATCCCGAAGTCCTCGATCGGTGGGAAGACGAACGCGAGCGCGCGCTGGAAGAGCGCGCGCAGGAGCTCGTCGGAGACCCTGCCGAGCAGGTGCACGGGCACGCGCGCGGCCGCGGCGAGCGACTCGAGCCGCTCGCGCTCCGGTCCGGCCCCGGCCACGACGACCGGGATGTCCAACGCCGCGCCCATGCGGATGACGGAATCGTGGCGCTTGTAGGGCACGAGCCGCGAGGCGGCGAGGAGGAAGCCGCGCTCGGGCAGGGCGTCCAGTATCGCCTGCTCGTCGGGCGTCGTACGCCTCGCCCAGTCGGCCACCGCGGCGATCGACCGGGATGCCACGGGGGGATGGATGACCCGGGCATCGCGACCCCATGCGCGCTGGATGCGCTCCCGGACGAAATCGCTGTTGGCCGCGAGCGAGCCCGACGTGGCGGAGGCCCGTCGGTCGACACCGCGCAGGTACGCACGCGCGAGCCCGGCGAGGGGGATCGAGGTGCGACTGTCGAGGTCGGGTTCCCACAGGTAGCGAGCGGGGGTGTGCACGTAGGAGAACTTCGCCACGCCGGGGTCGGCGCCGAGTCTCGCGTGGTGGGCGAACACGTAGCTGCTCGTCAGGATCCAGTCGGGCGTGGTGGTGGGCCAGCCGAGCCCGCGCCGCCACGTGCCCGACATGAGCGGCAGCGACAGTGCCTTGCGGCCGCGGAGCGGCGTGCGGGCCAGCCACGACTCGTCGACCGTCTCGGGAGGGAACCGCGTGGGATCGTCGTTCCACAGGCAGGCGATGCGCGCGTCGGGCAGTGCGATGCGCATCGCGTCGAGCACCTGCTCGGCTCCGCCCGACTCCTCGATCCACTCCTGGACGATCAGGCCGGTCATGTGCGAATCCCTCTCGGCGGTGTCGGGCGTCGGGTCCGCGCCGTGACTGCCGTGGACGGCGCGTGCGGTCGTCGCGACATCGATGGGGTCTGTCGTGATCGACCGGTTGTCGACATAGTAGAGCGCCGACGTGGCATCCGTCTGCGAGCCCCTGGCCCTGCGGATGCGGCGGCGTGCGCCGGCTCCGCGATCCTCCGCGACGGAACGACGAAGGGCCGGGCATCTCAGATGCCCGGCCCTTCCCGATGGTCGGGGTGACAGGATTTGAACCTGCGACCTCGTCGTCCCGAACGACGCGCGCTACCAAGCTGCGCCACACCCCGGTGGCCCTCGCGGGCCTCCATAAGGATAGCCGATAATTCGGCGACGCCCGACCACGCCCGGGGGCGTCGGAGCACCCCGTCGGCGCTCGTGCGGCGGCTCAGCCGACCGGGGTGAGGGTGAGCAGCGTCGCCTCCGGGGGGCATGCGAACCGGACCGGAGCGTAGATCGAGGTGCCCAGCCCGGCGGAGACGTTGAGGTAGGCCGAGCGGAGTCCGTGACGCCACGTGCTGAGGCCGCTCGCCTGCGAACGCGGGATGTCGCAGTTGGTGACGAGCGCGCCGTACCCCGGCAGGCAGACCTGCCCGCCGTGGGTGTGGCCGGCGAGCATCAACTGCGCGCCGTGGGTGACGAACGAGTTCAGCACGCGTCGGTAGGGCGCGTGGGCGACCCCGATCGTCACCGTCGGCCGCTGCGCTCGGGCGCCCCGGTCGGGCCAGAACTCATCGCCGAGCGGGTCATCGGACCGCAGGTCGTCGATCGCCGCGGTGATGAGGTCGAGCCGGTCGTAGCCCTTGTGCGGGTCGTCGACGCCGAACAGCTCGAAGTGCGTGCCGCGCAGGTCGAGGGTGGTCGCGGTGTTGTCGAGGTCGATCCAGCCGAGTTCGCCGAAGAAGTCGTGCAGTTCGCCGATGTCGAGGCGCTTGGCGTGCGCGCGCAGCTTCGAGGGGCCGCTGAAGTAGCCGAAGGGGTTCTTCACGACCGGTCCGAAGTAGTCGTTCGATCCGTTGACGAACACGCCCGGAACGCCCCGGAACGGCTCGAGCGCCCGGCGCACGCCCTCGATGCCGCGCTCGTGCCCCAGGTTGTCCCCGGTGTCGACGACGAGATCGGGCTGGAGATCGGCGAGCGCGCGCACCCATTCCTGCTTGGGGCGCTGCCAGGGCGCCATGTGCAGGTCGGAGATGTGCAGTACCCGCACGGGAGCCGCACCCGACGGCAGCACCGGAACCTCGACGCGGCGAAGCGTCCACCGGGTGCGCTCGACGACGGTGCCCCACGCGACGGAGGCGACCGCCGCCGCGCCGACCGCCGAGGCGATCCGCGCGACGGCGGTCGAAGCGGTCGGGCTCACCCGCTGTTTCCCGTGGTGTTGCCGGTGCCCGGCGCTCCACCGCCGTTCAGCTTGCCGACCGTGATCGTGATGCGGTCGCCCGCCTTCGCGGCGGACCCTGCATCGGGAGACTGCGAGATCACGATGCCGTCCTGCGCGGGGTCGGTGACGTCCTGCTCCTTCACCTGCACCTTGAAGCCGGCCTGCTCGAGGGTCGACTGGGCGGTGGCCGCATCCAGACCCTGCACATCGGGAACGGTGCTCACCTTGCCGTTGCTGATGAAGACCGTGATGACCGTGCCGCGCCCGGCCTGACCCGACGGATCGGTGCCGGCGACCGTGCCCTTCGGCTGGTCGCTGTCGCGTTCGCCGCCCTCTGCGAACTGGAAGCCCGCCGCCTCGATCGCCTGCTTCGCGGCGTCGAGGGAGAGGCCCGCGACCTGCGGCACGTCCACGAGCACCTGGCGGAAGGCCGACGGGTCGGGCTCGGGGAACGCGTCGCCGCCGTACTTCGCGTCGGCGACCGCCATGATCTGGGGCCAGATGCGGTGTCGTGCGGACGCGGCGTAGCCGCTGGGGAAGTCGAGCTCGCGGAGGTTCGCGTCACCGGTCACGTTGCCCACCCAGACCGCGGTGGCGACCTTGGTGCTTGAGCCGATCATCCACGTGTCCTTCGCGAAGTCCGTGGTACCGGTCTTGCCGATGTGGGGGATCCCGGTGCCCGGGTCGGACTGGGCCGCCGTGCCGCCGTTGAAGGTCTGCTGCATCGCGTAGTCCATGGCCGCGGCGACCTGCCCCGTCACGGACTGGGTGCACGTGGACTTCGGCGGTGCGATCTCCTCGCCGTCTGCGGCCACGATCTTCTCGATCGCGATCGGGGTGCAGGTGACCCCGCCGTTCGCGATGCCGGCGAACGCGGTGGCCATCGCGAGGGGCGAGACCTCCTCGGTGCCGAGCACCGCGGACGGCTGGAACGTCCAGTCGGGGTGGCCCGCAGGCGTGCCGAGGTCGCCGCCGTCGGCACGGCGGACGCCGAAGGCCTGTGCGGTCTCCTTGATCTTGCAGAGGTCGAGCTGCGAGGCCATCGACATGAAGCTCGAGTTGACCGAGTACTTCGTGGCGTCGACCGCGTTGTTGGCGGTGTTGCCGTCATCGTTGTTGGGGTTGAAGCTGCCCGACCAGGTGCCGTTGCAGCTGTCGGGGAACGTGGTGAAGGTGCGCCGCGAGCCGTTGAAGGTCTCGTTGAGCGAGTGCCCCTCGTTGAGCCATTCGGCGAGGGTGAACACCTTGAACGTCGAGCCGGGCTGCAGACCGCTCGATCCGCCGTAGTCGAAGTCGGTGCTGTAGTTCAGCGAGGAGTACTCGTTGCTCGACGCCAGCACCTCGGGGTCGGCGGAGAACTTCTTGTTCTGCGCCATCGCGAGGATCCTGCCCGTTCCGGGTTGCACCGAGACCGCGACCGACCCGACGTCGAAGCGGGGGTCGGAGAACGGAATCTGCTCGGCGATCGCCGTCTCGGCCTTGTTCTGCAGGTCGAGGTCGAGCGTCGTGTAGATCTGGAGGCCGCGCTGCTTGAGCAGCACCGACCCCTCGTTCACGTCGGGCGTCGCGGGGTCGTCGAACTGGTTCTTGATGACCCAGGTCACGTAGTCGCAGAAGAACGCCGACCCGGCCGCGGTCTGGCAGCCGGTGCTCGGTTCCTTGATGTTCGGCGTGACCGGCTCGGCGATGGAGGCGTCGCGCTCCTCCTTGGTGATCTTGCCGTACTCGTACATCTTGTCGATGATGTAGTCGCGACGCGCCTTGTTCGCGGCGTAGGGCACCGCTTCGCCGTCGACGACGGTGGCCGCGCCGTTCTCTTCGCTGTCCGGCCGGTCGAGTCGCAGGTTGTCGGGGTTGTTGACGATCGCGATGAGGCTCGCCGCCTGCGCGATCGTGAGGTTCGCCGCCGTGGTGCCGAAGTAGTACTGGGCCGCCGACTCGATGCCGTACACGCGACCGCCGAACGCCGCGATGTTCAGGTAGCCGAGCAGGATGTCGTTCTTCTTGAACTTCTTCTCGAGCGCGATCGCGTAGCGCATCTCCTTCAGCTTGCGCTCGGGGGAGACCTCGGTGGCCGCATCGTAGGCGGCCTGCTTCTCCTCCTCGGTCGTCGCCTTGTTCACGCCGTTGTTGATGAGCACGTTCTTCACGTACTGCTGCGTGATCGACGAACCACCCTGCACGTCCTTGCCGGTGAAGGTGCTCACCGCGCCGCGCAGGGTGCCCTGGATGTCGACGCCGCCGTGCTCGTAGAACCGCGGGTCCTCACCGGCCACCGCGGCATCCTTCGCGTACTGGCTGATCGCGTCCCACGCGACCTCTTCGCGGTTCTCGTCGAAGAACGAGGCGAGCAGCGCCTGCGAGCCGTCGGAGCGGGTCGCGTAGACGTCGGTCTTCTGCGACAGTTCGCCGATCTCGAGGTACGCCGGGAGGTTCTCGAACATCGTGATGCCGTTGTTGGCAGCCATGCCCGTCACCGCGAGCGCGGGAGTGACGGCTGCGGTCACGAGCACGCCGGCGAGCACGCTCATACCGACGAAGCCGAGGATCCCCCCGGCAGCATCGCTCATCGTTCGTTTTTCGGCAGACATATAGTGGAGCTTAACCGAGAAGGCTGGCAAAAACCGCCATGCCGGGCCTGCCCGGCACTCCGGCGACGACACGCCGACTCCGCACGATTCCGCCGCCGAAAGGGAACCCATGCCCGCCTGGGAGTACATCACCACACCCCTGCTCATCCACAACACCGCCGCCATCCTCAACAACTGGGGCTCCGAGGGCTGGGAGCTCGTGCAGGTCGTGCAGGGGCCCGAAGGCGGCCTCGTCGCGTACCTGAAGCGCCCCGTCGGCGGCGAGTCCTCCGCCGCGGCATCCGCCGGCACCGCCGCCGCCGCACAGGCTGCAAAGCAGTTCGAGGGCGAAGCCTGATGGCCGGCTACGAGGCGCGCCTCGCCGAGCTCGGCATCGAACTGCCCGCCGTCGCGGCGCCGGTCGCCGCCTACGTGCCCGCCGTCGTCACGGGCTCGTACGTCTACACGTCGGGGCAGCTGCCGTTCGTCGCGGGCGCGCTGCCCGCGAGCGGCAAGGTGGGCGAGGGCGACGGGCTCGTCCCCGCCGACGACGCCAAGGGATACGCCCGCACCTGCGCACTCAACGCGCTCGCCGCGGTGCGAGCCGAGCTCGGCTCGCTCGACCGCGTCACCCGCATCGTGAAGCTCGTGGGCTTCGTGGCATCCGACCCCGCGTTCACCGGCCAGCCCGGCGTGATCAACGGCGCGTCCGAGGTCCTGGGCGCGATCTTCGGCGACGCCGGCAGGCACGCCCGCTCGGCCGTGGGCGTCGCGGTGCTTCCGCTCGACGCGCCCGTCGAGGTCGAGCTCGTCGTCGAGTTCGCGTAGTCGGCGCGCGCAGCAGCGAACGACGGATGCCGCGGCGGGAATGCTCCCGGCCGCGGCATGCGTCGTTCCAGGCCGGCGCTCGAAGCGCTGCGCCGGCGACCTGCGCTAGCGGACCTGCGCGCTGATGATCTGCATGATCGACGTGTCGGCGAGGGTCGTGGTGTCGCCGATCTCGCGGCCCTCGGCGAGGTCGCGCAGCAGGCGCCGCATGATCTTGCCCGAGCGGGTCTTCGGCAGCTCGTTGACGATGAACACCTGCCGGGGGCGGGCGATCGGGCCGATCTGGCGGGCGACGTGCGTGCGCAGCTCCTCGCTCGCGAGGACCGCGTCGTTGCCGTGCTCCTCCTGGCTGGCCTTGAGGATGACGAACGCGACGACCGCCTGGCCCGTGGTCTCGTCGTGCGCGCCGACGACGGCGGCCTCGGCCGTCCACGGGTGGGCGACGAGCGAGGACTCGATCTCGGCGGTCGAGAGCCGGTGCCCCGAGACGTTCATGACGTCGTCGACGCGGCCCAGCAGCCAGAAGTCGCCGTCTTCGTCGCGGCGGGCGCCGTCGCCGGCGAAGTACTTGTCGCCGAACTTCTCCCAGTAGGTCTCCTTGAAGCGCTCTGGGTCGCCCCAGATGCCGCGGAGCATCGACGGCCACGGCTCCGTGATCACGAGGAGCCCGCCGCCCTCGCCCACGATGTGCTCGCCTTCGTCGGTGAGGATGTCGACCGAGATGCCCGGGATCGGCACCTGCGCCGATCCGGGCTTGAGGTCGGTGATGCCCGGCAGCGCCGAGATCATGATCGCGCCCGTCTCGGTCTGCCACCAGGTGTCGACGACCGGGATGGAGCCGCCGCCGATGACGTGGCGGTACCAGATCCAGGCCTCGGGATTGATGGGCTCGCCGACCGACCCGAGCACTCGCAGGGTGCGCAGGTTGAACTCGTGCGGGATCTGCCTGCCGAGCTTCATGAACGAGCGGATCGCCGTGGGCGCGGTGTAGAGGATCGTGACGCCGTACTTCTCGACGATCTCCCACCAGCGGCCGGGGTGCGGCGTGTCGGGCGTGCCCTCGAAGAGCACCTGCGTCGCGCCGTTCGCGAGCGGGCCGTAGACGACGTAGGAGTGGCCGGTGATCCAGCCGACGTCGGCGGTGCACCAGTAGACGTCGCGCTCGGGATGCAGGTCGAACACGTTCTTGTGGGTGAACGCCGCTTGCGTGAGGTAGCCGCCCGAGGTGTGCAGGATGCCCTTGGGCTTGCCGGTGGTGCCCGAGGTGTAGAGGATGAACAGCGGCTGCTCGGCGCCGAACGCCTTCGGCTCGTGGTCGTTCGAGGCCCGGCCGACGGTCTCGTGCCACCAGTGGTCGCGCTCGTCGTTCCACGCGACCTCGTTCTCGCCGCGGCGCACCACGAGCACCTGCTTCACCGAGCCGGCGGAGCGCTCGAGCGCGTCGTCGACGGTGAGCTTCAGGGGGAAGATCTTGCCCTTGCGGAAGCCGCCGTCGGCGGTGATGACGACGGATGCCTCGGCGTCGTCGATGCGGGACGCGAGGCTCTCGGCGCTGAACCCGCCGAAGACCACGGAATGGATCGCGCCGATGCGCGCGACGGCGAGCATCGAGACGACCGCCTCGGGGATCATCGGGAGGTAGATGGCGACGCGGTCGCCCTCGCCGACGCCGAGGTCGGTGAGCACGTTCGCCGCGCGCTTCACCTCGTCGGTCAGCTCGGCGTAGGTGATGGTGCGGGAGTCGCCGGGCTCGCCCTCCCAGTGGATGGCGACGCGGTCGCCGAGGCCCGCGGCGACGTGGCGGTCGAGGCAGTTGACGGCGACGTTGAGCTCGCCGTCGTCGAACCACTTCGCGAACGGCGGGTTCGACCAGTCGAGGGTGCGGGTGAAGGGCTTCTCCCACTGGAGGAGGCTGCGGGCCTGGTCGGCCCAGAAGCCGAGGCGGTCGGTGCGCGCCGCCTCGTACAGGCCGGGGTCGGCGACGGACTGGGCGGCGAACTCGGGGCTCGGGCGGAATCGCCGGATCTCCTCGAGTGCGTGATCGATCTGCGCGGTCATGATGGTGCGATCGCTCCTTCGCGAATGGTTCATCTGGTGGGTCGCCTGCCCCACCAGCACCCTACCCCGCCGCGCTGTGCGTGTCGGTCGCGATCATGTCGCACCGTGTCGTACGCTGTGCCCGGGCTCCCCCGAACGGGTGACGGCTGTACGTTCTCGCAGAGAAATCTGTGTGTCCGCACAAATGAGGACAAAAAGTACTTGCGCATGGAATCTGAAGCCCTACACTGAGTACCGCCCGGACACTCGTTTCGTGGCCTGCAGCACATGTGATTCCCCCCAATCCTCGTGCTGCCGAGGCGGCACCTGTTCCCCCCAATGGGTGCCGCCCCCTTACGTTAACGGGCGCTTCGCCGCCCGACGCGGTCCGAGTCCTCCTCCACAACGGCGTGGGGGAGACCCGGATCCCCGTTTCGGGCTCCCTCGCGCTCCGTCGGCGGGCGCCTGTCTAGCGTCGCTCGTCATGAGCACTCGTTTCGTGGCCGTCCCGTCGTGGCAGGCGCGGCAACCCGTCGCCCGGCCCGAGGCGTCGCTGCCGCCCGGGCCGCGTGCCCGCGAGGCCGGGCGGAGTGCGGGCGATCGCGGCGGGCGCGCCCCCGACGACCGGGTTCCCGGCGACCGTGCCCCCGGCGATCGGGCGCTCGACGGCCGGGCACTCGACGAGCGAGCCGGCGACGGCGACGGTGGGGCGCTCGACGAGCGACGCGACGGCGACGACGGCGGTGGGGCCGAGTCCTCGGTCCCGGATGTCGCGGCGCTCGGCCCGCTCGCTCCCTTCGCGGCATCCGGCCCCGTCACCGACCTGTTCGTGAACGGGGAACGCGGCCTGTGGATCGACCGCGGTGCCGGCGCGGAGCTCGAGCCGGCGTGGTCGGCCGACGAGGCGGAGGTGCGAGCCCTGGCCGTGCGGCTCATCGCACGCGGCGGGCGACACATCGACGAGGCGACGCCGGCGGTCGACGTGCGGCTCGGTCGCGGCATCCGGGTGCACGCCGTGCTGCCGCCGGTGTCCTCGAACGGCACGCTCATCTCGGTGCGCGTCCCGCGCGCCGCGGGCTTCCCGCTCGCGGCGCTCGCCCGTGCCGGCATGCTCGACGCGACGCAGGAGGCGACGCTCCGCGGTGCGGTGGCCGAGCGGCGCAACGTACTCGTCACCGGCGCCGGCGGCACCGGCAAGACGACGCTCCTCGGCGCGATGCTCGCCGCTGCTCCCGTCCGCGAGCGCATCGTGCTCATCGAGGATGTCGCGGAGCTCACGATCGACCACCCGCACGTCGTCGCCCTCGAGGCCCGGCAGGCGAACCTCGAGGGCAGCGGTCGGCTCGGCCTCGACGCACTGCTGCGTGAGGCCCTCCGCATGCGGCCCGATCGGATCGTCGTCGGCGAGTGCCGCGGTGCGGAGCTGCGCGAGCTGCTCGCCGCACTCAACACGGGGCACGACGGCGGCGCGGGAACGCTGCACGCGAACTCGCTCGACGACGTGCCCGCGCGGCTCGAGTCGCTCGGCTCGATCGCGGGGATGTCGGCCGACGCGGTCGCCCGGCAGACGGTCAGCGCATTCGACCTCGTCGTGCACCTCGAGCGCGTCGACGGCCGTCGGCGGGTCGCCGCGATCGGCCGATTCGCCTGGAAGGGCGATCGGCTGGCGGTGGCGCCGTGCTGAGCCTCTTCGCCCCCGGGCAAGTCCCGTGGAGCGGTGCGCGCCTCCGCGCCGTCGTCGCGGCGCGGCGCGCCGTCGATCCCGCCCTCACCGTCGACCTCGTAGCCGGGGTCGCCGAGCGCCTCGCCGCGCTGCTCACGGCGGGCGTGGCGCCCGCGGCGGCGTGGCGGAACGTGGTGCCCGACTCGGACGACGCCGACCGGCGCATCGTCGAGGCGGCGGCGGTCGCGGCCGGCGACGGCGAACCGGTCGCCTCGGCGATCGCGTCGGCGCGGCAGGCGCACCCCGCCGCATCGCCCGCCTGGTCGGTGCTCGCCGCGGCATGGTCGGTCGCGGATGCCGCGGGCTCGCCGCTCGCGGCGTGCCTGGTCATGCTCGCGAGCGCCCTTCGCGATGAGGCCCAGCTGCGGCGAGAGGCGCGCGCCGCGCTCGCCGGACCGGCCGCGAGCGCGCGGCTCGTGGCCGCGCTGCCGGTGGTGGCCGTCGCCTTCGGCGCGATGCTCGGCTTCGACACGCTCGGCGTGCTGCTCGGCAACCCGCTCGGGTTGGCCTGCCTCCTGCTCGGATGCGGATTCCTCTGGGCGGGCTCTCGATGGAGTCGCGCGCTCGTCGCCCGGGCGGCGGTCGCGCAGCCGTCGGCCGGACTCGAGCTCGAGTTGCTGGCGGTCGCGCTCGCGAGCGGCGCGTCGCTCGGCCGTGCCGCCGAGCTCGTCGCGTCGGCCCTGCGCGCCCACCTCCCCGAGCTGCCGCCATCGGCCGCCGCAGGGCCCGTGGTGGCGCTCGCCGAGCGCGCCGGGGCTCCCGTCGCCGAACTCCTCCGCGCGGAGGCGGCCCGGCTGCGCGGCGCCGCACGCACCGACGGGGCCATGCGTGCCGCCGCGCTCGGCGTGCGGCTCATGCTGCCGCTCGGATGCTGCGTGCTGCCCGCGTTCGTGCTCGTCGGCGTCGCTCCGCTCATGATCTCCGTCGTCACCGGCACCCTCGGCGGTGCCCGGTGACGGCCACGCCAGGCTCGTGCCCCCATCGCCGGACACCCGGCACCGAGAGAGGAACACCATGCATCCAACGCAGTACCCCGATCACCCCGGCGCGGCCGGCGTCGCCGCGAAGGCCCCCGACGTCGCCGCGGGCTCGAACGGGCCGGCCCGCGTCCGCGTCGCGCGTCGCCTCCTCCGGCGGCTCGCGGGCGAACGCGGCGCCGCGACCGCCGAGTACGCCGTCGCCACGATGGCCGCCGTCGGATTCGCCGGGCTCCTCGTCGTCATCCTGCGCGGCGACGAGGTGCGCGGCATCCTCACCGACCTCGTGCGGAATGCGCTCACGGTGGGGTAGCGGCGAACGCGGCAGCGTGACGGCCGAGTTCGCCGTCGCGCTGCCCGCGATCGCACTCGTGCTGGCGGCGTCGCTCGCCTCGGTGCACGTCGTCGCCGTGCAGGTGCGCCTGGCGGATGCCGCCGCCGACGCCGCCCGGGCGCTCGGGCGCGGCGAGAGCGAGGCCTCAGCGGCCGACATCGCCGCACGCAACGCGGCCGGCGCCCGGCTCGCGACGAGCGGCGACGACCGATTCGTGTGTGCGACGCTCACGGGCAGGGCGGGCGGCGTGCTCTCGGCGCTCGAGCTGCACGCCGAGTCGTGCGCCCTGCGCGGCGGGCTGTGATGCGGCGCGCGGCGGCGTGCTGTGCCCCGCGCGGGTGGCGCGGAGGCCGGGGCGGATTGCGAGGCGATGTGCGCGGTGGCTACCGGGACGGACCGCGCGGGACGGGGCGCAGCGGAGAGCGCGGCGCCGCGACGGTAATGGCGGTCGCGATCGTCGGGGCGGTCGTGGCGTTGGCGGTCGGCGTCGTCGCGGTGCTCGCGGCCTCGGTCGCATCGCAGCTCGCGGCGAACGCGGCCGATGCCTCCGCGCTCGCCGCCGCCGACGCGGTGTCGGGTGCGGCGGCGGGCGAGCCGTGCGCGCTCGCGTCGGAGCTGGCCGCGAGGAACGGCGCGACGCTCGTGTCGTGCGCGATCGACGGGCCTGCGGCATCCGTCACGGTCGCGGTGGGCCGGGGCGCGTTCGACGCGGTGGCGACGGCGCGCGCCGGCCCGCCCGGCTGGGACGACGGGTGAGCGTCGGCGTCACCCGCGCGCGACGACGTGGTCGATCAGGCTCTGCACGGTCGTCAGACCGGGATAGTCGTCCTCGACGGTCTCGACGCCGGTCGACTGCGCGAGGGTCTCGAGCAGCCGGAGGAAGTCGAGCGAGTCGAGCTCGAGGTCCTGGCGCAGGCGCGCCGAGCCGTCGAGTCCGTCGGTGTCGACATCGGGCGCCACCTCGTTGAGCGCCGCGAGCACGGCGGTGCGGGCATCCTGCTCGTTCATAGTTCCTCCGGCTTCTGCAGCAGCTCGTCGACGCGGGCGAGGAAGCGCCCGCCGCGCAGGCCGTCGCTCACGCGGTGGTCGGCGGAGAGGGTCGCGGTCACCGTCGGGCGCACGCCGAGCATGCCGTCTTGAGCCCAGGGCCGCTCCACGACGCGTCCGAATCCGACGAGCGCCACCTGGGGCGCGTAGATCACGCCGAACACGGACTCGACCCCGAGGTCGCCGAGGTTCGTGACCGTGATGGTCGGATCCGCCATCTCCGCGCGCTGCAGGCGGCCCGAGCGGGCGCGCGCGACGAGATCGCGCAACTGCTCCATCAGCGCGTCGACCGACAGAGTGTCCGCGTCGTGGATGGCCGGGGCGACGAGTCCGCCGCCGCGGAGCGCGACCGCGACCCCGAGGTGCACGGCGGGGCTCTGCTGGAACGCGTCGTCGACGAAGAAGCCGTTGACGTCGGGGACGTCGTGGGCGGCGCGGGCGGTCGCCGCGAGCAGCAGCGCCGAGGGAACGAGTCGCGACGCGATCGGCCGCCCGGCGTTGGTGTCGCGCATCCACGCCATCGCGGCGCTCAGGTCGATCGTCGTGCTGAGGTAGTAGTGGGGGATCTCCCGCTTGGACCTGGCCATGAGCGATCCGATCGCGCGGCGAAGTCCGGCGAGCCGCTTGGCGGCGTCGGCGGCGCTCGTCGCGGGTGCGCCGGAGGCGGAGGCGGGCGCGGGTGCGGGTGCGGCGGCAGCCGGGACGGTCGCGGGTGCGCCAGCGCCCGAGGCCTGCCGTTCTCCATGCGTCCGATGCGCTCGTCGCTTCGCGGCCGCCGGCGGCGGTGGCGACTTCGCGGCCTCCGCGGCCAGGCGCACGTCGGCCTCGGCGACGGCTCCGCCGGGACCCGTCCCGCGCACTCCGGCGAGGTCCACGCCGAGCTCGGCGGCGAGTCGCCGCGCACGGGGTGAAGAACGGACCCGCTCGTCCGGCGGGTGCGCCGGGCCGCCGCCCCCGCTCGCAGCATCGCCACCGGGTCGTGTCGACTCCGCCTGCCCGGCGCGCCCCACGCTCGGCGCCCCCGCTGCCGCCGTACCCGCACCCGCGGGTACGGCGGCCGACTCGACGTCGGCGCGCGTGATCGCCCCGTCGGGGCCGGTCCCGTGCACCTCGTGCAGGTCGACCCCGAGCTGGTGAGCGAGCCGGCGGATCGGGGGCGTGAGGTGCGCGGGCTCCAGCACGAGCGCCGGGGTGGGCTCCTGCGGGATCGCGGGGGCCGTGGCCGCGGGCTCCGGCCGGGTCGGCCGTGCCGCAGGCGCTGGCGGGGGAGCGGCGGCCGCAGCAACCGGGGCGGTCGCCGTCGCTG
>NZ_RHHB01000034.1 GCF_003710805.1 Agromyces tardus | reverse complement strand
CGCCGCGGCCGCGGCGGCCGCGCTCGTGCTCGCGTCGGCGGCCCTCGCGGTCGCCCTCGGCCGCTGAGGGGCTCCCCGCCGCGTCGTGGGCGCCGGGCGGCGAGGCTCGCGCGCATGGTCGACGCTGCGCGATCATCGAGCATGGACACCGATCCGCTCGCCGCCGATGCGCGGCATCCGCAGCTCGCGTTCCGCCGGGCGACGCCCGCCGACCACGCTCGCGTCGTCGGGGTGATCCCCACGTGGTGGGGCATGCCGACCACCACGACCCTGCCGCTCCTGCTCCCCCGCCTGTTCTTCCAGCACTTCGGCGACACGTCGACGATCGTCGACGGCGCCGACGGGTCGCTCGCGGCCTTCCTCATCGGGTTCCGGTCGCAGTCGCAGCCGGGCGTCGCGTACATCCACTTCGTGGGCGTCGATCCCGACCTTCGCCGATCGGGCCTCGCACGCACGCTCTACGAGCGCTTCTTCGACGAGATGCGGGCGAGCGGATGCGTCCGCGTCGACGCGATCACCGGTCCGGTGAATCACCGCTCCCAGGAGTTCCACCGCGCACTGGGCTTCGCGCTCTCGGGCGACACCGAGATCGACGGGGTGCTCGCCTGGCGCGACTACGACGGGCCCGGGGAACACCGCGTCGCGTTCACGCGGGCGCTCTGACCCACGGTCGCGCGCTTCGCACCTTCGAGATCGCTGTGAGGATGCCGCCGGACAGCGGCTGCGGGATGCATGAAACCTGCTTCTTGTGTTCTCATGGTTGCGGAGGGGAGTAGTCCCCGCAGGATGCGTCGTCATTCCGGGCCCGCCATCGGGCCCCGGCGCATCCGGGCCGACCGCCCGGCACGAGCCGGGCGTGCGACGCTCGGACGAGACCTCCGGTTGCCGTGATTCCGACAACTGGAGGATCTGATGGACGTGCCCCTGTTCGCCTGGCTCGCCGTGCTCGCCGCGATCGTCGCGATGCTCGCGATCGACCTGTTCGCGCATCGCAGGGCCCACGTGATCGGCGTACGCGAGGCGCTCGGCTGGTCGATCGTCTGGGTGCTCTCGGGCATCACGTTCGGCGTGGTGGTCTGGAACGCGTGGGACGCGGAGGCCGGGCAGCAGTACTTCGCCGGGTACCTCATCGAGAAGTCGCTCGCCGTCGACAACGTGTTCGTGTGGGCGATCATCTTCGCCGCGTTCGCGGTGCCGCGGGAGTTCCAGCACCGCGTGCTGTTCCTCGGCGTGCTGGGCGCGCTCGTGTTCCGCGGGCTGTTCATCGCGGCGGGTGCGCTGCTCATCGAGAACTTCTCGTGGATCCTCTACGTCTTCGCCGCGTTCCTGATCTACACCGGGTGGCGCATGATCCGCACCCGCAACGAACACGTGCATCCCGAGCGTTCGCGCGTGCTGCGCTGGTTCCGCCGGGTCGTGCCGATGACCGACGCCTACCACGGGCAGCGGTTCCTCGTGCGCAAGCAGGGCGTGCTGCTCGCGACGCCGCTGCTGGCGGTGCTCGTGCTCGTCGAGGTGACCGACATCGTGTTCGCGGTCGACTCGATCCCGGCCATCTTCGCCGTGACCGACGAGGCGTTCCTCGTGTTCACCGCCAACGCGTTCGCCATCCTCGGCCTGCGGGCGATGTACTTCCTGCTCGCCGACCTCATCCACCGCTTCGTGTACCTGAAGGTCGGCCTCGCGATCGTGCTCGTCTGGGTGGGCGTCAAGATGCTGCTGCTCGACGTGCTGTACATCCCCACCACGGTGTCGCTCGCGGTCGTCGCGACGATCATCGCGGTGTCGATCGTCGCGTCGCTGCGGGCGACCCGCGGCCAGGGCCGGCGAACGGTCGAGGCGGACCCGGCGGGAGCGTTCCGCGTGGCGAGCGACGAGGAGGTGGCGGCGCTCGAGCCGGTGCTCCGGCGGCGACGCGCCGCGGCATCCGCTCGCTGACCCCGAAGATCGCGGATGCCGCGTGCGCCTCGCCGTGCTCTCGGTTCGGCGGCGCCGCGGCATCCGCTCGCGGCGTCACACGGCGACGGCCCAGCCCAGCCGCGTAGTCTCGCTCCATGAGCACGCGCGAGCCCCTCTATGACACCGCCATCGCCGCCGGTCGCGGGCTGTTCGGCGCGCTGCGCCTGAAGCGCATCGCGACGGGAACCGAGCACATCCCGGCATCCGGCGGCGCCGTGTTCGCGATGACCCACTTCGGGTACTGGGAGTTCGCGCTCGTCGAGTGGGTGACCTGGATCTCGGCGCGCCGGCGGGTGCGCTTCCTGGCGAAGCAGAGCGTGTTCGAGAAGCCCGTGCTCGGCGCGGTCATGCGCGGGATGAAGCACATCTCGGTCGACATGAAGGCGGGCGCCGCCGCGTACGCGAACGCCGTGGCGGCACTGCGGCGCGGTGAGCTCATCGGGGTCTTCCCCGAGGCGGGCGTGAGCGCGTCGTTCACCGTGCGCGAGTTCAAGACCGGCGCCGTGCGCCTGGCCGCCGAGGCGGGCGTGCCCGTCATCCCGGTCGCCGTGTGGGGCGGGCACCGCCTGATGACGAAGCGGCACCGCGTGGGGTTCCGCGAGCGGTTCGGCGTGCCCGTGACGTTCGAGTTCGGCGCACCGATCGCGGTGAGTCCGGCGGATGACGCGCACACGGCCACCGAGCGCCTGCGCGAGACCATGCAGTCGATGGTCGACCGCCTCCAGCGCGACTACCCCGTCGACGGCACCGGCGCCTGGTGGCAGCCCCGCCACCTCGGCGGCACGGCGCCGACCCCCGAGGAGGCCGCCGCCGCCGACGCCGCCCGCGACGCCGCCCGCGAGCGCAAGCGCCAGGACCACGACTCGGCGCAGAGCTGAGCCGTCGGCCCGCACGCCGCGCGATCGCCGCCGGAAGAGCGTTGCCGTCGGCCCGGCCGTCAGTGCAGGGTCTCGCCTCGTCTGAGCATCTCGACGTACTGGGCGACCCGTGCGGCTCGCGACTCCGGCCGTTTGAGATTGGCCACGCGGAACGCCATCGAGAACCGGTTCTGCGCCGACTGGGACGCGAAGGCCTCGGCGACCTGCGGGTCTGCGTCCAGGGCCTCCTGAAGCTCGACGGGGATCTCGCCGTCGCGTTGCCGATACGCGCTGTCCCAACGTCCGTCCGCCTTCGCGCGGTCGATCTCGTGCTGGCCGCGAGGACGCATGCGACCCTCCTCGACCAGCCGAGTCACGTGGCCGATGTTGACCTTCGACCAGATGCTTCGCGGTCGTCGCGGCGTGAACATCTGCAGGTAGTAGTCGGCATCGAGGGCGGACGACTGCCCGTCGATCCACCCGAAGCACAGCGCGACGTCCAGCGCCTCGGCGTAGGTGATCCCGGGCCGGGTCGTCGCCTTCTTCCGCAGGCGGAGTCGGACCCCGCTCGAGTCGGGGTTCGAGTCCAGCCAGGCTTCCCAGTCCGCGGCCGAATCGACCTGCAGTTCGGGCTTGTCGTTGCGGCCGGCCATGACGGGAGGATAGCCGCGGTGCCGGTGTCGATGCACGCCGATCGCCGGCCCGAGCCGCGGACGGCATCGCGACGCTCAGCGGCCCGTGGCCTTCGCCTCCAGGTGGCGGCGCTCGGCGGCGTTGAGCGCGAGGCCCGCCGCCGCGGCGAACTCGGTGCGCGCGGCAGCCGTTCGGCCGGCGAGCTCGAGCAGATGCGCCCGCACCGCGCGCACGCGGAAGTGCCCGGCGAGCGCCGGCTCGAGGGCGACGGTGTCGAGCTCGCGCAGCGCGGCATCCGGCCCCTGCACCATCGCCACGGCGACGACCCAGCCGAGCTCGACCATCGGCCCGGGCGCCATGCGGCGCAGCAGCTCGTACAGCCCGAGGATCTCGGTCCAGTCGGTCTCGGCCGTCGACCGCGCCTCGGCGTGCACGGCGGCGATCGCGGCCTGCACCTGGTACGGCCCCGGCTGCGACGACGCGAGCGCCCCCTCGATGAGGGCGACCCCCTCGGCGATGAGGACGCGATCCCAGAGCGAGCGGTCCTGCTCGTCGAGCGGAACGAACACGGGCGGCGAGCCCGGCACCTCGACCCGCTGGCGGGCCGGACGGCGCGACTCGGTGAGCAGCATGAGCGCGAGGAGGCCGTCGACCTCGCCGCGCCACGCGGCGCCGGGCGGCGTCGCGGCCTGCAGCATCCGGGCCAGCCGGATGGCCTCGCCCGAGAGGTCGGAGCGCGCGAGCGACTCCCCCGCGCTCGCGGTGTGCCCCTCGGTGAACACGAGGTAGAGCACGTTGCACACCGCGGCGACGCGGCCGGGCAGCTCGTCGGCCCGCGGCATCCGGAACTCGCCGCCCGCCGCGCGGATGCGGGCCTTCGCCCGGGCGATGCGCTGCCCCACGGTCGCCTCGGGCACGAGCAGCCCACGCGCGATCTCGGCGGTCGTGAGGCCGCCCACCGCCCGCAGCGTGAGCGCGAGCTGCGCCGGCCGGCTGAGGGCGGGGTGGCAGCACAGCAGCAGCAGGGTGAGCGAGTCGTCGCGAGCGGATGCCGCGGCGCCCACCTCGAGCGCCGCGTCGCGCTCCTCGCGCGCCCGCCGGGCCACGTCGCGCCGCACGTCCTCGACGTAGCGCCGGTAGCCGACGGCCACGAGCCACGCCCGCGGGTTCTCGGGCGGGCCCGCGTCCGTCGTCCACTGCACGGATGCCGCGAGCAGCGCCTCCTGCATCGCGTCCTCGCTCGCCTCGAAGTCGCCGGTGCGGCGCACGAGGATCGCGAGGGCCGAGGGGGCGGCCGCCCGCAGCATCCGCTCGATCCCGGTCAGGGCGACCTCCTCGGGCGCCGCGACGGCTCGCCTCGCCCGCGTCAGGCGACCGACGCGTCGGCGGCGGCCATCTGCGCGAGGATCGGGTGGATCTCGACCATGCCCTGTGCGGCCTCGGGCATGCGGGCCGCGATCTCGACGGCGCGGTCGAATGACTCGACGTCGACGAGGTAGTAGCCGCCGAGCAGTTCCTTCGTCTCGGCGAACGGGCCGTCGCTCGCGACGGGGCCGTGCTCGCCGAGCGACACCCGGCGCACGGTCTCGGGGCCCGCGAGCTGCTCGGCGTCGACCAGCTCGCCCGACTCCTGCAGGTCGGTGAACAGCTTCGTGTAGACGGCCATGCCCTCGGCCTGCTGCTCGGGGGTGAACGATGCGAACGCCGCAGCCCACTCGGGGTTGGACTTGATGAGGATGAGGTACTTCACGACTCGCTCCTTGCTCTGCGTCGGGAGGCGGTTGCGCTCCCATCAGTATGTCGAGGCGGATGCCGCGAATTCGACACCCGCGGCGAATCCGGCCCACGCCGGTCGAGGAGGGCCGCCAGGCCCGTATCGAGACCCTCCCGCCACCGGCGCCGGTCGAGGAGGGCCCCCAGGCCCGTATCGAGACCACTCCTCCACAGGTCTCGATACGCCGCTCCGCGGCTACTCGACCGGCGATTCAGGCCCGCGCGAGGATCGCCGCCGTGTCGACGCCCGGCGGAAGCGCGCCGTAGAGGGTGCCGCCGTCGCCCTCGAGGCGGGAGCGCGCGAACGCGTCCGCGACCGCGGCGGGCGAGTGCTGCACGAGCAGCGACGCCTGCAGCAGCAGGGCGAGCCGCTCGGCGAGCTCCCGTGCCCGCACGGGCGCGCCCGCGGCATCCGCCGACACCTCGCGCACGATCGACTGCGCCTCAGCGAGTGCGAGGTCGAACGCGGCGTGGCCGCCAGCCGCCTCGCCCACGACGTCGAAGAACGCGTCGAACGCGTCGGGCTCGCGGTCGAGCACCCGCAGCACGTCGAGGGCGATGACGTTGCCCGACCCCTCCCAGATCGCGAGCAGCGGCTGCTCGCGATAGCGGCGGGCGAGCGGGAACGCCTCGGTGTAGCCGTTGCCGCCGAGGCACTCGAGCGCCTCGTACGCATGCTCGGGCCCGCGTTTGCAGATCCAGAACTTCGACACGGCCGTCGCGAGGCGGCGGAACGCCCGCTCGGCGTCGTCGGCGTCGTCGTCGTAGGCCCGCGCGAGGCGCATCGCCGTGACGGTCGCCGCCTCGGACTCGAGCGCGAGGTCGGCGACGACGGCCGCCATCGCCGGCTGGTCGACGAGCAGCGACCCGAACGCGCTGCGGTGCCGCACATGCCACGCCGCCTCGGCGACCGACTGCCGCATGCCCGCGGCCGTGCCGATCACGCAGTCGAGGCGGGTGCGCGTCACCATCTGCACGATCGCCGCGACGCCCCGCCCCTCCTCGCCCACGAGCCACGCCGTCGTGCCCTCGAACTCGACCTCGCTCGACGCGTTCGAGCGGTTGCCGAGCTTGTCCTTGAGGCGCTGGATGCGGAACACGTTGCGCGACCCGTCGGGCAGCACGCGCGGCACGAAGAAGCAGCTGAGCCCGCCCTGCGCCTGCGCGAGCACGAGGAACGCGTCGCTCATGGGCGCGCTGCAGAACCACTTGTGCCCCGTGAGCCGGAACTCGCGCCCCCGCGCGTCGTCGGCGCCGGTCGGCTCGGCGCGCGTCGTGTTCGCGCGCACGTCGGAACCGCCCTGCTTCTCGGTCATCGCCATGCCCACCAGCGCCGAGCGCTTCGCCACCCGAGGACGTCCCCCGCCCTGTGCGGGTCGAGGAGCGGCCCCCGGGCGCGTCTCGAGACCCACCCCGCCCAGCTCCGGCTCGTACGCGCGGCTCAGCAGCCGCGGCATCCATTCGTCGCGAAGGCCGGATGCCGCGAGCTCGAGCACGGGCACCGCGGCGTGCGTCATCGACACCGGGCAGGCATGCCCGGGCTCGACCTGCGCGAAGAGCAGGAACGCCGCCGCCCGGTCGACGTTGGCGCCCGCACCGGGATCCGCCCACGCCGACGTGTGCGCCCCCGCGCCCACGGCCGCCCCGAGGATGCGGTGGTACGCGTCGTCGTACTCGACCTCGTCGACGCGGACGCCCCATCGGTCATGGCTGCGCAGCACGGGCGGGTGCGTGTTCGCGAGCTCCGCATCGCGCTGGAACGCCGCCGATCCGACGTGCACCCCGACCTCGGACAGCGGCGGGACGGCACCCGCCCGCCCCCATCGCGCGACCGCCTCGACGAGGGGCGCGTCGGTGGCGAATTCGTCGACCCCCTCGCGCGGCGGCGGCTGGTTGACGACCTCGTGCGTGTGGATCATCGTCGACCTCCGAGTGCCATTCTGCTCGCCCGTCCGCCCGGGATCGAGTCATCCGTCCCATTCGCGCACGTGCCCCATCGCCGCCTCGGGCGAATGCTTGCCGCGGCTCGCGGAACCTCGTTACTGTCGGGAACACGCAGGGCCCCGCCCGGCACCACCGGGCGAACCTACGAACCCCCGCGGCCACCCGCCGTGGGCTTCTGCCTGGCCACGGTGCGGTGTCCTGCGAAATCGCGTGATGCCGCCGAGAGAACTGGAGCATCACAGTGCGAACACTGAGTCGGATCGTCGCGCCCGTCGGCGCGCTCGCCCTCGTCTGCGGGTTGTCGCTCGCGGCCGCGCCGGCGGTCGCCGCCCCCGCGCAGACCGGGGAGAGCGAGACCTACGTCGTCCTCTACAAGGCGAACGCGGTCGGGGCGAAGTCGCTCGCGAAGCTCTCCGCGGCCGGCGGCACGGTCGTGCAGACGTACCCGCAGATCGGGGTCGCGATCGTCTCCTCCGACCGCGTGGGCTTCGGCGACGCCGTCGAGGCGGCCGACCCATCGGTGCAGGGCGCGGCCTCGACCGCGGCCCTCGGGGTGCAGCTCGCCGATGAGGCGACGGATGCCGCCGAGCCGATCGATCCCGGCACGCCCGCGCCCGGCAACGACCCGCTGAGCTCGATCCAGTGGGACATGGACCAGATCTCGGCCCCTGAGGCCCGCGCGATCAACGGCGGCAGCGCCTCGGTCATCGTCGGCGACATCGACAGCGGACTCGACTGGACGCACCCCGACCTCGCTCCGAACGTCGACTTCTCGCGCAGCGTCTCGTGCGTCGGCGGCGTGCCGAACCAGGACCCGGCCGCGTGGATGGACGACGACGGCCACGGCACGCACACCGCGGGCACGATCGCCGCGGCCAAGAACGGCCTCGGCATGGTGGGCGTCGCGCCGAACGTGAAGATCGCGGGCATCAAGGCCGGCGACGCCGACGGGTTCTTCTACCCCGAGGCCGTCGTGTGCTCGTTCATGTGGGCGGCGACCCACGGCATCCAGGTGACGAACAACAGCTACTTCGCCGACCCGTGGCTCTTCAACTGCAAGAACGACCCCGAGCAGCGGGCCATCTGGGAGGCCGAGCGCCGTGCCATCCGGTTCGCGCAGCAGAGCGGAACCGTCGTCGTGTCGGCCCTGGGCAACCAGTCCGACGACCTGGCCCACACGACGGGCGACGCCACGAGCCCCGACAACACGACTCCGGTGCAGCGCGAGATCAGCAACGCGTGCGCCATCGTGCCGGCCGAGGTGCCGGGCGTCATCGGCGTCACCGCCAACGGCATCGACCAGTTCAAGTCCTACTACTCGAGCTACGGAATGGGCGCCGCCGACGTGGTCGCGCCCGGCGGCGACCGCCGCTTCCAGGTGACCCAGCCCGGTGGCGGACGCATCCTCTCGACGTGGCCGGCGAGCCTGCTCGCCACGACCTGCGGCATCCCGCTCGTGTCGCCGGATGGCGCGTACTGCTACATCCAGGGCACGTCGATGGCCTCGCCGCACGTCGCGGGCGTCGCCGCGCTCATCGTCTCGACGGGCATCACGAACCCGGGAACGGTCGCGGCGCGCATCACCGGCACCGCCGACCCGATCGCCTGCCCGACCGACATGTCGGTGTACGCGAACTTCCCCGCGGTCGACAACGGCGCACCGCAGGTGTGCACGGGCGGCATCGGCTACAACAGCTTCAACGGCCACGGCCAGGTGAACGCGCTCAGCGCGATCGGGGGCTGACGCAGCTCGGTTCCATACGCGACGGATGCCGCGGTCGGGTTCGCCCGGCCGCGGCATCCGCGCGTCACGGGGTCGGGGCCTCGAGACGCCATGCGCCGCTGCTCATCCGCACATGGCCGCCCACCGGAGGGTCCGGTCCGTTTCGATTGCGCCCTGAGCGATATCGGCCATCCGACGGATGTCGGCGGCATGCGGTTGGATGCAGACTTGTCCGGTGCATCCCGGGGCTCGAGCCCCGACGCGGCACCGCGCGGCACGCCGCACACCACCATCCACACATCGTTCCGTTGCGGAGAATCATGCTCGGCAAACTCCTCGTCCGCTATCTGAGGCCCTACCGGTGGCTGCTCGCCGGGGTCCTCGTGTTCCAGTTCCTGTCGGCGCTCGCGAGCCTCTACCTCCCGAGCCTCAACGCCGACATCATCGACAACGGCGTCGCCAAGGGCGACACCGACTACATCTGGTCGACGGGCATGTTCATGCTCGCGATCTCCCTCGCGCAGATCGTGGCCGCGATCATCGCCACGTACTTCGCCGCGAAGGCGGCGATGCGCGCCGGCCGCGACATCCGCAACGACGTGTTCGACAAGGTGAGCGCGTTCTCGGAGCGCGAGGTCTCGCAGTTCGGGCCGGGGTCCCTCATCACCCGCAACACGAACGACGTGCAGCAGGTGCAGATGCTCGCGATGATGGGCGCCACCATGCTCGTGAGCGCGCCGCTGCTCGCGATCGGCGGCGTCATCATGGCGCTGCAGCAGGATGTCGGGCTCAGCTGGCTCATCGGCGCGGCCGTGCTCACGATCCTGGTCGTCGCGAGCTTCGTGATCGCCCGCATGGTGCCGCTGTTCCGCAGCTACCAGGGCAAGCTCGACGCGGTCAACCGCGTGTTCCGCGAGCAGCTCACGGGCATCCGCGTCGTGCGGGCGTTCGTGCGAGAGGACATCGAGGAGCAGCGCTTCCGCGGCGCGAACACCGACATCATGGTCGTCGGCCGCCGCGTCGGCACCCTCTTCGTCACGCTCTTCCCGCTGTTCATGCTCGTGCTCAACGTCACGATCGTGGGCGTCATCTGGTTCGGCGCGATCGAGGTCGACGCGGGCACGGTCGAGATCGGCACGCTGTTCGCCTTCATGCAGTACGTCGGCATCATCCTGGGCGGCGTGCTCATGGCCGCCTTCACGACCATCATGATCCCGCGAGCCGCGGTCTCATCGGAGCGCATCAGCGAGGTGCTCGCGAGCGAGTCGACGCTCACGCGGCCGGCCGACGCCGTCACCGCGTTCCCGGCCGTCGGATCGGTCGAGTTCCGCGACGTGTCGTTCAAGTACCCGGGCGCCGAGCATGCCGTGCTCGAGCACATCTCGTTCCGGGCCGAGCCCGGCGAGACCGTCGCGATCGTCGGCTCCACGGGCGCCGGCAAGACCACGCTCGTCTCGCTCATCCCGCGGCTCTTCGATGCCACGGGCGGCAGCGTGCTCGTCAACGGCGTCGACGTGCGCGAGGCCGACCTCGAGCACCTGTGGAAGACGATCGGCCTCGTGCCGCAGCGTCCGTTCCTCTTCGCGGGCTCCGTCGCGTACAACCTGCGCTTCGGTCGCGAGGAGGCGACCGACGCCGAGCTCTGGCACGCGCTCGAGATCGCGCAGGGCCGCGACTTCGTCGCGGACATGCAGGGCGGGCTCGATGCCCGCATCGCCCAGGGCGGCACGAACGTCTCGGGCGGCCAGCGGCAGCGGCTCGCCATCGCCCGCGCGATCGTGCACGCTCCCGACGTCCTCGTCTTCGACGACTCGTTCTCGGCACTCGACCTCACGACCGACGCGAGGCTCAGGCAGGCGTTGTGGCGCGAGCTGCCACAGGTCACGAAGATCGTCGTGGCCCAGCGCGTGTCGACGATCACGGATGCCGACCGCATCGTCGTGCTCGACGATGGCGGCATGGTGGGCATCGGCACGCACGAGGAGCTCCTCGAGACGTGCGAGACCTACCGTCAGATCGTGGAATCCCAGCTCGGAGTGGAGGCACAGGCATGAGCGACAACACCTCTCGCCGCTCGCGGCGCCGCAACCTGCCGCCGGAGCCGGTCAACGCGACGATCGGCGTCCCCGAGCCCCTCGACGAGGAGCTGCTCGAGGAGCAGCGGCTCGCCGAGGAGGCCCGCATCAACTCCGGCTCGTGGGACAGCGTCGCGCCCGGCAAGGCGCAGGACTTCGGCGCGAGCTTCCGCCGCATGCTCGGGCTCCTCGCGCCCTACAAGTGGCCGTTCGCGTTCGTGTCGGTGCTCGGCGCCATCGGCGTGGTGCTCACCGTCATCGCGCCGAAGGTGCTCGGCGAGGCCACCAACATCATCTTCGAGGGCTTCCTCTCGCTGCAGATGCCCGCGGGCGTGACCCAGGAGCAGGTCGTCGAGCAGCTGCGGGCCTCGGGCCAGGACGACCTCGCGAACATGGTGTCCGCCGCGACGCTCGTGCCCGGCGAGGGCATCGACTTCGTCCGGCTGAGCCAGGTCGTGATCATCGTGCTCATGCTCTACGTGGTGGCATCCGTGCTGTCCTGGATCCAGGGCTACGTGATCAACGTCATCATGGTGCGGGCGATGTGGCGCCTGCGCGAGGACGTCGAGGCCAAGGTGCACCGCCTGCCGCTGAGCTACTTCGACAAGACGCAGCGCGGCGAGCTCATCTCGCGGGTCACGAACGATATCGACAACATCACGCAGACCATGCAGCAGTCGCTCTCGAGCGCGCTCACGAGCGTGCTCACGGTGATCGGCGTGCTCATCATGATGTTCTCGATCTCGTGGCAGCTCGCCCTCGTCGCGCTCGTCTCGCTGCCGCTCATGGGCATCATCTTCGGCGTGATCGGCCCGAAGTCGCAGGCCGCCTTCGGCGTGCAGTGGAAGAAGGTCGGGCGCCTCAACGCGCGCGTCGAGGAGTCGTTCTCGGGCCACGCGCTCGTGAAGGTCTTCGGACGCGAGCAGGACGCGAGCTGGAAGTTCCGCGCCGAGAACGAGGAGCTCTACGACGCCGCGTTCAAGGCGCAGTTCCTCTCGGGCATCATCATGCCCGGCATGATGTTCGTCGGGAACCTGACCTACGTGGGCATCGCGGTGCTCGGCGGGCTCATGGTCGCGAGCGGCCAGCTGCGCCTCGGCGACGTGCAGGCGTTCATCCAGTACTCGCAGCAGTTCACGCAGCCGCTCTCGCAGCTCGGCGGCATGGCGGCGGTCGTGCAGTCGGGCACCGCCTCGGCCGAGCGGGTCTTCGAACTGCTCGACGCCGACGAGCAGGAGCAGGACGCCGAGACGGCGCCCGCACCGGTCGACGGCGACGGCACGATCGAGTTCGACCACGTGTCGTTCGCGTACACGCCCGACCGTCCGCTCATCAAGGACCTCTCGTTCCGGGTGGAGCCCGGGCAGACGGTCGCCATCGTGGGCCCGACGGGCGCCGGCAAGACGACGCTCGTGAACCTCATCATGCGGTTCTACGAACTCGACGGCGGCCGCATCCTCCTCAACGGGCAGGACACGGCTGAGCTCACCCGCCACGACGTGCGTGCCCGCACCGGCATGGTGCTGCAGGACCCGTGGCTGTTCGCCGGCACGATCCGCGAGAACATCCGCTACGGACGCGAGTCGGCGACCGACGACGAGATCCTCGAGGCCGCGCGCGCCACGTACGTCGACCGCTTCGTGCACTCGCTGCCCGACGGCTACGACACCGTGCTCGACGAGGAGGCGTCGAACGTCTCCGCCGGCGAGAAGCAGCTCATCACGATCGCCCGCGCGTTCGTGGCGCAGCCGAGCGTGCTGATCCTCGACGAGGCGACCTCCTCGGTCGACACCCGCACCGAGCTGCTGCTGCAGCACGCGATGGCCGCGCTCCGCGAGGGTCGCACGTCGTTCGTGATCGCGCACCGGCTCTCGACGATCCGCGACGCCGACCTCATCCTCGTGATGGAGCACGGCGACATCGTCGAGCAGGGCAACCACGAGCAGCTCATCGCGGCGAAGGGCGCGTACTACCGGCTCTACAACTCGCAGTTCGAGCAGGCGGCGACCGACCTCGACGTCGAGTTCGAGCACGCGATGGCCGGGGATGCCGCCGGCGGATCGGGCGCCGGTCCGAACGCGCTGGAGGCCGCGGCGGAGCAGGCGGCCGAGGTCGAACTCTAGGCCGCAGCGGCCTCAGCACGAACGAGCGGATGTCCCATCGGGGCATCCGCTCGTCGTTCGTGGTCGCCGTTCGACCCGCGACGGTCGCGGGTAGGCTGGATCGGTCGGCGGCACCGGATCCCGCCGCCGGTCAGGCCCTGCTCAGCCGTGCCGTACCGATCCCCCCGCTCCCGACCCGAGGTCCCGTGACGTCTGCGCTCCAGCCCGTGCGCCCCTGGCGCCTGTGGCTCGTGTGGGGCGTGGGGGTCGCCGCCTACGTGCTGTCGGTCACGAACCGCACGTCGCTCGCGGCGGTCGGCGTCGACGCGGCGGTGCGGTTCGACGCGGATGCCTCGACGCTGTCGATGTTCGCCGTGATCCAGTTGTTCGTCTACGGCGCGATGCAGATCCCCGTGGGCCTGCTGCTCGACCGGTTCGGCGCGCGGCCCATCATCACGGCGGGCATGTTCCTCATGGCGGTCGGACAGCTCGTGCTCGCGTTCGCGCCCGACGTGGGCACGGCGATCTTCGCCCGCATGCTGCTCGGCGCGGGCGATGCCGCGATCTTCCCGAGCGTGCTGCGCGTGGTGTCGGTGTGGTTCCCCGAGCGGCAGGCGCCGTTCATGGTGCAGCTCACGGGCATCACCGGGCAGGCGGGGCAGCTCCTCGCGATCCTGCCGATGGCGGCCCTGCTGCACGCCACGAGCTGGACGGTGGCGTTCGGCACGCTCGCAGGGCTCGGGGTGCTCTTCACGGTGCTCACGTTCGCGGTCATCCGGAATCATCCGCCCGACCGTGACGCGGATGTCTCGGTGAACACCGAGACGGGCGCGATCCGCGTCGTCACGTCGTCAGCCGACCTGCGCGAGGGCTTCCGGGAGTCGTGGTCGCATCCCGGCACCCGCCTGGCGTTCTGGTCGCACTTCACGACGCCGTTCTCGGGCACGGCGTTCGTGCTGCTCTGGGGCTTCCCGTTCCTCACCGTCGGCGAAGGACTCACGCCCGCGATGGCGTCCCTCATCTTCAGCGTGTACGTCGTGTTCGGCATGGTCGCAGGTCCCGTGATCGGCGTGCTCTCGAGCCGGCACCCCACCCGCCGTTCTCGCATGCTCGTGCTGCCGATCATCGGCATCCAGGTCGTCGCGTGGCTCGCGGTGATCCTGTGGCCGGGCAGCTCGCCGCTGTGGCTGCTCTTCGTGCTCGCGTTCGCGATGAGCACCGGCGGTCCCGGCTCGATGATCGGGTTCGACCACGCGCGCACGCACAACCCGAGCCACCGCCTCAGCACCGCCACGGGCATCACCAACGTCGGCGGATTCCTCGCCGCGCTCCTCGCCATCCTCTTCATCGGCATCGCGATGGACGTGCAGGGCGCGGGCACCCCCGACACCTACAGCCTCGAGGCGTTCCGCATCGCCTTCCTCACCCAGGTACCGCTGTGGCTGCTCGGCGCCACCTTCATCGTCATCGAGCGCGGCCGCACCCGCGTGCACCTCGGCCTCGACGAGCCGCGCCGCTCGCGTCGCCGCGGAGGCCGCCCGAACCTCGGCGACGAGACCGACGCTGCCTCCTGACCCCCACGTCCCTGACCCCCCAGACCACCACGTCCCAGACGGCCACGTCCCAGACCACCACCTCCCCTGACCACCACCTCCCCTGACCACCACCTCCCCTGACCACCACCTCCCCTGACCACCACCTCCCCTGACCACCACCTCCCCTGACCACCACCTCCCCTGACCACCACCTCCCCTGACCACCACGTCCCAGACCACCACCTCCCCTGACCACCAGACCCCCCCAGACCACCACGTCCGCTGACCATCACGTCGGCGCTGCCGGCACCACCGCTCCGAGCGACCTGCTCCATGGGATCGCGGTAGCGAAGTAGCCTTCCCTACCGCGCTCGACGGCAGCGTGGCGCACGAGTGCGGCCGACCGCGGACGCAGAGCGGCATGGCCGCTCGAGACAAGCTCCGCCGTGGCACCGCGAAGTGCGAAGTGCGAAGTGCGAAGTGCGAAGTGCGATGTGCGAGTGCGATGTAGCGAAGTACCGAAGTACCGAAGTAGCAAAGTAGCCGAAGTAGCCGAAGTAGCCGAAGTAGCCGAAGTAGCGAAGTAGCGAAGTAGCGAAGTAGCGAAGTAGCGATGTCTACCGCGATCGCTCGGGGACACTCGGGGACACTCGGTCGAGAGGCGATGCGAGGCCTCGCCAGCTGGATCCTCTCGCGACCCACCTGCTGCGCCCCGAACGGGAAGACGTCCTGTGCGGGGTTGTAGGGGCGGAGCAGGCGCGAGGCCTCGCGCACGTGGGCGGGACCGAACCGTGCGCCGGGCCGATAGCTGACGCCGCTGTCGAAGGGGACGCCCGCGATCGCGACGTCGGCCCGGCCGACCTCGTCGAGGCGGGGAAGCCGGGCGAAGGTGGCGATGCCGGCGAACCGGGGCACGACGCTCGCGTCGACGGGTCCGCGGATGTCGCCGGCCGCGTCGTTCGGAGTGGGTTGCATATTACGAAACTTCCAGTACTCTTGAGGAAACTTGCCGCAACTGTACGACGCGGCCGGCATCGCCGTCAAGGGAGTCGTGGAAGGAGTCCGCATGCGCCCGATCCATCCGTCGGCCGACGCGGTCGGCACGCCGATCGGGGCCAAGCTGCGCAGCACCCGCATCGCGCAGGGGCTCACGCTCGCGCAGGTCGCCGAGTCGAGCGGGCTCAGCAAGGGCTTCCTCAGCCGGGTCGAGCGCGACGAGACCTCCCCGAGCGTCGCCACGCTCGTGCAGCTCTGTCAGGTGCTCTCGCTCCCCGTCGGCGCGCTCTTCGCCGAGCCCGAGATCCAGCGCGTCACGCGCGCCGACGCACCGAACATCAACCTCGGCGGCGTCGGGGTCACCGAGCTGCTCATGTCGCCCCGCGGCGAAGCCCGCGTGCAGCTCATCCGATCGGCGCTCGGGCCCGGCGCCCACGGCGGCCACGAGCTCTACACCGTCAACTGCGACGTCGAGGTGCTGCACGTGGTCGCCGGCGCCGTCACCGTGCGGTTCGCCGACCGGTCGGTGCGGCTCGAGACCGGCGACGCGCTGACCTTCCCCGGGCGCGAGCCGCACACGTGGCACGCGGAGGACGACGCGCCCGCCGAGGTGTGCTGGGTGCTCGTCCCCGCGCCCTGGAGCGGGTCCTCCTGAGCGCCGCCGCGGGGCGTGGGTAGGGTTGCGGCATGGGCCTCTTCAGTCGACGCGAACCCCGCCCGCCGGCCGACGACGGCGATGCCGCCGCCATCGCCGCTGATGCGGACGGCGCCCCCGCCGCACTCGTTCCGCGCGGGCCGGGGCCGGGGTCGATCTGGGGCGACCGGCTCGGCCGGTGGGCGACCCGCAGCCTGCAGGTGCTCATCGTCGTGGCCCTCGCCGCGCTCGCGATCTGGGGCCTCTCGCAGGTCACGGTGCTCGTCATCCCGGTGCTCGTCGCCATCATCGTCGCCTCGGCCGCATCGCCGCTGATCGCCTGGCTCCGCAGGCACGGCGTCTCGCCGATGCTCGCGGCGTGGATCACGCTCCTCAGCGGCATCCTCGTGCTCGGCGGGATCGTGACGGGCATCGTCTTCGCGGTGCGCAACCAATGGCAGGACCTCGCGGACTCGGCGGTGCAGGGGTTCGACCACCTGCTCGAGTGGGCCACGTCGTTGCCCATCCCGATCGACCAGCAGCAGATCGACGACGCCCGCAACGCGATCGTCGACTTCGTCACGAGTGCCGAGTTCGGCGCCGGGGCGCTCGCGGGGGTGTCCGCGGCGGCCGAGATCGCCACCGGGGCCGTGCTCATGTTCGTCATGCTGTTCTTCTTCCTGAAGGACGGCGACGTCATCTGGGCGTTCTTCCTGCGCCCGTTCCGCGGCAGGGACCTCGAGCGCGGCCGCCGCGTGGGCGTGACGAGCGTGAAGGTGCTCGGCGGCTACGTACGCGGCACCGCGATCGTGGCGTTCGTCGACGCCCTGTTCATCGGCATCGGCCTCGCGATCCTCCAGGTGCCGCTCGCGCTGCCGCTGGGCGTGCTCGTCTTCCTCGCGTCCTTCATCCCGATCGTCGGCGCGACCATCACCGGCATCCTCGCGGCCCTCGTCGCGCTCGTCGCGAACGGGCCCATCGTGGCCCTCATCGTCATCGCGATCGTGATCGGCGTGAACCAGCTCGAGGGCAACTTCCTGCAGCCCGTGGTGATGGCGCAGTCGCTCAAGCTGCATCCGCTCGTCATCCTCATCGCCCTGACCGCCGGCTCGGTGCTCGCGGGCATCGTGGGGGCGGTGCTCGCCGTGCCGATCGCCGCCGTCACCTGGGCGATCATCAAGGTCTGGGACGGACCCGACCCGTCGATCGACGCGCGCAAGTCGTTCCGGCGCCGACGGCGAGCGGATGCCGCGACCGACACGGCGGTCGCCGTCGTGCCCGATGCAGGCCCCTCCGCCGGCACGCCCGTCGCCTGAGCTTCGAGGCCTGGGCTCGGTCGCCCGAGACCTCAGCGCAGCAGCCGATCGACCGCGGTCGTCACGGCGGCGCGGAGCCGCGCCCCGTCCGCCGGCTGCACGAACGGCAGCATCGAGGAGATCACGGTGATGAGGCCCATCGCGGTCTCGGGCGAGAACCGGGTCGAGACGACCCCGCGCGACTGGGCCTCGGCGATCGCGGCGGCCTTCGCGGCATCCGTCGCGAGGAGCTCGGCCGAGCGCATGCCCGCGCCGTCGCGCTCGAGCCGGTCCCAGAGGGCGAGGCGCACGATCTCGGGGTGCGCGGCGTTGTAGTCGAGCAGCCGGCCGGCGTACTCGTCGAGGTGCTCGGCGTCGATGGGGTTGTCGACCACGAGGCGCCGCACGAGTCCGGCGAAGACCGCGTCGAACAGCTGCTCCTTGTTGCCGAAGTAGGTGTACAGCAGTGCCTTGTTGCAGCCGGCGAGGTCGGCGATGCGATCGACGCGCGCCCCGGCGATGCCGCGGGCCGCGAACTCGGTCGTGGCCGCCTCGAGGATACGGGCTCTCGTCGTCGCTGCGTCTCGTGCCATGCCGCGAGTATATAACCGGTTAGTTGACAACGGGCGAACCGATGTGCTGGACTGGGGGAGATTTGTAACTAACCAGTTAGAAGGAGACACCATGCCGCAGAGGGTCGCACTCGTCACCGGCGCGTCGTCGGGAATCGGCGAGGCCACCGCGCTCGAACTGCTGCAGCGCGGATTCGTCGTGTACGGCGGTGCACGCCGCGTGGAGCGCATGCAGGGCATCGCCGACCGGGGTGGACGCATCCTCGAGCTCGACGTCACCGACGACGACTCGATGCGGGCCGCGGTCGACACGATCCTCGCCGAACAGGGCCGGGTCGACGTGCTCGTCAACAACGCGGGGTACGGCTCGTACGGCGCCCTCGAGGACGTGCCGATCGACGAGGCGCGCCGCCAGTTCGAGGTGAACGTCTTCGGGCTCGCCCGGCTGACCCAGCTCGTGCTGCCCGGCATGCGCGAGCGCCGCAGCGGCACGATCGTGAACATCTCCTCGATCGGCGGCAAGATCTACGAGCCGCTCGGCAGCTGGTACCACGCCACCAAGTTCGCCGTCGAGGGCCTCAGCGACTCGCTGCGCGTCGAGCTGCAGCCCCACGGCATCGACGTCGTCATCATCGAGCCCGGCGCCATCCGCACGGAGTGGAACGGGATCTCCCGCGACGGGGCCGTCGCGCAGTCGGGCAGCACGGCCTACGCGGGCCAGGCGCAGACGCTCGTGCGCACCTACGAGACGGTCGACGGGCCCCGGCTCGCCGCCGACCCGCAGGTCGTCGCCGACGCGATCGCCAAGGCCGTCACCGCCAGGCGGCCGCGCACGCGGTACGCCGTGCCCTCCTCGGCGAAGCTCGTCCTCTTTCTGCGCTGGCTCCTGCCCGACCGGGCGTTCGACGGCGTGGTCGCCCGCGTCTTCGGCGGGTCCTGATCCCGCAGCCGCGCGGCTCGACCGAGCGCGGCATCCGTCAGGCCGGCGAGTCGCCGAGGAGCCGCTCGAGCGCGTCGAGCACCGGACGCTGTCCCGCGACGAGCAGCTCGCGCGCCTCGTCGAGCCCCACCCAACGCGCCTCGTCAACCTCGGGGAACGCCGTGCGGCGTCCCGAGCGCGGCGGCCACTCGAGCTCGAAGGTGTTGCTGCGCAACTCGTCGATCGCGAACGCCGGGGCCGCGGCGGCGAAGACGTGCACGAGCTTGCCCGACGCGTAGCGGAACGTCCCGAGGTCGGCGTACTCGGCGGCGGGCGGCTCGGTGCCGATCTCCTCGGCGAACTCGCGCAGCGCGGCGGCCCGCGGATCCTCGCCGTCGTCGAGCTCGCCCTTCGGGATCGTCCACGCGGCGGCCTGCTTGCGCGCCCAGAAGGGTCCGCCCATGTGCGCGATGAAGACCTCGACCGCGGGCGCGGCGTGATACAGCAGCAGCCCGGCGCTCGTCACCGGCATCCGCGTGCCCGTTCGCCTGCGCTCAGTACTTGGATGCCTTCGCGAGCGCGAACAGGCAGACCACGAGACCGCCGCCGCCCACCACGGCGATGAATCCGATCGCCGCCCAGAGCATCGATTCGACCGACATCTGCACCTCCACGTGTCGGGTTCATTCTGCCGGTGCGGGTGACGCCGCGCCAGCACCGGCGCGCTGCGGCATCCGTCGGGCGGTGCGGGTACGGTGAGGAGACCGACGGAGGAGGCCGGGCATGGCACGCATCGCGATCATCGGCGGACACGGCAAGGTGGCGCTGCACCTCGAGCGCCTGCTCGCGGCACGCGGCGACGAGGTCGACGCGATCATCCGCAACGCGGAGCACTCCGCCGACGTGTCCGCGACGGGTGCGCGCCCCCTCGTCGCCGACGTCGAGACGCTCGACGTCGACGGCATCGCGGCGCTGCTCTCCGGTCACGACGCCGTCGTGTGGTCGGCGGGCGCGGGCGGCGGTAATCCCGACCGCACGTACGCCGTCGACCGCGACGCGGCGATCCGCGCGATCGAGGCCGCCCGGCAGGCCGGCGTCACCCGATTCGTGATGGTCTCGTACTTCGGCGCGGCGATCGACCACGGTGTCGCGGCAGCCGACCCCTTCTTCGCCTACGCGCAGGCGAAGGCGGCCGCCGACGAGCACCTGCGCGGCACCGACCTCGACTACACGATCCTCGGGCCGAGCCGACTCACCGACGGCCCCGGCACGGGCGCCATCGACGTCTCGGCCACGACGAGCGACGCGGTCGACCGGGCGGATGTCGCCGCGACGGTCGCGGCCGTGCTGCTCGAGCCGAACACCGTGCGGCGCACGATCCGCTTCAACGGCGGCGGCACGCCGATCGCCGACGCAGTGGCCTGGGACCCGCTCGCCTGACCCGCTCGCCTGACCCGCTCGCCGGCCCGCTCGCCCGCCGGCCCTACGCCGTCGGCTCGCCGATCGGGTCGACCTCGGGCGCCGCACCGTCGCCGGCCGTGAACGGCACGCTGCCCGCGCTGCAGTACGAGCCGGGCGAGTGCACGAGGTGCGCGATCCGCAGCTCGGCCTCGTCGTCGTCGCCCACGACGGGCGCGAACTCCGGCGCGACGTTCCACGCGAACTGCTCGGCGCCCGGGTAGGCACGGGCGTGCCGGCGCAGCCCGAGCGGCAGCAGCCGCAGTCGCCGGTCGACCCATTCGGCGTCCCACGGACCCTCGGCCGCGATCTGCTCGGCGGCGCGGAACTCGTAGTAGATCGTTCGCCGCAGCCGGTTGCCCGTGACCGCCTCCGAGCCGTGCACGACCATGACGTCGTGCACGAGCACGTCGCCGGGCTCGAGCTCGACCTGGATGACACCCGGGGCGTCCCAGCCGTACTCCTCCTGCAGCTGGCACACGTCGACCGGCGCGAGGTGCGAACCCGGGGCGACGCGCAGGGCGCCCTCGCCGGCGCGCGACGCGTCGAGGTAGACGTCGACGTTGAAGATGCGATGCGTGCGCGGGTGCACGGCGTCCTGGTGCCAGTCGATCGCCGCGCCGTCGCCGGTGTCCTTGAACACGAGCGACTCGTACGTGGGCACGGCGTTCGGCCCGGCCAGGCTCTCGGCGATGCCGAGCACGGCGGGGCTGCCGAGCAGCTCGAGCGAGGCGGGCTGCCCCTTGCCGTGCAGGTAGTCGACGCGGAACATCCGGCGTTCGCCGGCCCGCGTGGCCCACTGGTAGTCGGATGCCGCGGGGTCGCCCTCGTCGAGCGCGCGTCCCTCGGCGATCCACGTGTCGGCGGCGTGCTGCAGGCGCGCGAGCAGCTCGCCGGGGATGCGCCCGCGCAGCACGAGGTAGCCCTGCGCGTCGAACCGCGCGATCTCCTCGGGGGTGAGGTGGTAGTCGCGGGGCGCGACGGCGGGCACCGCGGGTGCGGCGGCGGCCGTGCCGGGATCGGTCAGGGTCATCGTGTCTCCTTCGGTGGTTCGGACGACTCCACGCTAGGCAGGAGGATCCCGCATCGCTTCCGATCGGATGTGCAAGAATTCCGGGATCATGAGTTCCTCCGGCGATCGACCGATGCCCGGTGACTGAGGCGCTCGCGGCGCGGCCGGAGGCCGCGCCCGGCCCGCACTCGTTCGGGCTCGCGTGCCGGCACGGCGCCCCCGACCGCATGACGATCGCCCACCGGCACGACGACCTCGAGTTCAACGTCGCGGAGGTCGACCTCGACTACCTCGTCGACGGTCGCCCGGTGCGCATCCCCGCGCGCCGCCTCGCGGTGTTCTGGGCGGCGCGACCGCACCAGCTCGTGAGCGACACGAGCGGTCGAGCCATCACATGGCTCACGGTGCCGCTCGATCGCTGCCTCGGCTGGGGGCTGCCGCCGCGCTTCGTCGAGCACCTGCTCGGCGGCGGGTTCGCCCTCCTCGACGCGACCGGACCGCTCGCGCTCGACGTGCGCGTCCCTGGTTGGCAGGCCGAGCTCGCGGGGGCCGACGACGAGCGGCGTACGGCCGCGCTCGAGATCGAGGCGTTCACGCGGCGCGCGGCACGCGCGGCGTCGGCCCATGTCGCGGCGTGGGCCGCGGCATCCGCGACCCGGCCGGGTGCCGCGGGCATGGCCGCATGGATCTCGGAGCACGCCCACGAGGACGTGCGGGTCGAGGACGTCGCCCGGCAGGCGCACCTGCACCCCCAGTACGCGATGACGGTGTTCCGCGCCGCGCTCGGCATCACGATGGGGGAGTACCTGGCGCACTGCCGGATCGCGCGCGCGCAGCACCTCCTGCTGACGACCGACCTGCCGGTGCCCGAGGTGGGATTCGCCGCGGGGTTCCGCTCGCAGAGCCAGTTCTACGCGCGATTCCGCGATCGATGCGGGGAGCCGCCCGGCGCGTACCGCCGCCGCCTGGGAGCCGCTGCTCGCTGACCCGGCCGGGCCGGCCACCACTCGGGCCGAGCACGACTCAGGGCATGACTCCGGGCACGGCTCAGGCCGAGTCGCGCCAGACGACCTCGGACTCGAGCTGCACCTCCTGCGCGCCCGCCTCGCCCCGGAGCTGGCCGAGCACGAGCAGTGCCGCCTGGCGCCCGAGGCCCGCGGCGGGCTGGCGCACGGTGGAGAGTCCCGGCAGTGTGCGCTTGGCCCACGCGCTGTCGTCGAAGCCGACGACGCCGACGTCGTCGGGCACGCGCCGGCCCGCGGCGCGCAGCGCCTCCATCGCGCCGGCGGCGACGGCGTCGGATGCCGCGAACACCCCGTCGACGTCGGGTGCCCGCTCGAGCAGCGCCTGCATGGCGTCGCGACCGGCGGAGTACGAGTAGAGCGCGACGGGTTCGACGAGCCGTTCGTCGAACCGATCGCCGAGCGCCTCGGTGAACCCCGCCAGCCGGTCGGCGCCGGAGTCGCGGTCGAGGGCCGCGGCGATCATGCCGATGCGCCGCCGTCCCGTCGCCGCGAGGCGCTCGGTGATCGCCCGTGCCGAGCCGCGGTTGTCGATCGTGACGAACGACGCGGTCGAGGCGCCCGGCGGATGGCCGACGTACGCGGCGGGCAGGTTGAGCCGCTCGACGACCCGGCTGATCGGGTCGTAGGCGCGCGCCGACACGATGATGACACCGTCGACGAGCCCGCCCGAGAGATACCGGGCGACCCGTTCGGTGTCGCGCTCGGAGTCGACGATGAGCACGGCCATCTGGTAGTCGGCCTCGGAGAGGGCGGTGTTCGCGCCCAGCAGGATCTCGCCGATGTTGGGGTCTTCGACGAAGAGCGAGTGCGGCTCGTGCACGATGAACCCGACTGCCTGGCTGCGCTGCATCACGAGGTTGCGCGCGGCGGTGTTGGGCACGTAGCCGACCTTGAGGATCGCCGCCTCGATCGCCTCCCGCGCACTCGCCGAGACGTAGCGCTCGCCATTGACGTACCGGCTCACCGTGCCGCGGGACACGCCCGCCTCGACGGCCACGTCGTGCACGGTGGCGCGCTTCGGCCGGGGCGTCGGGGTGGTCACGAGACTCACTGTACTGGGCGAGGCACTTGACATCCCGGCGGCGCGCTGGCACTCTGTGTACGTTCACAGACTCTCGAAGGTGAGTTGTCATCCTCGAAACTGTGCACGTTCACAGAACTGCAGGACGACGACCACGGGAGCACCTTGAACCACCACGCAGCGACGCTGGCGCAGGGGCCGATCCGGCTCCCGGCCCCCGCCGACGCACCGCTCCGCCCCCGCTTCCAGCACCAGGGCATCGCGTTCGGATGCGACTACAACCCCGAGCAGTGGGAGCCGTCGGTCTGGCGCGAGGACGTGGCGCTCATGCGCGAGGCGGGCGTCGACCTCGTGGCCGTCAACATCTTCGGCTGGTCGGCCCTGCAGGGACCCGACGGCACCTTCGACTTCGCCGCACTCGACGAGGTCATCGAGCTGCTGCACGGCGCCGGCATCCGGGTGAACCTCGGCACCGCGACGTCCTCCCCGCCGCCGTGGCTCACGACCCGGTACCCCGAGATCCTCCCGGTCATGGAGGACGGCACCACGCGGTACCCGGGCGGCCGGCAGGCCTGGTGCCCGAGCTCCCCGGTGTTCCGCGAGCACGCCCTCGCACTCGTCGAGGCCGTCGCGTCGCGCTACGGCGACCACCCGGCCGTCTCGCTCTGGCACGTGTCGAACGAGCTCGGATGCCACAACGCGCTCTGCCACTGCGACGCGAGCACCCGCGCGTTCCGCACCTGGCTCGAGCGCCGCCACGGCACGATCGCCGAGCTCAACCGCGCGTGGGGCACGAGCTTCTGGAGCCAGCGGTACACCGACTGGAACGAGATCGGCACGCCCCGGCTCACGGTCTCGACCCGCAACCCGGGGCAGGTGCTCGACTTCCACCGCTTCTCGTCCGACGAGCTGCTCGCTTACTACCGCGCCGAGGCCGCCGTCATCCGCCGGCACAGCGACCGCCCCATCACGACCAACTTCATGGTCACCGCGCACATCGAGAACCTCGACTACTGGTCGTGGGCCCCCGAGATGGACGTCGTCGCGAACGACCACTACCTCGACCACCGGCTGGGCGACCCGCGCGCCGAGCTCGCGTTCGCCGCCGACCTCACCCGAAACCTCGCGGGCGGCGAGCCGTGGCTGCTCATGGAGCACTCGACGGGCTCGGTGAACTGGCAGCCCGTGAACGCCGCCAAGGAGCCGGGCCAGATGCTGCGCAACTCGCTCACGCACGTGGCCCGCGGCGCCGACGCCGTGTGCTTCTTCCAGTGGCGTGCCTCGCTGCAGGGCTCGGAGAAGTTCCACTCCGCGCTGCTGCCGCACGCGGGGACCGACTCGGAGCTCTGGCGCGAGGTGGTCGAGCTCGGCGCGATCGTCGACCGGCTCGAGGAGGTGGCCGGCACCCGCGTGGTCGCCGACGTCGCCCTGCTGTTCAGCTGGGAGTCGTGGTGGGCGAGCGACGCCGAGAACCGCCCGACCCACGAGATCGCCTACCTCGACCAGGTGCACGCGCTCTACGGCGCGCTGCACGACCTCGGCGTCACGGTCGACGTGGTGCGGCCCGGCGCCGACCTCACGGGATACCGGCTCGTCGTCGTGCCCGGCCTCTACTCGGTTCGCGACGCGGAGGCCGCGACGCTCGACGCCGCCGTCGCCGCGGGCGCGCACGCCCTCGTCACCTTCTACAGCGGCATCGTCGACGAGCACGACCGGGTTCGCCCCGGCGGCTACCCCGGCGCGTGGCGCGACCTGCTCGGCATCCGCGTCGAGGAGTTCGCCCCGGTGCTGCCGGGCACGGCGCTGACGCTCGAGTCGGGTGCCGCCGCGTCGGTCTGGAGTGAGCGCATCGAGGCGACGGATGCCGCGGTCCTGGACCGGTTCGCCGACGGCCCCGCCGCGGGGCGCCCCGCGATCACCCGCCGCTCCGCGGCATCCGGAAGCGGCGTCGGCGACGCCTGGTACCTCGGCACCCTGCTCGAGCGGGAGGCGCTGCGCGACCTCGTGGGCCGCGTGCTCGCGGGCGCCGGCGTCGAGGCGGAGCCCGCGGCATCCGGAACCGTCGAGATCACCCGCCGCGTCGCCGACGACCGCGCGTACCGGTTCGTGGTCAACCACGGCACCTCCGACATCGAACTCGCCGCGCGCGGCGTGGAGCTCGTCACCGGCGACGCCGTCGCCGGATCGCTCACCGTTCCCGCCGGAGCGGTGCGCGTCATCAGAGAGGAAGGAGCGGCATGACCGCCCCCGTCACCACCCCTGCCGCCGCGCGCGACGCCGCGCGCGGCACGGGCGCCCCGCCGGCGCCGCATCGCCGGCGCCGCATCCAGCACCCCGGAGCGATCGTCGCCTTCGTGGCGCCGTTCGGCCTGCTGTTCCTGCTGTTCTACCTCGTGCCCATCGGCTACGCGATCTACCAGTCGCTGCTCGTCGTCGAGCGCGAGGGCACGTACGGCGCCGCGACCGAGGTCTTCGGCGGGCTCACGCAGTACGCGCTCGTGTTCCAGAACGAGGCGTTCTGGACGTCGGTCGGCCGCATGCTCGTGTTCGGCGTCGTGCAGGTGCCGATCATGCTGGGCCTCGCGCTGCTCTTCGCGCTGCTGCTCGACTCGCCCCTCCTGCGCGGCAAGAAGTTCTTCCGGCTCGCCTTCTTCGTGCCGTACGCGGTGCCGGGCGTGATCGCCGCGATCATGTGGGGCTTCCTGTTCTCGCCGAACCTGTCGCCGTTCCAGGAGCTCACGAAGCAGGTGGACTTCCTCTCGGCCGACCTCGTGCTCTGGTCGATCGCGAACGTCGTGACGTGGGTGTTCGTGGGCTACAACATGCTCATCATCTACTCGTCGCTGCTCGCGATCCCCGCCGAGATCTACGAGGCGGCCGTGCTCGACGGCGCGGGCCAGGGCCGCATCGCGTGGTCGATCAAGATCCCGCTCGTGCGCCCAGCGCTCATCCTCACCGCGATCTTCTCGATCATCGGCACGCTGCAGCTGCTCGCCGAGCCGCAGGTGTTCCGGTCGTTCAGCTCGGCGGTGACGAGCACCTACACGCCGAACATGACGATCTACGCGACGTCGTCCATTCCGAACGTGAACCTCGCCGCGGCCTTCTCGGTCGTGCTCGCGCTCGCCACGTTCGTGCTCTCGTTCACGTTCCTGCGCATCACCCGGAAGAAGGCCGAAGCATGAGCGCCGTCATCGACACGGAAGCCGCCCACGGCAGCATCGGCTCGGACGTCCCGGCAGGCCGCAGCCGCCGCGGCGCCGCCCCCGCCGGGCGGCGCCCGAAGGAGCGCTTCATCCCGCGCGCCGGCGCGATGCTCGTCATGGGCGTCTTCACCCTCTACTTCCTCGTGCCCATCTGGTGGCTCGTGGTGGCATCGACGAAGGACCGGGCCGACTTCCTCGGCACGAACCCGCTGTGGTTCGCGGACTTCGCCTTCTTCGACAACGTCGCCGCGCTCTTCGCCTACCGCGACGGCGTCTACCTGCGATGGCTGCTCAACAGCGTGCTCTACGCGGGCTTCGGCGCCCTCGTGGCCACGCTGCTCGCCGCCATGTGCGGGTACGCCCTCGCGAAGTACCGGTTCCCCGGCCGGGAGGCGATCTTCAACGTCGTGCTCGGCGGCGTGCTCGTGCCCGCAACCGCGCTCGCGCTGCCGCTGTTCCTGCTCTTCAGCCGGGTGCAGCTCACCGACACCTTCTGGTCGGTGTTCCTGCCGAGCGTCGTGAGCCCCTTCGGCGTGTACCTCACGCGGGTGTTCGCCGAGGCATCCGTGCCCGACGAACTGCTCGAGGCGAGCCGCCTCGACGGCGCGGGGGAGGTGCGCACCTTCTTCACGGTGTCGATCCGCCTCATGTTCCCCGCGCTCGTCACGGTCTTCCTGTTCCAGTTCGTGGCGATCTGGAACAACTTCTTCCTGCCGCTCATCATGCTGCGCAGCGAGGAGCTGTTCCCGGTCACCTTCGGCCTCTACGCGTGGAACTCGTCCATCAACCAGTTCCCCGAGCTCCGCAGCTTCGTGCTCGTCGGCGCGCTCCTGTCGATCATCCCCCTGATCGTCACCTTCCTCCTGCTTCAGCGGTACTGGCGCACGGGCCTCGGCACCGGCGCGCTGAAGTGAGGATCCCGTCCGGCAGCACTCGGACGGTCACCACCCAGCACCACCCCACCCAGCACCACCCCACCGAGAAAAGGAACACCATGCGTCACACGAAACGAGCGGTCGCCGCAGCCCTGCTCACCACCGTCGCGATCGCGATGGCCGGATGCTCCGCCGGAACCGCAGGCTCGGGCAGCGACGCCGCCGCCTCCTGCGAGCCCGCGGGCGGCGACGTCAAGCTGACCTTCACCTCCTGGATCCCCGGCATCGAGGACGCCGTCGCGATCTGGAACGAGGCGAACCCCGACATCCAGGTCGAAGTGCAGACCGGGCCGTCGGGCAACGCCGGCACCTACCAGAACTTCTTCAACCAGCTCGAGGCCGGCAACGCGCCCGACCTCGGCCAGATCGAGTACGACGCGCTGCCGAACTTCCGCGTGCAGGACGGCCTCGAGAACCTCGCCGTGTGCGAGGACATCGTGGCCGCGAAGGACCAGTTCCTCCCGTGGACCTGGAGCCAGGCGAGCCTCGGCACCGCCGACGAGCTCTACGGCGTGCCGCAGGACCAGGGCCCCATGGGCCTGTTCTACCGCAGCGACCTGTTCGAGAAGAACGGCATCCCCGTGCCCACCACGTGGGACGAGTACAAGGACGCCGCGGTGAAGATCCGCGCACTCGGCGGGTACATCACCAACTTCTCGCAGACCGACATCAACCAGTTCGCCGGATTCGTCTGGCAGGCGGGCGGCCAGTGGTTCGAGAACGACGGCGACGCGTGGACCGTCGACCTGACGAGCCCCGAGTCGACCAAGGTGGCCGACTACTGGCAGGACCTCATCGCGAACGACCTGGTCTCGACGTACCCGGCCTGGACCGATGAGTGGAACAACGCCTACAACTCGGGCGAGGTCTGGACCTGGAACTCCGCCGTCTGGGGCGCCAACTCGATCCTCAGCGGCGCGCCGGACACGGCGGGCAACTGGTCGGTGGCGCTCGCACCGCAGTGGGAGGCCGGCGGCGAGTCCGCGGGCAACTGGGGCGGTTCGTCGGTCGCGGTCTTCAAGGGCACCGACCACCTGTACGAGGCCGCGAAGTTCGCGCTGTGGCTGAACACCTCCGAGGAGGCGCTCACGTCGCTCAACAAGACGGCGCAGATCTACCCCGCCACCACGGCCGGCCTCGAGCTGCCCGTGCTCAAGGAGGGCGTCGACTTCTACGGCGGCCAGAAGATCTACGACGTGTTCGCCGAGGCGGCCACCCAGGTCAGCCCCGACTTCACGTGGGGCCCGACGATGACGCAGACGTACGCCGACGTCTCCGACGGCTTCAAGGCCGCCGCGAGCGGTGACGGCACGCTGCTCGACGCGCTCACCAAGGGCCAGGAGTCGACCATCTCGACCCTCGAGGCCCAGTCCATCCCGGTCGCGGAGTAGCCTCACCCCGTGATCCACCACCTCCGTGCCGCGGGCGTCGGCGTCATCGTCGACACCCGCGGCACGGGCGTGCCCGCCGTGCTGCACTGGGGTCCCGACCTCGGTGCGACGGATGCGGCCGCCCTGAGCGCCCTCGCCGCGGCATCCGTGCCGGCGGTGCCGCCGTCGTCGATCGACGTGCCCCTGCGGCTGAGCCTCGTGCCCACCCGCGGCGAGGGCTGGTCGGGCCGGCCGGGCGTGGAGCTGTTCCGCGACGCGGGCGGCGCCGACGGTGCGTCCGCGGCCCGAGCGTTGCGGGCGCCGCGGCTCGAGCTCGTGCCGGAGTCGGTGACGGTGTCGGCTCCTGCGGGTCCTGCGGATGCCGTCGGTGCGGCGGATCCCGCGGGCGGCACGGTCTCGTTCGAGCTCGTCGACCTCGACGCATCCGTCGCCGTCGCGACCCGCCTCGAGCTCACCCCCGAGGGGGTGCTGCGCCTGCGGCACCGCATCGAGAACCGTGGACGCTCGCCCCTCGGCGTGGGCCGTGCCGCGGTCGTGCTGCCCGTGCCCGCGCGAGCGAGCGAGCTGCTCGACTTCAGCGGGCTGTGGGCGCACGAGCGCCGGCCGATCCGTCGCGCGCTCGAGCACGGCGTGCACGCCCGCGAGGGCCGGCACGGCCGTGGCGGGCACGACGATGCGTACCTGCTCGCGGCGGGAACCCCGGGCTTCGGGTTCCGCACGGGCGAGGTGTGGGCCGCGCACGTCGCGTGGTCGGGCGACACCGAGCTGTGGGCGGAGCGTTCGGCGCTCGGGCCGGCGACCCTGGGCGGCGGCGAGCTGCTCGCGCCCGGCGAGGTCGCGCTCGCCGCGGGCGAGTCGCTCGAGACCCCGTGGACGGTCGCCGTCTACTCGGCCGAGGGCCTCGACGGGCTCTCCGACCGGCTGCACCCGTGGATCCGCTCGTGGTCGACGATCGCGGGCCGGCGGCGCCCCGTGGTGCTCAACACGTGGGAGGCCGTCTACTTCGACCAGTCGCTCGCGAAGCTCGAGCCGCTCATCGACGCGGCCGCCCGAGTGGGCGTGGAGCGGTTCGTCCTCGACGACGGCTGGTTCCTCGGCCGTCGCGACGACCGGCGGGCGCTCGGCGACTGGACGGTCGACCCGGCGATCTGGCCCGGCGGCCTCGGTCCGCTCATCGAGCGCGTGCGCGGCGCGGGCATGGAGTTCGGCCTCTGGGTCGAGCCCGAGATGGTGAGCGCCGATTCCGAGCTCGCCCGTGCGCACCCCGACTGGGTGCTCGGGCGATCGGGCGATCCCGAGTGGCGGTTCCAGCGCGTGCTCGACCTCACCGCGCCGGGAGCCGCCGAGCACCTCTTCGAGCGCCTCGACGCGCTGCTCGCCGGCAACGACATCGCCTACCTCAAGTGGGACCACAACCGCGACCTGCTCGGCGGCTCCGCGCACGCGCAGACCCACGCCGTGTACGCGCTCATCGACCGCCTCCGCGCAGCGCACCCCGGCGTCGAGATCGAGTCGTGCGCGTCGGGCGGCGCCCGCATCGACCTCGGCGTCCTCGAGCGCACGGACCGCGTCTGGGCGAGCGACACGAACGACCCGCTCGAGCGCCAGTCGATCCACCGGTACACGAGCCTCGTCGTGCCGCCCGAGTACCTGGGCTCGCACCTCGGCGCGGCCCGCGCGCACACGACGGGCCGTACCGCCGAGCTCTCGTTCCGCCTCGCGACGGCGCTCTTCGGCAGCGCCGGCATCGAATGGAACCTCGCGACGGCGTCGGAGGCCGAGCTCGCCGCCGTGGCGGCGTGGACCACGCAGTACCGGCGTCTGCGTCCGCTGCTGCACGGTGGCCGCGTGGTGCGAGCGGATGCCGCGGACCCGGCGCAGCTCGTGCACGGCGTCGTGGCATCCGACCGCCGTCATGCCGTGTTCTCGGTCGCGATGCTCGCGAGCGCCACGACGGCGCTGCCCCCGGCGGTGCGGATGCCGGGACTCGACCCCGACGCCGACTACACGGTGCGCGTGCTCGACCTCGGGCGTGCCCGCACGGTGCAGGACGCGAACCCGGCGTGGTTCGACGCGGGCGAGGTGCGGCTCACGGGACGCATGCTCGCCGAGGTCGGCCTGCCGATGCCGCTGCTCGCGCCGGAGAACGCGCTCGTCTTCGAACTCGTCGCCGACTGACGCGACAGCGGGGGCGGCGGGCGGGAGGATGGAGCCATGACCCCCACCGCTCCGCTCCTCGTGCTCATCGCCGGCCCCTACCGATCGGGCACCGGCGACGACCCGGCGAAGCTCGCCGCCAACGTCGACGCGATGAACCGCGCGGCCCTCGAGGTGTTCCGGCGCGGCCACATCCCGCTCACCGGCGAGGCGCTCGCCCTGCCGCTCGCGGAGCTCGCCGGCTCGACGGCACCGGGCGATGCCGCCTTCGACTCGGTCTTCCACCCGTACGCTCGTCTCCTCGTGGCGCGGTGCGATGCGGTGCTGCGGGTCGGGGGGCCCTCCGCCGGGGCCGACGAGATGGTCGAGATCGCCCGCGGGCGGGGCGCGGCCGCGTTCACGTCGGTCGACGAGCTGCCGCCGGTGGCGCGGACATGACGGTGCCGCTCTCCGGAGCGAACTCCGACGTGGGCGGGCCGATCGGCCACACGTACGGGGCCGTGCTCGTGCGGGCCGACCACGCGGTGTCCGACGTGGTCGCGGCGCTGCGCGGCATCCGCTTCAGCGGCTGGGTCGCCCCGGCCGACCAGGGCTGGATCGTCGCCGTCGCCCGGCTCGGCGGCGGCACGGCGGCGGCCGGGCGGCGCGGGATCGTCGAGGTGGGCGCGCTGCTGGCCGCGGAGCTGGCCACGACCGTGCTCGCCGTGCGCGTGCTGCTCGACCGGCAGCTCGTCCTCGCGGCGTGGAGCGCCGGCGACGAGCTCGGGCGGTACTCGAGCGATCCGTCGCGGGAGCCCGGCGCCGACGAGACGGTTCTGACGGATCCGCTCGGCGAGGAGTACGCCGAGGCGTTCGCGGCGGCCTGCGGCCGGCCGGATGCCGCCGAGGAGCTCGCCGAGGTGCTGGGGGAGGAGCTCGACTCCGACAGCGTCTACGAGTCGGAACGGCTCGCGCAGGTGCTGCGCCTGCTCGGGCTGCCCACCTGGCTCGTGGCCGCCGCGGCATTGCCGCGCGACCTGCCGACCGGACCGCGCTCGCGCGACCTCGTGCGGCTCGGCGCCGGGATGCCGGGATTCGCGGGCCGCTTCCTCGGGGGCGCGGTGCACGTCGTGCGTCGCCGCACGACGCCGCCGCCCGTGATCGCCGACCCGCCGACGTCGGCGGGATTCGCGATCGACCCCTGGCTGCTCTGAGCGACCGACGAGCGCGACGGGGGCGTCAGCCGCGGCGGCGCATCAGCCCGCGCGGGCGACCGCGGGGCCCTCGCTGAACTGGCAGGAGGTCGCGGTCAGGCGCTGCTCCGGGTCGAGGCGGGTGAGCACGGCGCCCGCGATCTCGTAGAGCTGCCCGAGCTGCTCGGGGGAGAGGGCGTCGAGCACGTTTGCGCGCACGGTCTCGACGTGGCCCGGCGCGGCATCCGCGATGAGCTGCATGCCCGCCTCGGTGATCGTGGCGTTCGTGGCCCGCCGGTCGGTGGGGCACGGGAAGCGATGGATGAGGCCGCGCTCCTCGAGCCGGCGCGCGACGTGCGAGAGGCGGGGGAGGGTCGCGTTCGTGCGGGCCGCGAGCGCGGTCATGCGCATCGTGCGGTCGGGCGACTCGGCGAGCGCCATGAGCGCCGCGTACTCGAAGTGCGTGAGCTGCGCGTCACGCAGCAGTTGCGCGTCGAGCGCGCCCGGGAGCAGTTCGGTGAGCGCGACGAGCCGCACCCATGCGGCGGATTCCTCGGTGCTCAGCCAGTGCGTCTCTTCGCTCATGTCCTCCATTGTCGCACATTAGTTGACACGACAACTGATTACGGCTATGGTTTTGGTTGTCGGAACAAGTAATCGCGTCGAAGGGCGTGGAGAGGACATCATGACGACGGTCAGCATCATCGGAAACGGCAACATGGGCACTGCGATCGGAGGCATCGTCGCAGCCGGCGGCAACACCGTCGAGTACGTGGGCCGCGACACCGACGCCATCACGGGCGACATCGTGATCCTCGCCGTGCCGTACCCCTCGGTCGCCGAGATCGTAGCCGCTCGCGGCGCGCAGCTCGCCGGCAAGGTCGTGGTCGACATCACGAACCCGCTCGACTTCGAGACCTTCGACTCGCTCGTCGTGCCCGCCGACGGCTCCGCCGCCGCCGTGATCGCCGCGGCCCTGCCCGAGTCGCGGGTGCTGAAGGCCTTCAACACCAACTTCGCAGCCACCCTCGCGTCGAAGACGGTCGGCGAACAGCCCACCACGGTCCTCATCGCGGGCGACGACGACCTCGCCAAGCAGGCGCTCGCCGATGTCGTTCGCGCTGGCGGCGTCAAGGCCGTCGACGCGGGCAAGCTCTCGCGCGCCCGTGAGCTCGAGGCCATCGGCTTCCTCCAGCTCACCCTCGCGGTGCAGGAGCAGATCGGCTGGAACGCGGGGCTCGCACTCGTCGCCTGAGTATCACGCCTGCCCGAACGCGCTCGAAGCGCCCGCTGCCGCCCGGCCGCGGGCGCTTCGCCGTTGCGGCGCCGCCGACCTGTCAACCCGTTGACGCGTGGCGAGCACCCGAGGAACGTGGAGGAATCCACCGAACCCGAGTGCGAGGAGGCATCATGAGCGACCCGCTAAACCCGTGGGAGGACAAGGACCGGCTCGAGCCGTCGGGCGATCTCTCGCCGGAGGCGGAGGGGCTCACGGGCATCATGAACACCGTCGGCGCCGGTCTGCGCCCGGGCGTCGGGCCCGGATCCGACACCGTCGACACCGAGCACGACGCTGAGCAGGCGCGCGAAGCGGCGGCAGGCGGGGTCGGCGATCCCGACGCCGGCAACGCGGCCGATCGTGCGGTCGACGTCAATCGGGACGTCGATCCCGACCGCGACCCCGGCAGGTCCGACACCGACACCGACGCCGCGCCCGACGCGAACGACCTCGAGGCCGACAACCCGGTCGAGCAGGAGACCGTCGAGACGGTCGACCCGCGCAACGCCCCCGCCTGACCGGCCGTCGGCCGCGCTGCCTCCGCGGGTCCTCCGGCCCGTGCCGACGAGTGGCGCGCGGCTAGCGTGACACCGTGGACTGGGCCGACTGGTTCTCGTGGTTCGACGCGGGAGACTCCGATCTCGCGCGCCAGGTGCTGCAGCGCGGCATCGCCGCCCTGTTCCTCCTCGCGTTCCTGTCGTCGCTGAACCAGTTCCGGGCGCTGCTCGGCGAACGCGGCCTGCTGCCCGTTCCCGAGCTGCTCGACGCCGTGCACCGCGCCGAGGCCGCCACGGCGGAGCGCGCGACATCCGATCGCGTGCCGCTCCTGCGCCGCACCCGCAGCCGCGGCTACCTCGGCCCGACCCTCTTCCGATGGGGCTACACGGACCGACGCCTCGTCGCCGTGTGCGTCGCGGGCATGGTGGTCGCGGCATCCGTCGTGCTCGGCCTGCCCCAGCTGGGCCCGCAGTGGGTGCCGATGCTGGTGTTCCTCACGATGTGGGGGCTGTACCTCTCGATCGTGAGCGTCGGCCAGACCTTCTACGGCTTCGGCTGGGAGATGCTGCTGTGCGAGGCGGGCTTCCTCATGGCGTTCCTCGGGTCGGATGCCGCGCCCCCGCCGCTCCCGATCATCGTGCTCACCTGGTGGCTCGTGTTCCGGCTCGAGTTCGGCGCGGGCATGATCAAGCTGCGCGGCGACGCCGCCTGGCGCGACCTCACGGCGCTCTACTACCACCACGAGACGCAGCCGATGCCGGGCCCGTTCAGCCGCCAGGCGCACCTGCTGCCCAAGTGGTTCCACCGCCTGGAGGTGGTCGGCAACCATGTCGCGCAGCTCGTCGTGCCGTTCCTCCTGTTCGCCCCGCAGCCGGTGCGCACGATCGCCGCGGCGGTCGTCATCGGCACGCAGCTGTGGCTCGTGGTCACGGGCAACTTCGCGTGGCTCAACTGGATCACGATCGTGCTCGCCTTCAGCGCGGTGGGCGACTCGGTCGTGCTGCAGCTGCTGCCGTTCCTGCCCGCCGATGCCCTCGGCGCGTCGGCGGGTGCGGTGGGGCCGGATGTCGCGAACCCCTGGTGGTGGATCGCGATCGTGCTCGTGGTGACGGCGCTCATCCTCTGGCTCAGCCGTCGCCCGCTCATGAACCTCTTCTCGAAGCGCCAGCTCATGAACACGAGCTTCGACCGCTGGCAGCTCGTGAACGCCTACGGCGCGTTCGGCAGCGTGACCCGCCAGCGCGTCGAGATCGTGGTCGAGGGCTCGCTCGCCGAGGATCCGGGCGACGACGACGCGGCGTTCGATCCGCAGGATCCCGACGACGCCGAGGCGGCGGCGAACGCCGGCTGGCGGGAGTACGAGTTCAAGGGCAAGCCCGGCGACGTGCGCCGCGTCTCCCGCCAGTTCGCCCCGTACCACCTGCGGCTCGACTGGCTCATGTGGTTCCTGCCGCTCGGCCGCATCGGCGAGCCGTGGTTCTACCGGTTCCTCGAGCACCTGCTGCGAGCGGATGCCGCGACGCTCCGCCTGCTGCGCATCGACCCCTTCGGCGGCGAGCCGCCCCGCTGGGTGCGCGCCCGCTCGTACCTCTACCGGTATGCGACGCACGCCGAGTTCCGCGCGACCGGCAGGCGGTGGATGCGGCATCCGCTCGCCGTCGTCATCCCGCCGCTGCGCCTGCGCGAGGCGCCGCCGCGCGACGGCGGCGCGGGCGGCGGCGGCGCGGGCGGCGCCGAGGGGTAGGCGTGTCG
>NZ_RHHB01000033.1 GCF_003710805.1 Agromyces tardus | reverse complement strand
GCTCGCGGCGGCCCTCGCCGCCACCGGGGTCGACGTGCGCCTGCAGCGGCGCGGCCGCACCGGCGCGGTCGTGCTGCTCGTCGACCCGCAGGGCGAGCGCACGATGTTCCCCGACCGTGCGGCCGCGTCCCTCCTCGAGCACGTCGACCCGGCCTGGCTCGACGGCGTCGCCTGGCTCCACCTGCCGAGCTACGGCTTCGAGCACGAGCCGATGCGCTCCGAGCTGCGGCGCCTCGTCGCGGCCGCCCGCCAGCGCGGCGCCGGGGTGTCGATCGACGCGTCGTCGACGGGCCTCCTCGAGGGGCTCGGCGTCGAGCGCGTGCTCGGCTGGATCGCGGAGTTGCGGCCCGACGTGCTCTTCGCGAACGAGACGGAGGCCGCGCTGCTCGGCATCGCGGGCGGCGGCGCGGTCGCGGCATCCGTCGCCCGTGCCGTCGTGGTGAAGCACGGGCCGGCGCCCACCGAGGTGTTCGAGGGCGGCGAGCTCGCGCGCCGCGTCGAGGTGGCGCCCGTCGCGGGCGTCCGCGACCTCACGGGGGCCGGCGACGCGTTCGCGGCCGGGTTCCTCGCGGCGACGCTGCAGGGGGCGGATGCCGCGGGGGCCTGCCGCGCCGGGCATGCGGCCGCGGCATCCGTGCTGACGAACCCCGGCGCGAGCACGACCCGCCCGGCCTGACCGGGCGAGCCGTCAACCTCGGTTGACACACTGGGAGGCGTCAACTACGGTTGACGCCATGGACGACGGCACCCTCCGCACCGCGATCGCCGCAGCCGACGGCGACGACCCGTACCGCGCGCTGCGCGAGCTGCACCACGCCCGCGTGCAGCTCAACCTCGAGCTCGACCGGGCCGAGGCGGTGGCCGTGCGCCGCGCCCGCGCCGCGGGTTCGAGCTGGCAGCTCATCGCCCTGGCCCTCGAGGTGAGCAAGCAGGCCGTGCACAAGAAGTACGGGCGCACCTGAACACCCAGTCCGCCGACGTATGCTGCAAGGCGGTGCGTGGCCGCATCGAGCGGATGCCACGAGCCCGCGCCGCGCGACAGGAAGACGACATGAGCGACACCGAGACCCGACCCGAGACGCGATCCGCGGCACGCGCCGCCGAGCGCGCCCGACGCTCCGCCCGCCCGACCTTCGTGGCGCCCCGGCGCAGCCCCTTCTCCCGACGTGAGACGCCGCCCGGGCCGCGGGCGACGTTCTCGCAGCTGCTCCCGTTCCTGTTCGAGCACCGGCCCGTGCTCATCGTGGTGGCGGCGCTCTCGATCGTCGGCGCCGTCGCGAGCCTGCTGCAGCCGCTGCTCGTGGGCCAGGTCATCAACGTCGTCGAGGCGGGCGATCCGCTCGGCGGCCTCGTGTGGGCCCTCGTCGCACTCGTGCTCGTGAGCGCCGCCATCACCGGCTACCAGCACTACCTCCTGCAGCGCACGGGCGAGGGCGTGGTGCTCTCGAGCCGCAAGCAGCTCGTGGGCAAGCTCCTGCGCCTGCCCATCGCCGAGTTCGACACGCGCCGCACGGGCGACCTCGTCTCGCGCGTGGGCAGCGACACCACGATGCTCCGCGCCGTGCTCACGCAGGGCCTCGTCGAGGCGGTCGGCGGCGCCGTCACGTTCGTCGGGGCACTCGTCGCGATGCTCATCCTCGACCCCGTGCTGCTCGGGCTCACGGTGCTCGTCATCGCGGTCGCCATCACGACCGTCACCCTGCTCTCGAGGCGCGTGCGCGACGCGTCGCAGGCCGCGCAGGCCAAGGTCGGCGACGTCGCGGCATCGGTGGAACGCGCGATCGGCTCGGTGCGCACGATCCGCGCCGCCGGCGCCACCGAGCGCGAGATCCGCGACGTCGAGGTCGAGGCGGAGGGCGCCTGGCAGATGGGCGTCAAGGTCGCCCACATCTCGGCGCTCATCGTGCCGATCGCGGGCATCGCGATGCAGGTGTCGTTCCTCGTCGTGCTCGGCGTCGGCGGCTTCCGTGTGGCATCCGGGGCCATCACAGTCGCGAACCTCGTCGCCTTCATCCTCTTCCTGTTCATGATGATCCTGCCGCTCGGCCAGGCATTCGGCGCGGTCACGTCGGTGAACGCGGCGCTCGGTGCGCTCGGTCGCATCCAGGAGATCCTCGACCTGCCCGACGAGGACGCGCACGACCGCGAGCTCGCCCCGCTCGCCGTCATGGTGGGCCCGGCGAACGAGGGCCTGCTCCCCGATGCGCCCGCCATCGAGTTCGACGACGTGCACTTCGCCTACGCGCTCACGCGCCCCTCGGATCCGGCCGATCCCGGCAACGACTCCCCCGACGAGCACCTGCCCGAACCCGACGTCATCGAGCGCCAGCCGGTGCTGCGCGGCGTCTCGTTCCGCGTGCCGCGCGGGCAGCGCATCGCGCTCGTCGGCCCGTCGGGCGCGGGCAAGTCCACGATCCTCTCGCTCATCGAGCGGTTCTACGACCCGAGCGTCGGCGCGGTGCGACTCGGCGGCCTCGACCTGCGCGCCCTCGACCGCACCGAGCTGCGCGCGCAGATCGGCTACGTCGAACAGGACGCCCCCGTGCTCGCCGGCAGCCTGCGCGACAACCTCAAGCTCGGCAGCCCCGACGCGACCGATGCGGAGTGCGAGCACGTGCTGCGCGCCGTGAACCTCGGCGCCGTGCTCGAGCGCGACCCCGCCGGCCTCTCGGCGCCGGTCGGCGAAGACGGCATCATGCTCTCGGGCGGCGAGCGCCAGCGGCTCGCGATCGCCCGCGCGCTGCTCGCGGCTCCGCCCATCCTGCTCCTCGACGAGTCGACCTCGTCGCTCGACGGCGTCAACGAGCGGATGATGCGCGAAGCGATCGACGCCGTCTCGGCCGGCCGCACCCTCATCGTGATCGCGCACCGGCTGTCGACGGTCATCGACTCCGACCGCATCATCGTGCTCGACCAGGGGCAGGTCATCGGCGAGGGCACGCACGCGCAGCTCGTCGCCTCCGTGCCGCTCTACCGGGAGCTCGCGGAGCACCAGCTGCTCGCCTGAGCAGGCCCGTCCGGGGTCGGCTCCGGGGGTCAGCCCCGGGTCGCGGTTCAGGGCTGTCCCCGGGAGCAGGCCGGGGCTCGCTCCGATGGGGCGGGGCCGCGGCATCCGTAGCGTGGGGTCATCGCCTGCGTCGCACGGATGCCCCGTGCCGCACGCACCCCCGAACGAAGGACCTGCCATGACCATCGCAACACTTCCCGCGCGATCGGCGACCGCCGCGCGCGGCCGCACCGACGACGTGCGCCTGCCCGTCCGGCTGCTCGAAGAGCTCGGCGCGGGCGCAGCGCCCGCCACGCCCGACACCCGCGACGTCGATCGGCTCGGCGCCGGATTCGACGACATGCAGGCTGGCATGCAGACCTGGCTGCGCCATTGGGACCCGGTGGCCCTGTCCGCGTTCACGCCGGTGCGCGACGTGATCCCCGAGTCCGAGCGCGGCCCGAGCGCGCTGCGTGCCGCAGCCACCCGCGACGACGGCGCCGTGCGCGTCACCGCGAGCCTCTACGACCCGCCCGGTCGGCTCGGCGGCGCGCTCGGCTGGTCGCGCAACTGGGCGACCAGCGCGGTGCTGCCCGCCGCACCCGAGGCCGGCCGCCTGTTCTACCGCTTCCGCGTCTCGAGCCGTCTCGTGCTCGACGGCCGAGCCGCGCTCAGCCTCATCTCGACGAGCGTCAACTTCGGCATCGTCGCGGATGCCGCGAAGGCGAACCCCTTCGAGGCGCGCGGCTTCGCCACCCCCATCGCCCGCCCGCTCGTGGGGGTGCAGGCTCGCGAGGACGCGGTCGCCGACGCGACGCAGGCGTTCGAGGGCTCGATCGCAGTGCGCCAGGGCGACACCCCCGCGCTGGCCTTCGTGATCGGCACCGACGTGCTCTTCCAGGACGGCTGGGTGCGCGTGCACGAGGGCTCGAGCACGTGGATCGGCAGCGCCGACCCCGGGGCGAGCGGCACGGTCGAGGTGCGCTACGTGCCCGCCGCGGTGCTGCGCTTCTTCGACCGCACGACGGTCGACGGCTGACCGCCGCCGCTCCGCCGGGCTCCGGTCAGCGAGCCGACGAGGGCGCGGCCGGCGCCGCCGCCGGCGCGGCATCCGTCGGCTCGGGCAGGTCGGCCTCGTCGCCGGGGCGCGCCGTGCGCCACTTCTGCCACGGCCAGCGGCCCGAGATCTCGACCTCGAGCGACCAGCTGAGGAAGGTGCGGATGAGCACGATGAGGCCGAGCACGGCGACGGACTCGAGCGTGGGCGTCACCGCGACCGTGCGGATGATGTCGGCGGCGACGAGGAGCTCCAGGCCGATGAGGATGGCGCGGCCGAGCTCCCGGCGGAAGCGGGAGTAGATCGGCCCCACGCGCCGGATCCTGCGGATCGCCGCATCGGCGAGCGCGTACAGCACGCCGACGACGATCGCGAGCACGCCGAGGACGTCGATGATCTCGCCGGCCGCGGTGATGGCCTGCCCGAACTGCTCCATGCGCCCTCCCGAGGTGCCCTCCCGAGCCTCACGGTAGACCCGGAGGGCCGCTGCGAGGCGGACGACGAGCCGGTCGCCGCCATCCGCGTCCCGGTCCCCCGGCCGGGCACGGCTTGTACGCTCGACGCATGTCGCGGTTCGTCGTGGTGCTCCCCGTGGGCGAACTGGCCACCGGCGACGCGTTCCCGGTCGCCGACTGGCCCCTCCACGTGACGCTCGTCGAGCCGTTCGCGACGCCGCTCGGCGGCGACGAGGTCGCGGCGATCGTCGGCGCCGCACTGGGCCGGCCGCCGCTCGTCAGCACGACCGCGGGCGACCGCGATGGGTTCGGGCGCCGTCGCGACGTGCCCGTGACGCTCGTGCACGACGACGGCGCCCTCGAGGCCATGCGGCACCGGGTGCTCGCGGCGCTGCGCGACGCCGACGTCGACGTCGCGCGGGCCCGCCTCGACTTCCGCCCCCACGTCACCACGAAGCCCCACGGCGACGTGATGCCGGGCGAACGCCTGCGCTTCACCCAGGTGGCCCTGGTCGACATGCATCCGCCGGCGGGGGCGGGCACGCGGGCCGTGGTCGCCACGTGGGCGCTGGGTCCCGAACGCGGCTGAGGCGTCCCGCCCGATCGCCTCGAGGCGGCAGGGAACGGGTGACGGATGCCGCGGGCGGGGCGCGCCTTCCCGAGCACGCCGCGCCCGCGGCATCCGTCACCGAGCTCGCGCACCGGGTGCGCGGCATCCGCCGAAGGGTCGCGCGCCCCCGCCTGGGACGCGCGACCCTCGGACCGGACGGTCAGTCCTGCTGGTGCTGCAGGTGGTAGCGCAGGCTCGAGAGCTCGGCGCGGAGGGCCGCCGGCACGCGGTCGCCGAACTGGCCGAAGTACTCCTCGGTGAGGTCGCACTCGGTGAGCCACGAGTCGGTGTCGACGTCGAACAGGTGCTCGAGCTGCTCGTCGGTGATCTCGAGGCCGTCGAGGTCGAGCGAGCCGTCGGCCGGCAGGAGGCCGATCGGGGTCTCCTTGACGTCGGCAGTGCCCTCGACGCGGCCGACGATCCACTCGAGCACGCGCGAGTTCTCGCCGAACCCGGGCCACAGGAACGTGCCGTCGTGGCCCTTGCGGAACCAGTTGACCTGGAAGATCTTCGGCGCCTTGTCGCCGAGGATGCGGCCCATCTTCACCCAGTGGCCCCAGTAGTCGGCCATGTTGTAGCCGCAGAACGGGAGCATCGCGAACGGGTCGCGACGCAGCTCGCCGACGGTGCCCTCGGCCGCCGCGGTCTGCTCGGACGAGATCGTGGCGCCCATGAACACGCCGTGCTTCCACGAGCGGGCCTCGGCGACGAGCGGCACGTTGGTCGCGCGGCGTCCGCCGAAGAGGATCGCGTCGATCGGCACGCCGTCGTGCGCGTCCCAGTCGTCGGCGATCTGCGGGCACTGGGCCGCGGCGACCGTGAAGCGCGAGTTGGGGTGCGCTGCGGGTCGACCGGAGTCCGGCGTCCAGGGCTGGCCCTGCCAGTCGGTGAGGTGCGCGGGCGGGGTGTCGGTGAGGCCCTCCCACCAGACATCGCCGTCGGGGCGGAGCGCGACGTTCGTGAAGATCGTGTTGCCCCACAGGGTCTGCACCGCGGTGGGGTTCGTCGTCTCGCCCGTGCCGGGAGCGACGCCGAAGAAGCCCGCCTCGGGGTTGATGGCGTAGAGGCGGCCGTCGTCGCCGGGGCGCATCCAGGCGATGTCGTCGCCGATCGTCTCGACCTTCCAGCCGGGGATGGTGGGGCGGAGCATCGCGAGGTTGGTCTTGCCGCACGCCGACGGGAACGCGGCGGCGACGTGGTAGGCCTTGCCCTCGGGCGACGTGATCTTGATGAGGAGCATGTGCTCGGCGAGCCAGCCCTCGTCGCGCGCCATCACCGACGCGATGCGCAGCGCGAAGCTCTTCTTCGCGAGCAGGGCGTTGCCGCCGTAGCCCGAGCCGTACGACCAGACCTCGCGGGAGTCGGGGAACTGCACGATGTACTTGGTCTCGTTGCAGGGCCACGCGACCTCGGCGCGGCGGTGCCCGATGCCGTCGATGAGCGGGTACCCGACGGAGTGCACGGTGTGCACCCAGGGCTCGCCCGCCTCGATGAGGCGGTAGACCTGCTCGCCCATGCGGGTCATGATGCCCATGGAGAGCACGACGTAGGGCGAGTCGGTGATCTCGACGCCGAGCTGGCTGATCGGGCCGCCGAGCGGGCCCATCGAGAACGGCACGACGTACATCGTGCGGCCCTTCATGGAGCCGTCGAAGACGTGCGTGAGCTCCTCGCGCATCTCGTGCGGGTCGCGCCAGTTGTTCGTGGGGCCGGCGTCCTCCTCGTAGGTCGAGCAGATGAACGTGCGGTCCTCGACGCGGGCGACGTCGCTCGGGTCGGTGCGGGCGAGGAAGCTGTTCGGGCGCCACTCGGGGTTGAGCTTGATGAGCTTGCCCTCGGCGACGAGCTGCTTGGTGAGCACGTCCGCCTCGTGTGCCGAGCCGTCGCACCAGACGATCTCGTCGGGCTTCGTGAGGGCCGCGATCTCGTGCACCCAGGCGCGCAGGGCGGGGTCGGTGGTGCCGCGACGGTACGCGTCGGCGCCTGCCGTGGAGGAGGCGTTGACGGAGAAGTCGGAGATGGTCATCATCGTCCCTTCGTGTGGTGGCCTGAGGAGCCCGGTTTCGGTGCGTACTTCAAGGATGCGTCTATTCGCGGCATCCCTCGCCCCATTTCGGATGTTAAGAATCCAGAATCTTTCGATATTGTGAAGGCATGAAGCTCGGCAGCCCCGACCTGGCCACGCTCGGCCATCGCATCCGCCATTTCCGCGGCGAGCGCGGACTCACGCTCGACCAGCTGGGCGAGGCCGTCGGCCTCGCGGGCAGCCAGCTCTCGCTCATCGAGAACGGCAAGCGCGAGCCGAAGCTCTCCACGCTCGACGCGCTCGCGGCGGCGCTCGGGGTCGACCTCACCGACCTGCTCTCCCGCGAGGCCCCGAGCCGGCGCGCCGCGCTCGAGCTCGAGCTCGGCCGCGCGCAGTCGAGTCCGCTCTATGCGAGCCTCGGCCTGCCCGCCGTCAAGCCGTCGCGCGGCATCAGCGACGAGTCTCTCGAGGCGATCGTGGGGCTGCACCGCGAGCTGCAGCGTCGCGCGAGCGAGGCGATCGCCACCCCCGAGGAGGCGAGGCGCGCGAACACCGACCTGCGCGAGCGCATGCGCGAGCAGGCGAACCACCTCCCCGACATCGAGCAGCTCGCCGAGGACCAGGTGCGCGCCTCCGGCCACCGTTCCGGCGCCCTCACCCACCGCGAGGTGAGCGTCATGGCCGAGCGCCTCGGCTTCCAGCTCATCTACGTCAACGACCTGCCGAGTTCCACGCGATCGATCACCGACCTCGCGAACGGCCGCATCTACCTGCCGCCCGCGTCGATCCCCGGCGGTCACGGCCTGCGCTCGATGGCGCTCCAGGCGATGGCGCATCGCCTGCTCGGGCACACTCCCCCGGCGAGCTACGACGAGTTCCTCTGGCAGCGGCTCGAGATCAACTACTTCGCCGCGGCGTGCCTCATGCCGCAGGACGCGTCCGTGAAGTTCCTGCAGGAGGCGAAGAAGGAGAAGCGCCTCGCGATCGAGGACTTCCGCGACGCGTTCGGCGTGACGCACGAGGCGGCCGCGCTGCGCTTCACGAACCTCGCCACGACTCGACTCGACATGACCGTGCACTTCCTGCGCGTGAACGGCGACGGCGCCCTGCTCAAGGGCTACGAGAACGACGGCCTCCCGCTGCCGACCGACGTCACGGGTTCGATCGAGGGCCAGTGGGTGTGCAAGCGCTGGAGCGCCCGCACCGCCTTCGAGCACACCAACCGCACGACCGAGAACTACCAGTACACCGACACCCCTGCGGGCACGTTCTGGTGCGCGACGCAGACCGGGCGCACGGATGCCACGGAGTTCTCGATCACCGTCGGCGTGCCGTTCAACCAGGCCAAGTGGTTCCGCGGGCGCGAGACCACGATCCGCGGGGTGTCGCACTGCCCCGACGAGTCGTGCTGCCGTCGCCCGCCGTCGACGCTCGCGGGGCGTTGGGCCGGACAGGCCTGGCCGAGCGCCCGCCTGCACGCGCACGTGCTCTCGCCGCTGCCGTCGGGCACGTTCCCGGGCGTCGACGACGCCGAGGTGTACGAGTTCCTCGAGGCGCACGCGGTCGAGTAGGGCGTGCACGACGGATGTCGCGGGCAGCACGCCGCCCGCGACATTCGCATGCCCGCCGGGGCCGCGGTGCCCCGGCGCTCGTCATCCCGGGACGTCGGCGAAATCCAGCACTGCAACGTGCCCCTTGCATCACTGTGCGCCACACAGTATCGTGTGGCCCATGGGAACGGACGAGACCACCGCGAGTCACCTGCAGGAACTGCGCCGCGGCACCGTGGTGCTCGGCTGCCTCATGCGGCTGCGCACCCCCGACTACGGGTACGCCCTGCTCGAGTCGCTCAACGGGATCGGCATCACGGTCGACGCCAACACGCTGTACCCGCTGCTGCGGCGCCTCGAGAAGCAGGGACTCCTCACGAGCGAGTGGAACACCGACGAGGCGAGGCCCCGCAAGTTCTACTCCACGAGCCCCGCCGGCGATCGACTCGCCGCAGAGCTCACCGCCGACTGGCACCGGATCGACCAGGCGCTGACGCGCCTCACGACGGGAGACGAACGATGACCACCCTCACCGACCGCTACGTGCACGCGGCGACGCGCACGGTGCACGACCGCCAGCGCGCCGAGCTCGACCGCGAGCTGCGCGAGCGCATCGGCGACGCCGTCGACGCCCGGCTCGCCGCCGGCGACGGCCTCACCCCCGCCGATGCCGAGGTCGCGGCGCTCACCGAGCTCGGCGACCCCGAGCGGCTCGCCGCCCGCTACGTCGATCGCCCGTTGTACCTCATCGGGCCGCGGCTCTACCTCGACTGGCTGCGGCTCGTGAAGCTCCTGCTCGCCATCGCGGTGCCCATCACGACCGGCGTCGTGATCTTCGCGGGGCTCATCGGCGGCGGCACCGTGGGCGATGCGGTCGTCAACGGGCTCGCCACCGGCTTCTCGCTCGCCGTGAACCTCGCGTTCTGGGTGACGGTCGTGTTCGCGATCATCGAGCGCACTCCGGCGCGGTCGACGGCGCTCACCACCTGGACGCCGGCCCGCCTTCCCGAGCTGCCGAAGTCGCGGCAGGTGAGCCGGGTCGACCTCATCCTGTCGATCGTGTTCCTCGTCGTGGCGATCGGGGCGCTCGTGTGGCAGCAGTTCACGGTCGACCGCCCCGGCGGGGAGTTCACGCCGATCCTCGACCCCGCGCTGTGGGCGTTCTGGCTGCCCTACCTCATCGCGGTGCTCGTCGCCGAGATCGTGTTCACCGCGCTGCTCTACCGCAACCGGCACTGGAACTGGTGGTTCGCCGCGGTCAACATCGTGCTGAACGCGGCCTTCGCGATCCCCGTCGTGTGGCTCGCGTCGACCGGCCAGCTGTTCAACCCCGAGCTGTTCGACCGGGTCGGGCCCGACGCCGACGGCGTGCGCACGGTGCTCACGAACCTCGTGATCGGCGCCGCCGTGATCATCGCGATCTGGGACTCCGTCGACGGGTTCGTCAAGGCGTGGCGCGCGCAACGCGACGAGGTCCCCGCTGCCGGGGCCTGACGCGCGGGCGGGGTACGGCGAGCGGATGCCGTGGGCGTGCTGCCCGCGGCATCCGCTGTTCGCGGCATGCGCCCTTCGCGGCATCCGCTGTTCGCGGCGTCCGCCCGCTCGCGGCGCCGGTACGGCGGCTCCCCGAGACGCGGGCTACTTCGGCTGCATGCGGATCGCGCCGTCGAGGCGGATCGTCTCGCCGTTGAGCATCGGGTTCGCGATGATCGAGCGCACGAGCGCCGCGTACTCGGTGGGGTGGCCGAGGCGCGACGGATGCGGCACCTGCGCCTCGAGCGACGCGCGCACGTCGTCGGGCATGCCGGCCATCATGGGCGTCTCGAAGATGCCCGGCGCGATCGTGACCACGCGGATGAGGAGCTTCGACAGGTCGCGCGCGATCGGCAGCGTCATCGCCGCCACGGCGCCCTTCGACGCCGAGTAGGCGGCCTGCCCGATCTGCCCGTCGAACGCGGCGACCGAGGCCGTGTTCACGATGACGCCGCGCTCGGGCGTCGCGGGCCCGCCGGGCACGTGCCCGGTCGCGGGCTCGGTCGCGGCCATCGCGGCGGCGGCCAGTCGGGTCACGTTGAAGGTGCCGATGAGGTTCACGCGGATCGTGCGCTCGAAGGCGTCGAGCGGTGCGGGGCCGTCGCGTCCGACGGTGCGGTTCGCGGTCACGATGCCCGCGCAGTTCACGGCGACGCGCAGTGGTCCAAGGGCGGATGCCGCGTCGACCGCCGCCTGCACCTCGGCCTCGTTCGCGACATCCGCCGCGACGAATCGGGCGCGATCGCCGAGCATCGCCGCGGCCTCCTCGCCGCGGGGGCCGGGCAGGTCGACGAGCACGACGGACGCGCCGCCCTCGACGAGGGCGCGGGCGGTGGCGCGCCCCAGCCCGGACGCGGCGCCGGTGACGATCGCGGAGGCTCCGCTGAGTTCCATGTGTGGGCCTTTCGTGGGTGTGGTGGGTGCTGGTGCGGTGCTCGGTGCCGCGGTGCCGGTGCCGACGGGACGCGACTCGCCGTCCGGCCTTCTCGCCGCATGGCGTGTCGCGTCCCCGCGAGCGCGAGGCGTGGGCCCCGCGGTGGGTGCAGGAGGCGCCTGCGACCCGCTCGGCGCCGCGCTCGCGCCCCGCGGGTCAGAGGCGCTCGATGATCGTGGCGTTGGCCATGCCGCCGCCCTCGCACATCGTCTGGAGTCCGTAGCGCCCGCCCATGGCCTCCAGCTGGTTGACGAGGGTCGTGAGCAGGCGCGTGCCGCTCGAGCCGAGGGCGTGCCCGAGGGCGATGGCGCCGCCGCGCGGGTTGAGCTTCGCGGCATCCGCCCCCGTGTCGGCGAGCCACGCGAGCGGCACCGACGCGAACGCCTCGTTCACCTCGTAGGCGTCGATGTCGTCATGGGTGAGGCCCGCGCGCTCGAGCACCTTCGCGGTCGCCGGGATGACGCCGGTGAGCATGTACAGCGGATCGCTGCCGACGACCGAGAACGCACGGAACCGGGCGCGCGGCGTGAGGCCGAGCTGCTCGGCGCGCTCGGCGCTCATGATGAGCGCGGCCGAGGCGCCGTCGGTGAGCGGCGAGGAGTTGCCCGGCGTGATGCGCCAGTCGAGCTCGGGGAAGCGCTCGGCGAGCGCGTCGGTGCGGAACGCCGGATTGAGCCCCGCGAGCGACTCGGGCGTGGTCGCGGGACGGACGGTCTCGTCGTGCAGCGCATCGATGCCCGGCACGGGCACGAGCTCCGTCGCGAAGGCGCCCGACTCCCCCGCCTCGGCCGCGAGGCGGTGCGAGCGTGCCGCGAACTCGTCGAGCTCGGCCCGCGAGAAGCCCCACTTCGCGGCGATGAGCTCGGCCGACACGCCCTGGTTGACGAGACCCTCGGGGTAGCGCGCGCGGACGCGCGAGCCGTAGGGGTCGGCACCCGCCGCGCTCGACCCGAGCGGCACGCGGCTCATCGACTCGACGCCGCACGCGATGACGATGTCGGCGTGGCCGGCGAGCACCGCCTGCGCTGCGAACGTCGCCGCCTGCTGGCTGGATCCGCACTGCCGGTCGATCGTCGTGCCGGGCACGGTCTCGGGGAAGCCCGCCGCCAGCACGGCGTTGCGGGTGATGTTGTAGCTCTGCTCGCCGATCTGGCTGACGCATCCGCCGATCACGTCGTCGACGAGCGCCGGATCGAGGTCGTTGCGGCCCACGATCGCGTCGAGCACGCCTGCGAGCAGGTCGACGGGGTGGATGCCGCTGAGCAGCCCTCCGGGCTTGCCGCGCCCCACCGGGGTGCGCACGACGTCGATGATCACGGCTTCGGGAGTCATCCCTCAAGCCTACGACCGCGGGATCCGCCTCGGCGCCGTCACGGGGACAGGAGAACACCGCGCGGAGAGGTCTGCGCGTCCTGTTCCGGTGGCGGATGCGGCGTGGCGTCCTGTTTCCGCGACATGCGAGGTCTCGATACGCTCGCTTCGCTCGCTACTCGACCGGCGAGATCCACCGCCGGTCGAGTAGGGCCCGCCAGGGCCCGTATCGAGACCACGCAACGCGTCTCGATACGCTCGCTCCGCTCGCTACTCGACCGGCGAGGCGCCGCTACTCGACCGGCGACGAGCCGGCCGGCGCGAGCGCGCGCTCGACGCGCACGGGCTCCCGCTCGGGCAGGACGATCGGGTGCGACCCCGCCATCGCCTCGATGACGCGCACGACCTGGCAGGAGTAGCCGTACTCGTTGTCGTACCAGACGTAGAGCACGACGTCGGTGCCGTCGGCGATGGTGGCAAGCCCATCGACGATGCCGGCGCGGTTGTTGCCGACGAAGTCGGTGGAGACCACCTCGGGCGACTCGATGTAGTCGACCTGCTGTCGCAGCGGGGAGGTGAGCGAGGTCTGCCGCAGGTACCGGTTGAGCTCGGCCTTGTCGGTGGGGCGTTCGAGCTGCAGGTTGAGGATCGCGAGGGACACGTCGGGCGTGGGCACGCGGATCGCGGAGCCGGTGAGCTTGCCCTCGAGGGCGGGCAGTGCCTTCGCGACGGCCTTCGCGGCGCCGGTCTCGGCGATGACCATGTTGAGCACCGCGGAGCGGCCGCGGCGGTCGCCCTTGTGGAAGTTGTCGATCAGGTTCTGGTCGTTCGTGAACGAGTGCACCGTCTCGACGTGGCCGCGCACGACGCCGTACGCGTCCTGGATCGCGGCGAGCACCGGGGTGATCGCGTTCGTGGTGCAGGATGCCGCGGACAGGATCCGGTCGGCCGGCTCGATGGCGTCGTGGTTGATGCCGTGCACGATGTTCTTGATCGCGCCCTTGCCGGGCGCGGTGAGCAGCACCCGGGCCACCCCGGTGGACTCGAGGTGCCGCGAGAGCCCCGCCTCGTCGCGCCAACGGCCCGTGTTGTCGACGACGATCGCGTCGTGGATGCCGTACGCGGTGTAGTCGATCGTGGCGGGGTCGTCGGAGTAGATCACCTGGATCAGGGTGCCGTTGGCGAGGATCGTGTTCGCCTGCTCGTCGACCTCGATCGTGCCCTGGAACGGCCCGTGCACCGAGTCGCGGCGCAGCAGGCTCGCCCGCTTCACGAGGTCGTTCTCGGCGCCCTTGCGCGCGACGATCGCGCGCAGCCGCAGACCCTGCCCGTTGCCGGCGTGAGCGATGAGGATGCGTGCCAGCAGGCGCCCGATCCGACCGAAGCCGTACAGCACCACATCGGTGCCGGATGCCGCGGGCTCCCCCGCGTCGACGAGCACCGGCGCGAGTTCCGCACGCAGGAAGTCCACGAGCGGCTGCTCGCCGCCAGTCTCGGCGTGCCGGGACACGAGCCGCGCCACGTCGATCGAGGCCGGACCGGGTGCGACCTCGGTGAGCGCCTCGAGCATGCGCATCGTGTCGTCGAGGTCGAGCTCCTCGTCGCGGGCCTGCCGCGCGAACCGGTGCGCCTTCAGCAGCTCGACGGCCGAGCGGTTGATGAGCCGGCGGCCGTGGATCGAGGTCACCACCCCGTGCTGCCGGTAGAGGCCGCCGATGAGCGGGATCATCCGCTCGGCGAGCTCCTCTCGGGCGATCCATTCCTCACGGCGGGCGTCGAACTCGTGGCTCACGGTCTTCCTCTCGGCCGTCCGAGCTCGCGGCGTCGTCGGCCCATCGCGTCGCGGTCGAACGCGCGGATGGCAGCACCGACCACGTCTTGTCCAAGGGGGATGCCTCGATGATAGCCCGGTGCGTCGCGGCATCCGCTGTACATCGCGGCGGGTGACCGGGCGAGCGGATGCCGCGGCGGCGAGCACGGCGACACGTCGGCGCCGTGGGCCGAGCCGCCACGTGCGCAGCGCGTCAGCCGTGGGCCACCGAGCGGCGAGGCGTCAGAGGGCCGGGACGTCGTCGACGAAGCGCACGTTGTACTCGGCGACGCGCTGCGGGACGCCGGCGAACGCCTCGGCCCGCGCCTCGGAGGCCATGTACGCCTGCTCGAGCGCGAGGAACGCATCGCGGTCGCCGGGCGCGCTCACCGCCCAGACGAACTCGTTCGTCTCGCGGAGCCCGTGGGCGAACTCGATCGTGAACCCGGCGGCCGGCCGCACGCGGGGCATGGCGCCCTCGAACCACTCGAGGAACGCGTCGTACTCGCCGTCGACGAGGGTGTAACGGCGGAGCTGGATCGTCTTCACCCGTCCATTCTGCCGTGTGGCCGGAGTCCGTGACGCCGCGCGGCCGGACGCGGTGCTGCGCGCACAGTCAATGCCCGTGCAGGAGCGGTCAAGACGCCGAAGCCGGTCGCGCCGAGACTGATGCCACCAGCTTGGAGGTCCGATGGAGAACTACCAGACACTGCTCGCGGCCGTGACGCCCACCGAGGGCCACGCCGATGAGGTCAGCGCGACCGCACCCGCGGTCGCCACCCGCGAGGTCTTCGACCCCGCGACCGGGGCGAGCATCGGCCTCGCGCCGGTGCACACGACCGCCGATCTCGACGCCGCCGTCGAGCGCGCGGTCGCCGCGCAGCCCGCGTGGGCGGCACGGAGCGACGACGAGCGACGGGCGACGCTGCACCGCGTCGCCGACGCGATCGAGGCGGCCGCCGAACCGCTCGCCGAACTGCTCTCGCGCGAGCAGGGCAAGCCGCTCAACGGCCCGAACGCGCGCTTCGAGGTGCAGGCCTGCGCGAACTGGCTGCGCGCGACCGCCGAGACTCCCCTGCCGACGGAGGTCGTCGTCGACGACGGCGAGACCTACGCTGAGCTGCACTATCGCCCGGTCGGCGTCGTCGGCGTGATCTCCCCGTGGAACTGGCCGATGATGATCGCCATCTGGCAGATCGGCCCGGCGCTGCGCATGGGCAACACCGTCGTCGCGAAGCCGTCGGAGTACACGACGCTCTCGGGCCTCGCGCTCATCGCCGTGATGAACCAGGAGCTGCCCGACGGCGTGCTCGGCGTCGTGGCGGGCGCCGGGGACCTCGGCGCCGCCCTCGTCGCCCGACCGGAGTTCGGCAAGATCATGTTCACCGGCTCCACCGCGACCGGACGCAGGATCATCGAGAGCTCGGCGGGCAACCTCACCCGGCTGACCCTCGAGCTCGGCGGCAACGACGCCGGCATCGTGCTGCCCGACGTCGACCCGGCCGCGATCGCGGAGGGCCTGTTCTGGGGCGCGTTCATCAACACCGGCCAGACCTGCGCCGCCATGAAGCGGCTCTACGTGCACGACAGCGTCTACGACGAGGTCTGCGAGGCGCTGCGCACGGTCGCCGCGCAGATGCCCATGGGCGTCGGACTCGACGAGCGGAACGTGCTCGGCCCGCTGCAGAACCGCATGCAGTTCGACGTGGTCGACCGACTCGTCGAGACGGCGAAGGCGGGCGGCGCGCGCGTGCTGCTCGGCGGCGAGCCCGACCGGGCGGCGGTGGGCAACTTCTATCCCACCACCCTCGTCGCCGACATCGATCCGCACGATCCGCTCGTGCAGGAGGAGCAGTTCGGCCCGGCGCTGCCGATCATCCGCTACACCGACCTCGACGAGGCGATCGCGCTCGCGAACGAGGTGGAGGTCGGGCTCGGCGCCTCCGTGTGGTCGGCCGATCGGGATCGGGCCCGCGAGGTCGCCGTCCGCCTCGAGGCCGGCACTGTGTGGATCAACTCGCACGGCGGCGTGCACCCGATGATCCCGTTCGGCGGCGTGAAGCAGTCGGGATACGGGCTCGAGTTCGGCGTCGAGGGCCTCAAGTCGGTGTCGGTGCCGCAGGTGCTCAACGGCTGAGCCCACGACGGCGCCGAGCGACGTGAGCGGATGCCGCAGGCCCCCAGCCTGCGGCATCCGCTCGTCGTCTCGCCGCGCGCTAGGCGCGCTGCCCGTAGATGGCGCCCCGCGACTGCTCCTCCTCGTGGTCGGGACCGAGCGGGATGCCCGTGCGGTCGCGCAGAAGGAGCGTCGCGGCGAACGCCACGAGCATGACGCCGGCGATGTAGAACGCGACGGACGTCGCCGTTCCGGTCGTCTGCACGAGCCAGGCAGCGATCATGGGCGCGAAGGCGCCGCCGAGGATCGCGCCGATCGCGTAGGTGATCGAGACGCCCGAGTAGCGGATCGATGCCGGGAACAGCTCGGTGAAGTACGCCGCCTGCTGGCCGTAGGTGAACCCGTTGCCGATCGCGAAGAGCGAGACGCCCAGGAAGAGCAACCACGGGTTGCCCGTGTTCACGAGCGGGAACAGCAGGAACACCGTCGCGAGGAACGCGATCCAGCCGATGATGTAGGTGTTGCGGCGACCGATGCGGTCGGAGACCATGCCCGCGGCGAAGGTGCAGGCGAGCCAGACGACGGATGCCGCGGCCACGGCCAGGAGCACCGGCGTGCGCTCCATGCCCACGAGGCCGCCGTCGGCGATCGGGGTCGTCGCGTAGTTCTGCAGGTAGCCGCCCGTCGTCATGTAGCCCGCGGCGTTGTTGCCCGCGAAGGTGAGCGCGGCGAGCAGCACGAGCAGCCAGTGGCGCTTGAAGAGCGTGAGGATGGGCGTCTTCGCGGCGGCCTTCTTCGCGGCGATCTCGACGAAGACCGGGCTCTCGTCGACGGCGCGGCGCACGACGATGCCCACGATGATGAGCACGAAGCTGAGCAGGAACGGGATGCGCCAGCCCCACGCGAGGAACGCGTCGCCGGGCGAGACCACGCCCGTCATGAGCGCGAGGGTGCCCGAGGCGAGCAGCAGGCCGATCGGCACGCCGATCTGCGGGAAGGCGCCGTACCGGCCGCGCTCGCGATCGGGTGCGTGCTCGACGGCCATGAGCACGGCTCCGCCCCACTCGCCGCCCGTCGAGAGGCCCTGGAGGATGCGGAGCAGCAGCAGCAGGATCGGCGCCAGGATGCCGATCTGCTCGTAGCTCGGCAGCAGGCCGATGAGGGTCGTCGAGGCGCCCATGAGGATGAGCGTGATCACGAGCATGGCCTTGCGGCCGATCCTGTCGCCGAAGTGGCCGGCGAGGAACGCGCCGAGCGGACGGAACAGGAAGCTCACGCCGACCGTCGCGAACGCCAGCAGCGTGGCGATCTGGGGTCCGGCCGGCGCGAAGAACAGCGCGCCGAACACGAGGCCGGCGGCGCTCGCGTAGAGGAAGAAGTCGTACCACTCGATCGTGGTGCCGATCACCGTCGCGAACGCGACGCGGCGCAGTTCCCGCCGGTCGGGCTCGGGTGCGGTCGCGGTCGCGGTCGCGATGCGGGCGGTGGGGCTGGGTGTCTGGGTCATGCGGGGTCGACTCCTCTGTCGGGTGTTCCGCGGTCGGGGTTCGCTCGTCGTCGAGCTCGTGACGAGCCTCGGGTAGATAATATACGATGTTGAATACGAAATCTGACTCGGAATTCGAATACGATCGGGTTGGGCCTCGGCGACGACGCCGAGCCTCCGACAACGAAGTGGAGCATCCGTGCTGGAGCAGACCCGCATCGCGGCGATCGCCGACGAGCTCGTCGCCGCCGACCGCGACCGATCGATCGTGCCGCGGCTCACCGCCCGCCACCCCGACATGACCGTCGAGGACGCCTACGCCGTGCAGCGCCTGTGGGCCGAGCGCGGCGTCGAATCCGGCCGCCGGCTCGTCGGCCGCAAGATCGGCCTCACCTCGAAGGTCATGCAGGTCGCGACGGGCATCACCGAGCCCGACTACGGGGTGATCTTCGACGACATGGTCCACGAGTCGGGCTCGAGCGTCGAGTTCGACCGCTTCTCGAACGTGCGCATCGAGGTCGAGCTCGCGTTCGTGCTCGCGAAGCCGCTCGCCGGACCCGACGTCACGATCTTCGACGTGCTCGACGCGACGGCCTACGTCGTGCCCGCCCTCGAGATCCTCAACTCGCACATCGAGCTGGAGGGCCGCACGATCGTCGACACGATCTCCGACAATGCCGCGATGGGCGGCATGGTCGTCGGCGGCACCCCCGTGAAGGTCGACGCCGTCGACCTGCGCTGGGTCTCGGCGCTGCTCTACCGCAACCAGACCATCGAGGAGTCGGGCGTCGCCGGCGCGGTGCTCGGCCACCCCGCGATGGGCGTCGCCTGGCTCGCGAACAAGCTCGCCGCGCACGGCCAGGCGCTCGGCGCGGGCGAGATCATCCTCGCCGGTTCGTTCACCCGACCCATGTGGGTCGAGCGCGGCGACACGGTGTACGCGGACTACGGACAGCTGGGGGCGATCACGTGCCGATTCGCTTGAACCTCCCGCCGACGCTCGCGGCCCGCATCGCGACATCCGATCGCCCGCAGTACGGCATGTGGGTGTGCTCGGGCAGCGCGATGAACGCCGAGATCGCCGCGGGCAGCGGGCTCGACGTCGTGCTCATCGACGCCGAGCACTCCCCCAACAGCCTCGAGTCGATCCTCGCGCAGCTCTACGCCGTCTCGGCCTACCCGGTGGCGCCGCTCGTGCGACCCCCGGTGGGCGATCCCGTGCTCATCAAGCAGTACCTCGACATCGGCGTGCAGAACCTGCTCATCCCGATGGTCGACTCCGCCGCGCAGGCCGCCGAGATGGTGCGCGCCGTGCGCTACCCGCCGCACGGCATCCGCGGCATCGGCAGCTCGCTCGCCCGCGCGTCGCGCTGGAACCGGGTCGACGGCTATCTCGCGGATGCCTCGAGCACGATCACGCTCTTCGTGCAGATCGAGTCCGCGGCCGCGGTCGAGGCCGTGGAGCAGATCGTCGCCGTCGAGGGCGTCGATGGCATCCTCATGGGTCCGGCCGATCTCGCGGGATCGATCGGCGCGCTCGGGCAGCAGGACCATCCCGACGTCATCGAGGGCGTGCTCCGCTCGATCCGCGCCGCGAGGGCGGTCGGCAAGCCGGCGGCCGTCAACGCGTTCGTGCCGGCGATGGCCGACCGGTACGTCGCCGCCGGCGCGTCGCTCGTGCTCGTCGGCGCCGACGTGTCGTTGCTCGCGCGCTCGTCGGAGGCCCTCGCCGACCGCTATCTCGGCGCGCACGGGGCCGATCGAGCGAGCTACTGAGGCGCGACCGGCCTGCCCCTTCCGGAAGCTCGACTGATCGTATATGATTTCAGATATCACGAGACGAGGACGCTCAATGACCATCGATGGCATCGCCACTCCCGGCAAGATCATCGCCGTGCACCTCAACTACCCCTCGCGCGCCGCGCAGCGGGGCCGAACCCCCGCGCAGCCGAGCTACTTCCTCAAGCCCGCCAGCTCGCTCGCCGCGACCGGCAGCGAGCTCGAGCGCCCCGCCGGCACCGAGCTCCTCGCGTTCGAGGGGGAGATCGCCCTCGTGATCGGCGAGCCCGCGCGGCGGGTCTCCCCCGCCGACGGCTGGCGGCACGTGGCATCCGTCACCGCGGCGAACGACTTCGGCGTCTACGACCTCCGCGCAGCCGATAAGGGGTCGAACGTGCGCTCGAAGGGCGGCGACGGCTTCACGCCGCTCGGCCCGCGGCTCATCCCCGCCGCATCCGTCGACCCCGAGGCCCTGCGCGTGCGCACCTGGGTGAACGGCGAGCTCGTGCAGGAGGACACCTCGGACACCCTCCTGTTCCCCTTCGGACAGCTCATCGCCGACCTCTCGCAGCTCATGACCCTCGAGACGGGCGACGTCATCCTCACCGGCACGCCGGCCGGCTCCTCGGTCGTGCTCCCCGGTGACCTCGTCGAGGTGGAGGTCGACGCGCCGGATGCCGCGGGCGCGCCGAGCTCGGGCCGCCTGGTCACCCGCATCACCCAGGGCACGTCCGCGTTCGGCGACTTCGGCACGAAGCCCGCCGTCGACGAGCTGCAGCGCGTCGAGGCATGGGGCTCGGAAGAGGAGCTCGCTGCGGCGATCGCCGCAGGTCGGGTGTCGGCGGGAGCCTCCCACGCCGGTCGAGTAGGGAGCGAAGCGAGCGTATCGAGACCCGCCGGCGGCCCTGGTCTCGATACGCCGGCTCCGCAGGCTCCGCCGGCTACTCGACCGGCGTTCGAACTCACGCCAGCCCTGCGCGACCGACTCGCGAGCGTGGGCGTCGCGACCCTCTCGGTCGCCCTGCGCAAGCGCGGCTACCACGACGTGTTCATCGAGGGCGTGCACGCGAACGGCCCCGGCCGCCGCATCGTGGGCCGGGCGCGCACCCTGCGCTTCATCCCGTTCCGCCCCGACCTGTTCGCGAGCCACGGCGGCGGGTTCAACGCGCAGAAGCGCGCCTTCGACACCGTCGAGCCGGGCGAGGTGCTGGTCGTCGAGGCCCGCGGCGAGCGCGGCACCGGCACCGTGGGCGACGTGCTCGCACTGCGCGCCCAGGTGCGCGGCGCCGCCGGCATCGTCACCGACGGCGGCGTGCGCGACTTCGACGCCGTCGCCGGCTTCGACATCCCCGTCTTCTCGCAGGGGCCGCACCCCTCGGTGCTCGGCCGCCGGCACGTGCCGTGGGAGACCGACGTCACGATCGCGTGCGGCGGCGCCGCGGTGCAGCCCGGCGACGTCATCGTCGGCGACGGCGACGGGGTCATCGTGATCCCGCCCGCGCTCGTCGAGGAGGTCGTCGCCGAGGCGATCACGCAGGAGCAGGAGGACGCCTGGGTGGCCGAGCAGGTCGCCGGCGGGGCATCCGTCGACGGGCTGTTCCCCATGAACGCCGACTGGCGCAGGCGCTACGAGCAGGAGGTGCAGGGCCGATGAACGCCGAGAGCAAGTCGCAGCTGGCCTACCGCTTCATCCGCGAGCGCATCGACGACGGCCGCTACGTGCCGGGCTACCGGCTCGTGCTCGGCCAGATCGCCGGCGAGCTCGACGTCTCGGTCGTGCCCGTGCGCGAGGCGATCCGCCGGCTCGAGGCCGAGGGTCTCGTCACGTTCCAGCGCAACGTGGGGGCCCAGGTCGCCCTGATCAAGGAGACCGAGTACCTCCACACGATGCAGACGCTCTCGATCGTCGAGGGCGCGGCCACGTCGTTGTCGGCGCCCTACCTCACGCCCGACCACCTGCGCCGGGCCCGCGAGGTCAACGAGCGGATGCGGCGCACCCTCGACGACTTCGACCCGCACCGCTTCACCGAGCTCAACCTCGAGTTCCACTCGGTGCTCTTCGAGGAGTGCCCGAACCCGCACATCCTCGACCTCGTGCATCGCGGCTGGAACCGCATGAAGGTGCTGCGCGACTCGTCGTTCAGCTTCGTGCCGGGCCGCGCCCGCGAGTCGGTCGACGAGCACGAGCGCCTCATCGAGCTCATCGAGGACGGCGCCGACCCGCTCGACATCGAGCTCGCGGCACGCCGCCACCGCACCACCACGCTCGACGCGGTCCTCGCGTACCAGTCCGAGCACAAGCATCCGGATGCCGCGGCGACGCCGCCCGGCGCCGCCACCGTCCCCGACACCACCGCACCCGCCGCCGAGCCGCTCGCCGCGGCATCCGCTGCACACACCGAGTAGGAACACCATGACCCAGCACATCCCCGAGGGCCTGCCCGACCGCATCCGCCACTACATCGACGGCGAGTTCGTCGACTCGATCGGCGGCGAGACGTTCGACGTGCTCGACCCTGTCTCGAACGAGACCTACGTGCAGGCCGCGGCCGGCCAGCAGGCCGACATCGACCGCGCGGTCGCAGCGGCGCGCCGCGCGTTCGCCGAGGGTCCGTGGCCGCGGATGCTCCCGCGCGAACGCTCGCGGGTGCTGCACCGCATCGCCGACCTGGTCGAGTCGCGCGACGCGCGGCTCGCCGAGCTCGAGACCTTCGACACGGGGCTGCCGATCACGCAGGCGCTCGGCCAGGCCCGACGCGCTGCCGAGAACTTCCGCTTCTTCGCCGACCTGATCGTCGCGCAGGCCGACGACACCTACAAGGTGCCGGGCCGCCAGGTCAACTACGTCAACCGCAAGCCCATCGGCGTCGCCGGGCTCATCACGCCGTGGAACACGCCGTTCATGCTCGAGTCGTGGAAGCTCGCGCCGGCGATCGCGACCGGGAACACCGTCGTGCTGAAGCCCGCCGAGTTCACGCCGCTGTCGGCGTCGCTGTGGGCCGAGATCTTCGAGGAGGCCGGCCTGCCGACGGGCGTGTTCAACCTCGTCAACGGCCTCGGCGAGGAGGCAGGCGACGCCCTCGTCAAGCACCCCGACGTGCCGCTCATCTCGTTCACGGGCGAGAGCCGCACGGGCCAGCTCATCTTCGGCAACGCCGCGCCGTTCCTCAAGGGCCTCTCGATGGAACTCGGCGGCAAGAGCCCCGCCGTCGTGTTCGCCGACGCCGACCTCGACGCCGCGGTCGACGCGACGATCTTCGGCGTGTTCTCGCTGAACGGCGAGCGCTGCACCGCCGGCAGTCGCATCCTCGTGGAGCGGGCGATCTACGACGAGTTCGTCGAGAAGTACGCCGCGCAGGCGGGGCGCGTCGTCGTCGGCGACCCGCACGACCCGAAGACCGAGGTGGGCGCGCTCGTGCACCCCGAGCACTACGACAAGGTCATGAGCTACGTCGAGATCGGCAAGTCCGAGGGCCGGCTCGTCGCCGGCGGCGGGCGCCCCGAGGGCCTGTCGACCGGCAACTACGTCGCGCCGACGGTGTTCGCGGATGTCGCGCCCGACGCCCGGATCTTCCAGGAGGAGATCTTCGGCCCGGTCGTCGCGATCACCCCGTTCGACTCCGACGAGGAGGCGCTCGAGCTCGCGAACGGCGTGAAGTACGGCCTCGCCGCGTACGTCTGGACCAACGACCTCAAGCGCGCGCACAACTTCGCGCAGGCCGTCGAGGCCGGCATGGTGTGGCTCAACTCCAACAACGTGCGCGACCTCCGCACCCCGTTCGGCGGCGTGAAGGCCTCCGGCCTCGGCCACGAGGGCGGCTACCGCTCCATCGACTTCTACACCGATCAGCAGGCGGTGCACATCACGCTCGGGGCCGTGCACAACCCCACGTTCGGCAAGCAGGAGCACCACGACTCCGACCTGGACGACCCGGACCCGCGCTGACCCACGACCCGGATGCCGCGACGACCCGACTCGTCGAGGCATCCGCTCACCGCCTCACCGCACAGAACCATCGAGCAAGGACGCTGACATGACCAACCGCGAAGACATGACCCTCACCTCATCCGGCTTCTACGTGAGCCAGGAGGCGCCGATCCACGCCGACGACCCGATCCCGACGCCGTCGGCGCCGGCGCCCGACATCCTGCGCTGCGCCTACATGGAGCTCGTCGTGACCGACCTCGAGGCGTCGCGCAACTTCTACGTCGACGTGCTCGACCTCACCGTCACCGAGGAGGACGAGCACACCGTCTACCTCCGGTCGCTCGAGGAGTTCATCCACCACAACCTCGTGCTGCGCAAGGGTCCCGTCGCTGCGGTCGCGGCGTTCTCGTACCGGGTGCGCACGCCGGAGGACCTCGACAAGGCGGTCGCGTTCTACACCGAGCTCGGCTGCCGCGTCGAGCGTCGCGCCGAGGGCTTCACGAAGGGCGTCGGCGACTCCGTGCGCGTCGAGGACCCGCTCGGCTTCCCCTACGAGTTCTTCCACGACGTCGAGCACGTCGAACGCCTCGCGTGGCGCTACGACCTCTACACGCCGGGCGCACTCGTGCGCCTCGACCACTTCAACCAGGTCACGACCGACGTGCCCCGCGCGGTCGCGTTCATGCAGGACCTCGGGTTCCGCGTGACCGAGGACATCCAGGACGACGAGGGCACCGTCTACGCCGCGTGGATGCGCCGCAAGCCCACCGTGCACGACACCGCGATGACCGGCGGCGACGGCCCCCGCATGCACCACGTCGCGTTCTCGACGCACGAGAAGCACAACATCCTCGCGATCTGCGACAAGCTCGGCGCGCTGCGGATGTCGGACGCGATCGAGCGCGGACCGGGCCGCCACGGCGTCTCGAACGCGTTCTACCTCTACCTGCGCGACCCCGACGGCCACCGCGTCGAGATCTACACGCAGGACTACTACACGGGCGACCCCGACAACCCCGTCGTGACGTGGGACGTGCACGACAACCAGCGCCGCGACTGGTGGGGCAACCCCGTCGTGCCGTCGTGGTACACCGAGGCGTCGCTCGTGCTCGACCTCGACGGCAACCCCCAGCCCGTGGTCGCGCGCACCGACGACTCCGAGATGGAGGTCACGATCGGCGCCGACGGCTTCTCGTACACCCGCAAGGACGACGGGGCGCGCGGCTTCAAGCTCGGCAACACCCTCTGAGCCACGGCCGGGAGGCGCCTGACAGCGTCTCCCGGCCAACGCGGGCAGGCTACAGTGCTGGCATGCCGGCCGATCAGACGTCGCTCCTCGCGGGGCAGGTGCGGGTGCTCGACCTGGAGCGCTTCCGAGACCATCGCGGTTCGCTCACGCCCCTCACGCTCGACGACCTCGGCTTCCGGGTCGCGCGGACCTTCGTCGTGAGCGCGTCGCGGGGGGCGGTGCGCGGCGGTCACGCCCATCGGCGCGTGCGGCAGGTCCTGTTCCGCGCCGCGGGAAGGATCGACGTGGCCGTCCGCCACGAGGGCGGCCACGCGCGGATCACGCTCGACGAGGATCGCCCGGCTCTGCTGATCGAGGCCGGTGTCTGGGCGGAGCAGACCTACCTCGACGACGGGGCCACGCTCATCGTCTTCGCCGACGGTCCGTACGACGCGACCGAGTACGAGCACGCCACCACCCCTGCGGAGGACCCGTCATGAGCCGGCGGCGAGTCGCGGTCCTGGGGGCCGGCATCATGGGCAGCGCCGTCGCGATCGAACTGGCCCGCCGCGGGTTCGAGGTGACCCTCATCGACCGCGAGGCCGCGCCCGTGGCAGCGACGAGCCGCTGGAACGAGGGCAAGATCCATCTCGGCTACCTCTACGGCGCCGATCCCACCACTGCGACGGCCCGGCACATCCTGCCCGGCAGCCTGCGGTTCGCGGAGCTGGCCCGCGAGCTCATCGCCGCCGATCTCGACGGGCACACCACCACCGAGGACGACATCTACCTCCTGCACCGCGATTCGGTCGTCGGTCCTGACGTCATGCGCGCGCGCTTCGACGCGATCAGCGAGCTCGTCCGCCGTCATCCGGATGCCGGCCGCTACCTCGTGGACGTCTCCGACGCGAGGGTCACCGAGCTCTCGGCCGCGGAGCTCGACTCCCTGGCCGGCGCCGACATCGTCGCAGGGTTCCGCGTGCCCGAGCGCTCGATGGACACCCGGTGGTTCGCGGACCGGCTCGCGGGGGCCGTCGCATCCGAGCCGGGCGTGTCGCTGCAGCTCGAGACCACCGTCACCGGGGCGGAGCCGCGCGACGGCGACGACGGACGATGGCGAGTGCGCGCCGGCAACGGCTTCGACGAGGACTTCGACATCGTGGTCAACGCGCTCTGGGGCGGCCGGCTCCCCGTCGACGTCACCGCTGGCCTGACTCCGCGACCCCCGTGGAGCCACCGCTTCCGATTGTGCGTCTTCCTCCGCACGCGAACGGAGCATGAGCACCCGAGCGCACTCGTCGCCGTCGGCCCGTTCGGCGACGTCAAGAACTACAACGGCCGCGACTTCTACCTCTCCTGGTATCCGGTCGGCCTCGTCGCCGAGAGTGCCGGGCTGGAACTGGACGCCCCCGCGATGCCGACAGGACGGGATGCCGAGGCGTTCACGGGTCGCGTCCGCGCCGCGCTCGAAGCGGTGATGCCGGGAATCGGACGGCTCTTCGACGACGCCGAATCCGCCACGGTCCACGGCGGCGTCGTGTTCGCGCGCGGAGGGGGCACGCTCGACGATCCGCATTCGGAGCTGCACCGCCGCGACCGCTACGGTGTGGAACGGCGGGGAACCTACTACTCGGTCGACACCGGCAAGTACTCCACGGCCCCGTGGAGCGCCCGCTTCCTCGCCGCCGAGATCGCCGGCTGACCGGCGCAGGAAGGAAGGCCGATGCAGGCCGGGGAATGGACCCCTCTCGTCACCGCCCTGGTGCCCACGTACAACGGCGCCGAGTTCATCACGAGGACCCTCGACAGCCTCGCAGCCCAGACGTGGCCGCACCTCGAGATCCTCATCGGAGACGACCGCTCGACCGACGACACGCTGGAGGTGGTGCGTCGATTCGCCGCCGCCCACCCGAACACCCGCATCGTCGAACGCGACGCCAACCTCGGCTGGCTGCGCAATTCGAACGACCTGATGGCCCGGGCCGAGGGCGAGCTGATGTTCTTCGCCTTCCACGACGACGTCGTGGCGCCGACCTACGTCGAGGAGCTCGTGGCGGCACTGCGGGGCAACGAGCGAGCCGTGCTGGCGTTCAGCGACCTGGAGGTGCACGAGCTCGACGGCCGGGTGGAACTCCACGTGTTCGACGAGATGGACGGCCTGCGGACGAGCCTCGAGCGGGGCCGGGTGATGGTGCGCCGCCAGGGCGGCTGGTGGGTGCCCAATCGCGGCCTGTTCCGATCGTCCGCGTTCGCCGAGGTCGGCGGCATCCACCCGAACGAGCAGGGCGAGTACTCGGCCGACTGGACCTGGCTCCTCGGGCTGTCGCTGATCGGCGAGTTCGTCCGCGTGCCGCGGGTGCTCTGCACGAAGTACTACACGGCGGGCAGCCTCTCGAAGCGATGGCCCCACGACGCCGCCCAGCTGCTCGCGCTGCGCAGGTCCGGCATCGCCGAGATCACCCGGAGCAGCGTCGACCCCGGTGAGAAGCTCCGCCTGGCCGGTTACCTCTGGCGGCGCGTGTACGGCCGGCGCCTGCCCGGCGGCATCCGCCGCACCTTCCGCCGCCTGGGCCTCTGACCCGGGTAGCCCGTAGGGTTGGAGCGAGACCGCCCACCCGCCAGAGGACGCCATGCCGAAGATCGTCGACCACGACGAACGCCGCCTCGCCATCGTGCATGCGACCTGGCGGCTGATCGCCGCCAAGGGCTTCCGCGCCACGACGATGCGGGAGATCGCCAAGGCCTCCGGCGTCGCCAACGGCGGCCTGTTCCCGTACTTCCGCAACAAGGAGGAGCTCATCGGGGCCACGTTCGAGCACGTGTTCGCCGCGACCAATGAGCGGTTCGCGGCGGTGCGCGCCGACCTCGTGGGCCTGCCCGCCCTGCACGCGCTCATGCTGCAGATCTTCCCGCTCGACGAGGAGCGCCTGCTCGAGGCCCGGATCGTCATCCCGTTCTGGGAGGTCGCGGCGAACGAGCCCGAGTTGCTCGAGCTGCACGAGCGCACCATGGCGCGCTGGCGGGTGGAGATCGCCGATCACCTCGATACGGCGAAGGCCCTCGGCCAGATCCGCGGCGACGTCGACGTCGCGCTGGCGACCGACCACTTCATGGCCATGCTCGACGGCGTGCAGGTGATCGCGGTGCTCTCGCCCGCGAACTCCGCGCCCGAGCGGCTCACGCGCCTGCTCGACGGCTACCTCGAGCTGCTCCGCTGAACTCGACGACGAGGGCGGATGCCGCGGCCTCCGCCCTCGTCGGCTGCGCGGCCCCGGTCAGTGCGAGTGCCCCGAGCACGTGCAGGCGCCGGACTCGCAGCCGCAGCCGGAGCCGGAGCCCTGCGCCGCGGCATCCGTGTGGCACGCCATGCCGAGCGCCTCGGACGACGGCACGTTGAGCGCGGGGTTGCGCCCGAAGAAGCCGTAGGGCTTGAGCGTGAACTTCGCGTAGTCGACGGGCATGACGGGCCAGTCCTCGACGCGTGGGAAGTGCGTCGGGCCGAAGGTGTGCCAGAGCACGATGTCCTCGCCGTCGATCGAGCGGTCGGCGGCCGTGTAGCGCGGGAGCCCGTCGCCGCCCGGGTTCTGGTTCACGAGGTCGCCCGCGGGGTACCGCTCGTCGGGTGCGTAGCGCGTCACCCAGAGGTGCTTCCGGGTGAACCCGGCGCGCTGGGCGATGACCGAGCCGGGGTCGGCCATCAGGGTCGGCGAGCCCTGCGCGAGCAGCTCGTAGCCGACGGGCCGGCCGAGGCGGTTCTGCTTCTCGGTGTTCACGATGTGCCAGGCGCGACCGGCCGCGACGTCGGCGTCGCGAGCCCCCTCCGACTCGGTGCGCAGCCGCGTGGTGCGCTTCGTGAAGGCGTTGCCGTACTCGTTGCCGGGCCCCATCGGCACGCGCACCGCGTCGACCTCGTCGACCGCGTTCGCGACGCCGTCGACCATCATGTCGAGCCGGGCGCTGAACAGGTGCTGGTGGTACGGGGCGCCGAGGCCCGGTGCGACCTCGCTCGCGTAGTCGCCAGCCGCGGGGTTGTACGCCGAGGTGAAGAGCACGCCCGTGAGCTTCGCCTCGCACTCGATGGTGCCGTCGAGGTAGAGATACCAGTAGAAGCCGTAGTCGTAGTTGCCGACCGTGGTGAAGAAGCTGATCACGAGTCGCCGCTGGCGGCGCACCTCGCTCGACCCCGTGTAGATGTCGGTGTGCTTCCAGAGCGTGCCGAAGTCCTCCTCGTGCATGCAGATCGCGTTCGGGATGACGCGGGGGTTGCCGAGTTCGTCGGCGAGCGTCGCGTCGAAGTAGCGGATCTCGCCGAGGCAGTCGCAGCCGAGCGACAGCGAGTTGGCGTACCGGCCGTAGATGTACTCGCCGGTGTCGAAGTAGTTCTGCCAGAAGCGGGCGGGCGACGGATCGCCGTAGGGCACGACCATCTCTGCGATCGACGCCCGGTAGATGATGTCGCGCTCGGCGCCGCCCTGGTCGGCGTCGGCGAAGCGGATGCGGCGCAGCACGAGCCCCTCGCGCGCGTCGAACGCGATCGAGAACCGCCAGTTCGCCCACGAGACCTCGTCGCCGTCGACGGTGAAGCTCGGACCCTCGGGCTGGGTGATGGCGATCGGCTTGAGTGTGTCGAGCGGCGGGCCCTGCACCTCGGGGTCGTCGAAGTTGCCGCCTTCGGCTGGGATGTCGAAGACCTGGTGGTCGATGAGCTCGAACATGCGGCCCTCGATCATGTCCACGTAGGCGCAGAGCCCGTCGACGGGATGGGCCCAGCAGTGGTCCTGCTCGAACTGCTGCATGAAGGCGAGCACGCGGATGACGCGCCGCCCCCGCTCCCCCTCGAATCCGTAGTTGCCCGCCGACAGCGGCGCGAGCGCCACCTGGTCGTGGGTGATGCCGCGCTTGGCGAGGGCGGCGTGCCACTCCTGCTCCTGCGCGAGCATGCCCGAGATGGCCTCGAACTCGAGGTCGAGGATGGGCGCCTGCCCGTTGGAGCCGTCGATCGCCTCGGCGCGCACGACCTCGCCCGCAGTGAGCGACACCCGCACGTCGTGCGACGCGCCGCTCGTCCGGTCGAGGAGGAGCGCCCGCACGATGCGCGGGAGCTCCGCCCCGGCGAGCACGTCGGCCTTCGCGGGCTCGTCGACGCCGAGGTAGACGAACCGGGTCGAGGCGCCCACGTGACCGGCGGCGGCGAGGATCTCGCGCGCCGCGGTGATCTCGTCGGCCGTGAGCCCGCGCAGCGGGTCGAGGGTCGTGCCGGGCGATGGAGCGGATGCCGCGGGCGCGATCGCGTGCGCCCCATGCGGGTCGTGCGCGCGGTGCGGGTCGTTCCCGTGCGGTTCGTGCCCGACACCCGTCGCGTGCTGCGAGTGCTGCGAGTGCTGCGAATCCTGTGCAGACGTCGTCGTCATGCTGGCTGCTTGTTTTTTCTCTACGCTTGTCGAGTAATATAGCGGGCAATCCTCCGACAGGGAAGTCTGGACATGGGCGAACTCGCACACGGCGCGATGCTCGTCGGCGCGCTCGCCTGCGCCGCGTGCACGATCGCGGGCCCGCGGCACGGTCGCGTGGTCGACGTGGCCGCCTCCTCGGTGATGCTCGCCGCCATGGTCGACATGTCGCTCACCCATGTGCTCCCGGGGCTCGCCTGGGCCGCCGTGCTCGTCGCCGCCGGCCTGGCGCTCGGTGCGCGGCTGCGGGTCGGCCGCGCGCGGGAGGTCCGCGGCATCCGGAACCACCGCCTCGCCCGCGAGCTGCATCGGGCGCTCGCCTTCATCGTGGGCGCATGGGCGATCGCGGGGGCCGCCGGGCCGGGCGCCGCGGCATCCATCGCCCACGCCCATGCCGCCTCGACCGGACTCGCGTTCGGCGCCGCGGTGCTGGCCATGACCGCGTTCGGCGGATGGCTCGTCGCCCGCCTCGCCCGCAGTGGACGCCGCGAGGGGCTGCACGCGGCCGAGGCGGCGAGCACGACCCTGATGCTCGCCGCCATGGCGCTGCCTGCGCTGGTGCCGACGCTCGGCTAGATGCCGCGCTGCGGCTCGGTCTCGAGCACGGCCGCCTCGGCCTCCTCGATGCCGTGGCCGATGCGCTCGTACAGCTCGGGGTCGCGTCGGCGGATGGCGAAGCCCCAGACCACGCCGAGGATGCCGGGCACGATGAGGAGCGCCGGCAGCACGAAGGTCGCCGCCGTGGTCTCGGCCTGCCCGAGCAGCACGTCGAAGTTCAGCACGATGAGCACGAAGACCGTGAACAGCACGACGGCCGAGATCGCCGGCGCGACGAGCGTCGGCCACGCGCCGAGGCCGCGCCGGTCGTTGCGGAAGAACCCGATGACGGCGATGGCGATGATGCCCATGAGGAGCACGAGCCCCATCGCACCGGTGTTCGTGAGCCACGTGAACATGGTCAGCACCGGATACAGGAACTCGACCGGCGCGAAGTCCGCCTTGAGTCCGATGACCTCGCCGGCGATCACGAAGCCGATGGTCACGACGAGCGCGATGACCGTCTGGGTGACGGAGCCGGCCCACGGCGCGCGCGACACCGTGCGCACCGAGCCGAGGCCACGGTGCAGCAGCCCCTCGCGCCCGAGCGAGTAGAGGTAGCGGGCGACCGCGTTGTGGAACGACTGCAGCGCGGCGAAGAGGCTCGTGAGGAAGAGCAGCTGCATGACGTCGCTGATGATGACCGGCGCATGCTCGCTCATGAAGGCGAACATGAGGTCGGGACCGAAGGTCCTCGACTGTTCGATGATCCGCGACGGGCCGACGCCCACCGTGAACGCCCAGGCGCTGAACGCGTAGAACACGCCGATGATCGCGACGGCTGCGTAGGTGGCGCGCGCGATGGTGCGCTTCGGATCCTTCGACTCCTCGCTGTAGATGGCGGCCGACTCGAAGCCCATGAACGAGGCGATGCCGAACGCGAGCACGGCCCCGAGACCGGGGACGAAGAGGTTCGCGGGATCGATGCCCGCCGTGCTCGCACCCTCGGGCGCGACGGCGAACGCGACGATGTCGAAGACGATGACCGCGAGGAACTCGAGGCCGACGAGCACGCCGAGCACCTTCGCCGAGAGGTCGACCCGGTTCACGCCGAGGATCCCGACGACGGCGATGCACGCGAAGATCCAGACCCACCACGGGGTCACGATGCCGAGCTTCGCCTCGAGGAACGTCGACAGCTGGAAGCCGAAGAGCCCGTAGATGCCGATCTGCATGGCGTTGTACGCCACGAGCGCCACGAGCGAGGCGCCGACGCCGAACGGCCGGCCGAGGCCCTGCGCGATGTAGGCGTAGAACGCGCCGGCGTTCGTGACGAAGCGGCTCATCGCCGCGTAGCCCACGGCGAACACGGCGAGCGCGGCGGCGAGCACGATGAAGCCGAGCGGCACGCCGACGACGCCGGTCACGGCGAACGACGTGGTCACGCCGCCGGCGACGACGGTGAGCGGTGCGGAGGCCGCGATGATCATGAGCGTGATGGAGGGCACGCCGAGGCGCCGGTGGCTGAGCGCACCGGTGGCCGGCGGGGACGTCGTCGTTGAGGTCATGGCACGGGGTTCCTTGTCTCGACTGCGGGCGAGCAACGGCAGCATCGCCCGGCTCGGCCCATGATCGTCCACGTGCCGGTCGGCGGATTGTCCGTGAGTGTACGCCGCTTGACCGCCGCTGCATGCCGCCACTGTCGACTGTTCCTCAACAAGCGTATAGTTTCAGTTCAGGTCCGACGGCGTCGTCGGACCCTGAGAGACGAGGTGTCCCCCGTGCCGCAACTTCTCCGAGGATCGTCCCCCGAGGTCGACACCTCCGACCTGCCGCTCGACTTCACCCAGTTCAGTGCGCTCGTGTCGCAGTCGTTCGTGCCGCTCCGGGTGCGCAGCGACCGGCCGGAGCCCTTCCGTGGCGACATCCGGGCGGCCGGCACCGACGACGTGCACGTCTCGGTCGTCACCGCCGACCGGCACGTGATCGAGCGCACGCCCGAGCTCGTCGCCCGTCAGGAGAACCGGTTCTTCAAGCTCGGCCTGCAGCTCTCGGGCACGGGACTGCTCATCCAGGACCATCGCGAAGCCGTGCTGCGGCCCGGCGACCTCACGATCTACGACACGAACTCGCCGTACTCGCTCGTCTTCGAGGAGAGCTTCAGCACCCTCGTCCTCATGGTGCCGCACCGGCTCATCGAGCTGCCCACCGATGCACTGCGCGGCATCGCCGCGACCACGATCTCCGGCGAGTCCGGCCTCGGGAGGCTCGTCGCCCGCTTCCTCGGCGACCTCGGCGGAGCGCTCGACCAGCTCGACGGCCCCGTCGGCGGCCGACTCGCGCGGAACGCCGTCGACCTCGTCACGACCATGTACGCGCAGGAACTCGACATCGCACGCGACGCCGACAAGCCGCACCGGCCCCTGCTCCGCCGCGTGCAGGCCTGGATCGAGGACCGGCTCGGCTCCCCCGAGCTCTCCCCGTCGACCATCGCCCGCGCACACTACATCTCGACCCGGCACCTCCACGGGATCTTCCACGAGGAGGGGCTGACCGTCTCGGCCTGGATCCGCACGCGACGGCTCGAGCACTGCCGACGCGACCTCGCCGACCCCGTGTCGGCGCATCGTCCGGTCGGCCAGGTCGCGGCGCGGTGGGGGTTCACGGATGCCGCGTACTTCAGCCGCACGTTCCGTGCCGAGTTCGGCGAGCCGCCCAGCTCCGTGCGCGCCCGCGCCCTCGGTTCCCCGCCGGTCGAGTAACGCGCAGCGCGTACCGAGACCCCGCCCGCCGGTCGAGTAGCGCGCAGCGCGTATCGAGACCCCGCCCGCCGGTCGAGTAGCGCGCAGCGCGTATCGAGACCCCGCCCGCCGGTCGAGTAGCGCGCAGCGCGTATCGAGACCCCGCCCGCCGGGCCGCCGGCTCAGGCGAGGAAGTCGATCGCCGCGTCCTTGAACGCGCGCGCCGTGAGCGTCGAGACGTGGTCTCGGCCCGGGATCGTGACGACGTCGCTCCCCCACTCCATCGCGAGCTCCTGCACGCCCACGGGCACCGGGTCGTTCTCCCCGACCACGAAGAGCACGGGGGTGCTCCCCGGGATCGACAGCGACGAGCCGGCGACCCCCTCGATGCACGCGAGGAGCGCATCGGGGTCGGCGCCCGCCTTGATCGCGGGCCCCAGCACCTGGGCGATGAGCTCGTTCCCGGGCGGCACGCCCTCCTCGAGGTAGGCACGCGCCTCGGCGAGCTGCCACGTCGCGAGGAGCTCCTGCGGGCCGGCGCCGCCGATCACGACCCGCCGCACGCGCTCGGGCGCGAGCGCGCACAGGTCGGAGACGACGCGGTTGCCCATCGAGTAGGCCACCACGTCGACGGTCGCCGCGCCGGCGGAGTCGAGCACGGCGACGAGGTCCTCGCCGAGACGTTCGGGCGCGTACGAGTCGGCGTCGGCCGGCTTGTCGCTGTCACCGTGCCCGCGCAGGTCGACCGTGATCACCTCGCGGCCCGCGTCACGCAGGGCGCGCACCCACCCGGTGACCTGCCACGTGACCTCCGCGTTCGACGCGAAGCCGTGCACGAGCAGGATGGGCGGCTGCGAGGCATCCGCGTCGCCGGCGCCGAAGACCCGGTAGGCGATGAGCGCGCCGTCGGGCGACTCGGCGTGGAGCGTGGGCGCCTCGGCGTGCCCCGTGGTCATCGGGCGTCCCCGTCCCCGGGGCCGGCCCCGTCGGCCGCGTCGGCCGCGCCGGATGCCTCGGCGGCATCGGATGCGTCCGGGGTCGCGCCGGCCTCGACCGCCGCCGACTCCGCGAGGATCGCGCCGGCGTGGCCGAGCTCGGCGAGCGCCGCAGCCGACGACTCGGACGCGACCCCGGCGACGAGGTCCGTCAGCACGCGCACGTGCTGGCCGTGCTCGAGGGCGTCGAGCGCGCTCGCGCGCACGCAGTAGTCCGTCGCGATGCCCACCACGTCGACGTCGGTGATGCCGTGCGCGGCGAGCACTTCGGTGACCGACGCGCCCGCGTCATCCGTGCCCTCGAAGATCGAATAGGCGGGAACCCCCTGGCCCTTGCGGATGTGCACGTCGACGGCCGACGTGTCGAGCGCCGGGTGGTACTCGGCGCCGGGTGTGCCCGCCACGCAGTGCACGGGCCACGTCTGCACGAAGTCGGGGGCGTCGTCGACGGCGAAGTGCCCCCCGTTGTCGTTGTCTGCGTCGTGCCAGTCGCGGGATGCCACGACGAGCGCGTAGTCGCCACGGTGCGCACCGAGGTACTCGGTGATGCCGGCGGCGACGGCGGCACCCCCGTCGACGCCCAGCGCCCCACCCTCGGTGAAGTCGTTCTGCACGTCGATGATGAACAACGCCCGGCTCATGGCAGGCTCCTTCGCTCGGCTGGCGCGGCCGGTGTGCCGCACTTCCATTGTGGCCCGTCCGGATGCCGCGGGGTCAGCCGTTGGCGAGGTTGTCGCCGCACCGGTAGAAGGCGGTCGTGAGGGTGTCGATCGCCTGCTTGGCCTCCTCGGTCACGTCGCCGAGCGCGTAGATCGCGAAGGTGAGCGTCGATCCGTCCTGCGCGCGGATGACGCCGGACAGCGTGTAGCCGGTGTCGATCCAGCCGGTCTTCGCCGTCACGGCTCCGGCGGCCGCGGCGTTGTCGCCCTGGAACCGGTCGGAGTACGAGAGCGAGCCGCGCTGGCCCGAGATCGGGAGCCCGTCCATGAGCACGCCCAGGTTGCCCTCGCGCGCGTTGATCTTCACGAAGAGCCGGGTCAGGTACGAGGGCGGCACGGCGTTGTCGTCGGAGAGGCCGGAGCCGTCGACGATCGAGATGCCCGTGGTGTCGACGCCGTAGCCCTGCAGGCCCTCGAGCACGCCGGCGTTGATCGCCTCGAAGCCGTTGCCCGCGCCCGTGGCGATGGCGACCTGGCGCGCGAGCATCTCGGCGGCGGTGTTGTCGGAGACGACGAGCGCCTTGTCGACGAGCTGCGCGACGGTGGGCGACTCGACCCGGCCGAGTTCGCGGGCGCCCGCCGGCGCGGTGCCCCGCTCGATCACGGAGACACCGCCGAGCTCGTCGGCGAACGCCTCCCCCGCCCGGCCGATCGGATCGGTGCTGCGCGTCGACGTCTCGGAGAAGGGGTCGTCGCGGTCGCCGTCGACCTGCAGGGCCGTGACCTGCGACATGTAGCCGTCGTCGCGCTCCTTGGTGTCCCAGCTCGGCTGCCACTCGTCGCCGCCGAACAGCGATGCGTCGAGCACGAGCTTGGTGATCGGCGGGTTCGCGGGATCGGCGGCCCACGCGTCGCGCACCTGGCGCGCGAGCTCGTCGAGGTGCGCGGCGCCCGGGTACACGGTGTCGCTCCCGCTGGGGGTGCGGGAGAGCGTGAGGTCGCCGCCGCCGACGAGCACGACGGAACCGGGCTCGGCGCCCTGCACGACCGTGGTCGAGAACGTGCGGTCGGGTCCGAGCACCGAGAGGGCCGCAGCGGTCGTGAGCACCTTCATGACGCTCGCGGTGCGCGAGGGCGTGGTGCCGCCGCGGTCGAAGAGCACCTCGCCGGTCGCCGCGTTCAGCACCTGCGCCTGCAGGTTCGCGAGCCGCGGGTCGGCGGCCTGGTCGTTCACGAAGCACGTGCGGATGCGGCCCGGCGCTGGGGTCGCTGTCGGGACCGCGCGGCCGGCGTCGGCGGTGGGCGTCGGCGAGGGCTCGGCGGTCGGTGCCGCCACGGCGTCGCCCGAGGAGAGCGCGGCGCCCGCGGTCACTGCACCCGCGCCGAGGAGCGCGAACGCCACGACGGCGGCCGCGATGACGAGCGGCACGCGGTGGCGGCGCGCGAACGCGCCGATGCGGGCGAGCACGCCGCCCGCCGGT
>NZ_RHHB01000032.1 GCF_003710805.1 Agromyces tardus | reverse complement strand
GCGCGACCGCCGCGACCGGCGCGACCGCCTCGGGCGCAGAGGCGGGCGTCATCGGTCGGCCCCCGCGACGGGGGCGGGCAGCGCGGCATCCGCCTCGTCGCCGGCCGGCCGGGCCGCCGCGAGTGCGCGATCGAGCTCCGTCATGCGTCGGTACGCCGACTCCGTGCCGGCGTGGGCGAGGTAGCGCACCTCGTCGAAGTCGGCGGCGGCCGCGGCGAGCTCGGTCGCACGGTCGGGGAACGGCTGCGCGGCGGCATCCGCGAGGCCGTGTGCCGTGGTGCCCGGATGCACCGCCACGAGCTCCCGCTCGACGAGACCGCGCACGAGGGCCCGGAACCGCTCCTCGACGGCGAGCGTCCAGTCGTCCGATGCCGCGGCCGCCTCGGCGGCACTGCGCAGCGTCGCGGCGTCGCGGAGGTCGCCGTCGTCGAAGAGCGGCAGGGTGGCGGTCGCACGCCGGCGCAGCCGGGGCACGCCGAAGACGAGCAGGCCCACGACCACGAGCACGACGACCACGACGACGACGATGAGGGCGAGCACGCCCCCCGGCAGCCCCGTCGCGCCGTCGAAGAGGCTCGCGATCCAGTCGCGCACCGCCTGTGCGGCGAGGTCGAACGCGGTGGGCTCCGCCGCGCGGTACTCGGGCTTCGCGAGCTCGTCGAGCACCCATCGACGGGCCTCGGGCGCGTCGGGATCGAGCGGCGGTTGGAACCGCGACAGGAGACTCAGGTCCACGTCGGCGCCGGGCCGCCTGTCGGGACGTCGAGGTAGGGGTCGCCCACGGGGAGCCCGGCGTCGCGCGCCTCGACGTGGCGCTCGAGTTGGAGGTCGAGCCCCTCGGTGCGCATGCGCAGGTCGATGTAGACGACCGCGATGACCGCCGCCTGCACGACCGACGTGATCGCGCCGACGAGGATCGAGAGCGCCATCGTCACGACCGTCGTGACGACGGTGATGGTCAGCGCCGCGCCGGAACCGGTCGGATCGATGATCGCGGCGAGCACCGTGCCGGCGATCGAGACGGGCTGCACGACGACCTGGGCCGCGGTGCCCACGATCACCCCCACGAGCAGGATGATGCCGAAGGTGCGCCAGAAGTACCCCTCGGTGAGCCGCCACGACCGGCGGACCGATTGCACCACGCCCGCCCGCTCGAGCACGATGACGCTCGGCACGAGGGCGAGCTTCGTGCCCAGCCACGCCCAGAGCACCGCGAGGCCGAGGAACAGGACGAGCGCGACGACCACCGCCACGATCGCCGCCTCCGGGGACACGAAGGCGGCGGCCACGACGCCCGCCATGACGAGCGCGACCACCAGCCCGACGATCGCGCCCACGAGCAGGGTCCACCCGATGAGCGGGCCGATGCGCCGGGCGGCGCGGCGCCACAGCGCCGAGAACGTGAGGCGTTCGCCGAGCGTGCCGCTCGCGACCTCGACCACCATGACGCCCTGCAGGAATGCGCCGGCGACGATGGAGACGGCGATCGGCACGAACGAGAGCACGATCAGCCAGCCGACGGTGCCCGAGAGGATGGCGTCGAGGTCCTCGGCGCTCGCCGACTCCATGCGGCCGAACAGCCAGACGAGGAGGGGCACGAACACCGCGGCCGTCGCGACGGCCGTGACGAGCTGCACCACGAGCCCCGTGCCGAACACGGGGGCGGGGTTGCGGCGCAGCGTGCGGAACGGCGCCCAGAGCAGCGTGCCGAAGTCGAGCGGGCGCAAGGGGAGCAGGCCCGGCTTCGGCGGCGGCGTCCACCCCGCGGGTGCGGGCGGCGGCGCCCACCCCGACGGCGACGGCGGGGGCACGGGAGCCGGTGCGGGGGGCGGTGCCCATGCCGGTGCGGGCGGGGGCCAGTCCGCGGAGCCCGCGGCATCCGCCCGGGGGCCCGGAGCGCCTGCAGGCGGCTGCCAGTCGTGATCGGACACCTGCATGCGCTCCCTCCAGCGGATGGTTCCCAATGCTGCCACAGTTCGCCGGCGCGAGGACCGGGCCGTCCACCGGGCGCACCGGCGCACTCCGCGGGAGCCGCGCGCGTGTCGCGCGTGCCGAGCCCGCGCGGGCCCGGCACGCCCCGCCGGCGGCTCCCGGCGGTCATCGAGGTACGAGCGACTACGCTGAGTGCACTGGTTCCGGCCCGGCGACACGCCGGCACTGACGGAGAAACGAACGGATGACGCCACGCGTACTCGTCGTCGACGACGACACGGCCCTCGCCGAGATGATCGGCATCGTGCTGCGCACGGAGGGGTTCGACCCCGCATTCTGCGCCGACGGCGCGAGCGCGGTCGCCGCATTCCGCGAGACGAAGCCCGACCTGGTGCTCCTCGACCTCATGCTCCCGGGCATGGACGGCATCGAGGTGTGCGGGCGCATCCGCGCGGAGTCCGGCACCCCGATCATCATGCTCACCGCGAAGTCCGACACGACCGATGTCGTCAAGGGACTCGAGTCGGGCGCCGACGACTACATGGTGAAGCCGTTCAACCCCAAGGAGCTCGTCGCCCGCATCCGCACCCGCCTGCGTCCGGCGCCCGAGCCCGCGGTCGAGACCCTCGCCATCGGCGACCTCACGATCGATGCGGCCGGCCACGAGGTACGGCGCGGCGACACCCGTATCAACCTCACCCCGCTCGAGTTCGACCTCCTCCTCACGCTCGCGACCAAGCCGCAGCAGGTGTTCACCCGCGAGATGCTCCTCGAGCAGGTGTGGGGCTACCACTACAAGGCCGACACCCGGCTCGTGAACGTGCACGTGCAGCGCCTCCGCGCGAAGGTCGAGCACGACCCCGACAACCCCCGCATCGTGATGACCGTGCGCGGCGTCGGCTACCGCGCCGGCGCGACCACCTAGGCGGTCGGCATGTCGGAGGCGACCCGACCGGTGCTCCGAGCCCTCACCGGCATGCGCGAGGCCCCCCGCCGCCTCGCCTCGCTCTGGCGCCGCTCGCTGCAGTTCCGCACCGTCGCGATCACCCTTGGGCTGTCGGGACTCGCCATCCTCATGATCGGCTTCACGATCTCGTTCACCGTCGCCTCGAACCTGTTCCAGACGCAGCTCGACCAGGTGCTCGCATCGTCGTCGACGGCCACGACGTCGGCCCAGGCGATCCTCGATTCGTCGGATGCCGCCGACCGCGCCGCCGTGCAGGCCGTCACCAACTCCGCGATCGCGACGGTCACCGGCGTCTCGGGCAGCGCGGACCTCGCGCTCTTCCGCGAGCCCGGATCGGAGACCATCACGCTCGCCCCCGCCGATCGCCTGAGCCGCAACCTCGGCGGCCGCATCACGCCCGAGCTCCGCGAGCGCGTGCAGGAGAACCCCGGCAAGCAGTTCTGGCAGTCGATCGAGATGGTCAACGACGACGGCGAGACCGTGCCCGGCATCGTCGTCGGGTCCGACCTCGTCGTGCCCGCCGCGGGCCGGTACGAGCTGTACATCGGCTACGACCTCGCGGATGCCGCCCAGACCCTCGCGCTCATGCAGCTCACGGGGGTGATCGGGGCGATCGTGCTCATCGCGATGCTCGGCGTCATCACCCTCGTCGTCGTGCGCTGGGTGATCGAGCCGATCCGCACCGCCGCCGCGACGAGCCGCCGGCTCGCGGCGGGCGACCTCGGCGTGCGCATGCCGTCGAAGGGCGAGGACGAGCTCGCGACCCTCGCGGCATCCTTCAACGGCATGGCCGACAGCCTGCAGGCCCGCATCCGCGAGCTGGCGGAGCTCTCGGTCATGCAGCAGCGCTTCGTGTCGGATGTCTCGCACGAGCTCCGCACGCCCCTCACGACCATCCGCCTCGCGGGCGACGTGCTCTACGGGCAGCGGGAGGACTTCCAGCCGCCGACGTCGCGCACGGTCGAACTGCTGCGGACGCAGACCGACCGGTTCGAGACCCTCCTCGCCGACCTGCTCGAGATCAGCCGGTACGACGCCGGCTCGGTCGAGCTCGAGACCGAGCCGACCAACCTCGTGCACCTCGCGGGCGACGCCGTCGAGTCGATGCACGAGCTCGCGCGCGAGCACGGGAGCGAGTTGCGGCTGGACGCGCCCGGCGGGCACCTCGACGCCGACGTCGACCCCCGCCGCATCCGCCGCATCGTGCGCAACCTGCTGGGCAACGCGATCGAGCACGGCGAGGGCCGACCGATCGTGGTCTCGGTCGACAGCAACGCCACCGCGATCGCGCTGTCGGTGCGCGACTACGGGCTGGGCATGTCCGACGAGGACGCGGCGCGCGTGTTCGACCGGTTCTGGCGCGCCGACCCCAGCCGCACGCGCACCATCGGCGGCACGGGACTGGGCCTCGCGATCGCGCTCGAGGACGCGGTCGCGCACCGCGGCGCACTCGAGGTCTGGTCGAGGGAGGGCCGGGGAACGGTGTTCCGCCTCACGATCCCGCGCATCGACGACCTCGCCGCGGTGGTCTCGCCGTTGCCGCTCGAGCCCCCCGACCCGGACGCCACGGGGCCGATCGCGCCGGCGCCCCTCCTCGGCGAGGCCCCGGCCGTCGTGGAGGTGCATGATGCGTAGGCGGATGGCCGTCGTCGCCGCCCTGCTCTCGATGGCGGTGCTCGCGGGCTGCGCCTCGATCCCCACGTCGGGATCGGTGCAGCAGGGACGCGCGACCGAGCCCGACCAGCTCGACCTCGACGTGCTCGTCGACGGCCCGCAGCCGGGCGCGACGCAGGAGCAGATCCTGCAGGGCTTCATCGAGGCCGCCGCGAGCCCGCGCAACAACTACCAGGTCGCCCGTTCGTTCCTCACCGATGACTTCGCCGGCGCGTGGCAGTCCGACGCGGGCGGCACGATCGACGTGCTCGCCGACCGGCAGATGTCGGCCATGAGCGACGCGGAGTGGCGGGTCCAGGCGGTGCCCGCCGCGAACCTCGCCCCCGATGGGCAGTACCTCCAGCCGGAGTCGGTGACCGCGATCCCGCTCGAGTACACCTTCGAGCAGGTCGACGGCGAGTGGCGCATCTCGAACGCGCCGCCCGGGATCCTCATCGACGAGTCGACGTTCGAGCTCGTCTGGCGCGAGTACACCCTGTACTTCTACGATCCGCAGTTCCGCTACCTCGTGCCCGACGTGCGGTGGTTCGCCGGTCGGGAGACTGCCCAGACGAGCATCGTGCGCGCGCTGCTCGCGGGGCCTGCGGAGTGGCTCGCGCCCGGCGTGGTCTCGGCCTTCCCCGAGGACGTGCAGCTCGAGTCGCCGACCGTGCCGGTCAGCGGCGGGGTCGCCGACGTGTCGCTCACCGGGCCCGCCTTCGACAGCCTGCTGACGATCCAGCGCATGCGCTACCAGCTCCAGGAGAGCCTGCTCGGCGTGCGGAACGTGACCGAGGTGCGCCTGAGCCTGAACGGCGGCGTCGAGGAGGTGGCCGACCTCGCCGACGCACCCGTGCGCACCCCGCGCATCAACCAGCGCCCCGTCGTCTCCGACGGCGCCACGTTCGGGTTCCTCGCGACCTCGGGGGAGGAGATCGTCGCCATCGACGGACTCTCCGAGCAGGTCACCGCCCTCGATCCGACCGGGGCGAGCCTCGGGCCGGGCGGGGAGTCGGCCGCGGTGCGCTCCGCCGACGGGGTGTCGATCGTGCGCAGCGGCGAGGACGCGGTGCTGCTCGATCCGCGTGCGGGGCTCGTGGCACCCGCGATCGACGGATACGGGGACGTCTGGTCGGTTCCCGCCGATTCGCCCGATGCGCTCGTCTGGTTCGGCCCCGACGGCACGGCCACCCAGGTCTCGGCACCGTGGACGGGATCGCGCATCGCCGCGATCGAGGTGTCGCGGGACTCGACCCGGCTCGTCGCGCTCCTCGCCGACGGCTCCCGGTCGAGGATCGTCGCCACCTCGATCCAGCGCGACTCCGACGGCAACCCCGTGGCGCTCGGCCCCGTTCCCCTCAACCTGGCCGATGTCGCGGGCGTGCCGCTCGACGTCACGTGGCTCGACGCGAAGACGGTCGGCTCGATCACCGAGGCGCCGGGCGGCGGCGCCCGACTCGTCGAGCAGGAGGTCGGCGGGCGGGCCGACGCGACCGACGGACCGGCCGGCGCGCGGGAGATCGTCGGGGCGAACAGCCTCCGCGAGCTGCGCGTGCTCACGACCGCCGGCGACCTGGTCACGCGTGCCGGCGTGGGGTGGCAGGGGCAGGCGACCGGCATCCGGTTCCTCGCGCCGCAGCAGCCCGACTGAGCGACCCGTCCTCCACAGTGCGGGACCCGGACGGCTCGACGCGAGCCGCGCGGCATCCGCGGTGGGCCCCTGTGCGAGCAGACGAGACTGGGCGGATGCCACCCGCCGCCCACGCCGCGCCGGCCGCCCCGCCTGCCTCGCCCGCGTCCGTCGCCCTGCTGCTCCGGGCCGTCCTCGCCCGCGCGGCGCGGGCGGTGCTCGACGCACTCGCCGTGCTCCTTCCCGTCGACTGCGCGGGATGCGGCGCGCCCGACCGAAGCATCTGCGCCGAGTGCCGGCAGTCGCTCGCGGCTCCCGCACGTCGCATGGAGCGCCGCGGCGTCTCGGGGTGGGCGGGCGTCGCGTACGCGGGCCCGGCCGCGCGGGCGCTCCGGTCCTTCAAGGACGAGGGGCGCACGGATGCCGCGCGCACTCTCGCGGTGCCGCTCGCCGCGGCCATCCGGGCGGCGCTCGCCGAGCTCGATCCCGGCGAGGGAGCCGCCGGACCCGTCGAGGTCTGCACGGTCCCCTCGACTGCGGCCGCCCGTCGCGCCCGCGGCTACGCGCCAGTGGAGCTGCTGCTGCGCCACTGCGGCCTCCGACCGGCACGCGTGCTCCGGCTCGAGCGGGCCCGGGCCGACCAGGCCGGACTCGGCCGGGAGGACCGTCAGGCGAACGCCGCCGGGGCCCTCGGCGCCGTTCGACGCCTCGACGGGCGACGGTTCCTGCTCGTCGACGACGTCGTCACCACGGGGGCCACGCTCGCCGAGGCGAGCCGCGCGATCCGGGTCGCGGGAGGCGCCGTGGTCGCGATCGCGGTGCTCGCTGACACTCCGCTGAGACATCCCGACGGCGATTCGAAAGTCCCGTGACAATGCCTGCCCCGGGGGCTACGGTGTCAGGACAGGCGTGGTCGAACCACCCTTCAGATCCGGGTGACACGTCGGTAGATGGAGGTCGTCATGGAACTGAACATCGTCGGACGCAACCTGGAGGTCACCGATCGGTTCCGAGCCTATGTGGCCGAGAAGTCCGAGAAGGTCTCCCACCTGTCCGAACGAGCCATCGCCCTCGATGTGAAGCTCAGCCGGCTCAGCGAGAAGAATGGCATCCCCGGGCTCGACCGCGTCGAGCTCACCCTCGTCGGCAAGGGCCCGGTGGTCCGGGCGGAGGCCGACGGCTCCGACAAGTACGCGGCGTTCGATGTCGCGCTCGGACGACTCCTCGAGCGCATCCGCCGCGCCAAGGATCGGCGCAAGGTCCATCGAGGCCAACGACGTCCCACCTCGCTGCGGGAGGCGGCCGAGGGCGGGTTCTCCGACGTGGGCGTGCAGGCCGCCGGCGTCGAGGTGCTCGAGCAGGTGCGCACCGGCAGCATCCCCGTCGTCACCGAGACGCAGGAGGTCGTGGAAGAGGAGGAGGCCTACAGCCCCGTCGTCATCCGGCGCAAGGTCTTCCCGTCGAGCCCCATGACCGTCGACGACGCCCTCTACTTCATGGAGCTCGTCGGACACGACTTCTACCTCTTCATCGACGCCGAGAGCGGACGCCCGAGCGTCGTCTACCGCCGCAAGGGCTGGGACTACGGCCTCATCGGCCTCGACGAGCAGGCGGATGCGGGGGCGGGAGCGCCCTCCGACGACCTGCAGCGCGCGAGCGCCTGAGCGTCGCGTCGGCCGGGGGTGCACGGCGCCCCCGGCCGACGCCTGCGCCCAGCCTGCTGCCCGCTAGCATGGCTATGATGACCGTCTGCACAGGCGGCAACGGGCGTGCCCGGGTGTCCACCCTGGCCCACGCGCCCGTCGACAACAGGAGAGCATTCCGTGGCTTCCATTCTGGAAAAGGTCCTTCGCGTCGGGGAGGGCCGCACTCTCAGGCGACTCGAGAACTACGCGACGGCGATCAACGCACTCGAAGAGGACTTCCGCGCACTCACCGATGAGGAACTGAAGCACGAGACCGTCGAACTCCGCGAGCGCTACTCGAACGGCGAGTCCCTCGACGACCTGCTGCCCGAGGCGTTCGCTGCGGTGCGCGAGGCGAGCCGCCGCACGCTCGGGCTCCGGCACTTCGACGTGCAGCTCATGGGGGGTGCGGCCCTGCACCTCGGCAACATCGCCGAGATGAAGACCGGTGAGGGCAAGACCCTCGTCGCGACGACGGCCGCCTACCTCAACGCGCTCACGAGTCGCGGCGTGCACGTCGTGACGGTCAACGACTTCCTCGCGAGCTACCAGTCCGAGCTGATGGGCCGCGTCTTCCGCGCCCTCGGCATGACCACCGGATGCATCGTGGCGGGCCAGACCCCCGCAGTGCGTCGCGAGCAGTACGCCGCCGACATCACCTACGGCACGAACAACGAGTTCGGCTTCGACTACCTGCGCGACAACATGGCGTGGCAGGCGAGCGACATGGTGCAGCGCGGACACTACTTCGCCATCGTCGACGAGGTCGACTCGATCCTCATCGACGAGGCCCGTACCCCGCTCATCATCTCGGGCCCGGCCTCGGGCGAGGCCAACCGCTGGTTCAACGAGTTCGCCAGCCTCGCGACGCGCCTCGTGCCCGGCGAGGACTTCGAGGTCGACGAGAAGAAGCGCACCGTCGGCGTGCTCGAACCCGGCATCGAGAAGGTCGAGGACTATCTCGGCATCGACAACCTCTACGAGTCGGCGAACACGCCGCTCATCTCGTTCCTCAACAACTCGATCAAGGCGCGTGCGCTCTTCAAGCGCGACAAGGACTACGTCGTGATGAACGGTGAGGTGCTCATCGTCGACGAGCACACGGGCCGCATCCTCGTGGGCCGCCGCTACAACGAGGGCATCCACCAGGCGATCGAGGCGAAGGAGGGCGTGCAGGTCAAGGCCGAGAACCAGACGCTCGCCACCGTGACGCTGCAGAACTACTTCCGGCTCTACTCGAAGCTCTCCGGCATGACCGGCACCGCCGAGACCGAGGCGGCCGAGTTCATGTCGACGTACAAGCTCGGCGTCGTCCCGATCCCCACCAACAAGCCGATGGTGCGCCTCGACCAGCCCGACCTCGTCTACAAGAACGAGGAGGCGAAGTTCGCGCAGGTCGTCGAGGACATCGTCGAGCGGCACCGCAAGGGACAGCCCGTGCTCGTCGGCACGACGAGCGTCGAGAAGAGCGAGTACCTCTCGCGCCTGCTCGCGAAGAAGGGCGTCCGCCACGAGGTCCTCAACGCGAAGAACCACGCGCGCGAGGCCGCGATCGTCGCCCAGGCCGGCCGCCACGGAGCCGTCACGGTCGCCACGAACATGGCCGGCCGCGGAACCGACATCATGCTCGGCGGCAACGCCGAGTTCATCGCGGTGCAGCAGATGCACGAGCGCGGACTGAGCCCCGTCGACACGCCGGAGGAGTACGAGGCGGCGTGGGACGAGGTCTTCGAGTCGGTCAAGGCGGCCGTCGACGTCGAGGCGCAGAAGGTGCTCGCCGCCGGCGGACTGTACGTGCTCGGCACCGAGCGCCACGAGTCGCGCCGCATCGACAACCAGCTCCGCGGTCGCTCCGGCCGCCAGGGCGACCCGGGCGAGAGCCGCTTCTACCTCTCGCTCACCGACGACCTCATGCGCCTCTTCAACGCGGGCGCGGCCGAGAGCCTCATGGCCCGCGGAGTGCCCGACGACGTCGCCATCGAGTCGAAGGTGGTGTCGCGGGCGATCCGTTCCGCGCAGTCCCAGGTCGAGGCGCGCAACGCCGAGATCCGCAAGAACGTCCTGAAGTACGACGACGTCCTCAACCGCCAGCGCGAGGCGATCTACGGCGACCGCCGGCACATCCTCGAGGGCGACGACCTGCACGAGCGCACCCAGCAGTTCCTCGAGGCCGTGATCGACGAGGTCCTCGACGCGCACACCGCGGAGGGCAGCCCCGACGAGTGGGACTTCGACGCCCTCTGGGCCGAGCTGAAGACGCTCTACCCGATCGGCATCACGATCGACGAGGTCGTCGCCGAGGCGGGCGAGAAGGGACGCGTCAACCGCGACTTCGTGCGCCGCGAGATCCTGTCCGACGCCAAGCTCGCCTATCGGCGCCGCGAGGAGCAGCTCGGCAGCCCGGCGATGCGCGAGCTCGAGCGCCGCGTCGTGCTCTCGGTCATCGACCGCCGCTGGCGCGACCACCTCTACGAGATGGACTACCTGAAGGACGGCATCGGCCTGCGTGCCATGGCCCAGCGCGACCCGCTCGTCGAGTACCAGCGCGAGGGCTACGCGATGTTCCAGCAGATGATGGGCTCGATCCGCGAGGAGACCGTCGGCTTCCTGTTCAACCTCGAGGTCGAGGTCGCCCCGCAAGCGGGTGTCGCCGGTCCGCGCATCGAAGCCAAGGGGCTCGCACGCCCGAGCACGCCCGAGGAGAAGCTCAGCTACACGGCTCCGAGCGACTCGGGCGGCGTGGAGGTGCGCAACCAGCGCGGCCAGGTGCAGCAGGCGGCGACCCAGCGCGCGCGCCGTGCGGTGGCCCAGTCGCAGGCGCCACAGGAACCGCAGCAGGAGCAGCCCCGCGGTGCGTTCGGTCAGCGCTCGGATGCCGCGGAGCCGGCACCGCAGAACCGCGCCGAGCGGCGCGCTCAGGAGCGCAAGGGCCGCTGAGCCCAGCGACGAACGGCCCGGGTGCGAACCCGGGCCGTTCTCGTTGCTGCGGCGTCAGGCGCGGCGTGCCTCGAGGAACCAGGTGTGCACGCGGCCGAGGCCCTTGACCTCGATGACGCCGCGCTCCCTGAGCTCGAAGTCCACCGCGAGGAGCTGCGCGACACGATCGGTGACCTGGATCGATCCCGGAACCCCGAACGACTCCATGCGGCTCGCCGTGTTGACCGTCTCGCCGTAGATGTCCCACAGGAACCGCGATTCGCCGATGACGCCCGCGACGATGGGTCCCACATCCATCCCGATGCGGAGGACGATGTCGGACCGGTTCCCGATCGCATTGGCGGCGGCGATGCCCCGCATGCCGATCGCGAAGTCGGCGAGGGCTGCCACGTCGGGCTCGCCGCTCGCACCTCCGGTGATCGCGAGGTAGGCGTCGCCGATCGTCTTCACCTTCGTCACCCCGAGCCGGTCGGCGAGGGCGTCGAACGCGCCGAGCAGCTCGTTGAGGTCGTGCACCAGCGCATCCGCCGACATCGTCTCGGACAGGCTCGTGAAGTCGACGATGTCGGCGATCAGCACGCCGACCCGGTCGTAGCGGTCGGCGATGGGGTGCTCGCCGGCCACGAGGCGGTCGGCGATCGAGCCGGGCAGGACGTTGCGCAGGATGCGATCCGATCGGTCGCGCTCGTCCGCCAGCGCGGCCGCGAGTCGGTTCCGGGACCGGACGTAGGTGCGCATCGCGACGAACATGATCACGGACACGGAGACGATGTTGATGGCGAAGAACACCGTGACGATCCACGTCGCGATGAACGGTGCGCGAGCCTGGAGCGCCCCTTCGAGGGGAACCATCGCGACCACGATCACGACGTACGCCGCGAACACCAGCCCGGGCCGCCGAACGCTGCTGAACGAGAGCGCGCCGACCGGGGCGGCGAGCCCGAACAGGATCACGGCGCTGCTGTTCGCGAAGCCGCCGAGCGCCACGTGCACGAGTGCCGGCAGGACGAGGAACATCGCCGTCTGCGAGATGCGGAACCATCGGTCGTCGCGCGTCGCACGGAGGTGCGCAAGGCCGGCAAGGGTCGCGAGGATGTACGCCGTGGGGATGACGGCGGCGACGGGGATGCCGATTCCGTAGTAGAACGCCGCCCACGGCGTCACGACCACGGCGGTGAACACGGCGGTGAACGTCAGGACGGACTTCTCCATGCGCCGGCCGTCGTCGTCGTCGGTCGCGAACCCGATCGAGCCGACCGCGGCGAGCACCCCGGGGACGCGCGATGCCGGGCGGGAGGTGCGCTCCATCGCACGAGCCTATTGGATTCGGTGCGCCTGCGGACCGGGGCGTGCGGGAGACCGCCCCCGCCGCTCAGAGCACGCTGATCGCGCTCGCGCGCCAGCGCTGGTCGAGGCCCTCGAGGCGGATGGCGACCGCGCGCGACCGCGCGCGCTGGTGCACCATCACGACCGCCTCGACGATGCCGTCGGCGGGCTCGCTGAGACGCACCCGCCCGACCGAGAAGGCGGGGCGCTGCGGCGCCTGCCCTTTGACCCTGCGCGCCCGTGCGGCCAGCACGACCCGCTTCGAGAGGTTGCGGTAGACGTCGTCGGTGACCCACCGCGCGAGCTGGTCGAGGTCGCGGGCACCGGCGAGCACCTCGATCACGCAGTGCGTGAGGTTGCGGAGCACCGGCTCGGGGTCGGGGAGTTCGCTGCGGCGGGCGGGCTGCCTGGCGAAGTACTCGTCGTCGTGGTCGAGGTAGCGCGCCGCAGTACCGTGGACCACGGCGGTTCTGGGCGCGCTCGGAAGGCGTGCGGTCATCTCTGCTCCAGTAGGGCGGGCGTTCGCCGACCGGGGCCGACGAGGGGATCACCCCCGATCGGGGGGCGTTCGGATGATCCCTGAGTGAAACGTAGGGCCGCCTCCGATTGGGTGTCAAGCGATTCGGCAGCCTGTGGAGAAGAACCGGCAGGAGCACGGCGAGCGGGTACCGTCGCCCCATGCGGTGGGACCTGCTGTTCGAAAACAAGGGATGAAGTAGCATCATGCCCATGACCTACCGGATCGAACCCCTCGAGCGGCCCATCATCGAGGTGTCATCGTGACGCGCGCGGCCGTCTACGCACGGCAGTCACTCGATGTCTCAGAGGGCATCGAACGGCAGCAGAAGCGATGCGGCCAGCTCATCGACGCGCGCGGCTGGGATGCTGGCCCTGTGTACGTCGACAACGACACATCGGCGAGCAGAACTCGAGGACCGAAGACCGCGTGGGCTCGGATGCTGCAGGCGATCGGTGTCGAGTTCGACGTCATAGTCGCGGTCGACCTCGACCGGCTGCTGCGCTCGACGCGCGACCTGAATGTGCTGATCGAGCGCGGGGCCCGCGTCGTCACGGTCGACGGGGAGATCGACCTCACGACGGCAGACGGCGAGTTCCGTGCGACGATGCTCGCGGGCATCGCGAGATTCGAGACGCGGCGCAAGGCCGAGCGTCAGATCCGGGCGAATGAGCACCGAGTCGCGCAGGGGAAGCCATCTACGGCCTCGAAGCGGCGCCCGTTCGGGTTCGAGCACGATGGCGTCACTCATAGACCAGACGAAGCCAAGGCGCTCGCTGAAGCGTACGAGGCGTTGATCCTCGGACACTCTCAAGCGTCGATCGCGAAGCAATGGAACGCGGCCGGGTACACGACGAGCGGCGGGAAGGCCTGGCATTCGGGATCGGTCGGTCATGTGCTCGCGAACCCGCGGAACGCAGGCATCCTCGAGTACAACGGCGTCGAGCGAGGGCCCGCCCCGTGGGAGGGGATCGTGACAGAGCCTGTCTATCGCCTCGCGCGAGCGATCCTCCGCGTCGGACGTACCGGCCTGCCGAAACCGGGATTGACTCTGCTCGGTGGGCTGGCTCGCTGCGGCATCTGCGGCGGCATCATGGTCGCCGGTCAGGCACACGAGCGGCGCACGTATGTCTGCAAGGGCTTTCGACACCTATCTCGAGTCGCGGATCACGTTGATGCCGTGGTCGACGCCGTAGTGGTCGCGTACCTCGTCCGCGGGGGCGTGGCGGAGCCCCTCGCCGTTCCAACAGATGAACGTGCGGAGGGTCTCACGAAAGAGGCCGCTGAACTGCGGGCGCGCATGGACGAGCTCGCCGGATTGTTCGCTGACGGTACGTTGACGGCGTCGCAGCTCGCAACGGCGACCGAGCGCCTCCGAGACCGGGGCGACGCGATCGACCGAGAGCTGGCAGGGCTCGCCATGTCTGCGCGGCCCGCTCCCTCGGCCTCGGTGCTCGGCGCGAGCGACGTCGCCGGCGCCTGGAGCGCTGCGAGCGTCGAGACTCGTCGACAGATCGTTGATGACCTAGCGGTCGTAACGATCGTCAAGACTCCCCGCCGAGGGCGGGAGTTCGATCCGGAGTCAGTCCGGGTCGTATGGAAGGGCTTGGCGGAGCACGTCGCTGAGTAGGGAAACGCCCCCGGCCCGTAGCGCCGGGCCCGCATGCATGGGGTGTTCGTGCCGGTGAACGAGAGCCAGCCCGAAGCGTAGACACAGCACTTGCCCCGGCCCGAGACCTTTGCGGGCCGGGGCCCCACCCAAACGAGGAGGCCCAACCCATGCCCGAAACGCTGCTAATTGTCTGCACCGATGCGCGCCACGCTCGGAACAAGCGCGCGACCATCGAGAAATTGGTCCGAACGCAACGAGGATGGGACCTAGCTCGATACAACCGCAATGTTCGCATCGCGCTGGCAGAGAACACTGCCCTGCACGCCCTCGACCACAGCAGGCCCCAATCCGCCGACAGTCGCGACCGTTACCGGTTCTCATGCAAGCTGTGCAAACGAACCGTGGTGGTTAGAGACGACGCGCTCGAGACGCTGCTTGAGCAGAAACGACACGCCGGGGCCGAGGTTGTCGAACTATCGGAGCTGGAAGCTATACAGTGAAAGGAAGCGAGCTTGAGCGCCTGACCCAAGCACAAAGACTGCCTCTCAGCGGAGGAATGCATATTCCTTGCTGGGAGGCTTTCTCATGTCATGGACCGCTGAACGCGCCCGTGTCGCTTCACTCTCTCGATCCCGTACCCATGACGATCCCGACCTTGTCGAAGCCCGCCGCAACCTGAAAGCGGAGCGGCTCGCCGACCACGTTGCCCGGGTTGTAGCCGAAGCCCCGCCGCTCTCGCCTGAACAGCGTGCCCGCATCGCCGCCCTTCTCCGTGGAGGTGCACGATGAGCGCCGACAAGATCGGCGCGACTGTCGAGAAGGCACTCGACGCGACCCTCTGGCGGCTCATCACCGGCGAGATCGCCCTGCACGAACTCACCCCCGCCCTGGCCGGTTTTTACACGATCGGTCACGCGCACGGCGTCGAGTCAGTACTTGAGAGGCTGCGTAACACCGAGCACGAGCGCGATCGGTATTACGAGCTCTGGACGAACCCCGGCACCCAACTCACGGATATCCGACTGCGGCGAATGCGAGAAGCCGCTGAGGACTACTGGCGCGTATTCGTCGCGACGGACGGGGGCACCCGATGAGCCAGACGTTCTCCGCCGTGTGGCTCATGGAACAAGAGTTCCCGCCGCTGCAGTACGTCGTGCCCGGGGTGATTCCCGAGGGCATGACGCTCCTCGTAGCCGCACCGAAGACGGGCAAGAGCTGGCTCGTGCTTGACCTCGCCGTCGCTGTGTCGTCGGGCTCATCGATCCTCGAGACGATCCACACCGGCCCCGCACGCCCGGTGCTGTACCTCGCCCTCGAAGACGGCCCCAGACGCCTCCAGGACCGCCTCAGAGTGCTCGGTGTAACCCACGCCCCGCACCGACTGTTCTTCGGCACCAGCGTCCCCCAGGGCGACGTACTGAGCACCATTCAGGCATGGGTTGACGACTTCCCCGGCGAGAACCCCGTCGTGATCCTCGACACCCTTGGGAAAGTCATGCCGTCGGCACAAGCCGGTGAATCCGACTACCAGCGCGACTACCGAGTCGGTGGAGCGCTGAAAGGCATCGTTGACGGGAATCCCGGCGCCGCACTGATCGTCGTGCACCACACCCGCAAGGCACAAGGAGACGACTTCCTCGACTCGGTCTCCGGCACTCAGGGCCTCGCAGGAAGCGCCGACTCGATCCTCGTGCTCCGACGCGGCCGAGCAGAATCCGCGGGAAGCCTGTCTGTCACCAGCCGCGACGCCGCCGAAGGCCAGTATCAGGTCGAGCTGGTCGATGGGAAGTGGCGGCTCGACGGCAACGACCTCAAGTCCGCTGCTGCCGCCCTCGCAGAAACCCGCACGACATCGGGACTCGGCGAACGCTCTGCGGAAGTCGTCAGCTACGTCAACGAGAACCCGGCAGGCGTGCGCGCAGCGGATGTCGCCGAAGCGCTCCGGCTCACGTCGAAGGATGCAGGCACGTACCTTCTCCGAGCATTCGAAAGCGGCCGCATCAACCGCCCCACCCGTGGCCTGTATACCCCTGTAGGGAGTGTGGGAACCGTAGGAACCCTGAGTGAGGAACCTACACAATCCGCACTTCCTACACCCACTTTGGAAGAGGTGGCGTGATGCCCGCCTACACGACAGCCGGACTCACGTACCGCTGCCCCGACTGCAACTCCACCACCCGACTCGTGCAACTCACACAGCGCATCTACGTGCTGCAAGTCACCCACGACACCACCTGCCCCAACATGCAGGAAGCAACAGCATGAGCGCGTTTTCGGCCACGCAGATCCGACCCGTACACGCGAGTCATGCCTTTTTTTCGGGGCGAATGGTGGCTGGCTCATGAGTGCCGACCTGAGCATCGACCACGGGTTCGTGCAGAGCGTGACTCACCGTCTGACGGCCATGGATCATGACTTGGAGGACCGTCTGCAATACCTCGTGCGGCTGCTGCTGTCCGGGCAGGCAGGCTCCGACAATGTGACGCGGGTCGGGTTCCTGTGCCATGTCATCGGGGAGCTGTTGTACAGCTTCGACGGCCTGGTGGATGCGCATCCCCACGCTGAGGAAGTCCGCACCATGATCCAGATGCGCGGAGAGGTCGCTGCACTCATCAACGGGGACGCCTCGTGACGGGGCGACTGATCTTCACGGAACGGTATGTGCTCGCTGAGGGGCAGACAATCGTTGTTCCGGCGCGCGTGTGTCACTTCCTCATCCGGCATGCGCATCTGGAGGATGTCTGGCGCGAGTGGCGGGGCCGTGACGCTGAGATCGACGCGGTTATGACGGCAATCCGGGTCGGGTCGCTGACGTGGCAGAAGTCCGCTACCGGAACTGTCGTCGCCCCGAAACCGGAACTCGCCGCATCCTCTGAGTGGCTGAGCACAGGGCAGGTGGCTAGCCGGGTCGGGATGACTGATCGGGGCGTTCGCAGGGCATGCGTCACCGGTCGATTGGACGCGGTTCAGGTCGCTGGCCGCTGGCGGATCTCCCGCGAGGCAGCGGAACACTTCAAAGCATCGAGAAAGTGACACAGCACATGAGCGATTACCGCAAGAAATTGATCGAGCTTCGCGACTCGGCGTGGAGCGACGCTAAGGCGATCCTCGACCGTGCGCAGAACGAAAAGCGTGACCTCACCTCCTCCGAGGAGGCGCATTACCGCGACCTGACCGGGGACCTCGAAAGCCTCCGTGAGCGCATCAACATGGTGGACGAGCGGCAGCGCACCGACAAGACTTCGGAGCGCGCCATGACCTCCCTTTTGGGTGGCAGCTCCGGTCGGCATGTCGAGTCCGAGGTCGGCGAGAAATTCCGTGAGTCGATCCTGCAGCGGTCGCTCGCGCCCATCGAGATCACCATTCCGGACAACGAGCGCCGGTCGGGCTTCCAGCCCGGAATCGAGCAGCGTGCGCTGATCACCACTAGCGGCAGCGGCCTGGTAGGCAACTTCTGGTCTCGCATCCAGCGGCACCTGGTCGAGTCGAGCTCGATCCTCGCGGCCGGCGCAACCGTCATCCAGCATGACAACGGCGAACCGGTCAAGATCCCTAAGTCGACGGCGTTCAGCACCGCGGGCATAGTCACCGAGGGCAGCATCATTCCGACCTCCGACCCGACACTCGGCTCGATCACGCTCGGCTCGTACAAGTACGGCTTCCTCGTCCAGATCTCCCAGGAACTCGCCGAGGACGCTGCGTTCGACCTCGAAGGGTTCCTTGCAGAGCAGTCCGGGGTCGCGATCGGCAACGGGTTTGGTGCCCACGCGATCACCGGCACCGGTACCGGACAGCCCCGAGGCGTCCTCACCGACGCCACGCTCGGCGTGACCGGCCCCACGGGTACGGCAACGTCGTTCGGTGCGCAGACCACTGCAGGGCAGGGAGGCGACCTCCTGATCGACCTCGCGGGTTCACTCGCGGAACCGTACGCCCGTTCGCAGTCGGCTGCGTGGCTCATGCGGAACTCCACCCTCAACGCGATCAAGAAGCTCCGCGACTCGACCGGCAACTACGTGTTCAGCCCCGAGGTCATCCCCGGTTCCGGTTCCTCGGGCACCCTCCTGGGTCGCCCCGTCTACACCGACCCGACGATGCCCGCGATGGCTGCAAATGCGAAGTCTGTCGTGTTCGGTGACATCAGCCGCTACTGGGTGCGACAGGTCAACGGGCTCCGCTTCGAACGCTCGAGCGACTTCGCTTTCGACAAGGACCTGATCACGTTCCGCGGTCTCGCCCGACTCGACGGTGCCCTCGTAGACACCACCGGCGCAGTGAAGTATTTCCAGCACAGCGCCACCTGAGACCCATAGTCCGGCGTCAACCACACCGCACGAGGTCAGCAAGTGCCTCGAAAGCGGAACGGATGCAGGCCGAGCGAGGTCCCTTAAGCCTCCCAGTGACACCTGCAGCGCCACACGGGGGCGGCGACCACACAACGGCACCGCCCCCCGCGCAACGAATGACCGCGGTTTTTTTCTGGATCTCGACCAACGGCTGACCCCGCAGTCTTCCGCTTTCTCTCCCCGCGTTTTTCTTCTCTGACGCATCACTTAGGGGTGCTCTCGAATGTCACGTGGTCTGGGTCCTGTGCAGCGACTCATCTTGAGCGAGCTCGATGCGCTATCAGTCGGGTCCGGTGTACTGCTCGAGGATGCGGGGTTGCGTCGGGCAGCGCATGGGCTTGAGCGTGCAGGGCTCTTGAGGCTTGAGCGCCGATGCGTGGATGGCCGCAGCCGCCTCGTGGGCTTCCGCACCTCGGATACGAGCGAACTTCGCTGAGGCAAACAACAATGCCCCTCCCTAGCCGGAGCCAGGGAGGGGCGATTGTTCATCGGTCAGGGTGCGCCGGGTAGTGACTCGCACGCGATCTTGTCGTTGTCGAAGTCGAGCTTCGCGATGTCGCCGTAGTACGGGTAGTAGTAGTTGAACCAGCTCTGTGCAGCGCTCCACGTGGAGAAATCACTGCAGTTCTTGGTGTCGCCCGGGTTCGCGGGCGTCGTGGGTCCGGGCGGCGGCGTGGAAGTAGCGCACTCCGTCAGCGATGCGACAGCGTTGCTCAAAGATCCCGTACCACCAAGGAGCACCACCGTGCTCGGGTTCAGCGCGGTGATCTGGTTCTTGACGACTGGCGGAATGCATGTCCCGGTCACGATGAACAGCGGAGACGACGTCGCCCCGGCCAGCGCACCCCCGGCGAGGGCGTCAGCGAAACCCGTACCGACTGCCAGATAGACCGTCGACGCACTGCTGAACACACTCTGGTTGACGGCCACACCGGTCGCGTACCTGTCAGCGCCCGCATAACGCTGAACGGTCGGATACTTCGACTTCAGCGAGTTCTCGTAACTCGTGGTAACGACACCGGTTCCTCCAGCGATACGCACGGTCGAGGTTCCGAGGTTGTTGAGCGTGCCAACGGTGCTCGCGTTCGCCGACGTGGCCAACCCATCGACAAGGAGCACCGGTGCGTTGATCGTTCCGGCTGCTCCCGATGCACTGAGGGCATCTGGGAAGGCCCGGCCGGTCGCGACGTATGCAATGCCCGATGATGGCAGCCCCGCTGTCTGAGCGAGGATGCGGCTGGTCTCGTAGCGGTCCGCACCCGCAGCCCGCTCAACCGGCGCGATGGCGCTGAGCGCTGCCGCAACGCCAGCGGAAACCGCGCCCACACCGCCCGCGATCACGATCTTCTGCGGGGCGAGCCGCTTGATCTCGTTCAAGACCACGCTCGGAATTGCGGTCGGCTGAACGAGCAGGAGAGGACTGGACTTCGCGCCTGCGAGTGCCGAAGCCGAAAGCGCATCAGGGTAGTTGGTGCCAGCTGCGACGTACACGACAGGCACGCCCGGGTTGAAGCGGGCGGAGACCGCGACCGCGGTGGCGTACCGGTCAGCGCCTGCAAGGCGATATGTTCCGGCGGGCAGCGGATTGACGCTCCCCTCGGACGGCGCAGACGGGACCGTGTCCGTGCGCACCGGGGGCACGACGACGGTGCTAGCACCGCAGTAGTCGCTGATGAGCGACTGCAGGGCCGACTTCTCGGCGGTGTCGATCGTGAGGTTCCATCGGTACTTCACGACCACCCAGTCGCTGGCGTACTCGCAGCGTGACGGCGTGTACGACGGAATCCACTGCGCCGGGTCGTACGCACTCTTCGCGGTGTTCTCCGCGCCCGTCACGACCGTGAGAGTCTCATCGACGTCCAGATCGTTCGCGTAGTCAGACCGCTGTTGGTCAGTCCACGCCCACGCACCGGAGATCCACGCCTCCTTCAATGCGACGAGGTGGTCCATCTCGAGCAGCGCCGGGTCGGTCTGGGTGACGCCCTCGTACCAGGAGAACCATTCACCCGCGGTGATGTCGCAACCTGCGGCGATTGTGACCGGGACGAGCGACTCCGCCTGCAGCACCTCACGTCGGGTGTTGCAGCCGTCGCCGTCAGCGTCGATGCCTTCGGCGAACAGATCGCGGTTGTAGGTAACCGAGGACGGCGTTGCGACGATGAGCTCCGCGAGCAGCGCCGCGGGCGTCGTGGTTTCGCCGGGCGCGACCGCGTTGGCCGCGATCGGGGCTGTCACCAAGGCAGCGACGAGCAGGGGTGCGGCCACGAGCGCCGCGAGAGTTCGTTTCAAAGGGGGCTCCAGTAGGGCGAAAACCGGTAGGGGTCACCTCAAGCTAGTGGCCGCCACCATTCGGAGCAGCCCAACCCACCCGAACTGGGTACAGAGCAGCCTCACCACCACGCACTGCCGCCGCGGGCAGTCAGGGCCGTCTCGTGGTCAGTCTCGCCTGCGATCGAAGTCCGGGTATCCCTGAAATCCGGGAGCGTGCGATCGCACAAACGCGAGGTGCGTCATCTCGATCGCGCCGCGAAGGGTCCGGTATCTGCCGACGAGTTCCCCGCGCAGTTCAGCCACATAACCGACCTCCGCCCCGATCCTGACGATGCGCACAGTGCCGTAATCTTTGCCGGTCGAATCGACCAGCGTCCACGTTCCCGGGGTCCGTTCGTCGGCTGCAAGGAACGGATGCCACCTTGGCCGGAACTCGACGGGCACGGGACTGCTCCTCTCTAGGAGCGCGCCGGCCCGCGCACCATACAAGGCTACGCGCCTGCCCACCGGCTCCTATGCTTCAGGGGTGCGAATGGCGACAGCGTGGCTCGAAGAACCTTGGTGGACCGGAGTGCAGGGGCTCCTGTCCATTGTCGGCGTCATAGCGATCATCGTTGCGGTGGTCGACTTTGTGCTTCGCCAGAATGAGGGTGCCCCGCGAGCCATGAATTTTCGCGTGACTCGTTCGGGTGTAGTCGAGAACGGCCGCACCCGGATAGTGGTTACAGCGCGGCCCATGGGACCGCACGTCCTCTACGAGCCACAGTTTCGAGTGTGGGGATACAGGACGTTCGAGGTCCCCGAACTCCCTGCGGTGTTGGCGGCAGGCGACGAGCCCGTCGAGATCGAATTAAGCGTTCCCCAGGACAAGCTCCAAGGGGTCTGGGTAGGGGTTCTCTGGGTAGTCCCGAAGCGTTGGGTACCCCACGCAGCAGGATCGCGCATCAGGCTCGCCCCGAATGATGAGATGGACTACGAGACCTGGCAGATGTACCTCTGGCGCTGGTGGCCGAGGAAGGTTCCCGGGCGATGGGTTCGTCTAAGCGAGGGCAAGATTCGCGCTCCGCTGTACGTCCCGGAGTGGAGGGATGGCGACTGACGCGCCTGCGAGGCGCGCTCCACATGTGATGTCATTACATCCCTTGTGGGACGACCTCGAGTCGCAGCTCGATCAGGAGCAGCGCGAGGAGGAGCGCGCCCTCGCGATCGAATCGGAGCGGCTGCGGCTCGGCCGTCTCTCGCTGCGCGACCGCATCACTGCGATGGCACGCACGACCGGCCAGGGCGGGGCCGTGGTGCGCCTCGAGCTCCACGGCGGCAGCGTCGTGCAGGTGCGCCCCCTCTCGTTCGGCCGCGACTGGTTGAGCGCCGAGCTCCGCGACGCGCCCGCCGCGGGCGGGCAGTGCATCGTGCCCCTGGGCGCCATCTCGGCGGTGCTCCCGGGTCGATCGCAGCTCGACGCCAGCCTGGAGCCGCTGCCCGAGTCGACTGCGCGCCTCGCCGAGCGCATCGGGCTGCCGTTCGTGCTGCGCGACCTGTGCCGCCGCCGGGCCGGCGTCTCCGTCGAGACGTCCGACGGCTCCCACCACGGCACGATCGACCGTGTCGGTCGCGACCACCTCGACCTCGCGCTGCACGAACCGGGAGTACCCCGGCGCGAGCGTGAGGTGCGCGGTTACCGCATCATCCCGTTCGATCGCCTCGTGCTCGTGACCTTCCGCTGAGCACCACGCACCAGACGGGCCAACCGGAGCTCGTTGGCCCGTGACGGGGTCAGTCGAGCGAACGGATCGTGCCCCGCCGGGCGCCCGACAGCTCGAAGACGTTGGCGAACTCGCCCTGGTTCCACGCCGACGACCGACGGGCGTCTTCGTACTGCTGCTCGATGAACACCTCGAGCTGCACGCGCTCGACCCGCCACGGACCGCTCGCGCCGACCCGGATCGCCGGCAGTTCGCCGGAGCGGATCAGCTCGTCGACCGTCGCCACCTCGACGGCGAGCACCTCCGCCGCGTCGGCGATCGTGAGGAACCGGCCGATCGCGTCGCCCGAACCGTGAGGGGTCATCCCTCGATTATCGACCTGCTGCGCGGAAGGGGGAGTGCGTGTGGATAACTTCCGGGCCGACTCCCGGGTTCGGGTCACCATGGTTCGCGGCGCGGTGCGCGACGGATGCCGAGGAGAGGAACGCACGATGGCGAGTGGTCGGTCGCGGGGCGAACGCGGGGCGGTCCGGATCGACCCGCGGCTGCTGATCGGCGTCCTGCTCGTCGCCTCGTCCACGGCGGGCGTGTGGTTTCTCGTCTCCGGACTCGACGACGCACGCGAGGTCTACGTCGCCCGCGACACGCTCACGCCGGGCACCCGGATCGACGAGGGTGACCTGGCCACGGAGTCGGTGCGCCTCGGAGCGAGCGCCGCGCACTACCTCGCCCCGGGCGACCTCGGCGACGACGGCCTCGTCGTCGTGCGCACCGTGCGCGCCGGCGAGCTCGTGCCCGCCGCCGCGATCGACGATTCCGACTCGACCGGCCTCGCCAGCGTCGTCGTGCCGAGCCGCGGGCCGCTCCCGGCCGACGTCGATCGCGGTTCGATGGTCGACGTGTGGACGGCCTCGGAGCGCGAGCGCGGGGTCTTCGATCCGCCGGCGGTGCTCGTGCCCGGTGCCGAGGTGGCCGGCGTCATCGCATCCGACGGGATGGTGGCGAGCGAGGGCGTCTCGGTCGAGCTCCTCGTGCCGCGCGAGAAGGTCGCGGCCCTGCTCCAGGCGCTGTCCGCGGGCGACGCGATCGATCTCGTCCCCGCGCGAACCGCCGGCGGCCAGTGATGGCGCGGCTCGCCCTCGCGCTCGATCCGGTCGTGGAAGACCGGCTGCTGGCCGACGCCGTGGAGGCGGGCCACACGATCGTGGCTCGTGTCGTGGGGTGGCGCGACGTGCTCGAGTGCCTCGACGTGCTGGGTCCCGACGTCGCGGTCGTGGGCGCCGGCCGTCCCACCCTGAGCGCCGAGCTCCTCGCCGCCTGCGACGAGGGGGGCATCCGCATCATCGGCCTCGCGGCATCCGATCAGGAACGTGCCCACGCCGCGCGACTCGGCCTGCACGAGGTCCTCGACGCGACGGCGACCTGGGCCGAGATCGACGCGCTCGTCTCGGGTGGCGTGCCCGTTCCCTCGCGGGTCGGCGACGTGGGCGAGCCGCGCGGACTCGATGCCGCGGTGATCGCCGTGTGGGGGCCGGCCGGTGCTCCCGGCCGCACGACGATCGCGGTCAACCTCGCCGCGGAGCTCGCGGCATCCGGCCACACCGCGGCGCTCGTCGACGCCGATCCCTATGGGGGAGCGGTGGCGCCCGCACTCGGCCTGCTCGACGAGGCGCCGGGGTTCGCGTCGGCGTGCCGACTCGCCGGCAGCGGAGCCCTCGATCGCGCCGAGCTCGAGCGGATCGCGCAGCGGTACTCGGCGCCGCGCGCGTCGTTCGACGTCTTCACGGGACTCGTCGGTCCGAGCCGCTGGCCCGAGCTCGCGCGTGATCGGGTGGTCGCCGCGCTCGAGGCGATGCGTGCGCGGTACGAGTACGTCGTCGTCGACACGGGCTTCAGCCTCGAGCACGACGAGGAGCTCACGAGCGACCAGTTCGCGCCGCGGCGGAACGCGGCGACGTTCGCGGCGCTCGGCACGGCCGACCGGGTGGTCGCCGTCGGCCTCGCGGATCCGGTCGGGCTCTCGCGGCTGCTCCGCGGTCACGGCGACCTGCTCGACCTCGTCGACGCCGAGCGCGTCGACGTCATCGTGAACCGGGTGCGCACGAGCGCGCTCGGCATCGACGCGCACGGCCAGGTGCGCCAAACGCTGCGCCGGTTCGCGGGCCTCGCCGAGGCGACCCTGCTGCCGCACGACGGCAAGGCGGCGGATGCCGCGATCCTCACCGCGCGCACCCTCCGCGACGCCGCGGCGCGATCGCCGCTGCGGGCGGCACTGCGCGCCTACGTCGACGAGCGGCTGCTCCCCGCGCCCGAGCCCGCGCAGCGGCGTGGCCGCCGCATCCGCTTCGCGCAGCGGCCGGTGACGAACTGAGCCGACGGGGCCTGCCAGTACGCTGGACCTGTGTCGACCCTCAGTGATCTCGTCCTCGCCCAGGGGCGCAGCAGCCAAGCCGACGTCGACTGGCTGCACATGCTCGTCGGCGACCTGCAGCTGCTCGCGGACCTCGCCTTCGCCGACATCGTGCTGTGGGTGCCCTCCGTCGACGACCGGTTCGTCGCGGTCGCACACGCACGCCCGTCGAGTGCCGCGACGCTCTTCTATCGCGACTTCGTGGGCCAGACGATCCGTCCCGAGTGGCACGGTCAGGTGTCCGAGGCGTTCCGCACCGCGCGCATCGTCGACTCGTCGGTGCCGGATTGGTACGAGGAGATGCCGACGCGGGTCCGCGCGGTCCCGGTGATGCGCCGCCTCTCGGCGACCGGCACCGAACTCGCGCCCGAGCCCGTGGCCGTGATCACGCGCCACACCAACCTCGGCTCGACGCGCACGCCGAGCCGCCAGGAGCTCACGTTCAACGACTGCGCCGAGGAGCTCTTCCAGATGATCGCGTCGGGCGACTTCCCCGACCTCGGCGCGCCCACCGGGCCGCGACGCGGGGCGCCGCGCGCGTCCGACGGCCTCATCCGCCTCGACGTCGACGGCATCACGACGTTCGCGAGCCCCAACGCCCTGTCGGCGTTCAACCGCATGGGCTTCGACGACGAGCTCGAGGGCGAGTCGCTCGCGGATGTCTCGACGCGGCTGCTCTCCGGCAAGCTCGTCGTCGACGAGTCGCTGCCGCTCGTCGTGACGGGCCGCGCGCCGTGGCGCACCGACGTGGAGTCGCGCGGAGTCACGGTGTCGCTGCGCGCGATCCCGATCCGCCGCCGGGGCGAGCGCACTGGGGCGATCGTGCTGAGCCGCGACGTGACCGAGCTCCGCCACCAGGAGCAGGAGCTCATCACGAAGGACGCGACGATCCGCGAGATCCACCACCGCGTCAAGAACAACCTGCAGACCGTGGCCTCGCTGCTGCGCATCCAGGCGCGGCGCACCCACTCGCCGGAGGCGCGCGACGCCCTGACCCAGGCCATGCGGCGCGTCGGCGCGATCGCCGTCGTGCACGACACCCTTTCCGAGGGCCTCGCCCAGAACGTGGACTTCGACGACGTGTTCGACCGTGCGCTGCTGCTCGTGGCGGAGGTCGCGTCGGCGCACAACACCACGGCGCATCCGAAGCGGTCGGGATCGTTCGGCGTGCTGCCGAGCGAGTACGCGACGCCGCTCGCCCTCGCGCTCACCGAACTCGTGACGAACGCCGTCGAGCACGGGCTCGCCGGTCAGGAGGGCGACGTCGAGATCATCGCGCGCCGCGACGAGACCGTGCTGTCGGTGCAGGTGCGCGACACCGGCTCGGGCCTGCCCGAGGGCAAGGTGGGTGAGGGACTCGGCACGCAGATCGTGCGCACCCTCATCCAGGGCGAGCTCGGCGGCACCATCGACTGGCACACGGTCATGGGCCGCGGCACCGAGGTGACGATCGAGGTGCCGATGCGCTGGATCACCGCGAGCTGAGATCCGGACCGGGTCGAGCGGATGCCGCGCTGCTGCGGCATCCGCTCGAAGTGGTCGTGTGCACGACTGCGCGACGCAGACGTGCGGTGGCGGGGCGGGGTCAGCCCGCTCGGCGCGCACGAGCGGCGCGGCGCTTCAGCGCGCGACGCTCGTCTTCGCTGAGGCCGCCCCACACGCCCGAGTCCTGGCCGGTCTCGAGGGCGTACTGGAGGCAGATCTCCGTGACGGTGCAACGGCCGCAGACAGCCTTCGCCTTCTCGATCTGGTCGACGGCCGGACCGGTGTTGCCGACGGGGAAGAAGAGTTCCGGGTCAGCGGTGAGGCAGGCGGCTTTGTCGCGCCAATCCATGGAGATGCTCCTTGTTGTGTTTCGATTCGCAGCATTCGAGGCGCACAGGCGCGACCGTTCGACGGCAATGCTGCAGGGGGAAAAGCCGAATCTCGGGAAGTAGGATCAAGACTGATCGGCTCACGTCCCTGTGAGCATCAATTCGGCCTCATAAATGTTTGCATAGCGGAGAGAGCGAATCAAGAGTGGTGTTCGGGAGAAGCCTGTGAATCGGAGTGCCGACGGTCGACCCGAGGCCGGTGGAACGGGGGACCGCGGGCGCGCCGACGGCACCGCGGGAGCCGCCCCTGCGGGCGGCGTGCGAGCCGCGCTCGCGGTCGTGAGCGTGCTGCTCGTGCTCGAGGCCGTGGCGGTCGCGGCGCTCGCCGTGTGGCTCGTGGTCGACCTGCTGACGATGCAGCCGTCGTCGTTCGCCACGGCCGTCGCGCTCATCGTGCTCGTGGCGATCGCGGCGGCGTGGCTGACGGCGATCGCGATCGCGTCGCTGCGGCGTGCGCCGTGGGCGCGCGCCTCGGCGATCGTGTGGCAGGTGCTGCAGCTCTCGATCGCCGTCGGCGCCTTCCAGGGGCTCTTCGCGCGGCCCGACCTCGGCTGGGCGCTGCTCGTGCCGGCGATCACGGTGATCGGCCTGCTCCTGTGGACGCCCGTACGCCTGGCGTACGCCCGCCCCGAGGACGCGGAGACCGAGGCCGGCTGAGCCGGCGGCATCCGCGCCCTTCACGGGCGTCGAGGCGAGTCGGATCGGGGGCGGGTCAGCCGTCGAGGCCGAGCTCCTTGCGGAGGCGCGCGACGTGACCGGTGGCCTTGACGTTGTACATCGGCTTCTCGATGCGTCCCTCCTCGTCGATGATGAACGTCGAGCGGATCGATCCGACCACCGTCTTGCCGTAGAGGGACTTCTCGCCCCAGGCGCCGTAGGCGTGCTGCACGGCGAGGTCGGTGTCGGAGAGCAGCGGGAACGTGAGGTGGTCGCGCTCGGCGAACGTCTTGAGCTTCGCGGTGTCGTCCTTCGACACGCCCAGCACGCGCACGCCGGCGCCCGCGAACGAGTTGAGGTTGTCGCGGAAGTCGCACGCCTCGGTCGTGCAACCCGGCGTCATCGCCTCGGGGTAGAAGTACAGCACGACCTTCCGGCCGCGGAGCGAGGAGAGCGTGACGGGGTTGCCGTCCTGGTCGGGGAGCGTGAAGTCGGGTGCGAGGTCGCCCTGGGCGAGACGTGCGTCGGTCATGCGTCAATCGTAGGCACGGTGCGGATGCCGCGGTGCCGCCGGGGACGGCGGCCGGTGCCGGGTGCCGGCGGTGCTACTCGACCCGGGTGCTCCGCGCGGCGAAGGTGCCGAGCAGTCGCTGCAGGGAGTCGAGGCGCGCTCGGCCCGTGTCGCCGAGCTCGCCCGCCTCGACGGCCTCCGCGATCGCGCAGTCGGGGGCGTCGGGCAGGTGCGTGCAGCCGCGCGGGCAACGCTCGGCCACGGCCGCGAGGTCGGAGAAGGCGCCGAGGATGTTGGCGGGGTCGACGTGCCCGAGGCCGAACGAGCGCACGCCGGGGGTGTCGATGACCCAGCCGTCGCCCGCCTCGGTGTGGACCCGCAGCGAGACGGTCGACGAGGAGGTGTGCCGGCCGCGACCCGTGACGACGTTGACGACGCCCGTCGCGCGGTTCGCGTCGGGCACGAGCGCGTTCACGAGCGTGGACTTGCCGACGCCCGAGTGGCCGACGAACACGGTGCGGTGCCCGATGAGCGCCGCGGTGATCTGCTCGAGCGGCATGCGGTCGGTGCTGCTGCGGAACACCGGCAGGTCGAGCCCCGCGAAGTTCTCGAGGAACGGCGCCGGGTCCGCGAGGTCGGTCTTCGTGATGCAGAGGATCGGCGCGATCCCCGCATCGAAGGCGGCCACGAGGTAGCGGTCGAGCAGGCGGATGCGCGGCTCGGGATTCGCCGCCGCGACGACGATGAGCATCTGGTCGGCGTTCGCGACGATGATGCGCTCGACCTCGTCGGTGTCGTCGGCGCTGCGGCGCAGCAGCGTGGTGCGCTCCTGCACGCGCACGATGCGGGCGAGGGTGCCGGGGTCGCCGGTCGTGTCGCCGACGAGGTCGACGCGATCGCCGGTGACGACCGACTTGCGGCGCAGCTCGCTCGCGCGCGCGGCCGTGATGACGTGCTCGTCGGGCGTGCCGTCGCCCACCAGCACCGCGTAGCGCCCGCGGTCGACGCCGTACACCCAGCCCTCGACCGCGTCGGCGTGTTCGGGGCGCACCTTCGTGCGCGGGCGGCTGCCGCGGCGGTTCGGACGGACCTTGACGTCGGACTCGTCGTACTCGTCCTCGTCCTCGTCCTCGTCGGTCTCCCACCAGCTCATGCGAGCAGTTTCCCCCAGAGCTGCGTGAACTGGGGGAGCGTCTTCGACGTGGAGTCGATGTCGTCGACCACGACGCCGGGCACGGCGAGGCCGACGATGGCGCCGGAGGTGGCCATGCGGTGATCGGCATATGCGCGCCAGGGGCCGCCGTGGAGCGGAGCGGGTTCGACGCGCAGGCCGTCGTCGAGTTCGGTGACTCGGCCGCCGAGGCCGTTGAGCTCGGCGGCGAGGGCCGCGAGACGGTCGGTCTCGTGGTGGCGGATGTGGCCGATGCCGGTGAAGGTGCTCGGCCCGTCGGCGAGGGCGGCGAGCGCGACGAGGTTCGGCACGAGCTCGCCCGCCTCGGAGAGATCGAGGTCGACCCCGCGGATGCCGCGACCGCCGTCCGCGCCCGGCTCGGGCGCGTGCACGGTCAGCCGCGATTCTGCGCGCTCGACGCGCGCCCCGAACAACGGCAGGAGCTCGGCGAGCTGCGCGCCGACCTGCGTCGTCTCGGAGGGCCATCCCGTGATCGTGACGGAGCCGCCGGCCACGAGGGCCGCCACGAGGAACGGCGCCGCGTTCGACAGGTCGGGCTCGATGTCGACGTCGATCGCACGGATCGTGCCGGGTGCGACGCGCCACCGGCCCCGCTCGGGCTGCTCGACCTCGACGCCGCGTGCCGCGAGCGCGGCGATCGTCATCTCGATGTGGGGGAGGCTCGGGAGGCGCTCGCCCGTGTGGCGCAGGTCGAGGCCGCGCTCGAACCGCGGGGCGGACAGCAGGAGGCCGGAGACGAACTGGCTCGACGCCGAGGCGTCGATCGCGACCTCGCCGCCCGCGACGCGCCCGGTGCCGTGCACCGTGAAGGGGAGCGCCCCCCGGCCGTCGTCGTCGAGGTCGACGCCGAGCGCCCGCAGGGCCTCGATCGAGCCGCCCATCGGTCGCCGTCGTGCGCCCTCGTCGCCGTCGAACGTCGTGGGGCCGAGCGCGAGCGCGGCGACGGGCGGCAGGAAGCGCATGACCGTGCCGGCGAGTCCGCAGTCGATCGTGGTCGAGCCCAGGAGCTCGTCGGCGGGGGTCACGACGAGGTCGTCGCCGAACCCGCCGTGGCCCTCGCGACGCTCGAAGCGGGTGCCGAGCGCCCGCAGCCCCTCGATCATCAGCTCGCTGTCGCGCGACCACAGCGGGGCGCGCAGCGTCGAGGACCCGTCGGCGAGCGCGGCGAGCACGAGCTCGCGATTCGTCAGCGACTTCGATCCGGGCAGCGAGAGCACCGCGGCGAGCGGGCCCGGCGCCACGGGCGCACGCCACCCGGCATCCGTGTCGGTCTGGCGGTTGTCGCCGTAGGGATCGAACTCGGGAGCGGAATACCTCGAAATCTGCATCGGTTATCAACAGTAGCGTCAGCGAACGCGGAAGGAGATGGTGCGCGTGCAGGCAGCAGTGCTCGAACGCCCGGACACTCGCAAGGTGCACGATCTAGGATTGCCGGTGATGACCGGCGACGAGATCGACACCACGATCGACACACAGGCGAACGACGACACGAGGCCGCTCGGCGAACTCTTCGAGGAGCAGGCGCTGCCGTTCATCGACCAGCTCTACGGTGCCGCGCTGCGCATGACCAAGAACCCCGCCGACGCGCAGGACCTGGTGCAGGAGACGTTCGTGAAGGCGTTCGCCGCGTTCGGGCAGTTCACGCAGGGCACGAACCTCAAGGCGTGGCTGTATCGCATCCTCACGAACACCTTCATCAACACCTACCGCAAGAAGCAGCGCGAGCCCTATCAGGGCACGATCGACGACCTGGAGGACTGGCAGCTCGGCGGCGCCGAGTCGACCACCGCGACCTCCGCGCGCTCCGCCGAGGCCGAGGCGATCGACCACCTGCCCGACAGCGCCGTGAAGGACGCCCTCCAAGCGCTGCCCGAGGACTTCCGCCTCGCCGTGTACTTCGCCGACGTCGAGGGATTCTCCTACCAGGAGATCGCCGACATGATGAACACCCCGATCGGGACCGTGATGAGCCGCCTGCACCGTGGCCGGCGGATGCTTCGCGAGTCCCTCGCCGACTATGCCCGCGAGCAGGGCATCGAGACGGCGGCCAAACCCACCAGGAGGCAGACCATGCCGAGGAGCCCACGATGACCGACTGCGGCTGCGAGAAGGCCAAGGCCGAACTCGAGGAATACCTGCACAACGAGCTGTGCCGCGAGGATGCCGCAGACATCCGCGAGCACATGGAGAGCTGCCCCGACTGCTCGGCCGAGCTGCGCGTCGGCGTCGCGATCACCGAGGTCGTGCAGCGCGCCTGCAAGGAGAGCGCGCCCGAGGAGCTCCGCATGGTGGTGCTCACGCGGATCCGCGACATCCAGGCGGGACACGGCGCACTCGTCGACTGACCCGTCCGGCAGACGCCGGAACGGCGACGTTCGAACTTTCGATTGACCCGTCCGGCGGCCGAGCGAACTTTCGGTGGACGCGCCGTGCGCGGGGCGGCCCGTAGCGTCGTTGCACGATGAACACGAACGCCGCACCCAGCACGCGCACCGGCAGAGTCCCCCTGTGGCTCCGGGCGCTCATTCCCACCGTCCTCATCCTCATCTGGTTCGCGCTCTTCGGCGCCGGCGGGGCCGCCTTCGGCTCCCTCAGCGACGTCTCGAAGAACGACCAGGCGTCCTTCCTCCCCGCGTCCGCCGAGGCCACCGAGGTCAACGAGTTGCAGGACGGGTTCCGCGACTCCGCGAACATCCCGGCGATCGTCGTCTTCGCCTCCGACGGCGGCAGCGAGCTCGACGAGGCCCAGCTCGCCGCGATCGAGGACCTGCGCGTCGAGGTGCTCGACCTCGAGGGCGTCGTCGACGACGAGACGTCGCCCGTGATCGTCTCGGACGACGGCGAGGCGGCCCAGTTCGTCGCCTCGATCGCCCCGAGCGACGGCGAGGAGGGCTCGGGCGTCACCGTCGAGGAGATGCGGGCGCTGCTCGACGAGCAGCCGGTCGACGGCACGACCGCGGCCGTCACCGGTCCCGCGGGGTTCACCGCCGACCTGTCGGCCGCGTTCGCCGGCATCGACGGGCTGCTGCTCGCGGTCGCGCTCGCCGCGGTCTTCGTGATCCTGATCGTCGTCTACCGCTCGCCCCTGCTGCCCGTGATCGTGCTCTTCACGAGCCTCACCGCGCTCACCGCCGCGGTCTTCACGGTCGTGCAGCTCGCGAAGGCCGACGTGCTGCTGCTCTCCGGCCAGACGCAGGGCATCCTCTTCATCCTCGTCATCGGTGCCGCGACCGACTACGCGCTCCTGTACATCGCCCGGTACCGCGAGGCGCTCGCCGTGCACGAGCGCCGGTGGGATGCCACGTGGGCGGCCCTCAAGGGCGCCTGGGAGCCGATCGTCGCCTCGGGCGGTACCGTCATCGTCGGCCTGCTCATCCTGCTCGCGAGCGAGCTCAACTCGAACAAGATCCTCGGGCCCGTGGCCGCGATCGGCATCCTGTTCGCGGTGCTCGCCGCGCTCACGCTGCTGCCGGCGCTCCTGCTCTGGGCGGGCCGCGTCGCGTTCTGGCCGCGGCGCGTGCGCCACCCCGACGCGACCGCGGCGACGCAGGCAGCGGATGCCGCGACCGGGCAGGCCGGCACCGCGCTGCCCGCGACCCCCGTCGTCGACGCCGCGACCACCGAACGCGGCGTCTGGGCGGCGGTCGGGCGCCTCGTCTCGAAGCGCCCCCGCACCGTGTGGGTCGTCTCCACGCTCGTGCTCGCCGTGATGTCGCTCGGGCTGCTGCAGCTCGACGCCGATGGCGTTCCCTCGAGCGCGTTCGTGCTCGGCGAGTCCCAGGCGCGCGACGGTCAGGAGCTGCTCGGCGAGCACTTCCCGGCCGGTTCTGGCACTCCCGCCGTCATCATCGGCCCGGAGGACGAGCTGCAGGCCATGGCCGACATCGCGCTCGGCACCGCCGGCGTGGCATCCGTCGCCGTGGTCTCGCAGGACTCGCCCGCCGGCTCGGCGCCCGTGACCGCCGACGGCATCCAGGCGTTCGGCCCTCCCGGCACGCCGGCGCCCGAGCCCACCGTGGTCGACGGCCAGGTGCTGCTGCAGGCGACCCTCGAGGACGCCGCCGACTCCGCCCCGGCGGAGGAGACCGTGCGCGAACTGCGGGTCAGCCTCGACGACGTCGGCGAGGACGTGCTCGTGGGCGGCCCGACCGCGGTCGCCCTCGACACGAACGACGCCGCGGTCGCCGACCAGCGGCTCATCATCCCGCTCGTGCTGCTCGCGATCCTGGTGATCCTCATGCTGCTGCTGCGCGCGGTCGTCGCGCCGCTCGTGCTCATCGGCAGCGTCGTGCTGTCGTTCGCGGCTGCGCTGGGCGTCTCGGCGGTCGTGTTCGAGAACGTGTTCGGGTTCCCGGGCGCCGACCCGTCGGTGCCGCTGTTCGGGTTCGTGTTCCTCGTCGCGCTCGGTGTCGATTACAACATCTTCCTGATGACCCGGGTGCGCGAGGAGTCCATCGTGCACGGCACGCGGCAGGGCATCCTGCGCGGCCTCAAGCTCACCGGCGGGGTGATCACCTCCGCGGGCCTCGTGCTCGCGGCGACGTTCGCCGCGCTCGGCGTGCTGCCGATCCTCTTCCTCGCCCAGATCTCGTTCATCGTCGCGTTCGGCGTGCTGCTCGACACGTTCCTCGTGCGCACCCTGCTCGTGCCCGCGGCCGCCTACGACATCGGCCGCGCGATCTGGTGGCCGAGCCGGCTCGCCCGGGCCGACGGCGACGGCGACGGGCGCGATGCGTCGAGCGCCCGGCCGGGTCTCGGGGGCGAGCGTGTCGCCGGCGGCGATGCGACCGATCCGGATGCCGCGGGCGGCGCGCCCGAACGGGAGCCGGTCCCGGTTCGCTGAGGCCGGCGGGTGCGGCGACGAGCGACCGCCGCACCCGCCCCGGAGTGTCAGGGCGCGACACCGTGCCACACGACGCGAAGAGCGGATGCCCCGTGGGGAGGCATCCGCTCTTCGTCGTGTCGGCGGCGACCGCCGCCCGGCTCTTACAGCGTGAGCGCGCGGCGCACGATCTCGGCCTGCTCGGCCGCGTGGCGCTTCGCCGAACCGGTCGCGGGCGAGGCGGCCGCGGCGCGCGCGACGACCTGCACCGGACGCGGGCCGAGCTTGTTCGTCTCGATGACGAAGAACGGCCAGGCGCCCTGATTCTCGGGTTCCTCCTGCGCCCACATGAGCTCGGCGTTCGGGTACGAGTCCGCGACGGCCTTGAGCTCCGCGGCGGGCAGCGGGTAGTACTGCTCGAGGCGCACGACCGCGATCTCGGGGTTCGGGTTCTTCTCGAGCTCCGCGGCGAGGTCGTAGTAGAGCTTTCCGGCGAGGAACACCACTCGCTTCACGGCGCCCTTGTCGGTGATGCGCGCATCGTCGATGACGGGCTCGAACCGGCCGTTCGTGAAGTCCTCCACCTCGCTCGTGGCACCGCGCAGGCGCAGCATCGCCTTCGGCGTGAAGACGACGAGCGGGCGGCGCGGACGCTGGTAGGCCTGGCGGCGCAGCAGGTGGAAGTACGACGCGGGCGTCGACGGGCGGGCGACGGTCATGTTGTCCTCCGCGCACATCTGGAGGTACCGCTCGATGCGGGCGCTCGAGTGGTCGGGGCCCTGGCCCTCGTAGCCGTGGGGGAGCAGGAGCACGACGCTCGAGCGCTGGCCCCACTTCTGCTCGGCCGAGGAGATGAACTCGTCGATGATCGTCTGGGCGCCGTTGGCGAAGTCGCCGAACTGGGCCTCCCAGAGCACGAGCGCGTCGGCCCGCTCGACGGAGTAGCCGTACTCGAAGCCCATCGCCGCGTACTCGCTGAGCAGCGAGTCGTAGATCCAGAACCGCGCCTGGTTGTCGGAGAGGTTCTGCAGCGGCAGCCACTCCTGGCCGTTCGCGCGGTCGTGCAGCACCGCGTGGCGCTGCACGAAGGTGCCGCGGCGCGCGTCCTGCCCGGCGAAGCGCACGGGCGTGCCCTCGAGCAGGAGCGAGCCGAGCGCGAGCAGCTCGCCGAATCCCCAGTCGATTTTGCCGTTGCGGCTCATGTCCTGGCGCTTGGTGAGCAGCTGCTGGATCTTCGGGTGCACGGTGAAGCCCGTGGGCTTGTTGGCGAACGCGTCGCCGATCGCGTGCACGACCTCGGTCGGCACGGCCGTGGACTCCAGCTGGCCCGTCGCGGGCTCCTCGTAGCGGTTGAGCTCGGCGTCGGCGCCGACGATCGGGATCGCACCGGTCTGCGCGGCGTGCGTCTCGGCGAAGGCGCGCTCGAGGCGGTCCTGGAAGTCGCGGTGCGCGTCCTCGTACTCCTGCTCGGTGATGTCGCCGCGGCCGACGAGGGCCTCGGTGTAGAGCTTGCGCACCGAGCGCTTGGCCTCGATGAGGTTGTACATGAGCGGCTGCGTCATCGAGGGGTCGTCGCCCTCGTTGTGGCCGCGGCGGCGGTAGCAGACGAGGTCGATGACGACGTCGCGCTTGAACTCCTGGCGGTAGCGGAACGCGAGCTCCGCGACCCGGACGACGGCCTCGGGGTCGTCGCCGTTCACGTGGAAGATCGGCGCCTGGATGGTCTTCGCGACATCCGTCGAGTAGATCGACGAGCGCGCGTCGCCCGGCACGGTGGTGAAGCCGACCTGGTTGTTGACGACGATGTGGATCGTGCCGCCCGTGCGGTAGCCGCGCAGCTGCGACATCTGCATCGTCTCGACCACGACGCCCTGGCCGGCCATGGCCGCGTCGCCGTGCACGAGGATCGGCAGGATCGAGAACGAGCCGATGGGCTTGCGGTCCTGCTTCGCGCGCACGATGCCCTCGAGCACGCCGTCGACGGCCTCGAGGTGCGAGGGGTTCGCGGCGAGCGACACGGGCACCTGGTGGCCGTCGTCGGCCGTGAAGGTGCCGGCCGTGCCGAGGTGGTACTTCACGTCGCCCGAGCCGGAGAAGCCCTTCGACTCCTGCGTGCCCTCGAACTCGCGGAACACCTGGCCGTACGTCTTGCCGGCGATGTTGGTGAGCACGTTGAGGCGCCCGCGGTGCGCCATGCCGATGGCGACCTCGTCGAGACCCTCCTTCGCCGCGCCCTGCAGGATCTCGTCGAGCATCGCGATGACGGACTCGCCGCCCTCGAGGCTGAAGCGCTTCTGGCCGACGTACTTCGTCTGCAGGAAGGTCTCGAAGGCCTCGGCCTCGTTGAGCTTGCCGAGGATGCGCATCTGCTCGTCGTGGGTGGGCTTCTCGTACTTGCGCTCGACCTCGCCCTGGATCCACTTGCGCTGCACGGGGTCCTGGATGTGCATGTACTCGATGCCGATCGTGCGGCAGTAGGAGTCGCGGAGCACGCCGAGGATGTCGCGCAGGAGCGCCGTGCGCTTGTCGCCGAAGCCGCCGGTGACGAACTCGCGGTCGAGGTCCCAGAAGGTGAGGCCGTGGCTCGCGATGTCGAGGTCGGGGTGGGAGCGCTGCACGTACTCGAGCGGGTCCGTGTCGGCCATCATGTGGCCGCGCACGCGGAACGAGTTGATGAGCTCCTGCACGCGCGCCGTCTTGTCGATCGCGCTCGCGATGTCGACCGAGATGTCGGGCGCCCAGCGGATCGGCTCGTAGGGGAGGCGGAGCGCCGCGAAGAGGTGCTCGTAGAAGTCGCGCTGCCCGATGAGCAGCTCGTGGACCTTCTTCAGGAACTCGCCCGAGCCGGCGCCCTGGATGACGCGGTGGTCGTACGTGGAGGTGAGGGTGATCGTCTTGCCGATCGCCAGGTTCGCGAGGGTCTTCTCCGACGCGCCCTGGAACTCCGCCGGGTACTCGAGGGCGCCGGCGCCGATGATGCAGCCCTGCCCCTTCATGAGGCGCGGCACCGAGTGCACCGTGCCGATGCCGCCGGGGTTCGTGAGCGAGATCGTGGCGCCCTGGAAGTCGTCGGCGGTGAGCTTGTTGTTGCGCGCCCGCGAGACGAGGTCTTCGTAGGCGGTGAGGTACTCGTTGAACGTCATCGTCTCGGCCCGCTTGATCGCGGGGACGAGCAGGGCACGGCTGCCGTCGGGCTTCGGGATGTCGATCGCGATGCCGAGGCCGATGTGCGCCGGCTTCACGAGGCTCGGCTTGCCGTCGACCTCGGAGTAGTAGACGTTCTGGCTCGGGAACTCCTTGAGCGCCTGGATGAGCGCCCAGCCGATGAGGTGGGTGAACGACACCTTGCCACCGCGGGTGCGGCGCAGGTGGTTGTTGATCACGATGCGGTTGTCGATCATGAGCTTCGCCGGCACGGTGCGCACGCTCGTGGCGGTGGGCACGGTGAGCGACTGGTCCATGTTCGCGGCGAGGGTCTTCGGGAGGCCGCGCAGCGGCACGATCTCGTCTTCGCGCTCGGCCACGAGGGCGGCCTGGTTGGGGCTCGTGACGGGCACGTCGGCGGGCACCGGCGCGGTGCGCGGGGCGACCGAGGTCGTGCGAGCCTCGGGGGCCTGGCCGATGACGGGCTGCGGCGCCGTGGCGGGTGCGGGGGCGACCTCGGGGGCGGTCGCGGCGGGGGCGGGCTGCGCGGGAGCAGCCGCCGGTGCCTCGGGTTCGGCTGCGGGAGCCGGGGCGGCGGCGGG
>NZ_RHHB01000031.1 GCF_003710805.1 Agromyces tardus | reverse complement strand
ATCGACGGCCGCGGGTCGCCGGCCTCGCCGGCCGCGGCGGCCGCGGCCGGACCGGCGGCTCCGGTCGGCAGCGCCGCGATCACGGCCGTGACGAACGCGGCGACGAGCGGTCGACGTCGAGCGGTCCCGGATCGTCGGGACGCGGCGGCCGTGGGAGGGGTGAGGGCGGCGGCGAGGCGGGGACCCGCGGGAGGGCTCATGCCGCGATCGTCGCGGCACGCGGCATCCGCCACCCCGGACATCGGCAGGACGGTGCACGATCGCGGCGCCCCGCGAGGTTGGGGAGGGGGAGTGCCGATGATAGAGTGTCGAGAGCACCTCGGCCTGCCGGGGTGACTACGCGTGCCGATTCGGCCGACGACTCCACTCAGTCCCGCTCCGTGCTCACACCATGGAGCCGGCGGAGCCGTGCCGGGCACCAGGGCTCACGGCCGCCGGCCGGGGCGACAACTGAGAACAAAGGAGTACGGCCATGGCCGTCGTCACCATCCGCCAGCTGCTCGACAGCGGCGTGCACTTCGGGCACCAGACCCGCCGTTGGAACCCGAAGATGAAGCGGTTCATCTTCACCGAGCGTTCCGGCATCTACATCATCGACCTGCAGCAGTCGCTCGCCTACATCGACAAGGCCTACGACTTCGTCAAGGAGACGGTCGCCCACGGCGGCACCATCCTCTTCGTCGGCACCAAGAAGCAGGCGCAGGAGTCGATCGCCGAGCAGGCGACCCGCGTCGGCCAGCCCTACGTGAACCAGCGCTGGCTCGGTGGCCTCCTCACCAACTTCACCACGGTCTCCAAGCGCCTCGCGCGCATGAAGGAGCTCGAGGAGCTCGACTTCGAGGGCACCACGAGCGGCTTCACCAAGAAGGAGCTCCTCCTCAAGAAGCGCGAGCTCGACAAGCTGCACAAGTCGCTCGGCGGCATCCGCAACCTGACGAAGACGCCGTCGGCCCTCTGGGTGGTCGACACCAAGAAGGAGCACCTCGCGATCGACGAGGCCAAGAAGCTCAACATCCCCGTCATCGGCATCCTCGACACCAACTGCGACCCCGACGAGGTGCAGTACCCGATCCCGGGCAACGACGACGCGATCCGCTCGGTGAGCCTGCTCACCCGCATCATCGCTGACGCCGCGGCCGAGGGCCTCATCCAGCGCCACCAGAAGCCCGAGGAGGGCCAGGAGGCCGCCGAGCCGCTCGCCGAGTGGGAGGCCGAGCTCCTCCAGGCGTCGAGCGAGACCACGCCGGCCCAGGCTTCCGCCGACACCGAGAAGGTCGCCGGCACCGAGGCAGAAGCAGAGGCGGAGGCCGCAGAGGTCGTCGACGAGGCCGCGACCGAGGTCGCCGCGACCGAGTCCGAGGCCGACGCCGAGGCCGCTGCCGCAGCCGAGTCCAAGTAAGACCACGAGTCCAGGAGACTTCACACAACATGGCCAACTTCACTCTCGAAGACGTCAAGAACCTGCGCGAGCGCCTCGGCACCGGCATGGTCGACACGAAGAACGCACTCGTGGAGGCCGACGGTGACATCGAGAAGGCCGTCGAGATCCTCCGCCTGAAGGGCGCGAAGGGCAACGCGAAGCGTGCCGACCGCTCCACCGCCGAGGGCCTCGTCGCCGCCGTCGACAACGGCGACGGCACCGCCACGCTCATCGAGCTCGCCTGCGAGACCGACTTCGTCGCCAAGGGCGACAAGTTCGTCGGCCTCGCCGACCGCGTGCTCGCCGCCGTCGCGGCCGCCCGCGCCGAGACCGTCGAGGCCGCCCTGGCCGCGCCGGCCGAGGGCAAGACCGTCGGCACCGTGATCGACGAGGAGGCGGCGATCCTCGGCGAGAAGGTCGAGCTGCGCCGCATCCGCCTCGTGAAGGGCGAGAACTTCTCGATCTACCTGCACAAGACGTCGAAGGACCTGCCCCCGCAGGTCGGCGTGGTGCTCGGCTACGCCGGCGCCGACGCAGAGACCGCCCGCTCGGTCGCCCAGCACATCTCGTTCGCGAACCCGGAGTACCTCACCCGTGAGGACGTCCCGGCCGACGCGGTCGAGAAGGAGCGCGCGATCGTCGAGCAGATCTCCCGCGAGGAGGGCAAGCCCGAGGCCGCCCTTCCGAAGATCATCGAGGGTCGACTCGGCGCCTACTTCAAGCAGGTCGCACTGCTCGAGCAGGACTACGCCAAGGACAACAAGCTCTCGGTCGGCAAGGTCCTCGCCGACGCAGGCCTCACGGTGAGCGACTTCGCTCGCTTCAAGGTCGGCGCCTAGCAGCCATGGAGGAGTCCGGATCGCACGAGCGATCCGGACTCCTTTGCTGTGTCCGGGCTGGCATCCGGATGCCGTGCGCCGACGGGCGCGCGGAACGCCCGCGATCCGGCACTGCGCCGCGATCGGCGAACCAGTAGTTTTACTCCCAAGGGGAAGGATCGGTCGGGGATGACGGAACGCAAGCGCAGGGTCATGCTGAAGCTGTCGGGCGAGGCGTTCGGAGGCGGCGCCCTGGGCGTGAACCCCGACGTGGTGAGCTCGCTCGCGCGGGAGATCGCCGATGCCGCGCGCACCGTCGAGGTCGCGATCGTCGTGGGCGGAGGCAACTTCTTCCGCGGCGCCGAGCTCAGCCAGCGCGGCATGGACCGGGGACGCGCGGACTACATGGGCATGCTCGGCACGGTCATGAACTCGCTCGCACTGCAGGACTTCCTCGAGCAGGCCGGCGCGGAGACCCGCGTGCAGTCGGCCATCTCGATGACCCAGGTCGCGGAGCCGTACATCCCGCGCCGCGCCGAGCGGCACCTCGAGAAGGGGCGCGTCGTCATCTTCGGCGCCGGTGCCGGCCTGCCGTACTTCTCCACCGACACGGTCGCCGCGCAGCGGGCCCTCGAGATCGGGGCCGACGTCGTGCTCGTCGCGAAGAACGGCGTCGACGGGGTCTACTCCGACGACCCGCGCACGAACCCCGACGCGCACAAGATCGACCGCATCAGCTACCAGGAGGCCCTGCAGCGCGGCCTCAAGGTGGTCGACTCGACCGCGTTCAGCCTCTGCATGGACAACGGCATGCCGATGCAGGTCTTCGGCATGGAGCCCGCCGGCAACGTCACGCAGGCGATCCTGGGCACCGACCTCGGGACCATCGTCAGCAACGGCGAGCCCGCCACCTCTCGATAGACTGTCCCGAGCCAGAAACGAAGGAGTCCCCGTGATCGCGGATGTACTGTCCGAAGCCAGCACGCGCATGAACAAGGCCGTCGAGGTCGCGAAGGACGACTTCGCCACGGTGCGCACGGGCCGCGCCAACCCGCAGCTGTTCCAGAAGATCATGGTGAGCTACTACGGCACGCCCACGCCGCTCTCGCAGCTCGCGTCGCTCAACAACCCCGAGGCGCGCACCCTCGTCGTGACGCCCTACGACAAGAGCGCGCTGCGCGACATCGAGCAGGCCATCCGCGACACTCCGAACCTCGGCGCGAATCCGTCGAACGACGGCAACATCATCCGCGTCACGCTCCCCGAGCTCACCGAGGAGCGCCGCAAGGAGTTCGTGAAGATCGTCCGCTCCAAGGCCGAGGACGCGCGCGTCTCGGTGCGCAACATCCGCCGCAAGGCGAAGGACGACCTCGACGCGCTCAAGGGCGAGGTGGGCGACGACGAGGTGTCCCGTGCGGAGAAGGAGCTCGAGCAGGTGACCAAGAGCCACGTCGACCAGATCGACGACGCGCTCAAGCGCAAGGAAGCCGAACTCCTCGAGGTCTGAGGCACACCATGACAGGCGTCCCAGGGGGGGAGCGGCCGGACGCCGAGGGCCACGATCACGCGGCACGCGGCGAATTCCGGGCTCAGGTGCACGCACGACGGGCCGATCTCGAGCGCCAGCTGGAGGCGTCGCGCGCGCAGTTCGACCAGGCGCAGGAGCGCATCAACGCCCGCACCGGTCGCAACCTGCTGCTCGCGATCCTGATCGCGGTGGCGTTCGGCGGGCTGTTCCTGCTGAGCCTGCTCGTCGTGAAGGAACTCTTCATGGCGTTCGCTGCGGTGCTCGCGGCGTTCGCGAGCTACGAGCTCGCCGTCGCGCTGCGCCACGGCGGGTACGTGGTGCCGCGCATCCCGACCGTCGCCGCCGCGGTCATCGCCGTGCCCGTCGCGTACTACGGCGGCGCGCCGGCGCAGCTGCTCGTGGTGCTCGGCGCCGCGCTCGTCGTGGTCGTCTGGCGACTCGTCGAGCAGTCCTCGGCGAAGGTGCGCGCGAGCTCGACCGGGCTCAGCCGCGACCTCGCCGCGAGCGTGTTCGTGCAGGGCTACGTGACGTTCCTCGCGACGTTCACGGTGGTGCTCACGGCCGCGGAGGGCGGCCAGTGGTGGACCCTCGGCTTCATCATCACGGCGGTCGCGGCCGACACGGGCGCGTACGCCTCGGGACTGGCCTTCGGGAAGCATCCGATGGCGCCCGTCATCAGCCCCAAGAAGACCTGGGAGGGCTTCGCGGGCGGCGCGCTCGCGTCGCTCATCGCGGGCGTGCTGGTCTCGACCCTCATGCTCGGCAACACGTGGTGGTTCGGCCTCGCGTTCGGCGCGGCGATCTTCCTCACCGCCACGCTCGGCGATCTCGCCGAATCCCTCATCAAGCGCGACCTCGGCATCAAGGACATGAGCTCGTGGCTGCCGGGTCACGGCGGATTCCTCGACCGGCTGGACTCGATCCTGCCGTCGGCGGCGGTCGCCTTCGTCGCCTTCCGGTTGTTCGGGTGAGACTCGGTGATAATGGTGCGGTGGATGCCACCTTTCCCCGTGCTCGCAAGAACCAGCTCGGCTACAACACCGCAGAGGTCGAGGACTTCCTGCAGCTCGCCCGCCGCGCGTACGACGGACGGGTCCGCGCCGACGATCGGGAGCTGAACTCCGAGCGCATCCGCCTCACGGCGTTCTCGATGCAGAAGGGCGGCTACTCGACGGCACACGTCGACGCCGCCCTCGAGCGCCTCGAGGACGCGTTCGCGGCGCGTGAGCGCCAGGTGGCGGCGCGTCTGCACGGCGACGAGGTGTGGCTGTCCGAGGCGCGCACCACCGCCCAGGTCGTCTCGAACCGCCTCGCACGGCCGGAGGGTCAGCGCTTCGATCGCACGAGCATCCTCTCGCTCGGCTACAACGTGCGCGAGGTCGACCGGTTCGCCGACAAGCTCACGCGCTACTTCCGCGACGGCTGGCCCATCGGCATCGACGACGTTCGCGCCGTGGTGTTCACGGCCCAGCGCGGCGGCTACCGCGAGTCGCAGGTCGACCTCGTGCTCGACGCGGTCGTCGACGTGATGCTCGCCGTGCGCTGACCGGTGGGGCGGTTCGACTCCCGTCGGCGCCTCCGATACACTCGTGCAATCGTGGGCAGGCATAACGGGACGATCGAGCCGACTGGGCCGAGAGGTGCGGTGTCGAGCGCGCCCCGTCGCCCCGGCCGGGTGAAGCAGGCCGCGACGGTCGTGTTCGCGTTCGCGGCATCCGTGGGCTTCGTCGCGGTCAACGTCGTCGACCCGTCTGGAGCGACGGCATCGTCGGGCTTCGCCGCCGCAGGCGACCGCTTCGGCGGCGAGCAGGTGCAGGCCGTCGACGTCGGCGGCGACTACGCGATCGATGTCGCGCACGAGTCGTACATCGTCGAGAAGAAACCCGAGCCCGAGCCCGCCGCCGCGGCTGTCGGCTGGGCGCCCCCGGCGATCTCGCCCGACCCGGGTTCGGCGCAGGCGTACGGCGCGACCGCCGTCGCCGCCCGCGGCTGGCCCTCGACCGAGTTCGACTGCCTCGTCGCGCTGTGGAACAAGGAGTCGGGCTGGCGGGTGAACGCCTACAACGCGTCGAGCGGCGCGTACGGCATCCCGCAGGCGCTGCCCGGCTCGAAGATGGCCACGGCCGGCGCCGACTGGGAGACCAACGCCGCCACGCAGATCGAGTGGGGGCTCGGCTACATCCAAGGTCGCTACGGCACCCCCTGCGGCGCCTGGGCGCACTCCTCGAGCGTCGGCTGGTACTGACACCCGCATAGGATTGACGCATGGCACGCTCGCACCGCTCACGGGGACGAGCGGCCCGCGCACGCGACGAGCACCCCGAGCTCGACGTGGAGCGGCTCACCGCAGGATGGCGGCGCACCGAGGTGCGCGGCGGTCGTGAATGGAACGTGCAGCCCGTCTCCGAGGCACAGGCCGTGAAGGCCTACCTCTGCCCCGGCTGCGGGCTCGACGTCGAACCCGGAGTCGCGCACCTCGTCACGTGGCGGGCCGACGGCGTGCTCGGCGATGCGGCCGACCTCGCCGCCCGCCGGCACTGGCACACGCACTGTTGGAGGATCGGAACATTGTGACCGACTCGAGTGGCACGAATCCCGGACGTCCAGCGGAGCCCGCGGCTCCGACGAGTGCGACGGGCGCCGCGGATGCCGCAGATGCGGCGGCCCCGACGGCCGCGGCGACCTCGGCGACGTCCGACGGCTCCGCGCTCGTCGACATCCGGGCGGGCGTCGAGCTCCCCGCCGTGCGCGAGGAGATCGAGCTGCGCACCGACGACGGCCTCACGCTCGTGGGCGAGCTCGCCACGCCCGTCGACCGCGCCCCCGTGGCCACGCTCGTCACGCTCCACCCGCTGCCCACGGCCGGCGGCTTCATGGACTCCCACATCATCCGCAAGGCCGCGGCACGTCTGCCGGCGCTCGCGGGCCTCGCCGTGCTGCGCTTCAACACCCGCGGCACCACCTCGCCGCGGGGCACGAGCGAGGGGCGCTTCGGCGACGGCGACGACGAGCGAGCGGATGTCGCGGCCGCGATGCGATTCGTCGCCGAGCGGGGCCTGCCGCACCCGTGGCTGCTCGGTTGGTCGTTCGGCACCGAGCTCGCGCTCAAGTACGGACTGGAGCACCGCATCGAGGGTGCGATCCTGCTGTCGCCGCCATTGCGCCGCACGAGCGACGCGGAGCTCCGCCGCTGGGCGGACGCGCCGCAGCGTCTCGTCGCGGTGGTGCCCGAGTACGACGACTTCCTCCGACCCGCCGAAGCGGCGCAGCGGTTCTCGGTGCTGCCGCGCATCGAGCAGATCGACGTCGCGGGCGGCAAGCACCTGTGGGTGGGGGAGTCCCAGACGCGCCGGGTCCTCGACGAGATCGTCGCGGTGGTGAACCCCGCCGCGTTGCCGATGCCGACCCGGTGGCCCGCGGCATCCGTCACCGGCTGAAGCGGGGGTGGCCGCCCGACGCGCCCTCGGTCCCGGGGAGCGACCCGGTGCGGAATGCGCCCTGCGCGGCCGCCAGCGCCCCGTCAGCGCTCGTTCTGGCGCGGGATGACGACCTGCTTGATGATGAGCAGTGCCGACGCCGCCACGGGGATCGCGATGAGCGCGCCGAGGATGCCGAGCAGCGATCCGCCCGCGAGCGCCGCGATCACGACGAGCGCGCCGGGCACCTTCACCGCGCGGTTCATGACGCGCGGCGAGAGCAGGTAGGCCTCGACCTGCATGTAGACGAGGTAGTAGATGGCGGCCACGAGCGCCGTGAGCGGGGACCCGAGGCCGGGGATGAGGCACACGAGCACGATGATGATCGAGCCCGTGAGCGTGCCCACGAGCGGCACGAGCGAGAACATGAACGCCACGAACGCGAGCACCGCGGGGAACGGCGCCCCGATGATCGACAGGAAGATGAAGCTGAGCACGCCGTTGAATGCGGCGAGCGTGACCTGGCCGATGACGTAGCGGCCGACGGACTGGGTGATCTGCTCGGTGAGGTCGGCGAAGCGCGCCCGCTTCGAGGCGGGCACGAGCTGGTACGTGGCGCGCTTCATCGAGTCGAGCGACGCCGTGAAGTACAGCGTGAGGATGACCACGATGACGACGGCGAAGATGCCGCCGCCGATCGCGATCGCGACCTGCCAGACGCCGCCGAGCAGCTCGCTCAACTGGTCGGGGTTCGTGAAGAAGTCGGTGAGCCCCGCCGAGACCTGCGCGCTGATCTCGTCGATCGCGAGGAGGGGGAACTGCTCCTGGAGCCGCTCGATCCAGTCGACGCTGTTGACCTGCTCGACGATGTTCGGGATCTCCTCGACGAGCTGCGTCACCTGGTCGACGATGATCGGCACCACCGCGAGCACGAGGGCCGCCGCGAGGGCGGCGACCCCCGTGATGACCACGAGGATCGCCGCCCAGCGGGGGAGGCCGCGCCGCTCCAGCGCGCCCACGGCCGGTTCGAGGCCGAGGGCGAGGAAGAGCGCCGCGCCGATGTAGGTCAGGATCGTCGAGAGGCTCGAGATCGACGACAGGATGAGGAGGCCCACGCCGACACCCAGGGTGCCGGCGAGGGCGACACGGAACGCGTTCTGGATCTTCACTCCGACGCGCTCCCCTCTGAACGGGCTACTTCTTGCCCGCCACCTGCTCCGCCTGCGTCAGCACCGTGCGGAGGCTCTCGAAGTAGCCTGCCACGGCGTCGCGCTCGATCTTGATCTGGGCGAGGCGGTCCTCCGCGTCGGCCACGAGTGCGCGCGTGCGCTCCTCCGCATCGGCGATGAGCTTGCGGGCCTGCGAGTGGGCCGCGGCGACGCGCTCGCGCGCGTCCTCATCGGCCTTGTCGCGGACCGCGGCGATCTCCCCGCGGACCTCGGTGGCGAGGCGCTCGGCCTCGGCGCGGCTCTCGGTCGTGCGGGCGATCGCCTCGGCGAGCTCGGCGTTCGCGTCGTCGAGGAACTTCTGCGTCTGCGCCGCGGCCTCCTGCTGCGCGGCGAGGAGCTCCTGCTCGGCGTCGTCGCGCTTCGCGGCGATCTCGGCGTCGACGTCCATGCGGGCGCGCTCGATCTCGCGGCGCATGCGGTTGACCTCGTGCGTGGTCTTCTTGCGCATCGCGGTGAGCTGGTTGTCGAGGTCGATGCGAGCCTGCTCGGCCTCCGCCTCGAAGTCCGCGCGTGCCTGCTCCTGCTCGAGGCTGAGGTCGGCGCGCATCTGGTCGAGGTCGGCGGCGTGCTTCGCTCGGATGCGCTCGAGCTCGTGCTCGAGCTTGAGGCGTGCGGCCTCGGTCTCGCGCGCGATGTCGGTGGCCGCCTGCTTGCGCTGCTGCACGACCTCCGCCCGGCTCGCCTCGAGTTCGCGCTCGAGGTCGGTGCGCGCCTGCTCGAGCTCGTGCTCGAGCGCCTTGCGGCGCTCGGCGATCTCGGCCTCGATGCCGGCCCGGGACTCGGCGGTCTCGCGCTCGAGGTCGAGGCGGGCCTGCTCGGTGGAGCGGGCGAGGTCGATCCGGGCCTGCTCGGTCTCCTTCGCGAGCTCGGCGCGGGCGCGGTCGAGCTCGATCGCGACCTCGGCGCGGGTCTGCTCGGTCTCCTGCGCGAGGCCCGCTGCAGCGGCGCGCGCCTCGGTGGCCTCGGTGTTGGCGGCGACGAGCATCTCCGCGGCCTTGCGCTCGGCCTCCGCGACGACCGCAGCGGACTCCCGCTTCGCCGTGGAGCGCACCTCGGCGGCCTCGGTGGCCACGGCCCCGCGGATCGCCGCGGCGTCGCGCGCGGCATCCTGGCGAAGCTGCTCGCTGGCCTCCTGCGCGCGGGCGACCATGTCGTCGGCCTCGGCGCGGGCGTTCTCGAGCACGCGGTTGGCCTGCGCGCGCGCCTCGGTGAGCGTGCGCTCGGCGAGCTCGTGCGCGTCGGAGCGCATGAGGTGCGCTTCATCCTCTGCGGCGCGCCGGAGCTTCTCGGCGTCGATGTCGGCCTGGGCGATGAGTCGGGTGGACTGCTCCTCGGCGACGCGGAGCGTGTTCTCGAGCTTCGTGCCGAGGCCCGAGAACGTGGGGCTGCCGACCTCCTCGAGCTCGGCCGTGAGCTCCTCGATGCGTGCGTGGAGGCGCTTGTTGTCCTTCTGGATGTCGGCTGCCTGGTTGTTCGCCGCGATGATCTCTCGACGCAGGCCATTGAGGGCCTTGTCGACCTCGTCCTTGTCGTATCCGCGGAACACCTGCGTGAACTCGGTCTCTTCGACGGCCAATTCTTCCTCCGGGGTCTGTCCCGCGTAGTGGGGGGCGAGTGCGGGTCGCATCCGATACTACGGTGCAGGCGCGAGCGGCGTGATCACGAGTTGGGCGAGGATCGGGCCGCCCCCGAGCGCCGCGTTCATGCAGCGTGCGGTTAGGAGACTCTCAGGCGCCGCCGGTAGTCTGGGGTGTCTTTGTCGGGATGCCGCTGCGCGGCACTGGAGGTACTTGGTGCGATTCGTCTTCGCCATCGTGGCGTTCGCCGCAGCGGCGGTGATGATCGGCTTCGGCATCGCACAACGGACGGTGTTCCTCGAGCCCGATCGCGTCGTGCTCGGCACCGTCGTGGAGGACCAGGCCGACTACGTCGTCCTGCAGCCCGACGCCCTCGCCGCGCATGAGGGCAAGCAGACGATCACGGTGTCGGGATCGGACGTGGTGTTCATCGCCTACGGCCGCTCCTCCGACGTCGAGGCGTGGGTCGGCGACGCGCCCTACGTGTCGGTCGGCTACGACGCCGAGGCCGAGGACTTCACGAGCGAGGTCGTCGTCGCCGAGCCGGTCGACGACTCGGCGACGCAGGGGGACTCCGGGGCAGGGAAGGCCGCCGACGTGGAGGCGGCTCCGGCCGCGTCGCCCGCGGGCTCCGACCTCTGGCTCGACGAGTTCACCGGCGAGCGCACCGTCACGACCACGATCGACGTCCCGGAGGGCATCTCGGTGATCATCGCGTCCGACGGCACCGAGCCGGCTCCCGGCCGCATCGCCGTGGCCTGGCCGCTCGACAACTCGACCCCGTGGGCGGGACCGTTCATCGCCGGCGGCGCGCTCGTCTTCCTCGTCGGCATCGGGCTCGTCATCTCCGGATTCCTGCACCACCGTCGTTCCCGCGGCCCCCGCCGGAACCTCCCCAAGGGACCGCGCGGCAAGCTCCTCCGCGCCCCGAAGCCCACGCGCACCCAGGTCACCGGCGGCGGTCGACGTTCGATCGGCCGCGCCCACCGCATCGCGATCGTTCCGGCGCTGCTGGTGCCGGCGCTCGCGCTCAGCGCCTGCTCGTCCGACTACTGGCCGAGCATCGACCAGCTCCAGGCCCCGGCGACGACTGCGCCCGCCACTTCCGAGGCCACCGATGCCGCCGACGCCGGCGCCGGCGACCCGGCGGAGCCCACCGTGCAGCCGGCGGTGACCGTGCCCCAGATGGAGCGCATCATGCGGCGGATCGCGGTCTTCACCCAGGAGGCCGACGCGGCGCGCGATTCCAAGGGCATCGCCGACCGGTTCACCGGTCCCGCCCTCGAGGCGCGCCGGGCCAACTACACGATCCGCGGCACGCTCCCCGACCAGCCGCTGCCCGCAGCGATCCCCGCCTCGCCGCTCACCCTCACGCTGCCCCAGCAGGTCACCGGCTGGCCGCGCACCGTGCTCACGATCGCGAAGAACAACGACGACGACACGGTCGCGCCGACCGCCCTCGTCATGCAGCAGAACTCGCCGCGCGAGAACTACAAGATCGTCTACGCGATGGCGCTCGTTCCCGACGCCGACGTGCCCGAGGTGGCACCGGCGAGCATCGGTGCGCCGCCGATCAACCCCGAGTTCAAGGGCCTGCTGCTGCCCACGGGTCAGGTCGCCACGGCCTACGCCGACGTGCTGCTCAAGGGCGATGCGTCCGAGTACGCGCCGTTGTTCGATCCCGAGGGCGACGTGATCCGCACGCAGCTGGGCGTCGAGGGCCAGAAGACCATCGCCGACGACCTCCCCGACACCGCCGACATCGCCTTCTCGAACAAGGTCGGCGACAGCCCCACCGTGGCCCTCGCCACGATCGATTCGGGCGCGCTCGTGACGGTGTCGATCGAGCAGACCGAGAAGGTGACGCCCAACGACGGCGGCACCATCGGGTTCGAGGAGGGCGCGCCCGGCGCCGCCCTGTCGGGATTCACGGAGAAGAGCGCGAAGGGCGTGCAGCGGGTCATCGGCATCCAGCTGCTGTTCTACGTGCCGGCGGTCGGCTCGGAGGATCAGATCCGCCTGCTGGGCTGGTCGGAGAGCCTTGTCGGAGCATCGGAGGTCCAGTGACGAACGCAGTTCCCCCGCAGCCGGCGCACCTTCGCGGTGCCGTCGACCTGTCCGCTCTCGTGCACCGCGAGGAGCGCGCCCGAGCGGATGCCGCGGGCGGTCCGCCCGCGGCGCCGGCCTCGGGCGACGCGATCGTGTTCGCGACCGACGACGCCGGCTTCGGCTCGGCGCTCGAGCTCTCGCGCACCGTTCCCGTCGTCGTGGTGCTGTGGGCGTCGTGGAGCGAGCAGTCCGTCGCCCTCGTCGGCTCCCTCGAGCGCCTCGTGCGCGCCCGCGCCGGCAGGCTCGTGCTCGCCGCCGCCGACGCCGACCGCAGCCCCCAGCTCGTCCAGGCCTTCCAGGCCCAGGGCATCCCCACCGTCGTCGCCGTCGTGGCGGGCCAGCCCGTGCCGCTCTTCGCCGGCGTGCAGCCCGACGACGTGATCGACCAGGTCTTCGACCAGCTCCTCGAGCTCGCGGCGCAGCACGGCGTGACCGGTCGCATCGACGCGGAGGACGCGTCCGAGGACGCCGAGAGCGGTGAGCCCGCCGCCCCGGAGGAGCCGCCGCTGCCGCCGCTCCACCAGGAGGCGTACGACGCGATCGCGCAGGGCGACTTCGCCGCCGCGGCATCCGCCTATCGCACCGCGATCGCGCAGGACCCTCGCGACACCCTCGCGGTGGCGGGCCTCGCGCAGGCGAACCTGCTCGCGCGCCTGCAGGGCAAGACCCTCGACGCCATCCGCAATCGGGCCGCGAGCGCGCCCGACGACCTCGACGCGCAGCTCGACGTGGCCGACCTCGACCTGTCGGGCGGTCACGTCGACGACGCGTTCGACCGGCTGCTCACCCTGTTCCCGAAGCTCGATGCCGCAGGCAGGGCACGCGTGCGCGAGCGCATGGTCGAGCTGTTCGAGGTCGTCGGCACCGACGACCCGCGCGTCGCGGTCGCGCGTCGGCGCCTCGCCTCGCTGCTCTACTGACGACCCGCGCGGCCGGCAGCCGCCCGGCAGTCGCCGGCCGGCAGACGATCGCCGGCCGGCGACTCCAGCGGTGACGGAGCGCCCCGTCGGGGCACCACCACCTGCCTCGGTCAGTCCTCGAGCGTGAACCACACCGCCGCGAGCGGCGGCAGCGTGAACACCGCGGATGCCGGTCGCCCGGCCCAGGGCTCGGCGGTCGCGTCGACGCCGCCCAGGTTGCCCACGCCCGAACCGCCGTACTCCAGGGCGTCGGTGTTGAGCACCTCGACCCAGCGGCCGGTGCGCGGCAGGCCGAGCTTGAAGTGATCGTGCGGGCGCCCCGCGAAGTTGACGACGCAGAGCAGCGGCCGGCGCTCCCGGTCGTACCGCAGGAATGCGATGACGTTGTCGGCCGCCGCGCCGCCTTCGACCCATTCGAAGCCCGAGGAGTCGTCGTCGAGCTGCCAGAGCGCCGGCGTGGCCCGGTAGCGGCGGTTGAGCTGGCCCACGAGCTCGGCGAGCTGCCGGTGGCTCGGCTGGTCGAGGATCCACCAGTCGAGGCCGCGTTCCTCGCTCCATTCGCTGAGCTGGCCGAACTCCTGCCCCATGAAGAGCAGCTGCTTGCCGGGGTGCGCCCACATGTACGCGAGGTACGCGCGCGTGTTCGCCAGCTGCTGCCAGTGGTCGCCCGGCATCTTGCGCACGAGCGAGCCCTTGCCGTGCACGACCTCGTCGTGGCTGATCGGCAGCACGAAGTGCTCGCTGAACGCGTAGAGGAACGAGAACGTGAGCTCGTGGTGGTGGTGCGAGCGGTACATCGGGTCCTTCTGGACGTACTGCAGGGTGTCGTGCATCCACCCCATGTTCCACTTGTAGCCGAAGCCGAGGCCGCCCGAGCTCGTCGGCGCGGTGACGCCCGGCCAGCTCGTCGACTCCTCGGCGATCATCACGATGCCGGGATTGCGCTTGTAGGCGGTCGCGGTGGCCTCCTGCAGGAACCCGATGGCCTCGAGGTGCTCGCGGCCGCCGTACTCGTTGGGCAGCCACTGCCCCTCTTCCCGCGAATAGTCGAGGTACAGCATCGACGCGACGGCGTCGACGCGCAGGCCGTCGATGTGCATCTCCTCGAGCCAGAACAGTGCGTTCGCGACGAGGAAGTTGCGGATCCGCGGGTTGCCGTAGTCGAAGACGTAGGTGCCCCAGTCGAGCTGCTCGCCGCGGCGCGGGTCGGGGTGCTCGTAGAGCGGCTCGCCGTCGAAGCGGGCGAGCGCCCAGTCGTCCTTGGGGAAGTGGCCGGGCACCCAGTCCATGATCACGCCGATGCCGGCCCGGTGCAGCCGGTCGATGAGGTACTTCAGGTCGTCGGGGCCGCCGAACCGCGACGTGATCGCGTAGTAGCCCGTGACCTGGTAGCCCCACGACCCGCCGAACGGATGCTCCGCGAGGGGCATGAACTCGACGTGCGTGTAGCCCAGCCAGTCGAGGTACTCGATGAGCTCGTCGGCGATGTCGCGGTAGCCCTTCCCGGGCCGCCAGGAGCCGAGGTGGATCTCGTAGATGCTCATGGGCAGCTCGTGCGGGTTCACCTGGGCGCGCCGCGACATCCACTCGCCGTCGCCCCACTCGTGCGTGCTGAGGGAGACGACCGACGCCGTCGCGGGCGCGATCTCGGCTTGGCGTGCCATCGGGTCGGCCTTCATGATCCACGCCCCCGCGCCCGTCAGCAGCTCGAACTTGTACGAGGTGCCCGGGTGGAGGTCGGGGATGAAGAGCTCCCACACGCCCGATGCGCCCATGTTGCGCATCGAGTGGCTCGTGCCGTCCCACCGGTTGAAGTCGCCGACGACGCGCGCCGCGCGCGCGTGCGGCGCCCAGACCGTGAACGCCGTGCCGTGGACCTCTCCGCCGAGGCCCCAGTGCGAGCGGTAGTGCGCGCCGAGCACGCGCCACAGCTCCTCGTGGCGCCCCTCGGCGATGAGGTGCAGGTCGAGCTCGCCGATCGTCGGAGCGAAGCGGTAGGGCTCGTCGCTCACCCAGTCGGTGCCGTCGGCATAGCGGGCGCGCACGCGGTATCCGCTCGGACCGAACGTGCCGGCCCCCGCCCACACCCCGTGGCCGACGTGGGCGAGGGGCACGACCGTGCCGTCGTCGAGCAGCGCGTCGACGGAGTCGGCGAGCGGCCGGCGGGCACGGATCACGGTGTGCGTGCCGGCGGTCGCCGGGGCCTCGAACCCGTGCTGGCCGAGCACCGCGTGCGGATCGAAATGACGCCCTTCCGCGACGGCGCGCAGCACCTCGTCGTCGACGTGCGGGGGAGTGATGGCGGGTGCGTCAGACATGCGTGCCTCGAATCACGTGCAGGATGTGGGCGGGTCGGGTGAATGCGTCGAGGCGAACGTAGTTCGAGTCGCCCCAGTCCCAGCGGGTGCCGGTCACCAGGTCTTCGACGGTGTACCGCGAGCCGGGCTCGAGCCCGATCGCCGCGAGGTCGAGGTGCACGGTCGTCTCGCGCACCGAGTGCGGGTCGACGTTCGCGACGACGATCACGGTGTCGTGCTCGTCGGCGTCGCGGCCGTCGATGAAGCGCCCCTCGAGGTGCTTGGAGTACACGAGCACGGCGTCGTCGTCGCTGTAGTGGAACCGGATGTTGCGCAGCTGACCGAGCGCGGGATGCTCGGCCCGGATGCGGTTGAGGATGCCGAGGTAGAGCGCGAGCGACCTGCCCTCCGCCTCCGCGGCGGCGAAGTCGCGCGGCTTGTACTCGTACTTCTCGTTGTCGATGGCCTCCTCGGCGCCCGGGCGCGCGACGGACTCGAAGAGCTCGAAGCCCGCGTACACGCCCCACGTCGGGGCGGCGGTCGCGGCGATCGTCGCGCGCACGGTGAACGCCGCGGGTCCGCCGAACTGCAGGTACTCGGTGAGGATGTCGGGCGTGTTCACGAAGAGGTTCGGCCGCATGAAGTCGGCGGTCTCCTGCGACACCGAGGTGAGGAACTCCTCGAGCTCGCCCTTCGTGTTGCGCCACGTGAAGTACGAGTACGACTGCTGGAAGCCCACCATCGCGAGCGCCTGCATCATCGCGGGCCGCGTGAACGCCTCGGCGAGGAAGATCACGTCGGGGTCGGTCGCGTTGATCGCCCCGATGAGCCGCTCCCAGAAGGCGAGCGGCTTCGTGTGCGGGTTGTCGACGCGGAAGATGCGCACGCCCTGCTTCATCCACAGCCGCACGATGCGCTCGACCTCGTGGAAGATGCCCTCGGGGTCGTCGTCGAAGTTCACCGGGTAGATGTCCTGGTACTTCTTCGGCGGGTTCTCGGCATAGGCGATCGTGCCGTCGGGCAGGATCGTGAACCACTCCGGGTGCTCGGCGACCCACGGGTGGTCGGGAGATGCCTGCAGCGCGAGGTCGAGCGCGACCTCCATGCCGAGGGCCGCCGCGCGGCGCACGAAGGCGCGGAAGTCGGCGAAGGAGCCGAGGTCGGGGTGGATGGCGTCGTGCCCGCCGGCGGCGCCGCCGATCGCCCACGGCGACCCCGGGTCGAACGGGCCGGGATCGAGCGTGTTGTTCGGCCCCTTGCGGAACGAGACGCCGATCGGGTGGATCGGCGGCAGGTAGACGACGTCGAAGCCCATGGCGGCGACGCCGTCGAGGCGCCGTATCGCGGTGCGGAACGAGCCGCTCTTCCAGGCGCCGTTCTTGAACCGACGTGCCCCCTCGGAGCGGGGGAAGAACTCGTACCAGGCGCCGACGCCCGCCCTGCGACGCTCGACGAGGATCTCGTGCTCCTCGGATTCGGTCGCGAGCCGGGCGAGCGGCCGGGTCGTGAACTCGTGGAGCACGGGATCCTCGAGCAGGGCGCGACGGGCGGATGCCGCGGCATCCGCGTCGCGCAGTTCCGCCGCGTACGCGGCGAGCCGCTTGCGCACCGCGGGGGCACGGGTCGCGTCGGCCACGGCACGATCGATGAGCCGTGCGCCGATCTCGTACATGAGCTCGACGTCGACGCCGGCGTCGATCTTGAGCTCCGCGTCGTGCACCCACGTGGCGACCTCGTCGCCGAACCCGATGACGTGCCAGCGCCAGGTGCCGAGCTCGTCGAGGCGCACCCGCGCCTCCCAGCCGTCGGTTCCGGGTGCGAGCGGGGCCATTCGCTCGCGGATCTCGGCGCCCGACGGACTCGTGAGCACGAGCATCGCGCCGACGAGGTCGTGGCCCTCGCGGAAGACCGTGGCGCGGAACGGCACCACCTCCCCTCCGAACGCCTTCGGGTTCCAACGCGGATCGGGCAGAGCGGGCGTGAGCCGGGTCACTGGGATCCGGCCGGCGCGCACGGTTCGGCTGGTCACGTTCCGACCGTAGCGCGGATCCGGCTCCACGTCGCGGGTCGACGCGATGATCCTCCGGCTGCGACTGCAAACGCTTGTCGTCCGCTCCCGCGTGCACGGCCCAGTGCGTGCCGCGGCGAGCGTTTCCCCATCCGCCTGCGTCACTGCGACGGACCGCGGATCGCGATGCGAACGTGATATGCGTTCACATGCGTGAGACATCCGGACCCTTAGGGTGGAGCGGTGAAGCCGATCCGCAAGTTCACCGTCCGGGCCGTCGTGCCGCCCCAGCTCAGCGCGCTCGAGGAGCTCGCCGCGAACCTCCGCTGGTCGTGGCACGAGCCGACCCGGCGGCTCTTCGAGCACATCGACCCCACGGGGTGGCAGCGATCCGACCGCGATCCCGTCGCGTTCCTGGGCGACGTCGACCCCGCCCGCCTCGAGCAGCTCGCCGGCGACGCGGGCTACGTGGAGTGGGCCGAGCGCCAGCGCGAGGACCTGCGCTCCTACCTCTCGGAGCCGCGGTGGTTCCAGTCGCTCGGTGCCGAGACGCCGCGCACGATCGCGTACTTCTCGCCCGAGTTCGGCATCGCCGACTCGCTGCCCCAGTACTCGGGCGGACTCGGCATCCTCGCCGGAGACCACCTCAAGGCGGCATCCGACCTGGGCGTGCCGCTCGTGGCCGTCGGCCTGTTCTACAAGGCCGGGTACTTCTCGCAGTCGATCTCGCCCGACGGCTGGCAGCAGGAGCGCTACCCGGCGCTCGATCCCGACGGGCTGCCCCTCGCGGTGCTGCGCCGTCCCGACGGCGCGCCCGTGCAGGTCACCCTCGCCCTGCCCGACGACCGCAGCCTGCACGCGCGCGTGTGGACGGCGTCGGTCGGCCGCATCCCGCTGCTGCTGCTCGACACCGACATCCCCGCGAACACCGACGAGCTGCGCCAGGTCACCGATCGGCTGTACGGCGGCGGCGGCGAGCACCGCTTGCAGCAGGAGCTCCTGCTCGGCATCGGCGGCGTGCGCGCGCTGCGGGCGTGGAGCGAGCTCACGGGGCGCCACGCGCCCGACGTGTTCCACATGAACGAGGGCCACGCCGGCTTCCTCGGCCTCGAGCGGATCGCCGCATACATCGGCGAGGGGCTCTCGTTCACCGAGGCGCTGCAGCTCGTGCGTGCGGGCACCGTCTTCACGACGCACACGCCCGTGCCCGCCGGCATCGACCGGTTCGACCGCGGACTCGTGAAGTCGTACCTCACGAGCGCGCTGCTGCCCGGCCTCGACCCGGCCGACGCGCTCGCGCTGGGCGTGGAGCCCGGCGCCGACCCCGCGACGAGCGCGTTCAACATGGCCATCATGGGCCTGCGCCTCGCCCAGCACGCGAACGGCGTGTCCAAGCTCCACGGCGAGGTGAGCCGCCGCATGTTCGGCGCGCTCTGGCCCGGGTTCGACGCCGAGGAGGTGCCGATCACGTCGATCACCAACGGCGTGCACGCGCCGACGTGGACGGACGCGGCCCTCCTCGGCCTCGCCGAGCAGCGCCTCGGCACCGCCGACGCCGAGCACGCCGCCTGGCTGAGCGAGGCGGTGAGCGACGCCGAGCTCTTCAGCGTGAAGCGCGGCATGCGCCTGCAGCTCGTCGAGGACGCACGCCGCCGTCTCGTGGCGGCCTGGGCCGAGCAGCACGCCGGCGCGAGCGCCCCCGACTGGGTGCACCGGGTGCTCGACCCCGACGTGCTCACCGTGGGCTTCGCCCGCCGTGTCCCCACGTACAAGCGACTCACGCTCATGCTGCAGGACCCGGAGCGGCTGAAGGCGATCCTCACGAACCCCGATCGCCCCGTGCAGTTCGTCATCGCGGGCAAGTCGCACCCGGCCGACGACGAGGGCAAGCGGCTCATCCAGCAGCTCGTGCAGTTCACGCAGCAGCCCGAGCTGCGGGAGCGCATCGTGTTCCTGCCCGACTACGACATGGGCATGGCCGAGCGTCTCTATCCCGGCTGCGACGTGTGGCTCAACAACCCGTTGCGGCCCCTCGAGGCGTGCGGCACGTCGGGCATGAAGGCCGCCATGAACGGCGCCCTGAACCTGTCGATCCTCGACGGCTGGTGGGCCGAGTTCGCCGCCGACGACCACGGCTGGGTGATCCCCACGGCGGATGCCGCGGCCGATTCCGCCGAGCGGGACAGGCTCGAGGCGGCGGCCCTCTACGACCTGCTCGAGCACCGCATCGCGCCGTCGTTCTACGAGCGCGACGCCGACGAGGTGCCCGCCGAGTGGATGGTGCGCATGCGCCGCACGCTCGCCACCCTCTCGCCCGAGCTCGGCGCCGACCGCATGGTGCGCGAGTACGTCGAGCGGCTCTACCGTCCGGCGGCCGAGCAGTCCGCCCGTGTCGGCGCGAGCGGCGCCAAGCCCGCCCGCGAACTCGCCGCCTGGAGCAACCGGGTGCGCGAGGCGTGGCCCGCGGTGCACGTCGCGCACGTCGAGTCCGGCGGGGTCGACGCGGCGCCGCACGTCGGCGACGCGCTGCACCTCCGAGCGCACGTCGCGCTCGGGTCGCTGCGGCCCGAGGACGTGTCGGTCGAGGTCGTGTACGGCCGGTCGCCCGACGACGACGTGATCGAGGCGCCCCGGCGCGTCACCCTCGAGCCGGAGGCCGGGGCCGCGACGTCGGATGCCGCGACGCGCGTGTACGCCGGCACCGTCACGCTCGACCGTGCCGGCGCGTTCGGGTACACCGTGCGCGTGGTGCCGCGGCATCCGCTGCTGCTCTCGACCGCGGAGCTGGGTCTCGTCGCGCTCGCCGGCTGACCCCGGGTCGAAGCGGCGCGCGAGCGCAACCATCTGTGCGGGTCGAGACGGCGCTGGCGCGCCTCCTCGACCCGCACAGGGGGAGGGCGGTGCGCGCCTCCGCACAGCGGGGCGGGGTCAGCGGGGCCGGGCGATCGGGGCGTAGCGGCCGTCGGTGACGGCGAGGAGGTCGTCGGGCGCGAGTTCGAGGTCGAGGCCGCGACGGCCGCCCGAGACGTAGATGGTCTCGCAGAGGATCGCCGTCTCGTCGAGCACCGTCGGCAGCGCCGTCTTCTGCCCGATGGGGCTGATGCCGCCCACGACGTAGCCGGTCTTGCGCTCCGCGACCGCGGGGTCGGCCATCTCCGCGCGCTTGCCGCCGAGCGCGCCCGCGAGCGCCTTGAGGTCGAGCTGGTCGGCGACGGGCACGATGCCCACGGCCAGCGCGCCGTCGACGGTGGCGAGGAGGGTCTTGAACACGCGGGCCGGGTCGAGCCCGAGCTTCTCGGCGGCTTCGAGCCCGTAGGCCGCCGCGCGCGGATCATGCGCGTAGGCGTGGGCCGTGAAGGCGACGCCCGCCCGGGCGAGCGCGACCGTCGCGGGAGTGCCGGCCGATGCGGCATCCGTGCGCCTGGCCATCACTCGGCCCCGAGCGCCCGGTACAGCCGCATCGACTGGGGCGACATCGGCACGGTCTCGCCGGGCTTGCGCTCCGTGGTCGCCTCGTCGCGCGGCCGCTCGTGGGCGGAGTCCCACAGCTCGAGGTAGCCCGTGACGCCCACATGGTCGGGCAGCACGACCTCGGCCTCGGTCTCGTGGGCGTGCACGACGAGCAGGATGCGATTGAGCTCCTCGAACTCGGGCGTCGAGGCCGCGAGGAACTGCAGGGTGCGCTGCGAGGGATCGTTCCAGTGGTCGATCGTCATGGTGTCGCCGTCGGCGTTGTACCAGTCCATCTGCGAGGCGCTCGGCGTCGCCGCCCCGAGCCGGCCGAACCGCACCGGCCGCAGCGCGGGGTTCTCCCGGCGCAGCCGGATGAGGCGCCGCGTGGTCGCCTCGATGCCCTCATCGCGTCCGTCCGCGTCCCACGCGAGCCAGGTGAGCTCGGAGTCATGGCAATAGGCGTTGTTGTTGCCCCGCTGCGAGCGGCCGTACTCGTCCCCGGCGGTGAGCATGGGCATGCCGGCCGACAGCAGCAGCGTGCCGAGCAGGTTCCGGATGCTGCGACGCCGCGCCGCGAGCACCTCGGCGTCGTCCGTGGGGCCCTCGACCCCGTGGTTGTACGAGTTGTTGCCGTCGGTGCCGTCGCGGTTGTCCTCGCCGTTGCCGAGGTTGTGCTTGACGTCGTAGGCGGTGAGGTCGGCGAGGGTGAAGCCGTCGTGGGCGGTGATGAAGTTGAGGCTCGCGAGCGGGCCCCGTTCGAGGGCGAAGGTGTTGGCCGAGCCCGCGAGACGTGTCGCGAACCGGCCGATGCCGCTGCCGGGCTCGCCCGCCCGCTCGCGGCGCAGGTCGCCGAGCCAGAAGTCGCGCATTCGGTCGCGGTAGCGGTCGTTCCACTCGGCGAAACCGGCGGGGAAGTTGCCCGTCTGCCAGCCGCCGGGGCCGACGTCCCACGGCTCGGCGATGAGCTTCGACGCACCGAGCACGGGGTCGGTGAGCATGCCTTGCAGCAGCGGGTGGTCGGGCGTGAACGCGCCGCGGTCGTCGCGGCCGAGGGTGGCGGCCAGGTCGAGGCGGAAGCCGTCGACCTGCAGCTCCTCGGCCCAGTAGCGCATCGAGTCGAGCACGAGCCGCACCGGCACCTCGTGGCCGAAGTCGAGGGTGTTCCCGCATCCGGTCGTGTCGACGTAGCGGCCGTGCACATCGTGCCGGTAGTACTCGGCGTTGTCGATGCCGCGGAAGCTGTAGGTGGGGCCGCGGCGGCCCTCCTCGGCGGTGTGGTTGTAGACCACGTCGAGCACGACCTCGAGCCCGGCCTCGTGCAGGCGCTTCACCATGCCCGCGAACTCGCGCCGCACCGCGTGCGGGCCCTGCGCCTGCGCGGCGGCAGTCGCGTACGCCGGATGCGGAGCGAAGAACCCGAGCGTGTTGTAGCCCCAGTAGTTGACCTGCCCCTGGCGCACGAGGCGCTCCTCGGGCACGAACGCCTGCACCGGCAGGAGCTCGACCGTGGTGACACCGAGACCGGTGAGGTACTCGAGCGAGGCGTCGTGGGCGAGCCCCGCGTACGTGCCGCGCAGTCGCGGCGGGATGGCGCGGTTGAGCTTGCTGAATCCCCGCACGTGCGCCTCGTACACGACCGTGTGGTCGAGGGGCACGCGCGGCTTCTGCGCGCCCGCCCAGTCGAACCCGCCGTCGGTGAGCGAGTCGAGCGCGACGCCGCGCCACGACCGGTCGCGTGCGGGCACCATGCCGCGCGCGTACGGATCGAGCAGGGTGTGCACCGGGTTGAACGCGTGGTCGAAGCCGCTGGGTCCGTCGACGCGCACGCCGTAGCGGGCGCCGGGCACGAGCGCGGGCGAGGAGCCCTGCCAGACGCCGTGCTCGTCGCGCTCGAGGGCGACCCGGTGGGAGGCCCAGTCGAGGTCGTCGCTCGAGAAGACGACGAGGTCGATCGCGGTCGCATTGGCCGACCAGATGCGGATGGTGCCTCCGTCCGCGCCGGTGCGGACGCCGAGGTCGCTGAGCGGATCGGCCGTGGACATGCGATCTACAGTAGTTCGTGCGGAACCGGTTCCAGATCAGGGGGAGGAGCGCATGGCAGCACGCGCCACGGTCTACCTCGACCACGCGGCCACCACGCCCATGCGCGCCGACGCGATCGCCGCGATGACGGCGGCCCTCGGCGTCGTCGGCAACCCCGCCTCGATCCACAGCGCCGGGCAGGAGGCGAAGCGCCTGCTCGAGGAGTCCCGTGAACAGGTCGCCGCGACGCTCGGCGCCGACCCGATCGAGGTCGTCTTCACGGGCAGCGGCACCGAGGCGGTGAACCTCGCGATCAAGGGGCTCTGGTGGCAGCGGCAGGCGACCGCGCCGGGCGGGTCCGGCTCGCGTCCGCGGATCCTCGTGCCCGGCGGGGAGCACCACGCCACGCTCGACACGGTCGAGTGGCTCCGGGCGCACGAGGGCGCCGTCGTCGAGGAACTGCCGCTCGACGAGCTCGGCCGGGTGCGGGTCGACGCGCTCGCCGCGGCGCTCGACCGCGACGCGGCATCCGTCGCCCTCGTCACGATGCTCTGGGCGAACAACGAGGTCGGCACGATCCAGCCCGTCGCGGAGGTCGCGCGGCTCGCGGCGGCGGCCGGCGTGCCGCTGCACGTCGACGCGATCGCCGCCTACGGCCAGCTGCCGATCGACCTGCATGCGCTGCGGGCAGCGTCGGGCGCCGGGCCGGCAACGGGGCTCGTCGCGATCAGCGTGTCGGCCCACAAGATCGGCGGCCCCGTGGGCATCGGCGCGCTCGTGCTCGACCGGTCGGCGCGCCTCGAGCCGCTCCTGCACGGCGGCGGACAGCAGCGCCGCGTGCGGTCGGGCACGCAGGACGTCGCGGCGGCGGTCGGGTTCGCGGTCGCGGCATCCGCCGTGCACGCCCGACTCGGCGAGGATGCGGCACGGATGTCGGCGCTGCGCGACCGACTCATCGCGGGCGTGCGGGCGGCCGTGCCGGACGCGCGGCTGTCGGGCGATCCCGATCCGGCGGGCCGGCTGCCCGGCAACGCGCACTTCTCGTTCCCCGGATGCGAGGGCGACTCGCTCCTCTTCCTGCTGGATGCCGCGGGCGTCGCCGTGTCGACCGGATCGGCCTGCCAGGCGGGCGTGCCCGAGCCCTCGCACGTGCTCATGGCGATGGGACGCACCGAGGAGGACGCGCGGGGGGCGCTGCGGATCACGCTCGGGCACGGGTCGACCGAGGACGACGTGGACGCGTTCCTCGCGGCGCTGCCGGCGGCATACGAGCGCGCGTCGCGGGCGGGCCTTGCGGCTCGGGCGACGTCGTTCGACCGCTGAGCGGCGGGGTCTCGATACGGCGCTGGCGCGCCTACTCGACCGGCGGCGCTGGCGCGCCTACTCGACCGGCGGCGCTGGCGCGCCTACTCGACCGGCGGGCGCTCGCGGCATCCGCCCAGAACGCCGAACGTACACTGGAACGATGCGGGTTCTTGCAGCGATGAGCGGCGGCGTCGACAGCGCCGTGGCCGCTGCGCGCGCCGTCGAGGCGGGGCACGACGTCGTCGGCGTGCACCTCGCGCTCAGCCGGATGCCCGGCACCCTGCGCACGGGCAGCCGCGGCTGCTGCACGATCGAGGACTCGATGGACGCCCAGCGCGCCGCGAACGTGCTCGGCATCCCGTATTACGTGTGGGACTTCTCCGAGCGGTTCAAGGCCGACGTCGTCGACGACTTCATCGCCGAATATACGGCCGGCCGCACGCCCAACCCCTGCATGCGCTGCAACGAGCGCATCAAGTTCGCCGCGCTGCTCGAGAAGGCGCTCGCGCTCGGCTTCGACGCCGTGGCCACGGGCCACTACGCGAAGATCGAGACGGATGCCGCGGGCAACCGCGAACTGCACCGCGCGAGCGCGTGGGCCAAGGACCAGAGCTACGTGCTCGGCGTGCTCACCGCCGAGCAGCTCGCGCACGCGTACTTCCCGCTCGGCGACACCCCCTCGAAGCAGCTCGTGCGCGAGGAGGCCGCACGGCGCGGACTGAGCGTCGCGCAGAAGCCCGACTCGCACGACATCTGCTTCATCCCCGATGGCGACACGCGCGGCTGGCTCGCCGAGCGGGTCGGCACCGAGACGGGCGACATCGTCGACCGCGCGGGCGCCGTCGTCGGCTCGCACGAGGGCGCGCACGCCTACACGGTGGGCCAGCGTCGCGGCCTGCACCTCGGCACGCCCGCGCCCGACGGACGCCCCCGCTTCGTGCTCGAGGTGCGTCCGAAGCAGAACACGGTCGTCGTCGGACCCAAGGAGGCGCTCGCGATCGCCGAGATCGCCGGCTCCCGCTTCACGTGGGCGGGGGAGCCGCCGGCCGATCCCGCCGAGCCGTTCGCGTGCGAGGTGCAGATCCGCGCGCACGCGGACCCGGTGCCCGCGATCGCAAGGGTGTCCACGGATGCCGCCGGCTCCGCCGAGCTCGTCGTCACGCCCGAGACCCCGCTCGACGGCGTCGCGCCCGGGCAGACCGCCGTCGTCTACGTCGGCACGCGCGTGCTCGGGCAGTGCACGATCGACCGCACGGTGAGCGCCGTGCCGGTCGACGCCTGAGCGCCCGATCCCGCGAGCGTCGCTCGCGCGTGTTGCGCGGTCGTCCGCGCCGTGTCAAGGCCTCTCGGTCGCGGCATCCCCTCGCGTAGATTCTCGGTCGCGCCACACCCCGGCGCGCAGAGGCGACAACGAGGAGGAACACAGTGAGTACCCCGCGAGAACCCGCCGAACGTCCCGTCGACCAGTCCGTGCCGGTGGCGAGCGACACCAGGGCGATGCCCGTCGACCGGAACGCGGACGGCATCGACGACCGCAACCAGGTCGTCGACCGGAACCGCGACGGCATCGACGACCGCAACCAGGTCGTCGACCGGAGCCGCGACGGCATCGACGACCGCAACGAGGTGGCCGACCGCCGCGTCGTGGCCGACCCCACCGCCGAGCGGCGGGAAGTCGTCGGCCGCCAGCGGGAGGCCTTCGGCGGCGTGAAGATCGGCTCCGCCTTCTTCGGGTGGCTCACCGCCACCGGAACCGCCGTGATCCTGACCGCGCTCCTCGCCGCCACGGGTGCGGCGCTCGGGCTCGGCGTCATCGATGCCACCGACAGCACCGCCGCCGGGGCGACGGTTCCGACCGACACGATCGGGTGGATCGGCGCGATCGCGCTGCTCGTCATCCTGTTCGTGTCGTACTGGTGCGGCGGCTACGTCGCCGGGCGCATGGCGCGCTTCAACGGCTTCATCCAGGGCCTCGCCGTGTGGGTCTGGGCGCTCGTCATCGCGATCGTCGTGGCCCTGCTCAGCGTGGTCCTCGGCAGCCAGTACGACGTGCTCGGCAACCTGAACAGCTTCCCGCGCATCCCCGTGAGCGAGGGCCAGCTGACGCTCGCGGGCATCATCACGGCGGCCATCGTCGTGGTCGCGAGCCTCGGCGGTGCGATCCTCGGCGGCAAGGCCGGCACGCACTACCACCGCAAGGTCGACCGCGCGGGCTTCGTCGACGCGCGGTAGGTTCCCTGCGCGCGACCGCGTCCGCCCGCGGCATCCGTCGATCGGATGCCGCGGGCGGACGTGTGCCGCATCCGATCCAATCCGTCGATGCGACCGCGACGAACACCTCTCAGGCGGCCGCTCCGACCGCCTCGAACAAGGAGGTTCACATGCGTACTCGCACTCGCACCCTCGCCGTGGCCGGCATCCTCGGCCTCGCGGCCAGCCTCACCCTGGCCGGTCCCGCTGTCGCGGCCGAAACCGACGGCAGCAACTGCTGGGGCGTCGTCTCGGCCCAGGCGGCCCGCTCCGACGGCGGGCTCGGCTCCCACTCGAGCTCGTTCGACGAGCCGCGCCTCGGAATCGGCAACGTCGCACGGCTCTTCGGCGTCGACGGCCCCGGCGGACTGGGCTCCCTGCTGGCCTCGATCGACGGCAACGACGCGACCTACTGCTGACGCGACGCCCGAGCCGACCGGGCAGGCCGCCGCGGTGGCGTGCCCGGTCCGAGCGTCGGCGGTCCTCCCTAGACTTGGGCGCGTGGACGCCGACATCGACACCGCCCTGAGCCTCACCGACGCCGCCGACGAGGTCGAGCAGCTCACGATCCGCATCAACGAGGCGCGCGACGCGTACTACGAGCGCGACACCGTCATCATCTCCGACGCCGAGTACGACGGCCTTATGCACCGGCTCGAGGAGCTCGAGCGCACCTACCCCCAGCTGCAGAGCCAGGACAGCCCCACCCTCACCGTCGGCGGCCGCGGCGAGACCACGCTCTTCGCCCCCGTCGAGCATGCCGAGCGCATGCTGAGCCTCGACAACGTCTTCTCGGCCGACGAGCTCGCCGAGTGGGCGGCCCGCGCCGAGGCATCCGCCGGTCGCGCAGTGCACTGGCTGTGCGAGCTCAAGATCGACGGGCTCGCGATCAACCTCCGCTACGAGCGCGGGAGGCTCGTATCGGCCGCGACCCGCGGCGACGGCCGGGTGGGCGAAGACGTCACCGAGAACGTGCGGTTCATCCCCGGCATCCCGGCGCGCCTCGCGGGCGAGGGCCACCCCGCGCTCGTCGAGGTGCGTGGCGAGGTGTTCTTCCCCACGGCGGCGTTCGACGACCTGAACGCGCACCAGGCCGAGGCGGGCGAGCGCGAGTTCGCCAACCCCCGCAACGCGGCGAGCGGATCGCTGCGCCAGAAGGCCGAGGGCAAGAACGCGGCGCAGCTCGAGCTCATGCACGCGCGGCTCGGCCGGTTGCAGATGCTCGTGCACGGCATCGGCGCGTGGCCGAATCCGCCGGTGTCGGCGCAGTCCGAGGTCTACGAGCTCCTGCGCGGCTGGGGCCTGCCCACCTCCACGCGGTATCGCGTGGTCGACGGCATCGCCGGCGTGCAGGAGTTCGTGGCCTACTACGGCGAGCACCGGCACTCGGTCGAGCACGAGATCGACGGCGTCGTCGTGAAGGTCGACGAGCTCGCGCTGCACGACGAGCTCGGCGCCACGAGTCGTGCGCCGCGGTGGGCGATCGCCTACAAGTACCCGCCCGAGCAGGTCAACACGAAGCTCCTCGACATCGTCGTGAGCGTCGGGCGCACCGGGCGTGCCACGCCCTTCGCCGTGATGGAGCCCGTGCGCGTCGCCGGCTCCGTGGTGCGCCAGGCCACCCTCCACAACCAAGACGTCGTGAAGGCCAAAGGCGTGCTCATCGGCGACACCATCGTGCTGCGCAAGGCGGGCGACGTCATCCCCGAGGTGCTCGGCCCGGTGGTCGAGCTGCGCGACGGGTCCGAGCGCCCGTTCGTCATGCCGGCGGAGTGCCCCGAGTGCGGCACGCCGCTGCGGGCGATGAAGGAGGGCGACATCGACCTGCGCTGCCCGAACGCGCGGGCATGTCCGGCGCAGGTGCGCGGCCGGGTCGAGCACATCGGCTCGCGCGGGGCGCTCGACATCGAGGCCCTCGGCGAGGTGTCGGCGGCCGCGCTCACCCAGCCCCGGGTGCCCGCCGAGCCGCCGCTGCCCACCGAGGCCGGACTCTTCGACCTGACGGTCGACGACCTCACGCCCATCGAGGTCGTCGTGCGCGACGCCGAGACGGGCCTCGAGAAGCTCGAGGAGGACGGCACCGCGAGGGTGCGGGCGCCCTTCCGCCGCAACCCCAGCGCCGCCGAGAAGAAGCAGGGCGTCGTGGGCCCGCAGCCGTCGGCGAGCGGCCTCAAGCTCATCGACGAGATCCGGAAGGCGAAGACGAAGCCGCTCTGGCGCATCCTCGTCTCGCTCAACATCCGGCACGTCGGCCCGGTCGCCGCCCGCGCGCTCGCCGACCACTTCGGCTCCCTCGACGCGATCCGGGCGGCCTCCCGCGAGGAGCTCGCGGAGGTCGAGGGCGTGGGGCCCATCATCGCCGACGCCGTGCTCGACTGGTTCGAGGTCGACTGGCACCGCGACATCGTCGAGCGCTGGGCCGCCGCAGGCGTGCAGTTCGCGACGCCCGGCCACCCCGGCCCGGGGGCGGCGGCGGCATCCGGCGGCGTGCTCGCGGGGCTCACGGTGGTCGCCACGGGCTCGCTCGAGGGCTTCACCCGCGAGGGAGCGCAGGAGGCTATCATCGCCGCAGGCGGCAAGGCCGCGTCGAGCGTCTCCAAGAACACCGACTTCGTGGCAGCCGGCCCCGGGGCGGGATCGAAGCTCGCCAAGGCCGAGGCGCTCGGCATCCGGGTACTCGACGCCGCACAGTTCGCGGTGCTCGTGACGAAGGGGCCTGCGGCGCTCGACGAGTGAACGGCGGGGTGGATGACATCGAACGACGAGGCGTCGGCGCACGGTGCCGGGAGCGACGACACCACGGGCGCGCACGATGAACCGTCCGCGCGCGGCGCAACCCGTCGCGACTTCCTGAAGATCGGGGGCGTGGCGGGCGCGACCGCGGTGGTCGCCGGCGGTGCCGCGGCAGCAGCCGGTGGCGCGGTGGGCCACTCGCTGGGGGTCACCGAGGGCGCCGAGGGCTTCGCGCCCGTCTCCACGCCCATCCCGGCTCGGCACTCGCCGGGCTTCGACCACCTCGTCGTGCTCATGGGCGAGAACCGCTCGTTCGACAACCTGCTCGGCTGGCTCTACGGGCCCGACGACCTGCCCGACGGCGCGAGCTTCGACGGACTCGCCTTCGGCAGCTACTCCAACACGAGCCCCGACGGCGAGGTGATCGCGGCGCACGTCTACGACGGCGGCACCGACACGATCATGAGCCGCCCGCATCCCGACCCGGGCGAGGAGTACCCGCACGTCAACACCCAGCTCTTCGGCACCATCCGGCCCGCGTCGAACGGCACGGCCCCGGTCGAGAAGATGACGGCGCCGTACAACGCGCCCGACGACGGTGCGTCCGCCACGATGCAGGGCTTCCTCGTCGACTACGCGAACCACGTCGAGCACGAGGTGCACGCGTCGGGGCACCGCGACATCCGCCAGATCATGGGCTCGTTCTCGCCGCAGATGCTGCCGGTGCTCTCGACGCTCGCGAAGGGCTTCGCGGTCTACGACGCCTGGCACTGCGCGGTGCCGTCGCAGACGTTCTGCAACCGGTCGTTCTTCCACGCCTCCACGTCGCACGGCTTCGTGACCAACCGCGGCGGCGACGGCTACCGCAAGTGGCTCGACGCGAAGGCGACCCCCACGATCTTCAACCGCCTCGAGGAGGCCGGGCTCGACTGGCGCATCTACTTCGACGCGGTGCAGCTCGTCTCCCTGACCGGCATCATCCACGCGCCCGCGCTCGAGAAGTACTGGCGCACCGAGCACTTCGCCACCATGGAGCAGTTCTACGACGACGTCGAGAACGGCACCCTCCCGCCGTACGCCTTCATCGAGCCGCGCCTGGTGTACGACCACAACGACTTCCACCCGCCCGTCGGGCCGCTCCGCGAGTCCGAGGTCGACGGCGCCGAGGTGACCGACAGCGCCGTCTCCGACGTGCGCGCGGGCGAGGTGCTCATCCACGACGTGTACTCGGCGATCCGGGAGAGCGCCACGACGGGCGGGTCCAACGCACTCAACACGATGCTGCTCATCACCTTCGACGAGCACGGCGGCACCTACGACCACGTGCCCCCGCCCGCTGCCACCCCGCCGCATCCCGACGCGAAGCCCGGTGAGATGGGCTTCACCTTCGACCGGCTCGGCTGCCGCGTGCCCGCCATCGCCATCTCGGCGTACACCGCGGCCGGCACGGTCGTGAACGACACGATGCACCACGGGTCCGTCATCGCGACGCTCAGCAAGCTGCACAAGCTGAAGCCGCTCACGAAGCGCGACGAGGGCGCCCCCGACCTCGGCAACGCCGTGAACCTCGACCACCCGCGGCATCCGCTCACCTGGCCGGCGACCACGCCCCAGTACACGCCGCCGAACCCCGAGTCCGCGAAGCCGCATCCGGCCGACGCCCAGCGCACCGCCCCCCTCAGCCCGCCCGCCCGCGGGCTCCTCGGCATGCTCATCGCCAAGTACGGCGACGGCTCGGAGCCCGAACCGCAGACCTACGGCGACGCGTACGACCTGCTCCAGAAGTACGGCATCGGCCTGTTCGGCGCACCGCGGTAGCCCGGCGCGCCCCGATAGAATCGGGTGCATCCCCACCACGACACGACGGAGCAGCATGTCCGAAATCAGCGCCGAGCAGGTCGCGCACCTCGCGAACCTCGCGAGGATCGCCCTCACCGACGAAGAGATCCAGCACCTCACGACGGAGCTCGGCCAGATCATGCAGGCCGTCGAGAAGGTGAGCGAGGTCGCCACGCCCGACGTGCCGCCCACGAGCCACCCCATCCCGCTGCGCAACGTCATGCGCGACGACGTCGTCGGCGACACTGTGCTCACCACCGAGCAGGCGCTCGCGGGCGCGCCCGAGCACGACGACACGCGCTTCGTGGTCTCCGCGATCCTGGGGGAGGAGCAGTGAGCGACCTGATCCGCCTCAGCGCCGCAGAGCTCGGCGCGAAGCTCGCCTCGGGCGAGGTGTCGTCCGTCGAGGCGACCCGCGCCCACCTCGACCGCATCGCCGCCGTCGACGGTGCGGTGCACGCGTTCCTCCACGTGAACGAGGCCGCCCTCGACGCGGCATCCGACATCGACCGTCGCCGTGCCGCCGGCGAGGAGCTCGGCCCGCTCGCCGGCGTGCCGATCGCCATCAAGGACGTCCTGGTCACCACCGGCATGCCGTCGACCTCGGGCTCGCGCATCCTCGAGGGCTGGATCCCGCCCTATGACGCGACTCCCGTGCGCAAGGTGCGCGAGGCCGGCATGGTCCCGCTCGGCAAGACGAACATGGACGAGTTCGCGATGGGCTCCTCCACCGAGCACTCGGCCTACGGCCCGACCCACAACCCGTGGGACCTCGATCGCATCCCCGGCGGCTCCGGTGGCGGCTCCGCTGCGGCCGTCGCGGCCTTCGAGGCGCCGATCGCGCTCGGCAGCGACACCGGCGGCTCGATCCGCCAGCCCGCGCACGTCACGGGCACGGTCGGCGTGAAGCCCACCTACGGCGGCGTCAGCCGCTACGGCTCCATCGCCCTCGCCTCCTCGCTCGACCAGGTCGGCCCGGTCTCGCGCACGGTGCTCGACTCGGCGCTGCTGCACGACGTCATCGCGGGGCACGACCCGCTCGACTCCACGTCGATCTCCGACCCGTGGCCGTCGATGGCCGAGGCGGTGCGGCGAGCGGATGTCTCGGGCCTGCGCATCGGCGTCGTGAAGGAGCTCGACACCGACGGCTTCCAGGCCGGCGTGCGCTCGCGCTTCCACGAGGCGCTCGAGCTGCTCGAGCGCAACGGCGCCGAGATCGTCGAGGTCAGCACCCCGAACTTCGAGTACGCCGTCGCGGCGTACTACCTGATCATGCCCGCCGAGGCGTCCTCGAACCTCGCGAAGTTCGACTCCGTGCGGTTCGGCCTGCGCGTCACCCCCGAGGGCGGCGGCACGGTCGAGCAGGTCATGGCGGCCACGCGCGAGGCCGGCTTCGGGCCCGAGGTCAAGCGCCGCGTCATCCTCGGCACCTATGCGCTCTCGGCCGGCTACTACGACGCCTACTACGGCAGCGCGCAGAAGGTGCGCACGCTCGTGCAGCGCGACTTCGACGCGGCGTTCGCGAACGTCGACGTGCTCGCCACCCCCACGGCGCCCACGACGGCGTTCCGCCTGGGCGAGAAGCTCGACGATCCGCTCGCCATGTACCTCAACGACGTCGCGACCATTCCCGCGAACCTCGCCGGAGTCCCCGGCATCTCGCTGCCCGCGGGTCTCGCGCCCGAAGACGGCCTGCCCGTCGGCATCCAGTTCCTCGCGCCCGCTCGCGAGGACGCCCGGCTCTACAACGTCGGCGGCGCGCTCGAGGCGCTGCTCGTCGACCGGTGGGGCGGCCCGTTGCTGAACCAGGCCCCCGACCTGTCCACCCACGAACTCAAGGCGACCGAGGAGGGCGTGGTCTGATGGCGCGCGCTGCACTGATGGACTTCGACGAGGCGCTCGAGCGCTTCGACCCGGTGATCGGGCTCGAGGTGCACGTCGAGCTCAACACGACGACGAAGATGTTCTCGTCGGCGCCGAACCCGGCGAACTCCGCGTTCCACGGCGCCGAGCCAAACACGCTCATCACCCCCGTGTGCCTCGGCCTGCCGGGCTCGCTGCCCGTGGTGAACGGCACCGCCGTGCGCTACTCGATCAGCCTCGGCCTCGCGCTCGGCTGCGAGATCGCCCCGTCGAGCCGCTTCGCGCGCAAGAACTACTTCTACCCCGACCTCGCGAAGAACTACCAGATCTCGCAGTACGACGAGCCCATCGCGTTCGACGGATCGGTCGAGGTCGAGCTCGAGAACGGCCGCACCTTCACCGTGCCGATCGAGCGCGCGCACATGGAGGAGGACGCGGGCAAGCTCACGCACGTCGGCGGCTCCACCGGCCGCATCCAGGGCGCCGAGTACTCGCTCGTCGACTACAACCGCGCGGGCGTGCCGCTCGTCGAGATCGTCACGCGTCCCATCGAGGGCGCGGGGGCGGATGCGCCCGCGCTCGCGCGCGCGTACGTGTCGACGATCCGCGACATCGTGCTCTCGCTCGGCATCTCCGAGGCGCGCATGGAGCGCGGCAACCTGCGCTGCGACGCCAACGTCTCGCTCCGCCCGCGCGGCGAGCAGAAGTACGGCACGCGCACCGAGACGAAGAACGTCAACTCGATGCGCTCGATCGAGCGCGCGGTGCGCTACGAGATCCAGCGCCAGGCGGCGATCCTCGCCGGCGGCGGCACGATCACGCAGGAGACGCGCCACTGGCACGAGGACACCGGCACGACGAGCGCGGGCCGCCCCAAGTCCGACGCCGACGACTACCGGTACTTCCCCGAGCCCGACCTGCTCCCCGTGGAGCCCACGGCCGAGCTGATCGACGAGCTGCGCGCCGCGCTCCCGGAGCCGCCTGCCGCCCGACGTCGCCGCCTGAAGGGCGAGTGGGGCTTCACCGATCTCGAGTTCCAGGACGTCGTGAACGGCGGCCTGCTGGTCGAGGTCGCCGAGACCGTCGCCGCGGGCGCGTCGCCCGCTGCCGCGCGCAAGTGGTGGACCGGCGAGCTCACCCGCGTCGCGAACGCGCGCGAGACGGATGCCGCGTCGCTCGCGTCGCCGGCCCAGGTCGCCGAGCTCGCGGCGCTCGTCGATGAGGGCGTGCTCACCGACCGGCTCGCGCGCCAGGTGCTCGAGGGCGTCGCCGCGGGCGAGGGATCGCCCCGCGAGATCGTCGAGGCTCGCGGCCTCGCGGTCGTCTCCGACGACGGCGCGCTCATCGCCGCGATCGACGACGCACTCGCCTCGCAGCCCGACGTGCTCGCGAAGATCCGCGACGGCAAGGTGCAGGCGGCGGGCGCCGTCATCGGCGCCGTCATGAAGGCGATGCAGGGCAAGGCGGATGCCGCGCGCGTGCGCGAGCTCGTGCTGGAGCGCGCCCAGGGCTGAGCGGCGACGACTACGGGCTCACGGTGCTCGGCCCGCGCTCGCGGGGGCGGGCCGGCACCGGTCGCTGCAGGAGCACGGCCGCCGTGAGCAGCAGGGCGCTCGACGCGGCCACGGTGAACCCCAGCCCCGCGACGATCACGGCGAACGGCGGGAGCACCATGCAGGCGGCCGCGATGCCGGTGGACCAGTCTGCGGCGGGCGAGTCGAGGGGCGCAGGGCGTTCGAGGCGTCCCACGAGCGCCGAGATCCCGGCGAGCACGAGGGCCATGAGCGCCAGGATCACCGGGCGCGTGAACCACCAGGCCGGCGAGCCCGACGCGGGCATCGGCAGCGGGGTCAGCAGGAGCAGTCCGACCACGAGCGCGAGCACCGGCAGGTGCCACAGGTAGATGGTCACGAGGCGGGACCCGACGGTCGCCACGACGAACCGCACGATGCGCACCGACGCCAGACGCTCGAGGGCGGGATACGCGAGCACGAGGAGGCACGTCTGCCCAACCGCGAGCGCCACGAGGGCGAACGTCGGCGGATTCAGGTTGTCCAGCATGTTCCCGGGGTACCCGAGCTCGACGAGTCCGGCGAGCAGCAGGTAGGCGGCGACGGCGATCGCGAGGATCGTGCGTCTCCGCCGCGCCCGGAACCATCCGTCGGCCACCCAGAAGCCCAGCTGCTGCGCGAACAGCCACACGAACGTCATGTTGAGCAGGCCGAGTGCCTCGATGCCGGTGACGAACCGCAGCACGTCGAACAGCAGCGCGCCGCCGGCCAGGGCCGCGAGCGTCCGCCCCGGTGCCTGCGTGTGGAACGTCGCGAGCCCCGGCAGGTAGGCCTGTGCGAACGCATAGGCCGCGAGGAACCACAACGGTGACGAGACACCGAGGGCGATGAATCGGATCGCCGCGGGGTCGACGCCGGTGAGGTGCATCACCAGCACGGCGAGCGCGAGGGCGGCGAACAGGGCGATCGACGGTCGCGCGAGGCGCAGGACGCGGGAGCGGATGAATTCCGCCGCCGTCCCGCCCGCCGCCTCAAGCCGTCGCCACGCTCCGATGCCGGCGAAGCCGCCCACGACGAAGAAGAGGGGCATGACCTGCGCGACCCACGAGACCGGTGCCACCCAGTTCGTCTCCAGGAGCGTGCGCTCGACCACGAGGCCGCGACCCGGCACGATCGCCGCGCCGATCATGAGCAGGTGGCCCACCACGACGATGATGACGCAGAGCACCCGCACGAGGTCGATCACGGGGTCGCGGGCCGCTCCGGCGACCCGAACCGGCGTGGGGCGCGGTGCGCTCGACTCGCTCACGGGCCCCTCCGACTCGACGCTGACTGGGCTGGTCCTGGCGCAAGTCTGGCACGACCTCGCACACCGGCGCGGCGTTGGCGTCGACGACACGGCGAGCGACCGCGACGCTCACAGGTTCCTCCCTGTGGCGATCCGTAGATTGGTCGTCCCCTGAGCGATTGACGAGGACATCATGGGCTTCCTGGACCGACTGTTCGGAGCATCCGACGAGCGCACCGCACCGCCGCCGCCGGTGCCGCAGGCCCGCCGGCTGAGCGAGGACGAGCTCGCCATCGAGCGTTACCGCTACCTGCTGCGCACGGCCCCGCCGGAGTCCATCGAGGCGGTGCACGCCGAGGCGTTCGCGAAGCTCACCCCCGAGCAACGCGCGCAGGTGTTCCGCACCCTCTCCGAGGAAGCGCCGGCCGGGGAGCGCATCGTCTCGGACGAGCCGGGCGCCCTCGCCCGGGCGGCGACACGCCAGGAGCTCCGGTCGCCCGGCAGCATGGAGCGCGCCTTCTCCGGGATGCCCGCCGCAAACGGGCGCCCCATGCAGGCGGGCCCGTCGATGGGGTCGATGATCGGCAGTTCCATGCTCGGCACGATCGCCGGCGTCGTGATCGGCTCAGCGATCGCGCAGGCGTTCCTTCCCGACCCGTCGTCGTTCGACGCGGGCGGCGACTCGGGTGATGCGGGCGCCGACTCGGGTGATGCGGGCTCGGACGCGAGCGCGGATGCATCCGGGGACACCGGCGGCGACTTCGGCGGGGACGCGGGAGGTGACGTCGGCGGCGGCGACTTCGGCGGTGGCGACTTCGGCGGTGGCGATTTCGGCGGTGGCGGCTTCGGCGACTTCGGCGGCGGCGACTTCGGCGGGTTCTGAGCGGTCCTGCGCGGCATCCGGGCGTGGCGCCTCGGCACCGGCGACGTGCGCCCGATGACGGCGGTCGCGGATAGGGTCGCAGCATGAGCAAGCAGGACGGCTCGTCGCGCCAGGTCACCACCGGCCCGGTCGACGATTCGGCGACCCCGATCCTGCACGTCGACATGGACGCGTTCTTCGTGTCGGTCGAGCTCCTCCGCCGGCCCGAGCTGCGCGGAAAGCCCGTGCTGGTCGGCGGCACCGCCGGCCGCGGCGTCGTCGCCGCCGCCAGCTACGAGGCGCGACGGTATGGGGTCAACTCGGCGATGCCGATGTCGCTCGCACTGCAGCGGTGTCCCAACGCGATCGTGCTGCGTGGCGACTACGCGCGCTACTCCGAGTACTCGAAGCGGGTCATGGCGATCTTCGAACAGCTCACCCCGCTCGTCGAGCCGCTCTCGATCGACGAGGCCTTCCTCGACGTGTCCGGCGCGCGGCGCCTGCACGGGAGTCCCGCCGAGATCGCGTGGACGATTCGCGAGCGCGTGCGCGCCGAGACGGGCCTCACGTGCTCGGTGGGCGTCGCGGCCACCAAGTACGTCGCCAAGGTCGCCTCGAGCCGCGCCAAGCCCGACGGCATGCTCGTGGTCCCGGCATCCGAGACCGTCGCGTTCCTGCACCCGCTGCCGGTCTCCGCGCTGTGGGGCGTGGGGCGGGTCACCGAGCAGTCGCTCGCTCGGCTCGGGTTGCGCACGGTCGGCGACGTCGCCGCGATGCCCGCCGACGCGCTCACCCGGGCGGTCGGCCCGTCGCTCGCGGCTCGGCTCGCGCGGCTCGCCAATGGCGACGATCCCCGCGACGTCACGACCGAACGAGTCGAGAAGAGCATCGGGCACGAGGTCACGTTCCACCACGACCTCGTCGACCCCGACCAGATCGCGCGCGAACTCCTGCGGCTCGCCGCCGATGTGGGCGCCCGGCTGCGCAAGGCCCGCCTGGTCGGCCGCACCGTCACGCTCAAGCTCCGCTACGGCGACTTCACGACCGTCACCCGGTCGCGTACCCTGTCCGAGCCCACGGATGTCGCGCGCCGCATCTACGACGAGGCGGCCGCCGCGCTCACCGGGCTGGTGGGCGACGGGGAGCGGGTGCGGCTCATCGGCGTGCGCGCCGAGCAGCTGCGCCCCACGGGCGACGGCGCGCTGCTCTGGGACCCCGACGAGGAGTGGCGCGACGCCGAGCGCACGATCGACGAGGTCGCAGCGCGTTTCGGTCGAGGCGCCGTGCGTCCTGCCGCGCTCGTGCGGCCCGCCGGCGAGGGCGCGCGCGCCGCGCGGCGCGCCGGCTCGCGTGGCGCGGGCACCGCGGGC
>NZ_RHHB01000030.1 GCF_003710805.1 Agromyces tardus | reverse complement strand
TGCCCGAGCTCCGGCTCGAACTCGGCGCGCCGGTCGCCGTCGTGGCTGCGTCGCCCCGGGCGGCCGCCGACGCGATCGCGGGCCTGCGCCCCGACGCGGACCTCCTCGTGCTCGCCCCCGGCACCGATGCCGGGCACCGCGCCGCCGCCGCCCTCGCCGCCGCGGAATCCGCCGGAAGAACGGTCATCGTGGGTGATGCCGACGGCTGGGCCGCGAACTGGGCGCTCGCCGGGTCCGTGCGCGACGCGGCGACGATCGTGGTGCGCGGCGGCGGCGCGGAGTACCGGGCGCTCGTGCGAGATCGGGACCTTCCTCCTCTCCTCGACGAAGGCGATGCGCAATGCTGGATCGTGCCCCCGGGCGGCCAGCCCCGTCGCAGGGGGTGGCCCGTGGCGAGATTCGACTGAATCCATACGTCTCCGGGTCGAATCGATGCTGATTCCGCACGGGAATGTCTCAGAAATTAACGATTCGGACATCAAGCGGTGAAAGTCGCCGTGCAGTGTGGCAGTATCTAGCCCACCCCCTGATCGCTTGTGCGACTCGATAGGAGCCTCAGTGACTTCCCGACCCCTTCCCCAGGACCCGATGATCCGCGCACTGATCGCGCAGGCGCGCCGGGCGCAGGTCAACCGCCGCACCATGCTCGCCGGCGCAGGTGCCGGTGCCACCGCCCTCGCCCTCGCCGCATGCTCCACCGGAGGCGCGGCAGCGAAGCCGACTCCGGCGGCCGACAAGTCCGACACCGACAAGACCCTCAACTGGGCCAACTGGGCCGCCTACATCGATGAAGATGACAACGGCAACTACCCCACCCTGGTGCAGTTCGAGAAGGAGACCGGCATCAAGGTCAACTACGAGGTGGCCGTCGACGACAACAACACGTACTACGGCAAGGTCAAGGACCAGCTCGCCCTCGGCCAGGACATCGGAGCCGACACCGTCTGCCTCACCGACTGGATGATCGCCCGCTGGATCCGCTTCGGCTACGGCCAGAAGCTCAACCACGACAACATCCCCAACCTCGCGAACCTGACCCCGTCGCTCGAGAACCCCGACTTCGACCCCGGACGCGAGTACTCGGTGCCGTGGCAGGGCGGATTCGCCGGCATCTGCTGGAACACCGAGAAGGTGCCCGGCGGCCTCGAGTCGGTCGACGACCTGTGGAACCCCGACCTCAAGGGCCGCGTGGGAGTGCTCTCCGAGATGCGCGACACCATCGGCCTCATCATGCTCCAGAACGGCGTCGACATCTCGGGCGACTGGGGCGACGACGAGTTCACCACCGCGAACGACATCCTCGCAAAGCAGGTCGAAGACGGCCAGGTGCGCAACATCAAGGGCAACTCGTACCTCGAGGACCTGAAGAACGAGGACACGCTCGCCGCGATCTGCTGGTCGGGCGACATCACCGTGCTCAACGCCGAAGCGGGCGACAAGTGGCAGTTCGCGATCCCGTCCGCCGGTGGCACCATCTGGAACGACAACTTCATCGTGCCGATCGGCTCACCGCGCAAGACGAACGCCGAGACGCTCATCAACTACTACTACGAGCCCGAGGTCGCGGCGGAGGTCGCGGCGTGGGTGAACTACATCACCCCCGTGGTCGGCGCCAAGGAGGCGGCGATCGCGATCGACCCGGCCCTGGCCGACAACCAGCTGATCTTCCCCGACGAGCAGACGCTCTCGCAGACCAGCATCTTCCGCACCCTCACCCCCGCTGAGGAGCAGAAGTACCAGGCCGAGTTCCAGCGCATCCTGCTCGGGTCGTGACCATGGCGGTTCGCGAATTCGCCGAACGAGGCGCAGACCTCGAACTGGTCGGCATCCAGAAGCGCTTCCCCGGGTTCACCGCGATCGAGGAACTCGACCTCACGATCCCGGCCGGCTCCTTCTTCGCCCTGCTCGGTCCCTCGGGCTGCGGCAAGACCACCACGCTCCGCCTCGTGGCGGGGCTCGAGGAGCCGACGCAGGGTCGCATCCTCATCGGAGGGCGCGATGTCACCGACACCCGTGCGCACGAGCGGCCGGTCAACACCGTCTTCCAGAGCTACGCGCTGTTCCCGCACATGTCGATCATCGAGAACGTGGCGTTCGGCCTGAAGCGCCGGCGCATCGACGACGCCCAGGGCAAGGCCCACGAGGCGCTCCGGCTCGTCGAGCTCGACCACCTCGCGCAGCGCCGCCCGGCGCAGCTCTCGGGCGGCCAGCAGCAGCGCGTCGCGCTCGCCCGTGCGATCGTCAATCGTCCGGCACTGCTCCTGCTCGACGAGCCGCTGGGCGCGCTCGACCTCAAGCTGCGACGCCAGATGCAGCTCGAGCTGAAGACGATCCAGGAGGAGGTCGGCCTGACCTTCCTGCACGTGACCCACGACCAGGAGGAGGCCATGACCATGGCCGATACGGTCGCGGTCATGAACAAGGGCGCCATCGAGCAGATGGGCGCGCCGCAGGAGCTCTACGAACTGCCGCGCACGGCGTTCGTGGCCAACTTCCTCGGCCAGTCCAACCTGTTCAGCGGCGAGGTCGTGTCGTCGAACAGCGAGTCCATCACGATCGACGTCGCGGGCCATCCCATCACGGTGCCCCTGTCCCGTTCCCAGCGGCATCAGGGCGAGGTCACGGTCGGCGTGCGTCCGGAGAAGGTCGCACTGCACCTCGAGGCTCCCCTCGACGACTCCGGGCGCAACTCGCTCGGCCCGGCTCGGGTGATCGACGTGTCGTTCTCGGGTGTCAGCACCCAGTACATCGTCTCCGTGCCCGGTATCGGCACCATGACCGTGTTCGCCCAGAACATGGGGTTCGGTCCGGTCGCGGTGGAGGGTTCCGAGGTCTGGGTCAGCTGGGACGTCGCGCACGGCTTCGGCCTCGCCGACGAGCCCGACTCGATCGAACGCTTCCCGTCCGACGACGACACCCGCACGATCGCGGTGCAGCGTCGCGAGGCGCTCATCTCGGAGCTCGAGGGCGACTGACGATGGCCTTCGCAGCATTCGCGACGTCGGAGGCGCAGCCGGAGGCACCGAAGAAGAAGAGCCGGGTCGCGTTCTTCCTCCTCCTGCCGGGCATCCTCTACCTGATCCTGTTCTTCCTCACTCCGCTCATCTCGCTCATCCTGACCTCGCTGCAGCAGCCCGCGGAGTTCGGCGACGTCGGCGAGTACGAGTACGCGTTCAACTGGCAGAACTACGTCGTCGTCATCCAGGACTACCTGCCGCACATCCTGCGGTCGTTCGGCTACGCCCTCGTGGCGACGGTGTTCGCCCTGTTGTTCAGCTACCCGATCGCGTACTTCATCGGCGTGAAGGCGCGGCGCTGGCCGCTCCTGCAGAGCCTCATGCTCGTGCTCGTGATCGCACCGTTCTTCATCAGCTTCCTGCTGCGCACGCTCGCGTGGAAGCAGATCCTGTCGGACGAGTCGCTCATCATCACGTCGCTCAAGGCGCTGTCACTGCTCGCCCCGGACGCGCACTTCACGGGCACCCCGTTCGCGGTGATCTTCGGACTCACCTACAACTTCATCCCGTTCATGACGCTGCCGCTCTACACGGCGCTCGAGCGACTCGACACGCGGTACCTCGAGGCCGGCAGCGACCTGTACGCGAACCCGTTCACGGTGTTCCGCAAGATCACGATCCCGCTCTCGATGCCGGGCATCGTGGCGGGAACGCTCCTGACGTTCATCCCCGCCGCGGGCGACTACGTGAACGCCAGCCGGGACTTCCTGGGCGGGCCCGACACGCAGATGATGGGCAACGTGATCGAGGCGAACTTCCTCGTGCTGCTGAACTACCCGGCGGCCGCGGCGCTCTCGATCATCCTGATGGCGGCGATCCTCGTGCTGGTCGGAATCTACGTCAAGCGTTCCGGAACGGAGGAGCTCCTGTGAGCGGCGAAGGACAGGCTGGGGTGGTGCTCAGCGGATTCACCAACAGTGAGGAGGGCGAGCGCCGGCGGCCGGTGCAGGTGCCGCGACGCAGGCGCGTCGGGCTCGGCGACTGGCTGCTGCCCGTCTACGTGACCCTCGCGTTCATCTTCCTGATGATCCCGATCGCGTACACCTTCATCTTCTCGTTCAACGACTCCCTCAAGTCGAACATCTCGTGGCGCGGGTTCACCCTCGACAAGTGGCTGAACGTCTGCAACGTCGAGGGGGGCGCGGTCTGCGAGGCGTTCGCGAACAGCATCGTCATCGGCGTGGTCGCGACGGTCGTCGCGACCGTGCTCGGCACGCTCATCGCCATCGCGCTCGTGCGCTATCGCTTCCGGGCGCGCTCGGCGATCAGCCTCCTGCTGTTCCTGCCGATGGCGACGCCCGAGGTGGTGCTCGGTGCCGGCCTCGCGGCGCAGTTCCTCGCGGCGGGCGTGCCGAAGGACATGACGACGATCATCCTGGCGCACACGATGTTCTGCATCAGCTTCGTCGTGGTCACGGTCAAGGCGCGCGTCGCGAGCCTCGACCCCGCACTCGAGGAGGCGGGTCGCGACCTCTACGGTTCGCCGCAGCAGGTGTGGTGGCGCATCACGTTCCCGCTCCTGCTGCCGGGCATCATGGCGGCGGCGCTGCTGTCGTTCGCGCTGAGCTTCGACGACTTCATCATCACGAACTTCAACTCCGGTTCGGTGACCACGTTCCCGAAGTACATCTACATCTCGGCATCGCGCGGCATCCCGGCCGAGGCGAACGTGATCGCGTCGGCGGTGTTCATCATCGCCCTGGCGGTCGTCGTGATCAACCAGGTCTCTCGCGCAGCGCGTGCGAAGCGCCTCGCGAAGGAGCTCGGCTGACCCGAGCCGAGCGACCGGCGGATGTCGCGGCCACGCCCCCAGGCCGCGACATCCGCCATTCTCGTACCCACCCCGGCGCGCAGCCGTTGGCGACGGCGGGACCTAGACCGTCGCGCGGATCTCGCCGACGGGCTCGTCGCCGCCCATGACCCACAGGTCGAGCTCGGCCTGCACGCGGTCGATCGCCGAGTGCTCGAGTGCTCCGGCGTCGGCGAGGAGCCGCGCCGCGATGACGGTGGACGCGCGCTGGGATCCGTCGAGCACCTTGAGCGCGGTCGTCGTGCCGTTCGGCGCGGTCATGACCATGATGCCCTCGGCGCCGAACTTCGCGAAGACGCCGAGGCGCTCGATCGCGACGGTGTCGGGCCGGCCCGGTCCGGCGATGGCCCACGGGTGCTCGCGCACGGCCTCCGTCAGCGCCGCAGCCTCGCGGTAGAGCGCGAACGGCGACGAGGGCGCGGCGGTCGTGATCTTCTGGATGCCGCGGGCCAGGGCCGTGAGGGTGACGGCGTGCACGGGCGCGCCGCATCCGTCGATCGCGGTGGCCGCCGGCCGCTCGCCGGTGAAGCGCTCGAGCACGTCGAGGATGCGCTTCTGCAGCGGATGCTCCACCTCGAGGTAGCCCTCGAGGGGCCAGTCGTTCGCGCGGCACGCGGCGAGCATCGCGGCGTGCTTGCCCGAGCAGGTCATGTAGACGCGCTCGGGCCGCCCGTCGGAGCGCACGACCTGGTCGCGCGCGACGCGGTCGAGCGGCATCGCCGTGGGGCACCCCAGTGCGGTCTCGGGCACGCCCGCGCGGCCCAGGATGCCGCGCACGAGCGCCACGTGGGCGGCGGTGCCGGAGTGGCTCGCGGTGGCGATCGCCGCGTCCTCGCCGCGCAGCGTGACCTGCGAGGTCATGACCGCGACGGCCTGGAAGGGCTTCATCGACGAGCGCGGCAGCACGGGGCTGCGCACGTCGCCGAGGGTGCGCACGACGTCGCCGTCGGGCGCGAGCACGATGGCGGACCCGGCGTGGCGGGACTCGATGAAACCGCTGCGTTCGACCACGGCGAGTTCGACGGCGTCAGAGACGGAGAAGGTGGCGGGCACGCGTCACCCGAGGGCGGCGAGCGCGTCGTCGAGCACGGTGAGCGCGTCCTCGATGAGGGCGTCGGTCATCGCGAGGCTCGGCAGGAACCGCAGGACGTTGCCGTACGTTCCGGCGCTCAGGAACAGCACGCCGTGCTGGGCGGCGTACGAGACGAGCTCGGAGACCGCTTGGGCGTTCGGCGCCTTGGTGGTGTCCCCGGTGCCGGGCTGCACGAGTTCGATCGCGATCATCGCCCCGCGGCCGCGGATGTCGCCGATCACGTCGTAGCGTGCCTTGAGTCGCTCGAGGCCGGCCGTGAGCGTCGCCTCGATGCGCCGGCCCTCGAGCAGGAGCCCGTCGCGCTCGATCGACTCGAACACCGCCACCGCGGCCGCGCAGGCGACCGGGTTGCCGCCGAAGGTGCCGCCGAGGCCGCCCGGCTGCGACGCGTCCAGGATCTCGGCGCGGCCGGTGACCGCGGCGAGCGGGAGGCCGCCCGCGATGCCCTTGGCGGACAGCACGAGGTCGGGCTCCCAGCCGAAGTGCTCGCTCGCGAAGTACCGACCGGTGCGGGCCATGCCGGACTGGATCTCGTCGGCGATCATCACGACGCCGTTCTCGGTGCACCAGGTCTGCAGCGTCGGCAGGAAGCCCTCGGCCGGCACCATGAAGCCGCCCTCGCCCTGGATGGGCTCGACGACGAGGCAGGCGAGGTCGGTGGCCCCGACGACCTTCTCGAGGTAGCCGATCGTGCGGGCCGCGGCATCCGCCCCGCTCAGGCCGTCGTGGTAGGGGTACGAGCTCGGTGCGTGGTAGACGTCGCCCGCGAGGGGGCCGTAGCCCGTGGCGTAGGGGAACGCCTTGTAGTTCATGGCCATCGTGAGGTTGGTGCGGCCGTGGTAGGCGTGGTCGAGCACCGCGACGGCGCGACGGCCGGTGTACTTGCGGGCGATCTTCACGCCGTTCTCGACCGCCTCGGCGCCCGAGTTCACGAGCACGGACTTCTTCGCGAAGTCGCCGGGGGTGTGCGCGGCGAGGAGCTCGGCGACGCGCACGTACTCCTCGTAGGGCGTGATGGTGAAGAGCGTGTGGATGACGTCGTGGAGCTGCGCCGAGGCGGCCTCGACGACGTGCGACTGCGTGTGCCCGATGGTGGTCACGCCGATGCCCGCGCCGAAGTCGAGGAAGCGGTTGCCGTCGACGTCCTCGAGGATCGCGCCGTGCGCGCGCTCGATGTAGACGGGCAGGGCGCTCGACACCCCGGAGGACACGACCGCCTGGCGTCGCGCGTGCAGCTCCTGCGAACGCGGCCCGGGAATGGCGGTGACGATCTTCCGCTCCTGGGGCACGGCGGCCTCCGCGGCGGACACGGTCTCGACGGGTGTCTGGGTGTCAGTCATGATCGGTCCAGCTTATCCCCGGCCGTGGCGCGTCGTGTCGGGGGCCGGGTGCAGAATCGACGGGGGAGCGGCGTCCGCCGGCCGCCCGTTCGAAGGAGGCACGATGCTCGGTGAGCACCACTACGCGGTCGACGTCGAGTGGCAGGGCGATCGCGGCGAGGGCACCGCGTCGTACCGCGCATACGGGCGCCGGCACGTCGTGCGCGTCGCCGGCAAGCTGCACGAGATCGCGGGCTCGAGCGACCGCGTGTTCCACGGCGATCGCGAGCGTTGGAACCCCGAGGAGCTCCTCATCGCGGCGCTGAGCCAGTGCCACATGCTCTCGTACCTGCACGTCGCCACCAACCACGGGGTCGTCGTTCGCGCCTACACCGATGCGGCCACCGGCACCATGGTGGAGGACGGACGCGGCGGCGGTGCCTTCACCGAGGTCACCCTGCGGCCCCGGGTCACGGTGGCGGATGCCGCGACGGCCGAGCTCGCGGCGGCGATCCACGCCGAGGCTTCCGAGAAGTGCTTCATCGCGGCCTCCGTCGCGTTCCCGGTGCACCACGAGCCGACGATCCTGATCGCCGGAGCCGACACCGGGGCGGATGCGGCCCCTGCATCGCGAGACTAGGGTGTCGCGCGACTAGGGTGTCGCCCGCGGCGCCACCCCGGGCACGGTGGGCGCCGGATCGGGGCAGGGATGCCCGCCCACGAGCCGCAGGCACGAGGGGAAGAAGGCGGGGTAGCGCTCGGCCGTGGGGTCGCCGAACCAGCGGTTCCAGATGCGCCAGAAGTTGAGGTTGCCGAACGCCGAGCAGCCGTCGCCGACGTCGGGATCCGCGAGGGTCGCGTCGCTCGGCTGGTACGGCGTGTAGTTGTAGAGGTTCGCGGTGGCCTGGTTGCGGATGTCGACGGGCGACGCGCCGCACGCGGCATCCGGATTGAACTGCACCGGCACCGTGCCCACCCGGTAGGCGCGCTGGGGTTCCTCGGTGTACTGGCGGAACTGCCAGGCGGCGTTGTACAGCTGGTTGAAGAAGCCGAAGTACTTCTGCTCGCAGTCGGCGGTGTCGGGGCATCCGTAGCCCGTCGCACGCTCGTAGCCGGCGAGGCTCGGCCGGGTGAGCAGCGACTGCTCCTTCTGCAGCAGCACGAGCAGGGTGCGCGGGCTGACTCCGCAGGCCGCTGCGACCTTCTCGATGATGCGACTCGCGCGCTCCCGGATGCCGCCGCGGTACTCCGCGCAGTGGCGGCCGCCGACCGCCGGGATCGTGGGCGTCGACTCGGCGTAGTCGTCGAGGCACGGCGCGGTGTCGCGCGGCACGCAGCGGCGGGACTCGAGGAACGCCTGGATCTGGTCCTCGTCCATCGCTCCCGCGTCGTAGAAGCTGTCGTCGCTCACGATCAGGCCGGGATCGAACTCGCTCGTCGGGGGCTCGGGCCGGTCGACCCCGGTGCCCCAGGGCGTGTCGTCGGTCGTGCGCGGCTCTGCGGTGCAGCCGGTGACTGCGAGCAGCACGGATGCCGCGAGCGCCACGATCATCGTGCGCACGCGGCTCGGCGTCGGCTTCATCGCGGGGCTCACCGGGGCGACGATACCGGCCGCGACAAGGCGGTCGCTGGGAATCGGGTGCATGTGTGGATGACTTCCCGCGGCCGGGCGCCCGTCGCGGGGAGACGCCGGAGCGGCTCGGACCCCGGGCGGAGGCTGGTCAGACGCGTTCCCGCGGAACCACGCGGTCGGCGATCTTCGCGAGCGTGCCCTGCGGCGGCGCCTCGTTGTACGCGCCGGCGAGCTCCTGGCCGCTGAGGGCGTGGATGGCCGCCATGACCTCGTCGGTCGCGGCGCGGCGGGCCCGGCCGGAGGTGGCGTTGCCGTGGTGGCGCAGGTCGATCGGCTCGCCGAAGCGCACCGAGACGGGGCGCACGCGCGGGAGCTTCGCGCCGACGGGCTGGATCTCCTGGGTGCCGATGAGGCCGACGGGCACGACGACCGCGCCCGTCGTGAGGGCGAGCCACGCGACGCCCGTGCGCCCGCGGTACAGGCGGCCGTCGAGCGAACGGGTGCCCTCGGGGTAGAGCGCGAACGCGCTGCCCGACTCGAGGATGCGCCGGCCCTGGTCGAGTGCGGCCTGCGCCTGGGCTCCCGCCCCGCGCTCGACGCTGACAGCGCCGATGGCGGTGAAGAAGGTGCGCGAGACCCAGCCCTTCAGGCCCTTCCCGGTGAAGTAGTGCGACTTCGCGAGGAACTGCACGGGACGCGGCGCCGCGAGGGGGATGACGATGCTGTCGACGAACGACAGGTGATTGCTCGCGAAGATGACGGGCCCGCGCTTGGGCACGTGCTCCGAGCCGGTGATCTTCGGTCGGTAGACGAGACGCACCAGGGGGCGCAGGATGCCGCGGACGATCGTGTACACGGGGCCCGGCCGCTCGGCCGGGGCGGGGACGGCATCAGCCTCGATCTCGCTCACCCGACGACGCTACGCCCAGCGGCATGCCTGCAGGCGCATATTCAGCCGGGCGTCCGCACCGTCCCGGGTGACGCGGATCCCGGCCGCCATGCGCGAGGATGGGGCCATGGGTGCGGTGGCCGACGGGGAGCTCCTCGAACTCGAGGAGTCGGGCACGCGCGTGCTCGTGCTCGCCGCGTCCCGGCGTCCTCCCTCCGCCGATGAGGTCCTGCGCGAGCACCTCGCGATCTCGGCGGGCGTGCCGGCCGCCGACGTCGAGCTCAGCCACGCGTGCGCGGTGTGCGGCGCACGGCACGGGCGCCCCTCCGTCGTGTATCCGACGACGCCGTCGGGGCGGCCGTGGTACGCCGACGTGGCGGTCTCCGACGGGGCGATCGTCGCAGCGGTCGGCACGCGGCATCCGCTCGGCGTCGGCATCGAGCCCGCGGCCCTCGACAGCGGCCGCGTGATCGACGAGGCGGCGTTCCACACGCTCGAGCGAGATGCGCTCGACGCGCTCGACCCCGCGCGACGGGCGCTCGTGCGGGCGACGCTGTGGGCCCGCAAGACGGCGCTCCTGCGCGCGATGGGTCACCTCGACTTCATCGAGCCCTCGCGGCTCGCGCTCTCCATCCCGGGCGAGGACGGCGGCGTCGGGCGGATCGTGCGCACGACGCCCGAGTTCGGCTCGCGCTGGCGCGAGGTGCGATTCCACGACCTCTCGATGCCGGGCAATCGCGCGGCATCCGTCGCCGTGCTCGCCTGAGCGGGCGGCGAGCGGGCGGCGACCGGGCGCCCGCCCTACAGTGGAGGCGTGCGCAGCGTCATCATCCTCGGCTCATCCGGCTCCATCGGCACGCAGGCCCTCGACGTCATCCGCGCGAACCCGCGGCGGTTCGACGTCGTCGGGCTCGCGGTCGGCTCGAACCGCGCCCTGCTCGACCAGCAGGCCGCGGAGTTCGGCGTCGAGCACACGGCGCTCGGCATCGAGGAGGCGGAGCAGCTCGTGCGCGATGTCGACGCCGACGTGGTGCTGAACGGCATCACGGGATCGGTCGGCCTCGGTCCGACGCTCGCGACGCTCGAGCGCGGCGCGACGCTCGCCCTCGCGAACAAGGAGTCGCTCATCGTGGGCGGCGACCTCGTGACGCGCCTCGCGCAGCCCGACCAGATCGTCCCCGTCGACTCGGAGCACTCCGCCATCGCGCAGGCCCTTCGCTCGGGGACGCACCAAGAGGTGCGCCGTCTCGTGCTGACGGCGTCAGGCGGCCCGTTCCGCGGTCGTCGGCGCGAGCAGCTCGCCGGCGTGACCCCGGCCGAGGCGCTCGCCCACCCCACCTGGGACATGGGTCTCGTGGTCACCACCAACTCGGCGACGCTCGTGAACAAGGGCCTCGAGGTCATCGAGGCGCACCTGCTCTTCGACGTGGACTACGACCGCATCGACGTGGTCGTGCACCCGCAGTCGATCGTGCACTCCATGGTCGAGTTCGTCGACGGCTCGACGATCGCCCAGGCGTCGCCGCCCGACATGCGACTGCCCATCTCGCTCGGCCTCGACTGGCCGAACCGCGTCGCCGCGGCGGGCCGGCCGCTCGACTGGACGACCCCGCAGCAGTGGACGTTCGAGCCGCTCGACGAGGAGGCGTTCCCCGCGGTGAAGCTCGCGAAGCAGGTGGGCCGCGCCCGCGGCGAGTACCCGGCCGTCTTCAACGCGGCGAACGAGCAGGCCGTCGCGGCGTTCCACGCGGGGCGCATCGGCTTCACCGACATCGTCGACACCGTGCGCGCCGTCGTCGAGGCGCACGAACCGGGGTCGGCGACCCTCACGGTCGACTCGCTCGCGGAGGCGGAGCGGTCGGCGCGGCGCGCCGCCGACGTGCGCATCGCGGCGAGGTAGGCCGGCCGCGGACTGCGGCCGGCGGCGCGCGAGCCCACGGCTGACACCCCACGGCTCACAGCCGAACGGGCTCACAGCCGAACGCCAGCGGGCTCCAAGCAGCCGCCACTACGCTGGCGGGGTGGATTCCGTGCTCGCCTTCGTGATCGGCGTCGTCATCATCGTGGTCGGCCTCGCCGTCTCCATCGGCCTGCACGAGATCGGGCACCTGGTGCCCGCGAAGGCGTTCGGCGTCAAGGTCACCCAGTACATGATCGGCTTCGGGCCCACGGTGTGGTCGCGCCGGCGCGGCGAGACCGAGTACGGGTTCAAGGCGATCCCGCTCGGCGGCTACATCTCGATGATCGGGATGTTCCCGCCCGGGAAGGGCGAGCAGGTCAGCGCCTCGGGCACGGGCTTCTTCCGCGGGCTGGTGCAGGACGCGCGGGACTCGAGCTCCGAGTCGATCACCCCGGGCGACGAGGAACGCGCGTTCTACCGTCTGCCGGTGTGGAAGCGCATCGTCGTGATGCTCGGCGGCCCGACGATGAACCTCCTGCTCGCGATCGTGCTCTTCGGCGTGCTGCTCATGGGCTTCGGCGTGAGCCAGCCCTCGACCACGATCGGATCGGTCTCGGCGTGCGCACTGCCCGCCACGAGCGAGCGCCAGACGTGCGAGCCCGGCGACCCGGCCGCTCCGGGCGCAGCCGCGGGCTTCCAGCCCGGCGACCGCATCGTGTCCGTCGACGGGCAGGCGATCCGGACGTGGAACGAGTCCACCGCGATCATCCGCGACCACCCCGACGAGTCCATCGACGTCGTCGTGATCCGCGACGGCGAGAAGCAGACCCTCACGGTCACCCCGATGCTCAGCGAGCGGTACGCCACCGACGCGAACGGCGCAGTGGTGACGGATGCCGCGGGCGACCCCGTGACCGTGCAGGTGGGCTTCGTGGGCATCGGCCCCGCGAGCGAGACGGTGCGCCAGCCCGTCACGGCGGTGCTGCCCGCCGTCGGCGAGAACATCGTCGGCGTCGGCGCGATCATCGTGAACCTCCCGCAGCGCATGGTCGACGTCGCCAACGCGGCGTTCGGGCCGGGGGAGCGGGACCCGAACGGGCCGATCAGCGTGGTCGGCGTGGGCCGGGTCGCGGGCGAGATCGCGAGCCTCGACGAGGTGCCCCTCGCGTCGAAGGCCGCCGGGCTCATCGGCATCATCGCCTCGCTCAACATCGCGCTCTTCGTGTTCAACCTCATCCCGTTGCTCCCCCTCGACGGCGGTCACGTCGCGGGGGCCGTCTGGGAGGCGATCCGTCGCGGCTTCGCGAAGCTGCGTCGGCGCCCCGATCCGGGGCCGGTCGACCTCGCGAAGCTCATGCCGCTCACCTTCGGCGTGGTCATCGTGCTCGGCGCCATGAGCGCGCTGCTGATCTACGCCGACATCGTCAAGCCGGTGACGCTCTTCTGATCGGCGGGCGGATCATCGTCGGGCGCTACTCCCGGTGGAGTAACGCGTGAGCCTCCGGCGGGCCGATCCGGCGCGCGAGCGCCGGCACTACGATCGGGGGATGCCCGTGCCGCAGTGGGACGGCCGTCCCCGCTGGGACGGACGACCTGAACGATTCCGGCCCCCCGCCGGGTTCGTGCTCCTCGCGCCCGTGGTCATCAGCCTGCTCGTGCAGGTGCCGGCCGCCATCGCGATCGCGGCGTGGCTCCACGTGGGCTGGGCGGCGGGCCTGGCCCAGGTCGCGCTCGCGGCGATCGGGCCGCTCGCGCTCCTCGCGTCGCGCCGGTATCCCGGCCCGACGGTCGCGGCGGTCTCGGCGGCCGCGCTCGTCGACGTGCTCTTCGCGCCCGACGTCGGCCCGCCCTACCTCGCGCTGGCGTTCGCGATCGTGTTCGCGGTGGCCCGGGGCGCCCTGGTCTGGGCCGTCGTGTCGGTCGTGGTCGGGTGGGGCTCGGCGATCGTGTTCGGTGCGATCCTCGGCCTGTCGTGGCATCCGTTCCGCATCGCGCTCACGACGCTGCTGCTCGCGGCGTGCTTCGGCATCGGATCGTTCGTGAGCGTGCGTCGGCTGCGCGCGGCGGAGTTCCGCGCGGAGGCGGCGCGGCGACGGCAGACCGCAGAGCAGCGGGAGCGCGTGCGGATCGCCCGGGAGCTCCACGACGTGATCGGGCACGCCCTCTCGCAGATCAACGTGCAGGCGAGCGTCGGGCTCCACCTCATGGACCGCGACCCGGAGCAGGCCCGCACCGCCCTCGGCAGCATCAAGGACACCTCGAAGACCGCCCTGGAGGAGGTGCGGAGCGTGCTCGGCGTGATCCGCAGCGAGGGGGACGCGCCGCTCGCCCCGCAGGCGGAACTCGCCGAGCTGCCGCGGCTCGTCGGCGGCGTGCGTTCCCCGGGGTTCGAGGCGAGCCTCGTCGACCGGCTCGACGGCGCCCCGGGCCGGGCGGTGCAGTTCGCGGCCTACCGCATCGCGCAGGAGGCGCTCACGAACGTGGTCCGGCACGCCGGCGCGACGCGAGCGGTCGTGACCGTCGAACGCGTCGGCGACGAGCTGCAGCTCACGGTCGACGACGACGGGCACGGCATCGGCGCGGCCGACGAGGGCGGCGGCATCCTCGGCATGCGCGAGCGGGCCCTGCTGCTCGGCGGATCCGTCGAACTCGGGCCGTCGTCACTCGGCGGGACCCGCGTCACCGCGCGCCTCCCGTGGGGAGCGTCGCCGTGATCCGCGTCGCGCTCGCCGACGACCAAGTGCTCGTGCGTGCCGGGTTCCGTGCCCTCCTCGCCGCCGAGGACGACATCCACGTGGTGGGCGAGGCCTCCACCGGCGAGGAGCTCCTCGCGCTCGTGCGCCGCGAGCCCGTCGACGTCGTGCTCATGGACATCCGCATGCCGGGCGGCGACGGCCTCTGGGCGACCGAGCAGATCGCCGCCGACCCGGCGCTCGCGGGCGTGCGCGTGGTCATCGTCACGACGTTCGAGCTCGACGAGTACGTGGCCCGCGCCGTGCGCGCGGGCGCGAGCGGCTTCCTCGTGAAGGACACCGAGCCCGTCGACCTCATCCGAGCGGTGCACGTGGTCGCGAGCGGCGAGGCGCTGCTCTCGCCGGGCGTCACCAAGCGGCTCCTCGAGCGGATGGCGGTGGGCCTCCGCGACGCGCCCGACGAGGCGCGGCTCGCCGCCCTCACCGACCGCGAGCGCGAGGTGCTCCGGCTCGTGGGCCAGGGCCTCACGAACGACGAGATCGCGGCCCGGCTCGTGCTGAGTCCGCTCACGTCGAAGACGCACGTCTCGCGCATCATGGCGAAGCTGCACGCGCGCGACCGAGTGCACCTCGTCGTCGTCGCGTACGAGTCCGGCCTCGTGGCCCCCGGCTGGCAGGAGTGATCCCGGCCGCACTGCTTCCGCGGGAGCAGTGCAGGTGTCTCCGCCGGGCGGATTCGCGGATGCCGCCGCCGCACGAGCATGGGATCAGACGGCTCATCCGGGGCCGCACGATCAAGGGACGCACCTCATGCTCGCCACCCTCACCACCCTCGCAGTGGTCACCCACCCCGGCCCCTGGGCGGCCGGGTTCGGATGGGTCTTCTTCCTCATCCCGCTCTTCTGGTTCCTCGTCATCGGGCTGATCATCTTCCTGGTCACCAGGGGCCGCCGTCGCGCCTGGGCCGACGGCGCCGACGGCCCGCCGTGGGCGCGCGGCGGGAGCGCCGAGTCCACGCTCTCCGAGCGGTTCGCGAAGGGCGACATCGACGAGACCGAGTACCGCGCGCGCCTCGAAGTGCTGCGCGCGAACCGGCCGAACGCCTAGCGGGGTCGACACGAGGGGGCGGATGCCGCGGCATCCGCCCCCTCGCCCGTCTCAGCGGCGGCCGAACAGGCGCGTGTCCACCTCGGGAGCGAGGGCCAGCGTGCGCTCGAGCGCGACCGCCTGGTGCCGGTGACCGACGGTCTCGAATCCGACGATCACGACGATCGGCGAGAGGGCGCAGGCCGCGATCCCGGTGGCCATGCTCGCGCCCGACTCGACCGCGGCGACGGCGAGCCCGAGCGGCACGAGGCTGCCGAGGAAGAGCCCGATGTGGAACGGGTCGAACTGCTTCAGCAGCAGGGTGTAGAGCGTGAAGAGCGCCACCGAGAAGACCGCGACGGGCACGACGACGGTCAGCAGCGCTTGCACGTCGTCGATGTGGGCGGTGCCGTCGATGACGTACGCGGCGACGTGCAGGCCCGCCCCGGTCGCGGCGAGCGACCCGAACAGGACGATGTGGCCGTAGCCCCAGACGAAGCCGCGGCGCCGGTGCCGGGCGAGCACGATGCCCGACGGCATCGTGAAGTACACCCACCACATGCCGAAGGCGAGCATCGTGCCGCCGAATGCCACGAGTCCGGCGTCGACATCCCAGCCCTGCTCCTCGACGACCGCCGAGACCGCGAGGATGGTGCCGAGCACGACCTCGCCGAGGGTGATGATCACGAGCAGCCCGTAGCGCTCGGCGATGTGGTGCGGATGCCACGGCGTGCCGCCGTCGCGCGACTCCGCGATCACCGGGCCCGCGAGCTCGAAGAGGATGAGCACCGCCGAGATCGCGAGGGTCGGACCGAGGGGCAGCCAGGCCATCACGAGCAGGATCCAGCCGACCTGTGCGATCGAGACGACCACGACGTATGTGAGCGCCGCGCGCCGATGGGCGGGATCGTGCCGTGCCGCCCGCACCCAGAGTGCGATCGTCGCGACGCGCATCACGATGTAGCCGGCGACCATCACGCGGTTGTCGACATTGCTGCCGGTGTCGATCGACTTGAAGAACTCGGGCATGCCGAGCGCGATGAGGATGACGCCGACCATCGCCACCATGGTGGCGACGCGGAAGTAGACGTCGTCGTTGTCGTAGGCGGAGGCGAGCCACGAGTAGTTGATCCACGCCCAGCTGATCGCGAACACCGCGAACGAGAAGGCGATGAGGGCGGGTGCGAAGTGGCCGAGTTCGAGCAGGTGCGCCGCCTGGCTGCCCGCCTGGCTGAACGCGATCACGAAGGTGAGGTCGAACAGCAGCTCGAGCGGCGTGGCCGCGCGGTGGGTCTCGTCGGGGTCGCGCCCCGACATGCGTCGCAGACGGTGGTCGAGCCGCGGCTGCGCGCTCGGCTCGGCGTGCGCCGAAGCATCCGGCTTGGTCTCGGTCATGCTCGCTCCCTCAGTCCCCGTCGCGCCCGCCGCGGTGATGACATGGTGTCACAGCGCGGGCGCGACGGGGCCGCCCGGCGGACGTCGCCGCCGGGCGGAGCAGTTCGCGGCGTCAGCGCGAGAGCAGGAGGGCCTCGCCCTGGCCGCCGCCGCCGCAGAGGGCGACGGCCGCGCGACCGCCGCCGCGCCGGCTCAGCTCGAGGGCGGCGTGCAGGGCGAGCCGCGCCCCGGAGGCGCCGATGGGGTGGCCGAGCGCGATCGCGCCGCCGTGCACGTTGACGCGCTCGAGGTCGACGCCGAGCTCCCGGGCGGACTGCACCGAGACGGCGGCGAAGGCCTCGTTGATCTCGACGACGTCGAGGTCTGCCGCCTCCCAGCCCTCGCGCACGAGCGCCGCGCCGATCGCGTTCGCCGGCTGCGAGTGCAGCGAGTTGTCGGGCCCGGCGACCTGGCCGGAGGAGCCGATGAGCGCGAGCCACTGCAATCCGTGCGACTCGGCCCACTCGCGGCTGGCCACGACGACGGCCGCGGCGCCGTCGGAGATCGGCGAGGAGTTGCCGGCCGTGATGGTGCCGCCCTCGACGAAGGCGGGCCGCAGCCTGCCGAGCACCTCGACGGTCGAGCCGGGGCGCACGCCCTCGTCGATCTCGACGAAGACCGGGTCGCCCTTGCGCTGCGGGATCTCGACGGCGACGATCTCGTCGTCGAACACGCCGTCGGCCTGGGCCGCGCCCGCGCGGGCGTGCGAACCGGCCGCCACCTCGTCCTGCTCGGCGCGGGTGAGGCCGTAGCGGCCGTTGAAGCGCTCGGTCGAGGCGCCCATCGACTCGTGGTCGAACGCGTCGGTGAGGCCGTCGTTCGCGGCGTGGTCGAGCAGTTCGACGCTGCCGTACAGGTGCCCGGCGCGGGAGTTCGGCAGCAGGTGCGGCGCCTGCGTCATCGACTCCTGGCCGCCGGCGACGACGACGGATGCCTCGCCGAGGCGGATGAGGCGCGCCGCATCCGTGATGGCGACGAGCCCCGAGAGGCACACCTTGTTGAGCGTGATGGCGGGGACGCGCCACGGGATGCCGGCGGCGACCGCCGACTGCTTCGCGGGGTTCTGGCCGGCGCCGGCCTGCAGCACCTGGCCCATGATCACGGCGTCGACGTCGTCGGGGGAGACGCCCGCCTTCTCGAGCGCGCCGCGGATCGCGACCGTGCCGAGCTCGACGGCCGACCGGCTCGCGAGGTTGCCGTTGATACGGCCGAATGGGGTGCGTGCGCCGGCGATGATGACGACGTCGGGAAAGCTCATCGGGTCGGACTCCTTCGTCTCGGGTTGCGTGAGATGCCGCAACGACTCTATTGTACGATCCTGAGACCTGAACCACCTGTCAGGTTTGACACCGTCGTCACCAGAGAGGCTCATTGATGCGGAGTACACGGAAGTACCTCGCGCCGGCGTTCATCGCCGCCGCGGCCATCGCCCTCGTCGGCTGCGCGCCGACCACCGCCGCCGGAGGCGGCTCGGACGCCGACGCGGAAGGCAGCCCCGTCGCCATCGGCATGATCACCTCGCAGACCGGTCCGCTCGCCGCGTACGCCGAGGCGTACACCGCCGGCTTCGAGGCGGGTCTCGACTACGCGACCGACGGCACCGGAGAGGTCGACGGCCGCCCGCTCGACATCACCTGGGAGGACGACCAGGGCAATCCCGACACGGCCGTCGCCAAGGCGAAGGACCTCATCGGCCAAGGCACGCAGATCCTCGCGGGCACCGTCGTCTCGGGCATCGCCACCACGCTCGCCGAGCAGGCCGCACAGAACAAGGTCCTCTACATCTCGGGCCCCGCCGCGGCGGACGCCATCACGGGCGTCAACGACTACACCTTCCGCTCGGGCCGCCAGACCTACCAGGACGTCGCGACCGCCGGCACCTTCATCGGCGACCCGGCCGGCAAAAAGGTCGTGGTGTTCGCGCAGGACAACGCGTTCGGCCAGGGCAACCTCGCCGCCGTGCAGGCCGTGCTCGGCAGTGCGGGCGCCACGGTCGACGGCGTGCTCGTCGCGGAGGACGCGACCGAGTTCACCCCGTTCGCGCAGCAGCTCATCGCGGCGCAGCCCGACCTCGTGTTCGTCGCGTGGGCCGGCGCCTCGTCGGGCGCGATGTGGACCGCCCTCTCGCAGCAGGGCGTGTTCGACGCCGCCCCCGTCGTGACCGGGCTCGGCGACGTCGCCACCTACAACGCCTACGGCGACGCGTCGGGCGACATCTCGTTCCTCAACCACTACTTCGGCGGTGCCGCCGGCACCGACGTCGAGGCGGCCATGATCGAGCACCTCGAGGCCGCGGGCGCCGAGCCCGACCTCTTCTCGGCCGACGGCTTCGTCGCCGCGCAGATGATCGTGCAGGCCGTGCGCGAGGGCGGCGACAGCGTCGACGGCATGGTCGACGCGCTCGAGGGCTGGACCTTCGACTCGGTCAAGGGCGAGCTCACCGTGCGCGCCGAGGACCACGCGCTCCTGCAGCCGATGTTCCAGGTCAAGCTGGTGCAGGACGGCGCCGACTGGGTGCCCGAGCTCGTCGACACCGTCGACGCGGAGACCGTGGCCCCGCCCGTCGCGGGCTGATCCGCGGCATCCGCCGACCCCCTCGCCGCACCGACCACGAACAGGACGACAGGCCCACCATGACCGACCACCCGGCGCTCGAGCTCGAGCGCATCGGACTCCGCATCGGCGGAGCGCGCATCCTCCGGGACGTGTCGCTGCGCGTGCCGTCCGGCGAGCTCGTCGGGGTGATCGGCCCCAACGGCGCCGGAAAGACGACGCTCTTCAACGTCATCTCGGGTGTCGCGAAGCCCACCGAGGGCGTCGTGCGGCTCGGCGGGCAGGACGTGACGACCGAGCCCGTGCACCGGCGTGCCGCGGCAGGGCTCGGCCGCACGTTCCAGACGTCGAGCCTGTTCCCGACGCTCGGCGTGCTCGAGAACGTGCGGCTCGCCGCGCAGGCGCACCTCGGCGGCGCTGCATCCGTGTTCCGCGCCCCGCGGCGCACGGATGCGGCGACGGCGCGCGCCCGGGCGGCGCTCGAGGAGGTCGGCATGGCGCACCGCGCCGGTGCCGAGGCATCCGGGCTCGCCCATGGGGAGAAGCGCAAGGTCGAGATCGCGATGCTCATCGCGATGGAACCGCGCGTCATCCTGCTCGACGAGCCCATGGCGGGTGTCGGATCGGCCGACGTGCCCGCCCTCACCGAGGTCATCCGCGCGCTCCACCGCGGCGGCCGCACCGTGCTCATGGTCGAGCACCACATGGACGTCGTGCTCGGCCTCGCCGATCGCGTCGCCGTCATGCACCACGGCGAGCTGCTCGCCGTCGACACCCCGGAGGCCGTCATGGCGAACCCGACCGTGCAGTCCGCCTACCTCGGGGAGAGCGTGTGACCGCCGCATCCGACGCCAGTGCTCGCCCCGCCCCGGGCGCCGGGCCGATCCTCCGCGTCGCCGGACTCACCGGCCGCATCACTGGCCAGACCGTGATCGAGGACGTCTCGTTCGAGGTGCCCGCGACGGGCGTCACGGCCCTCCTCGGCCGCAACGGCGTCGGCAAGACGTCGACGATCCGCTCGATCCTCGGCCTCATCGAGCGCACGGGGTCGGTCGAGCTCGGCGGCATCCGCATCGACGCGATGCCGACGCACCGCATCGTGCAGTTCGGCGTGGGCTACGTGCCGGAGGACCGCGAGGTCTTCGCGGGGCTGACGGTCGCCGAGAACCTGCGCCTCGCCGAGCGCGACGCCGCGCCCCGGCGCGAGTTCATCGCCCGGCTCTTCCCCGACCTCGTAGCCCGCCGCGACCAACGGGCGGGCACCCTCTCGGGCGGCCAGCAGCAGATGGTGTCGCTCGCGAGGGCCCTCGTGAACGAGAACCGGCTGCTGCTCGTCGACGAGCCCACCAAGGGACTCGCGCCGCGCATCGTCGACGAGGTGGCCGCCGCCCTCGGGGAGGCGGCGCGCACCGTGCCGATCCTCCTCGTCGAGCAGAACCTGCATGTCATCCGCGCCCTCGCCGACCGCGTCGTCGTGCTCTCGGGCGGACGCGTGGTGTTCGCGGGCGCGGCATCCGAACTGCTCGACGACGAGGAGCGCGTCCAGCGGCTCCTCGGCGTGCACGACGCGAGCGAAGCCGCCTGATGGACACCGTGGTCCTCCTCCTCATCACCGGCCTCGGACTCGGGGCTCTCTACTTCCTCGTCGCGAGCGGGCTCTCGCTCATCTACGGGCTCATGGGCGTGCTCAACTTCGCGCACGGCTCGTTCCTCACGATCTCGGCCTTCCTCGGCTGGGAGGTCGGGCGCCGCGTCTCCGACGGCACCTGGACGGGCCTCGCGCTCTCGGCGGTCGTCGGCATCGTCGTCGGGGCGGTCGTCGCGGCCCTCACCGAGCTGCTCATCATCCGGCGCCTCTACGAGCGGCACATCGAGCAGGCCCTCGTCACCGTGGGCATCGCGCTGGCGAGCGTCGCCCTGTTCGAGGGGATCTGGGGCACCGACCCGATCTACACCGAGCGGCCCGCCTGGCTCACCGAGACCACGGAGATCCTCGGCGCCCGCATCCCGAACGACCGGTTCCTGCTCATCGCGTGCGCCGGGCTCGTGCTCGGCGGGATCGTGCTCTTCCTCCGCCGCACCAGGTACGGCCTCATCATCCGCGCGGGCGTCGAGAACCGGCACATGGTCACGGCGCTCGGCATCGACGTGCGACGGTCGTTCACGCTCGTGTTCGCGATCGGCGGCGCCGCGGCCGGCCTCGGCGGCGTGCTCGCGTCGGTGTACTACGGGTACGTCTCCGCCCACCTCGGCTCGGTGCTGCTCATCTTCGCGTTCATCGTCACCGTCATCGGCGGGCTCGGCTCGCTCACCGGCGCCGCGATCGCCTCGGTGCTCGTCGCCGTGCTGCAGCAGTTCGCGAACTACTACCTCGGCGGCACGGGCGACCTCGTCGTCGTCGTCGCACTCGCCGCGGTGCTGCTCGTGCGCCCGCGTGGACTGATGGGGAAGGCCGCATGAACCGTCGCACCCTCGCCCTCGTCGCCGGCGGCGTCGCGCTCGTCGTGGCGCTCGCGCTCCTCCCGCTCCTCGCGCTGGACGTCCCCGGCGTGCTGCCCGGCCCCACCTACACGCCGGGCACGCTGCAGCTGCTCGCCTTCGCCATGCTCATCGCTGCCCTCGCGCTCAGCTACCGGATGATGTTCGGCCTCGCGGGACTGCTGTCGTTCGGGCATGCGCTCTTCTTCGCGGCGGGCGCCTACGGCCTCGGGATGATCCTCGAACTGCTCGCGCCGGCCGAGTGGCCGAGCGAGCTCGTCTTCCTCGTCGCGATCCTCGCCACGCTCGTGTTCGGGCTCGTGCTCGCCGCGACCGTCGGCGCCCTCGCGCTGCGCGTCACCGGGATCTCGTTCGCGATGGTGACGCTCGCCTTCGCGCAGGCGGGGTCGGTGCTCATCCGCCGCAACGCCGCAACGACGGGCGGCGACGAGGGGCTTCCGCTCGACATCACCCACGTGCCCGACGGGCTCGTGGGCGTGCTGAACACCCGCAACCTCTACTGGATGGCGCTCGGCATCCTCGTGGCCGTCTACCTCGTGGTGCTCTGGGTCGAACGCAGCCGCGCCGGGCACGTCGCCGAAGCCGTGCGCGAGAACGAGCTCCGGGTACGCGTCATCGGCCTGCGGCCGTACGACGTGAAGCTGCTCGTCTTCATCGTCGCATCGGTGCTCGCCGCCGTCGCAGGCATGGGCTACCTGCTGCTGCAGTCGGGGGCCGCGCCGCGCGTCGCGACTGCGGACTTCACCCTCACCCTGCTCGTCATCGTCGTGCTCGGCGGTGTGGGCGCTCGATGGGGCGCCATCGTGGGCGGTATCGTCTACACACTGCTCGACCAGCGGCTCACGGCGCTCGCCGGTTCCGACGCGATCGCCGCGTTGCCCGACGTGCTCCGGGTGCCGTTGAGCGAGCCGCTGTTCATCCTGGGCACGCTGTTCGTGCTCGTCGTGCTCTTCCTGCCCGGCGGCATCGCCGGCATCCCGAAGCGCATCGCGACGGGCACCCGCCAGGACCCGGTCGAGCCGAAGGAGGCGACGGATGCCTGACGGACTCGCGACCCTCGGCAGGTGGACCGCCGACCGCGCCCGTTCGCTGCCCGAACGGGTCGCGATCGACGACCGCGGCGTGGTGGTCACCTATCGCGAGCTCGACGCCCGCGCCGAGCGCCTCGCCGACGCGTTCCGCACTCACGGCTACGCGATCGGCGACCGCGTCGTGACGCTCACCGGCAACAGCGCCGACCAGGTCGTGCTGTTCTTCGCGTGCGCCAAGGCGGGACTCGTGCTCGTGCCGCTCTCGTGGCGCCTGTCGCCGCGCGAGCTCGCCGAGCAGCTCGAGATCGCGGAGCCCGCGCTCCTGCTCGTCGAGGACGAGTTCGCCTCGCTCGCCAGGGCCACGCTCGAGCGCGTGGCGGCGCTGCGGGTGCCCGTCGCTCCGCTCGGCGCGCACGGCATCGAGCAGCGGATGCCGCATCCGGCCGGCCCGGCCCGCCTCGCTCGCGCGCGGCGCGACGTCGCCGACGACGACCCCCTGCTCATCGTCTTCACGTCGGGCACCACCTCGCGGGCGAAGGGCGCCGTGCTCACCCACGCGAACTGCTTCTGGACGAACCTCTCGCTGTCGAAGACGATCGGCGTCACGACCGACGACGTCGTGCTCGCGGTCATGCCCCAGTTCCACGTGGGCGGGTGGAACATCCAGCCGCTGCTGGCCTGGTGGACGGGCGCGACCGTCGTGCTCGAGCGCACCTTCGATCCGGGCCGCGTGCTGCACCTCATCCAGGAGCGCCGCATCACGACGATGATGGGGGTGCCGGCGAACTACCTGTTCCTCGCGCAGCACCCCGACTTCCGCGCGACCGATCTTTCGAGCCTGGGCCACGCCGTGGTCGGGGGAGCGCCGATGCCGCCGGCACTCCTGCGCACCTGGCACGCGCGGGGCGTCTCGCTCACGCAGGGCTACGGACTCACCGAGGCGTCGCCCAACGTGCTCTGCCTGCCCGACGACGAGGCCCGCCACCGCGTCGGCTCGGCCGGCGTGCCCTACGCGCACGTCGACGTCGCGGTCGCCGACGCCGTCACGGGCGAACTGCTCGACGGCGAGGCCGAGGGCGAGCTGCTCGTGCGCGGGCCCGGCGTGTTCGCCGGCTACTTCCGCGACCCCGAGGCCACGGCGGAGGCGCTCCGCGGCGGCTGGCTGCACACGGGCGACCTCGTGCGCCGCGACGCCGACGGCTACTTCACGATCGTCGACCGGCTGAAGGACCTCTACATCTCGGGCGGCGAGGGCGTCGCGCCCGCCGAGGTCGAAGCCGTGCTCATGGGTCACCCCGCGGTCGCCGACGTCGCGGTCGTGGGCGTGCCCGACGAGCGCTGGGGCGAGGCCGGCTCGGCCTGGGTCGTGCTGCGGCCGGGGGCGATCACGGATGCCGCGGAGCTCGCGGAGTTCGCCCGTCGCTCGCTCGCGGGCTACAAGGTCCCCCGTGACGTGCACTTCATCGACGAGATCCCGCGCTCGACGGCGGCGAAGGCCCTGCGCCGGGTGCTCGCGGAGCGCGCCGCGCGACTCGCCGAGGTGGAGCGGGCCTCGGCCGACGCCGCCACCGCATCTGCAGGCACCGCGCGGGAGGTGCCCCGGTGAGCGCCGCACCCCGCACGGCCCGCGGCGAGAAGACCCGCCGCAAGCTGCTCGAGGCCGCCGAGCACGAGTTCGCCGCGCACGGCTACACCGAGTCATCCGTCTCGCGCATCACCGAGCGGGCGGGCGTGGGCCAGGGAACCTTCTACCTCTACTTCGACTCGAAGCTCGACGTGTTCAACGAGCTCGTCGAGGACCTCAACCACCGGGTGCGCCTCGCGATGAGCGAAGGCGCCCGCGGGGCCGGCACCCGGCTGGCGGCGGAGCGCGCGGGATTCGCGGCGTTCTTCCGATTCACGGCGGAGCATCCCGCCCTGTACCGGGTGGTGCGCGAGGCGGAGTTCGTCTCGCCCGAGGCGCTGCGGATGCACTACACGCGCATCGTCGAGGGCTACATCGACGGCCTGACCCAGGCCCAGGAGGACGGCGAGATCGGCGACATCGACCCCACCGTCGCCGCATGGGCGCTCATGGGGGTCGGCGAGATGATCGGCATGCGCTGGGTGCTGTGGGGCGACGCCGCGAACGGCGAGCCGGGCGACGGCGCCGACCCGACGGCCTCGGGCACGAGCGCCGTGCCCGAGCACGTGCTCGACGAGATGATGCGGTTCATCGGCGGCGCGCTGGGACGCCCCGACTGGGGAACGACGAACGAGGAGGAAGCATGACGGAGCTCACGGGGCGCCGTGCGATCGTGACCGGCGGGGCGAGCGGCATCGGCCTCGCCTGCGCCGAGGCGCTCGCGGGCGCGGGGGCGCACGTGACGATCGCCGACCTGAACGGCGACGCCGCCCGCGGGGTGGCCGAGCGCCTCGGCGGCGACGCGTGGGCGGTCGACCTGGGCGACACCGCGGCGCTTGCCGAGCACGAGCTCGACGTCGACATCCTCGTGAACAACGCCGGCCTGCAGCACGTGCGACCCATCGAGGAGTTCGAGCCCGAGCGGTTCTCGCTCCTCCTGCGCGTCATGCTCGAGGCGCCGTTCCTGCTCATCCGGGCCGCGCTGCCCGGCATGTACGAGCGCGGCTTCGGGCGCGTCATCAACGTGTCGAGCGTGCACGGCCTGCGCGCGTCGCCGTACAAGGCGGCGTACGTATCGGCCAAGCACGGACTCGAGGGCCTGTCGAAGGTCACGGCACTCGAGGGCGGCCCGCACGGCGTGACCTCGAACTGCGTGAATCCCGGCTACGTGCGCACCCCGCTCGTCGAGAAGCAGATCGCCGACCAGGCCAGGCTGCACGGCATCCCCGAGGAGGACGTGGTCGAGAAGGTCATGCTCACCGAGTCCGCGATCAAGCGCCTCGTGGAGCCCACCGAGGTCGCGAGCCTCGTGCGCTGGCTCGCGGGCGACGACGCCCGCATGGTCACTGGTGCGAGCTACACGATGGACGGCGGATGGAGCGCACGATGACCCTCACGCCCTTCTCGGTGCCGGTCCGCGGCGGCTCGCTCGCGGGCGGGCAGTGGCGAGCGGATGCCGCCGGCCTCCCGCTCCTCGCCGTGCACGGCATCACCGCCACCCACCGGTCCTGGCGGCCGGTCGCCGAGGCGCTCGACGCGCGCGTCGTCGCCCCCGACCTGCGGGGGCGCGGCCGCTCGAACGGACTCCCGGGGCCGTACACGCTGCGCGACCATGCCGACGACCTCGCGTACCTCCTCGACGGCCTCGGCGTCGACCGCGCGCTCGTCGTCGGCCACTCCATGGGGGCGTTCGTCACCGTGCGCTTCGCGGCCGCCCACCCCGACCGGGTCGCGGGCGTCGTGCTCATCGACGGCGGCCTGCCCATCCCGCACCCCGAGGGCCTCGCGGCCGACCAGGTCGCACAGGCCACGCTCGGTCCCGCGCTGGAGCGGCTCGCGATGACCTTCCCCGATGCCGACGCCTACGCCGGCTTCTGGCGGCGGCATCCGGCGCTCGGGCCCGCGTGGAACGACGCGATCGCCGACTACGTCGCCTACGACCTCGACGGCGAGCCGCCCGCCCTCCGCCCGTCGGCGAACCCCGACGCCGTGGCCGTCAACGTGCTCGAGCTCGACGGATCCGACGGCTACCTCGAGGAACTCCTGGGGCTCCCGGGCCCCGTGGACTTCCTCCGGGCGCAGCGCGGGCTCCTCGACCAGCCCGAGGCCCTCTATCCGCCCGAGCACGTCGACGAATGGGAGCGCCGGATGCCGACGCTCCGGCGCCACGAGGTCCCCGACGTGAACCACTACACGATCATCATGACGGAGGAGGGCGCGGGCCACGTGGTGTCCGTGCTCGCCACGCGGCTCGCCGAGGGGCGCGTCGCGGCATCCGTCACCGCTGCCGACAAGGAGGTCGCACCATGACACTCGACAAGACGATCGGCTCCGCCCACGAGGCGGTCGCCGACATCCCGCAAGGGGCCTCGCTGGCCGTGGGGGGCTTCGGCCTCTGCGGCATCCCGATGGTGCTCATCCAGGCGCTGCTCGAACGCCGGGTGGGCGAGCTCTCGGTCGTCTCGAACAACTGCGGCGTCGACGACTGGGGGCTGGGCGTGCTGCTCGGCGCCGGGCTCATCCGCAAGATGACGTCGTCGTACGTGGGGGAGAACAAGGAGTTCGAGCGGCAGTACCTCTCGGGCGAACTCGAGCTCGAGCTCACGCCGCAGGGCACGCTCGCCGAGAAGCTCCGCGCCGGCGGCGCCGGCATCGCCGCGTTCTACACGCAGACGGGCGTGGGCACCCAGGTCGCCGAGGGCGGACTGCCGCGCCGCTACCACGCCGACGGCACCATCGCCGTCGCGAGCCCCGCCAAGCCCGTGCAGTCCTTCACGGTGCGCGGCGAGGAGCGCGAGTTCGTGCTCGAGGAGGCCATCACGACCGACTTCGCGCTCGTGCACGCCCTGCGGGGCGACCGGCACGGCAACCTCGTGTTCGACAAGTCGGCCCGCAACTTCTCGCCGCTCGCGGCGATGGCCGGGCGGGTGTGCATCGCCCAGGTCGAACAACTCGTCGAGCCCGGCGAGATCGACCCCGACCACGTGCACCTGCCCGGCATCTTCGTCGACCGCGTCGTCGAGGTGGGCACCGACATCGAGAAGCGCATCGAACGCCGCACCGTGCGAGAGGGGAACTGACATGGCACTCACCCGATTCGAGATGGCCGCGCGGGCCGCGAGGGAGCTCGCCGACGGCTCGTACGTCAACCTCGGCATCGGCCTGCCGACCCTCGTGCCGAACTACGTGCCCGAGGGCGTGACGGTCGTGCTGCAGTCGGAGAACGGCATCCTCGGCGTCGGGCCGTACCCGACCGAGGCCGAGGTCGACCCCGACCTCATCAACGCCGGCAAGGAGACCGTGACGGTGCTGCCGGGCTCGGCGTACTTCGACTCCGCGACGAGCTTCGGCATGATCCGCGGCGGCAAGGTCGACGCGGCGATCCTCGGGGCGATGCAGGTCTCCGCCACGGGCGACCTGGCGAACTGGATGATCCCGGGGAAGATGGTCAAGGGCCCGGGTGGCGCGATGGACCTCGTGCACGGCGCTCGCCGCCGCATCGTGCTCATGGAGCACGTCGCGAAGGACGGCTCGCCGAAGATCGTGAACGCGTGCTCGCTGCCGCTCACCGGCCGGGGCGTCGTCGATCGCATCATCACCGACCTGGCCGTCATCGACGTGACCCCCGACGGGCTGAAGCTCGTCGAGTGCGCACCCGGCGTCACCGTCGACGAGGTGGTCGCCGCCACCGAACCCCCGCTCGACACCGCCGCCGTGGTCGCGCGGCCGGTCGAGTAGCGCGAAGCGCGTATCGAGACCCCACCGCCGCCGGTCGAGTAGCGCGAAGCGCGTATCGAGACCCCACCTCCGCCGGTCGAGTAGCGCGAAGCGCGTATCGAGACCCCACCTCCCGCAACTCGAAAGGACACCACCCCGTCATGGTCGACACCCTCCTCGCCGGCATCACCGCCCACCGCGTCAGCACCCCCCGGTACACCGCCCAGGTGCTCGAACGCCCTGCGGATGCCGCGACTCACGACCCGCGCAGCGTGCTGTTCGTGCACGGCAACGTGTCGTCGTCGCTGTTCTGGCAGCCGACGATGCTCGCCCTCCCCGCCGACGTGCGGGCGCTCGCGCTCGACCTGCGCGGCTTCGGCGGGAGCGACACGCTCCCCGTGGACGCGACCCGGGGGCTGGGCGACTACGCCGAGGACCTCGCATCGGTCATCGAGGCGCTGCGGCTCGACACGGTGCACGTGGTCGGCTGGAGCATGGGCGGCGGCGTCGTGCTGCAGTGCCTGCTGGAGCACGCCGTGCCAGTGGCATCCGTCACGCTCGTGAACCCCGTGTCGCCGTACGGCTTCGGCGGCACGGCGGGGGCCGACGGCCGGCTGGTCACACCGGATGCCGCGGGCTCGGGCGGCGGGGGAGCGAATCCCGACTTCGTCGCGCGGCTCCGCGACGGCGACCGCACCGCCGATGCGTCCTCATCGCCCCGGTCCGTCTACCTGCAGACCTACGTGAAGCCGCCGTTCACGAGCGAGCACGACGACCTCTGGGTCGAGTCGATGCTCACGACGGCCGTCGGCGAGGGCAACTACCCCGGCGACGCGAAGCCGTCCGAGAACTGGCCCGGGTTCGCGCCCGGCGACCGCGGCGTGCTCAACACGATGGCGCCGATGCACTTCGACGTGAGCGGCATCGCGCACCTCGCGGCGAAGCCGCCGATCCTCTGGATCCACGGCGCCGACGACGTCATCGTCTCGGACACGTCGCTGTTCGACCTCAACCAGCTCGGAGCCATGGGCGTGATCCCGGGCTGGCCGGGGGCGGATGCCGCGCCGCCGCAGCCGATGGTCACCCAGACGCGTGCCGTGCTCGACCGCTATCGCGCGCACGGCGGCCGGTACACCGAGGTCGAGCTCCCCGACTGCGGGCACTCGCCGCACCTGGAGTGCCCCGAGCAGTTCCGCGAGGCGCTGCTCGCGCATCTCGACGCGAGCGACGCAGCGGCCGCCTGAGGGGCTCGGATCCGTTGCGGATCCGTTGTGCGGGGCGGCGTCGAACGGCATCGTCCTCCTGCCATGCTGTGGATCGGAGGCGGATGGACTCCTCCGCTTCGTCACGACAGGGAGCCCGATGACCCGCAACCGCCGCACCGCCGCCCTCGCCGCCGGTGTCCTCGCCCTCGTGTTCGCACTGACCGGATGCGTCGCCGGCTCACCGTCGGCCGGCCCCACCGCCGCGACGTCCCCGGCGACGTCCTCGGCGTCGCCGACGCCGGCGCCCACCGCCGAGCCGGTGGCTCCACTCGAAACGGTCGGCGGGCTCGTCGCCCGCCCGGAGGGCCTCGAGCTCCGTGCGCTCGGCGGCGACGTCGTCGCGACCTTCGACTACATGTCCGCGCCGTCCGACGCAGTCGCCGCGTTGACCACGGTATTCGGCGCACCCCCCGTCGATCAGTCGTACGCGGGCACCGCGCACTCGCCGGCCGGCGTCATGCACCGATGGGACCTGTTCGTGCTCGATGAGCGGAACTACGACGAGGTCCGCCGTCAGGCGGAGGGGTACGACTGGGTCGTCTGGCCCCGGTTCGCCGTGTACTTCGACGGGCCCGCCGCCGATGGGGTGATCCTCTCCTCCGTGAGCGGCGTGCAAGCCGGTGACCCGTGGTCCTTCGCCGAGTCCGCGCCGGGATTCGACGCCGCTGTCCCGACGTGCACGGGAACGTCGATCGAGGCGGTCACCACGACGGTGCCGAGCGACTGGACGGGCGGGAACCGCGTCAACGTGATCGCCATGCCCTCGGATGACGGCTCGACCGTGAAGTGGATCGGCGCACCCGAGATGGAGGCGGACGGCTGCGCGTGAACCGGAGCGACGAAGCGGCTGCCTGAGGGGCCGCGGAACCGTTGCAGACAGGTCGTGCCGGGTGGCGCCGCACCGCTGCCATGACGCGACACGGAGGCGGACGGATGCCTCCGCCTCGCGTCGACAGGAGTCCGATGACCCGCACCCGCCGCACCGGCGCCCCCACCGCCGGTGCCCTCGCCCTCGTGCTCGCACTGACCGGCTGCATCAGCGGAGCGCCGGCAGTGCGACGACGGATCCGCCGTCGCCTCGATCGATCGCCGGTGCCGGTGTACGGCGGCTGCGCCTGAGCCGGGCGCGGAAGCATCCCTTCGATTGAGGAAGCGTCCACCCGGCCGGACGTAGACTCGACGGGTGCCTGCTGTGAATCTCGGAATGCCCAAAGTCCCCGAAGTCCTGGCCCCCCGACGCAAGTCCCGCCAGATCAAGGTGGGCAAGGTGCTCGTCGGCGGCGACGCTCCCGTGAGCGTGCAGTCGATGACGACGACGCCGACGCCGAACATCAACGCCACCCTGCAGCAGATCGCCGAGCTCACCGCCTCGGGCTGCGACATCGTGCGCGTCGCCGTGCCGAGCCGCGACGACGCCGAGGCGCTGCCGATCATCGCGAAGAAGAGCCAGATCCCCGTCATCGCGGACATCCACTTCCAGCCGAACTACGTCTACGCGGCGATCGACGCGGGCTGCGCCGCCGTGCGTGTGAACCCCGGCAACATCCGCAAGTTCGACGACCAGGTCGCCGAGATCGCCAAGCGCGCCAAGGCGGCGGATGTCTCGATCCGCATCGGCGTGAACGCCGGCTCGCTCGACCCGCGCCTGCTCGAGAAGTACGGCAAGGCCACGCCCGAGGCGCTCGTCGAGTCAGCCGTCTGGGAGGCGAGCCTCTTCGAGGAGCACGACTTCCACGACTTCAAGATCTCGGTCAAGCACAACGACCCCATCGTCATGGTGAAGGCGTACCGCATGCTCGCCGAGCGCGGCGACTGGCCCCTGCACCTCGGCGTCACCGAGGCCGGGCCGGCGTTCCAGGGCACCATCAAGTCGGCCACCGCCTTCGGCATCCTCCTCGGCGAAGGCATCGGCGACACGATCCGCGTGTCCCTGTCGGCCCCGCCCGTCGAGGAGGTCAAGGTGGGGCTGCAGATCCTGCAGTCGCTGAACCTCCGCGAGCGCAAGCTCGAGATCGTCTCGTGCCCCTCGTGCGGCCGTGCGCAGGTCGACGTGTACAAGCTCGCGAACGACGTGACCGACGGCCTCGAGGGCATGAGCGTGCCGCTGCGCGTCGCCGTCATGGGCTGCGTCGTGAACGGCCCGGGCGAGGCGCGCGAGGCCGACCTCGGCGTGGCGTCCGGCAACGGCAAGGGCCAGATCTTCGTGAAGGGCGAGGTCATCAAGACCGTGCCCGAGTCCGAGATCGTCGCGACCCTCATCGCCGAGGCGAACCGCATCGCCGAGGAGATGGGCGCCGACGCGCCGGTGGGGTCGCCCACCGTCCTCACGCCGTAGCCGCGGACGTGCCCGCTGGTCGACGATCGGGCCCGCGAGTAGGGTGAGCGCATCCGGATGCCACGACGCGGCATCCGCTCGGGAGAGGGGACGGCGATGAGCAGCGACGGCACCGAGTTCGAGTACCCCGACCAGGCGGGCTACCCCGACGGCATGGGCACGTTGCACGAGGGCACCGAGGACCCCGCGGACCCCGCGGACCCGGCAGACCCGGCAGACCCCGAGGACCCGGTCGAGGCGGAGCTCGAGCATTTCGCCATGGAGGACGAGGAAGACGACGACGAGGGCGTCTGAGGCCAGGCCGCCGGCATCGGGGCCGGCATGGCGCGCCGGTCGGACGTCCGCTGGCGCTGGCGTTGCGGCGTGACCCGATCCTCGCCCGCGCTCGCCCTGAGCGCCGCCCTCATCGCCGTCCTCGCCGGCTGCGCATCGAACCCGATCGCCGGCGTCGATCCCACCACGAGCATCGTCGCCGAGACTCCCGAGCCGACGAACGCACCCGACCCGCTCGCACCCCCGGCGCTCGTGTTCGACGGCGACTGCTCCGCCGTGCTCACCGATGCCGAGGTGGCGGCCGCGACCGGGGGGCCCGTGGTCGCGCGCGCAGGCGAGCCGCTCGATGGGGTGACGATCGCGGTCGAGCAGCTCGGCGGCATCAGGTGCGCATGGGATGACGGCGATGGACAGCCGCAGGTGTGGATCACCGTCATCCCGCACGCCGCCGTGGCGGACGCGGCTGCTGCCTCGGGTGCGGACGACGGCAGCGCGCCGCTCCAGACCTCGAGCCGACCGACGGGCACCACCCCGCCGAGGCGGGGCCGGGCGTGTACGCAGCTCTCCGGACCTCGGGGTACCGGTCGTGCGGATGGTGGGGCGGTTCCAGCTCGTTCGGGCTGGAATTGACGACGATCCCGGGGGGCGGGTGGGCCGTCCGCGAGGCGGCCGCGACGCCCGGCTCGCTCGTCGTTCCGGTCGACGGCGCGGTGGAATCCGTCGCGGTCGCGACCTCCGAGGAATCCTGGGCGCTGCTCGCGACCGACGGGGCGAACCTCGTGATCGCCACCCCGTACAACCGAGGCGTCGAACCGGACGATCTCGCCCCGGCCGTCGCAGCACTGATCGCGGCGCGCGGCCGCGTGAGCGGCGTAACTAGAATCGTCGGGTGCCCACACGCCTGACGAACTTCTTCCTCCGCACGCTCCGTGAAGACCCCTCCGATGCCGAGGTGCAGAGCCACCGGCTGCTCGTGCGCGCCGGATACATCCGCCGGCAGGCGCCCGGCGTCTTCGCGTGGCTGCCGCTCGGCCTGCGGGTCAAGGCGAAGATCGAGCGCATCATCCGCGAGGAGATGGAGCGCGCGGGCGCGCACGAGGTGCACTTCCCGGCGCTCCTGCCGCGCGAGCCCTACGAGGTCACCAACCGCTGGACCGAGTACGGCGACGGTCTCTTCCGCCTGCAGGACCGCAAGGGCGCCGACTACCTGCTCGCGCCGACGCACGAGGAGGTCTTCACGCTGCTCGTGAAGGACCTCTACTCGTCGTACAAGGAGCTGCCGCTCACGATCTACCAGATCCAGGACAAGTACCGCGACGAGGCGCGGCCCCGCGCCGGCCTCCTGCGCGGCCGCGAGTTCACGATGAAGGACGCCTACTCGTTCGACGTCACCGACGCGGGGCTCGACGCGTCGTACGAGGCGCAGCGCGACGCGTACGAGCGCATCTTCGCGCGGCTCGGCCTCGAGTACGTGATCGTGCAGGCGGATGCCGGCGCCATGGGCGGATCGAAGAGCGAGGAGTTCCTGCACCCGACCCCCGTGGGCGAGGACACCTTCGTGCGTTCGGCGGGCGGCTACGCCGCCAACGTCGAAGCCTTCACGACCGTCGCGCCCGCGCCCATCCCGTTCGACGGCCTGCCGCCGGCGGTGGTGCTCGACTCGCCGAACACGCCCACGATCGCCACGCTCGTCGACCTCGCGAACGCCGAGTACCCGCGTCCCGACGGTCGCGCCTGGACCGCCGCCGACACGCTGAAGAACGTCGTGCTCGCGCTCACGCACCTCGACGGCACCCGCGAGCTCGTCGTCGTCGGCCTGCCCGGCGACCGGGAGGTCGAGCTGAAGCGCGTCGAGGTCGCCTTCGCACCCGCAACGGTCGAGGCCGCCACCGACGAGGACTTCGCGAAGCACCCCGGCCTGGTGAAGGGCTACATCGGCCCGTGGTCGCCCTCCGGACCGGTCCTGGGCGCTAAGTCGAGCACCGGCATCCGCTTCCTCGTCGACCCCCGGGTCGTCGACGGCACCGAGTGGATCACCGGCGCGAACCTCGACGAGAAGCACGTGTTCGGCCTCGTCGCGGGCCGCGACTTCGTCGCCGACGGCACCGTCGAGGCGGCGAACGTGCGCGACGGCGACCCCGCGCCCGACGGCTCCGGCCCCGTCGAGCTCGCCCGCGGCATGGAGATCGGCCACGTCTTCCAGCTCGGACGCAAGTACGCCGAGGCGCTGGGCCTCAAGGTGCTCGACGAGAACGGCAAGCTGGCCACCGTCACGATGGGCTCGTACGGCATCGGCGTCACCCGCATCCTCGCGATCATCGCGGAGCTGCACAACGACGAGAAGGGCCTCATCTGGCCGCCGTCGGTCGCGCCGTTCGACGTGCACGTCGTCGCCACGGGCAAGGACGCGGCGGCGTTCGACGCGGCCGAGCGCATCGTCGCCGACCTCGAGGCGGCCGGCCTCGAGGTGCTCTTCGACGACCGCCCGAAACTCTCGCCGGGCGTGAAGTTCGCCGACGCCGAGCTCATCGGCGTGCCGAAGATCGTGATCGCGGGCCGCGGCGTCGCCGACGGCGTCGTCGAGGTGTGGGACCGCGCCTCGGGGGAGCGCACCACCGTGGCGATCGACGGCGTGCTCGCGGCGCTCGGTCGCTGACGCAGCGTCAGGCAGCCCGCAGCCCGGCGCCGGCAGACCCGCGAAAATCGAAACGCCCCACCCCGCCGGGCGATCGGCGGGGTGGGGCGTTCGAGCGTTCGGGCGGATGCCTCAGAGCCGGGCGTACCGCGCACGCGCGAAGCAGTACACGCCGTAGACGATGAGCCCGGCACCGACCAGCCAGAGGACGACCTGCCCGAACGGCAGGGCCGCGAGGCTCTTCAGCGCCGCGTCGAGGCCGCCGGCCTTCTCGGGGTCGTGGGTGATCGCCGCCACCACGAACAGCACGCCCACGACGGCCACCGCGATGCCCTTCGCGACGTAGCCCACCGTGCCGAGCGTGCGGATGCCGTCGCCGGTCTTGCCGGCGGGCAGCGACAGGTGCTTCTCGAAGCTGCGCTTGATGCCGCGCACGATGAACGCGATGCCGACGCCGAGGACGACGAGGCCGATGAGCACGACGACGAGGATGCCGCCCGGGGCCGCCATGAGGTCGGCCGTCATCTTGGCGCTCGACTGCGACGAGTCGGACTGGCCGCCGAGGGCGTAGACGAGCGCGGTGCCGCCGATCGCGAAGTAGGCGACCGCGGTGCCGACCTCCTTGATGCGCCGGCCCCACTTCTTCTTCGTGTCGGGGTCGCGCTCGAGGAACGCCTCGGCGATCTGCCACACGCCGAGGGCGAAGAGGCCGAGCACGATGAGCCAGAGCACGACGACGCCGAACGGCACCCGTGCGATCTGCTCCATTGCGCCGCCCTGGTCCGCCTCGCCGCCGCCGGCTCCGACCGCCACCGAGATCGCGATCGCACCGATGATGATGTGCACGAGTCCGAGGACGACGTAGCCCGCTCGCGCGGCGATCTGGAAGGCGCGGGAACTCTGGGCCGCACTCGCGGCGGCCTTGGGGGAATCCGGGATCATGCGCTCAGCGTAGCCACGCGGAGGCTCCGCGCGCGCCCCCTTGCGCGGGCACGAGGGAGCGTGCTCGTCGCCCGCGCGCCGCAGGCCGCCGTCGCCATCGCGGCGCGCATCGATCACGGTGGGATGCCGCTGCCGCATCCGTCACCGCGACGGCTCAGGCGGCGGCGTGCGGGCGGCGCGCTGCGACCCGCTCGAGGGCGTCTGCGGCCGTCGCCGCGGCATCCGTCGCCCGGAGCTCCGCACCGAATCGCGCTGCGCGGCCGCGGAGCTCGTCGTCGGCGAGCAGCGCGGTGACGGCGGCGGCGAAGCGGTCGCTGCTGCTCCTGCGGTGCAGGTGCACACCCACCCCGGCGCCGGCGATCGCGTCGGCCACCATCGGCTGGTCGAGCATCGGATGCATCGGCACCGCGATGACCGGCAGGCCGTGCGCGAGCGCCCGGAAGGTCGTCGAGTGCCCGCCGTGGCCGATCACGAGCGAGGCGCGGGGGAGGAGCTCGTCGTGGCTCGCGAAGTCGAGGACCTCGACGTTCGGGGGTACGACGAGCTCGCGGTCGGGGGTGAGACCGCCGAGGGTGACGACCCCGCGCACCGGCAGGGAGCCGAGCGCCGTGACGATCCGCTGGTAGGCCTCGGTCTGTCCGGGGAACCACGTGGTGCTGAGGCTCACCATGACGAGCGGCGGGCGGCCGGCGTCGGGCGCTGCGGCGACGCCGTGCTCGATGGCGCCGACCCACGACGCCGCGGGGCGCTCGCCCTCGCCCTCGCGGGAGCCGGCCGGATCGAGGGTGCGGAGGCTCGCGACGATGCGCCCCTCGGCGGCGTTCCATTCGGCGAGCGGATCGACTCCGCGCATCCGGGCGAGGATGCCGACCGGGCCCCGCCGGTACGACCGCTCCCAGAACTCGAGGAACGTGTGGAAGAGCACGGCGGCGGGAACGCCGGCCCGCCGTGCGCCGCGCAGCGACGACGCCAGGAGGCAGTCGACGAGGGCCGCGTCGGCACCGAGCACGCGAACGTGATCGGCGACCTCGCGCTCGAGCTCGCGGTCGGCGGCGAGCCGCGCGGCCTGGGCGATCGCGTCGGGCACGGAGCGTCGGACGCGGGAGTCGTAGAACTCGAGCGAGGCGAGCGGCGTGAACGCCAGGCCCGCCGACTCGACGGCGGCGCGCTGCCGCTCTTGTCCGAGCACGTGCAGCTCGTTTCCACGGCGGGCGAGTGCGGAGCCGATCGCGAGGGCCGGCGGCATGTTGCCTCCCGCCGCAGCGGTGACGACGGCGAATGTGGACATGGCGGTGCTCCCTCGGTGTCAGCGGGCGGTGGACGGCTCGGTGAGGTGCTCGGTGACGGATGCCGCGAGCCGCAGCATCCGCTCGATCGTCTCGTCGCGGCTGCGGCCGAGGTCGCGGCGCCAGATCTTCCAGGCGGAGAGGTCGGTCGCGACCACGAGCAGGTCGACGGCCTCGGTGCGCGACTCGCGCGGGACGCGGTCGAGCACGTCGGCGAACGCCGCCTCGACCCAGTCGCGGTGCATCCGCTTGCCGCCCGACGTGGCGAGCGCCGCGAACGGGTCCCACGACTCCTGTCCGAGCAGGAGGAGCACGCCGTCGCCGCGCGCCTCGTAGTGGTCGACGAGCGCCGTGATCGTCGCGCGTCGGTCGTGCGGGTCGGCGGGCCGCTCGGCGAGCACCTCGGCGCGGCTGCGCTCGAGGGCCGCGTCGAAGAGGCCGTCGCGCGAGCCGAACACGCGCAGGATGGTCTGCACCGAGACGCCGGCGCGGTCGGCGATCGCGGGGAGCGTGCAGCCCGCGAGGGGACGCTCGGTCGCGAGTGCGATGAGCGACCCGAGGATCCGGTCGCGGGTCTGCTCGGCCTGTTCGGCCCTCGCCCGCATGGTGTAGCTGCGCGTTGCTTTCATGGCAATCACCATTAACGTCGAATTGTCATTTGGTGTCAATACCCATTCCCATGAAATGTCGGACACGGTGCCGCGGGGGCCGCCGCATCCGGTACCGTAGAGTGTCCGCTCCGAGGGGAAGCGGCATGAGAGCTGAATAGAGGAGGCCGGCGATGGATATCGACCTCAGCGTGCTCCGCATGATGGAGCGCGAGAAAGAGATCCCGTTCGACGAACTGGTGCACATCATCGAGCAGGCGATCCTGATGGCCTACCTCAAGCACACCAACCCCGGCCAACACGGCCACGCGAACCCCACGGGCGCCCGTGCGCACCTCGACCGCAAGACCGGTCACGTGTCGGTCTACGTGCCCGAGCTCGACGAAGAGGGCAACGTCATCGGCGAGGCGGAGGACAGCCCGAGCGACTTCGGGCGCATCGCGGCCTTCGCCGCGAAGCAGGTGATCAACCAGCGTCTGCGCGACCTGGCCGACGACGCGGTGCTCGGCGAGTTCCGCGGACGCGAGGGCGACATCGTCGCCGGCGTGATCCAGCAGGGTCCCAACCCGCGCATGGTGCACATCGACCTCGGCTCGGTCGAGGCGATCCTTCCGCCCGAGGAGCAGGTGCCCGGCGAGGAGTACCCGCACGGGCAGCGCATCCGCGTCTACGTGACGAGCGTCGCCAAGGGTGCCAAGGGTCCCTCGATCACCGTGTCGCGCACGCATCCGGCTCTCGTGCGCAAGCTGTTCGCGCTCGAGGTCCCCGAGATCGCGTCGGGCGTCGTCGAGATCGTGTCCCTCGCCCGCGAGGCCGGCCACCGCACCAAGATCGCCGTGCGCGCGAACCAGCCGGGCGTCAACGCCAAGGGCGCCTGCATCGGCGAGCTGGGCCAGCGCGTGCGTGCCGTCACGGCCGAGCTGGGCAACGAGAAGATCGACATCGTCGACTGGAACGAGGACCTCGCGACCTTCGTCGCGAGCGCCCTCTCGCCCGCCAAGGTGACGAGCGCGTTCGTCATCGACGAGGCGACGCGCGCCGTGCGCGCGCTCGTGCCCGACTACCAGCTCTCCCTCGCCATCGGCAAGGAAGGGCAGAACGCCCGCCTGGCCGCGAAGCTCACCGGCGCGAAGATCGACATCCAGCCCGATTCGATCCTCGACAACGGCTGAGCCCGGCGCACTGTCGGAGGGCGTCCAGCCCAGAGGTGTAGGATGGAATCCGTCAGAACGTGCATCGGATGCCGTTCGCGCGCCCCGAGGTCCTCGCTCATGAGGATCGTCGTCCGAGAATCCCGTGTCGTCGCAGATGTGTCGGCCGTGCTTCCCGGGCGAGGCGCGTGGCTGCATCCGACGCTCGAATGCTTCCGACTCGCTGAGCGGCGACGTGCCTTCGGGCGTGCGCTTCGCGTCAGCGGTCCGTTGGACGCAACCGAGATAGAGAACAGGCTGAACGGCTAATGGACAACTCATGAGCGGCTCGAAATGAGACCCGTCCGTCATTGATGGTCCCCCCTTGTTCCGGGGCGGACCCGGAACAGGAGAGAAGTGGCTGCCAAACCACGCGTACACGAGATCGCGAGCGAGCTCGGGGTCGACAGCAAGGTCGCCCTTGAGAAGCTCAAGGAGATGGGCGAATACGTCAAGGGCCCGTCGTCCTCGATCGAACCCCCCGTCGCGCGCCGCCTGAAGGCGGCGCTCGAGGCCGCAGGAGCGGCCGCGTCGGCGACCCCCGCACCGGCTGCCGCCGGTGCCAAGCCGGGCGTGAAGCCCGGCCCCCGCCCGGCCCCCAAGGCACCGGCTCCGGCCGCGTCCGCGGCCCCCGCTCCGGCGGCGACGCCGGCCGA
>NZ_RHHB01000003.1 GCF_003710805.1 Agromyces tardus | reverse complement strand
GAGCGGATGCCGCGGGGTGCCGCCCGCCGCGGGGTGCCGCCCGCCGCGCGGTGCCGCCCGCCGCGCGGCCGGACTACGCCCCCGCCGGCGCCTCGACCGGCTCGTCCCTCGGCACGCCACCCGCTTCGACGCGGGCATCGAGCACCTCGTGCAGCGTCGCCCGCAGGGTGAACCGCACCTCCTCGGCGATCTGACGGATCGCGGCCGACACGAGCGAATCGTCGTGGATGCTCGAGCCGGGCCGGCCCGGCAGCAGGCTCCCGGCGGAGCCGAGGCGGCTGATGGCCTGCGATTCGAGCGGCCTCGCGTCGGTGAGGAGGGCGCCGGCGCCATCGTCGTTCGCGAGGTGGAGCACGAGGTCGCGGCGGGTGATCGCGACATCCGGGAAGCTGTAGATGCGCGGCTGCTCCCACCACGAGTGGAAGGTGACCCAGTGATCGCCGAGCCGGGCCGACGTGAACGCCGGGGCGAGGCGGGCCTCGCCGAACTCGTCGGACGAGCGGCCCTGCGCTCGCACCACGGTGAGCATCGACACGACGGGGATCGGGCCGGTCGTCACCGAGTCGCGCACCCAGAGCGGGTCGCCCTCGAGGGTGCCATCGGCCCACGGCAGCGCGGACCTCAGCCCGATGCGCGAGAGCAGGCCGGCGGTCGTGTCGGAGTCGTGGACGAGCGCCAGGATCGCGGCGGCCAGTGGCTGGTGCTCGCTTCGCACTCGCGCGTCGTAGCGCTCGCACGAGTCGTCGAGGTACCCCAATCGTTCGCCGAGCTCCCCGAGGTCATCGGTTGCGATGCATGTCGTCGCAAGCAGATCCGGGAGCTGTCTCCAGAGGGCGGCGGCTGACTCCATGGGCCCACACAATCGGGGTTGTCCCCCATTTGCTAGTCCCCCGAACGGGAGGCATGCCTCCGTTTCCCGGAGTGTGCCCCGCCACGGATGCCGCCTCGCGCACGCCGTCTGCGCGGCGTCAACCCCCGCGCGGCCCGCGCCGACTCGTGCCTACGATGCCCGGACGACTCGAGAAAGGACGATCCCGATGACCGTCGCACGCGACATCATGACGCCCGATCCCACCTGCGTGAAGGAGGACCAGACGCTCGCCGAGGCGGCGCGCATGATGCGCGAGCTCGACGTCGGCGCGCTCCCGATCTGCGGCAACGACGATCGGTTGCAGGGCATGGTCACCGACCGCGACATCGTCGTGAAGTGCATCGCCGAAGGCGGCGATCCGCAGACCGCGCTCGCCGGCAGCCTCGCCGACGGCAAGCCGTACACGATCGGCGCCGACGACGATGTGCGCGACGCGCTCGTCGTGATGCAGCAGCACCAGGTGCGCCGCCTCCCCGTCATCGACGGGCACGACCTCGTGGGCATCATCAGCCAGGCCGACATCGCCCGTTCCCTGTCGAGCGTCGAGACCGGCGAGACGGTCGCAGAGATCTCCGAGGACTGAGCCCGAACTCCCCCGCAGACGCGTGCGGGCCGTGCCGACGCCGGCACGGCCCGCACGACTGCGACGGGGCTGCGGCGCTACGCCGCCGCGGCCGGACGCTGCGCCCGCGCGAGGTTCGCCACGAGCTCGTCGCGCGTCTGCGGCACCACGTAGGCGGGCTGGTCGCGCTCGACGCGCCAGCTCTCCGACAGGGGGCCGACGTTCACGGTGTCGAACCCGAACTGGTCGTACAGGTCGGTCACGAACTGCGCGGCATCCTCGAAGTCGCTCGAGGTGGCGAGGGCACGCCGGTCGGCGGCGCCGGCGGGCTTGCCGTCGGTCGTGATCTCGGCAGAGCGGATGTGGTTGAAGCCCTTGGCCACGCGGCTCGTCGGCAGGTGCTGCTGCAGCATTCCGCTGACGGTCTCGAGGCCGTCGTCGAGGGCGGGCACGTGGCCGTCGCGCTCGAAGTAGTAGTTGTTCGTGTCGATCACGATCTTGCCGGCGAGCGGCTCGACGGGGATCGATGCGTAGGCCTTGAACGGCACGGTGACGACCGCGACATCCGCCGCCTCGGCCGCCTGCTCGGCTGTCGCGGCGCGGGCCTTCGGGCCGAGCTCCGCCACGAGCTCGGTGAGGGTCTCGGGCCCTCGCGAATTGGCGATCACCACGTCGTACCCGTTGGCGACGGCCGCGCGGGCGACCTGGCTGCCGATGTGTCCTGCTCCGATGATTCCGATTGTCGTCATGAAGAAGGCGAACCGGATGCCGCGGCAGGATGTTCCCGATGCGGCACCGCCGATCGCGGTGGGCGAACAGTCGGTCCCGGCCGCGCTGATGCCCTGATGCCCTGATGCGCTGATGCGCTGATGCGCTGATGCGCTGATGCCCTGATGCCCTGATGCGAGACTGAGGAGATGATCCGCCGATGCAGCCGCGCCCGCACGAGTCCGTCGACCGGCATCCGCTCGGTCGCGCGCTGGCTGCTCGCAGCGCTGCTCGTGGTCGCCGGCCTGTCGCACCTGTCCTGGGCGCGGAGGGGCTACCGCATCGTGGTGCCCGACTGGGTGGTCGATCACGCGCCGATCGACAAGGACGGCGTGGTCGTCGCGTCGGGCGCGGTCGAGATCCTGCTCGGCGCCGCGCTGGTCGGACTTCCGCATGAGCGCCGGCGGATCGGTTCGATGATCGCCGCCTTCTTCGTCGCGGTGTTCTCCGGCAACGTGCACCAGTGGCGTACCGGGCAACCGGCGCCGCTCATGCGCACCGATCGTGCCCGCTTCATCCGGCTCCTGCTGCAGCCGGTGCTCGTGGCGTGGGCGCTGTGGAGCACGGCGCCCGATCGCGCCGCGCACTGACCGCGTTCGCGCACCGGGTCGACGCGGGGCTTCGGGCGCGCCACTACGGCATTCACCTCGGCGGCGCGACCGTCTCAGTGGGCGGCCGCTCGCAACCCGTGGGGGCGGCGCGCGCTGCGACCGCGCCACCGCTCGCCGAGCCGGCCCAGGAAGGTCGATCGGTCTTCGACCGGTTCGCCACTCTCGGCGCGCGGGTCGGCGGTGAGGCGGTGCCACTCCTCGATCCGGGCGGCGATGATGTCGTCGTTCGTCTTGAGCGTCTGTGCGATGAAACCGTATGCGAGGTCCATGTTTCCGTTTCCGTTCGTGCACGTCCGGCGGCATGTCCGTCCGCCTGAGATCAGATTCCTCGCTGAGGTGGTGTCGTCGTATCCGGCAGGTGCCCTATCTTCGGCGTACCCGGCGCCTCAGATGGCGGTCGGCCACCTCAGATCGGCTACCTCAGATCGGCCACCTCAGATCGGCCACCTCAGATCGGCTACCTCAGGCCGGCGCAGGCGACCGGCGGGCGCGCCGACCCTGGCGCGATCGGCGCGAGCGCGGCCGGCACCAGCGCCACCGGGCGGCGCCGCCCCGTCACCATGCCACGCCGCTCACCGCCCGAGCTTCTTGAACGCCACCCCCGCGATCCGATCCAGCTGCTTCGCCGTGAGGCGACCATCGAGCCCGCGCGCCTCCTTCGCGATGGCCGCGACGAGCTCGCGCCGGGCGCGCACCGCCTGCGAGCGCCAGTCGGGATCGACCGGCACCGGCCCCTTGCCGGGCACCCAGATGACCCCGGGCGCGTCGTCGATGATGCCGAAGAGGATGTTGACCCAGTAGACGTAGCGGTCGTCGATCCGCCCGAACCGGTCGTTGCGCTCGATCGCGTCGAAGATCGCGTGCAGGTCGGGCATCACGCCGATGCGGTCGGTCGCGGGGTCGGCGCTCGGGGTGTTGAGGCTCGAGCCGAGCCAGGAGCGCACCGTGCCCGGGCCGAAGGGTTGCCCGGTGCGCGCGCGCCGCCAGCTCTGCAGCAGCACCGCGGCGCCCGTGACGATGGGGGTCGCACCCGACGTGCCGCCGAACGACCCGGTGTACGCCGTGGTCGAGGTGCCCGTCCATCCGTCGCCCGTCGTGTCGACGTTCTGGCCCCACGCGTAGCAGTCGATGCGGCTGCCGTGGTTCGAGAAGCCGAGGCGCGAGTGCGGCGAGGCGGAGGTCGCGGCGCCGACCATGATGGCCCCGGAGTCGCGGTAGTCGTCGTCGCCGACCTTGAGCAGGTGGCGACCGTCGGCGTCGGTCCAGTCGTCGAGGTCGTTGCCGCCGTTGCCGGCCGCCTCGACCACGACGATGCCGGCGTCGACCGCATCGCGGATGGCGTCGAAGACGGCCTGCTCGACCTCGACGGGCAGGTACGTCGTCGACGACCCTGCCGCGGTGGTCTGCGCCTCGAGCAGCAGCACGTCGCCGGGCGACATCGCGTCGGCCGCCGAGATGATGGCCGCCGCCGTGCTGTACGACGTCGACGTGCGGTACTGCGACACGACCCGAGCGGATGCCGCGGGCGCGATGCCCACGCCCCCGCGCGTGTTGTCGACCGCGACGACCTCGCCGAGCACCGCCGTGCCGTGCCCGTGGTACGCCTGGCTCACGCCGGAGATGATCGTGATGCCGGCCGCCGCGAGGTCCTCGTGGTTGAGCGTCCACCCCTGCTCGAGGTCGACGAACCCGACCCCCGAGCCGTCCGTCGCACCCCACGCCCACCGCGCGTCGATGCCGTCGGGCGCCGCATCGAGGTAGCCCTGGTTCCCGCTGCGCGGGTCGTCGGTGGCATCCACCGGCGGCGGTGTCGGACCGCCCTCGACGTACGCGGTCTCGACGTCGTCGCGTGCATTGAGTTCCTTCGCGAGCTCGGCGGCGGATGCCGCATCCCGCACCGTGATCGCCGCGTACCCGTCGAACCGGGCACGCCGCCCGCGTCCGATCCGCTCGCGCTCGCTGCGCCCCACCATCGGCTCGAGGAACGCCTCACCGGCGACGCGATCCTGGTACTCGGCGATCACGTCGCCGAGGTACGCGAACGCGTCGACCAGCTCGCGGCCGATGTCGTCCTCCCGCTCGCCCGCGCGCCCCTCGGGCGCCCGCTCCTTCAGCCCGCGCTCGCGGCGCGCCGCGTCGGTCACCTTCACGATCACCCTCGGCCGCACGTCCGGCGTCTCGATCGGCTTCGGCTCCGTGCCGTCGATCATCCCCATGATCCGCTCCGTTCCGTTCCGCATGGCGGTCGTGCGTGCACGTGCGCGGGGGCGCCGCGCGCGGGCGGCCGGCCATTCCCAATGGTTCCGGGAGCATCATGCGCTCGCGTCGGGGTCGACGCATCGGGGCTCACCCGGAGTGCGCGAGAAGCAGAAGCTGCATCAGCCCTGGCACGCCGGCTCGATGCCGGTCGCGAAGTACTCGTCGCTCGCGCGCACGAAGTCGCCGCCTCCGCACGCCACGCCGCCGAGGAACACCGAGTCGTAGGCCCGCTCGTCGATCTGCGCGGTGACGCGGAACGGCGGCTCCGCGGCATCCGGAACCAGCACCGAGGTCTCATCGTCGCCGTGCAGCACCGTGAACCGCACGCGGAACTCGCACGACTGCTCGGTGGTCGCCGCGGTGACGATGAGCGGCACCTGCTCGTCTTCGGCGAGCGAGATCGTCTGGGCCGGGAAGAACTGCGCCGGTTGCCCGTCGCCTCCTTCCGTGGTGGCGACCGGATCGTCGGCATCGAGGTCGAAGTCCAGGCGGATCGACTCCTCGGCCCCGCCGGGCGGCTCGACGAACAGGCTGCCGTCGAGCGGTTCGGCGCAGTCGCGGTCGATCCCTGCGTCGACGATGCGCACGCCGTCGCTGCGGTTGCCCTCGAGCAGGATGCGCACGAACGCCCGCCCGACGGGCGACGCCCCGGCGTCGACCAGGTACGCGAAGCGATCGTCCGACGCGTTGATCTGCGCGAGGTCCGCCTCGTCGAACGAGCGGTCGGGCGGGAACGCCACCGTGCCGCCCACCTCGTCGGACCGATACGGCTGGGCGTCGACCACGGTCACCACGTCGCCGCGCTCGGTCGCCCGGTCGATGAGGCCGCCGAACCACGGCACGAGCGCGTTCGTGATCGCGATGCCGAGCGCTGCGACGACGATGCCGCCCAGCCAGACGACGGGCTTCTTCAGCCACGAGCGGATGCCGCCGCCCGGCGATTCATCCGAGTGCTCCCCTGCCATCTCCACCCCCGAGATGCTCGCGTGCTCTCACGGTAGCCCCAGTGGGATCGGATGTCGCGGCGGAACGCGTCCGTCGGACGCAGCGCCGCGGGGAACCGTCGCGGGGCTCACCCGGAGTACGCGACGGGCGCATGCCGCGACCCCCGCCTCAGTAGGGTGGTCGCATGACGCCGGACGCCGCGGTCCCGAGTCCGCCGGCCGAGGCCGCGGCGGCCCCGCGCAACTCAGCCGCTCCGCTCGCGCCGTCCGCATCACTCGCGCCCCTCGCGCCCCTCGCCCGCGGCCCCGTCATCGCCGCGATGCTCACGCTCGCCGCACTGCTCGCCGCGACGAGCAACGCCTACGGCTACCACCGCGACGAGCTCTACTTCCGCATGCTCGACCCGGCGTGGGGCTACCTCGACCAGCCACCGCTCACGCCGCTCATCGCCCGCACGCTCCGGTCGATCGTCGACGAGCCGTGGATGCTGCACCTGCCCGCCCTGCTCGCGGCGGTCGCGGCCGTGTTCGTCGCAGCCCTCATCGCGCGCGAGGTCGGGGGCGCCCGCCGGGCCCAGGCCCTCGCCGCGTGGACCGCCGCCGCGGCCGCGTTCCCCTTGATCTTCGGGCACGTGCTCCTCACCTCGTCGATCGACCTCGTGGTGTGGCCGCTCGTGTGCCTGTTCGCCATACGCGCGCTGCTGCGCCACGACGGCCGCGGGTGGCTCGTCGTCGGACTCGTGGCGGGCCTCGCCAGCTACAACAAGCTGCTCGTCGCGGTGCTGCTCGCGGGCCTCGGCGTGGGACTGCTCGTGTTCGGGCCGTGGCGCGTGCTGCGTTCCCCGTGGCTGTGGGGCGGCATCCTGCTCGCGGCCCTGCTTGCCCTCCCGGCCCTCGTGTACCAGGCGACGCACGGCTGGCCGCAGCTCGCGATGGGCGCCGCCCTCGCCGAGGACAACGGGGGCGAGACGCGGTGGCTCATGTGGCCGATGCTGCTGCTGCTCGTGGGTCCTCTGCTCGTGCCCGTCTGGGTGGCCGGCCTCGTGGGGTTGTTCCGGCGGCGCGCGTGGCGCGACATCCGCCTGCTCGTCGGCGCCTTCGTCGTGGTGCTCGTGTTCACGTTCGTGGGCAGCGCGCAGTTCTTCTACCCGCTCGGCGTGGTGCAGGTGCTGCTCGCGATCGGCTCCGTGCCCACCGCCGAGTGGATGCGCACCCGCACCCGCCGCGCCCTCGTGTGGGCAGCCGTCGCGCTCAACGGTGCGATCTCGGCCGTCATCGCGCTGCCGCTCGTGCCCGTCGACGTGGTCGGTGCCACTCCCCTTCCGGCGATCAACCAGGTCACCGCCGACAGCATCGGCTGGCCCCGGTACGTGCAGCAGATCGCGGATGCCGCGGCCACGGCGCCCGGCGGGAGCGCCGGCATCCCCGTCATCACCGCCAACTACGGCGAGGCCGGCGCCGTCGCACGGTTCGGCCCGGCGTCGGGCCTCGACGCCACCGACGTCTTCAGCGGACACAACGAGCTCTGGTTCGAGGACCACCCAGCGGATGCCGCCGACGCCGCCGTCTTCGTCGGCTACCGCCCGAGCTTCCTCGCGCCGCTCTTCGACTCGTGCGCGGTGCACGCGCGCCTCGACAACGGGCTCGGCGTCGACAACGAGGAGCAGGGCGAGCCGATCACGGTGTGCAGCGGCATCCGCATGCCGTGGAGCGAGGCGTGGCCACGCTTCGCGCACCTCGACTGAGCACCGGCTGACCGGATGCCGCTGCAGCACACGCGGCACCCACCCGGAACCGGCCCCTTACCGCAGCACCACCTGCGTCGAGTTGCTGTTCACCACATCGCCCGCCGCCGACGTCACGAGGATGCCGATCGTGTGCGTCCCCACCGTCATTCCCTTCGTCGTCTTCACGTCGAACTGGAAGGTGTCGGAGGTCGCGTTGTACTTCGCGCAGCCCTTCACCTGCCCGTCGAGCGTCACGGACACGCGGCACGTCGGCGAGAGCAGCGCCGCGGCCGCCGCGTCGCTCAGCACGCCGCCGGCGTCGGCGAGCTGGAAGCGCACGGGGATCGTCGAGCCGCGCTTGTACGACGACTGCGGGATCGGCTGCTGGAAGCCGCGGAAGTCGTAGGCCACGAGGTAGCCGCAGTCGACCGTGGTGTCGTTGCCGGCGACGTCCTCACCCGTGAGCGGTTTCGTGAACGCGCCCGCCTGGGTCACGTCGCCGGCGGACACCGTCGCGGTCACGGGGGACGCGACCGGGCCCGAGAGCTCGTCGGTCACGGTCGCCGACAGGCCGCTCGTCGGCGTGCTGCCGAGCACGTAGGTCGGCGGTGTCGCGCAGGTGACGGTCGGATCCGTCGTGTCGACCTTCACCGTGCGCGTCGCGGTGGCGACGTTGCCGGCGAGGTCGGCGCAGGTCGCGGTGAGCACGATCGCGCTGCCCTCACCGGTCGAGGTGGACTGGAGCGTGCAGTTGTCGGGGTCGATGCCCGCACTGCCGGCGCCGTCGGCCCAACCCCAGTCGATCGTGACGGCGGTGGTGTTCCAGCCGTCGAGGCTCGAGCCGGATGCGATGGTCGGTGACGACGTGGGCGCTGAGAAGTCCGTGCCGCTGACGTATTCGTAGGCGCCGATGTCGGCGGAGCCGTACCGCGGACGCGACACGCCGCGCTGGTCGTCGGTCGGCGCGAACGCGAGGTTGCCTGTGTTGTAGGCAGAGCTCGTGGAGCCGATCGCCATGGTGGGGGTGCGCCCGGGGGCGTTCAACGCGAGTGCACCGAGTTGCGGGTCGGCCGTCTGCGTGATCGTGGGGCATCCGTCGCGCACGTCGGTGTCGTGCGGGGTGACCAGGTTGTTGGTCCCGGATGTCGCGACCCCGCCGAGCACGAAGCACTCGTCCCGTCCGGAGTTGCCCGCCACGATCGTGTTCCGCAGCACGAACGACGTCGCCTCGCCCGACAGCGGCCGGTAGACCACGATGCCCGCGCCGTCGCCGGTGGACTCGTTGCCCGCGACGGTGGAGTTGGTGACGGTGAGCGTGCCGCCCACCGCGAAGAGCGCCCCGCCGGCGTCGGCGCCGTTCGCCGCCGGCGTCTCCTCCGTGAAGCCGCTCGTGCCGGCGACGCCGCGCACGGCGTAGTTGCCGGTGAAGGTGCTGTTGATCACGGCGATCGTGGAGCTGTGACCGAAGATCGCGCCGCCGAGGCCCGCGCCGCCGCCGCCGTTGAGCTCGCTGCCGTGTCCGCCGAACGTGCCGCCGTCGCCGGGGCCGCCGAAGACGAAGCCGCCGGGGCCGTTGCCGCCACCGCCCCCGAACCCGCCGCCACCGCCGGTGCCGCCGCAGTAGCCGCATCCGTCGACGATCTCCACCGTCGCGCCGCCACCACCGCCGCCGAAGCCGCCGAGCCCGCCGTCGCCGTCGTCCCACGCGCCACCGCCGCCGCCACCGCCGTAGCCGCCGTCGCCGCCGTCGCCGCTCGAGAAGGTGAAGTCGGCGCCGCCGCCGCCCCCGCCGCCCGCGCACTCGGCGTCGTCGCCGTCGCTGTGCGCGAGGAACTCGTCGAGGATGATCGATTCGTCGACGCCGCCTTCTCCGCCGCAGCGGTACCCGCCGGGGTAGGGATCGAAGAGGGACCCGCCTCCGGCCGGCGAGAGCGTGCCGCCGCCCCCGCCGCCAGTGCCGAAGAGCCCGCCCGACGCTCCGGAAGTGCGCGCCCCGCCGCCACCGCCGCCGCTCGACGAGTTCGCGCCGCCGTTGCCGCCCAGGCCGCCGCCGCCCCCGCCGCCGACCCCGCCGATGCCCGTACGGCCGCCGCCGTTGCCGCCGGTCGCCGAGTTGCCCTCGAACGTGCTCCACTGCACGAGCAGCGATCCGTCGTGCACGTAGATCGCGCCGCCCGCGCCGAGGCCCCCACCTCCGCCGGCGCTTGCGCCGTTTCCGCCTCGCGCGGCGAACCCCTGCACGTGCACCTCGTTGAGCACGAGATCACCGCCTAGCACCGCGAAGGCCCGGACGTTCGCGCTGCCCGTGTGCTGGATGAGGGCTCCGTGCCCCTCGATCTGCACCGTCGAGGTGATGATCGGCGTCGCCGTGGGCCCGACGTAGTTGGAGGCGTCGTCGATGACGACGGGGAACGCGTACGTGCCGGGCGCGAGATCGATGAGGTCGCTGCCGGACCCCGCCGCGCAGCCGGTCTCGAAGCCGAGGCCGTTCGAGGCCGGCAGCGGCACCCAGCTCGCATCGTGGTTCGCGGCGAGGATCGCCTCGGGCAGGGTGCAGCCGGGCACGCCGAGCCCCTGCGCGGTCGAGTCGACGGTGATGACCGAGTCGGCGCGCGCCGCGCTCGGCGGTGCCGCGACGGCGTACATCAGTCCGACCGCCAGGCCGGCGACGGCGATGGGAACGACAACGGGCCTGACTCGGGTAAGTGCAGCGCGCACGACGGCCTCCTCATTGAGACGGTGTCTGCCCGAAGCCTGCTCCCCTCCGCGCCGCACAGCAAGATGAGGGATGCGCATTTTCAGGGCCGGCTACCCCCAGTGCAGGGGTGGGGCCCTGTTGGCCACGGCCCGGCGAAGTGCGAGGCGACTCACGACTCGGCGTGCGAGGAGCACCATTGCGAGGGAGAGATGGGTCGAGCGATGACCCCAGTTCGACTTCCTCGCGCCCTCCGAGACGCCCTACGCGCTGGTCGCCCGCGTCGGCGCTGACGCGTCGCGGTGCGGCGTCGGCGGCCGCGGCTGCGGCCGCGGGCCGAGCAACGGGGTCAGTCGGGCGCGGTCGACGGTTCGGCCAGCCAGGCTCGGATGACAGCGACGATCGCCTCGCGCTCCCACGCCGGCTTCGCCGGGTCGGGCAGCCGAAGGCTCGCCCGGATGTTCGAGTGCCACGTGAGCAACCCCTCGGGGTCGCCCGAGAAGGTCGGCGCAGCGCCCCGGTCTTCGGGTCGCCCGGTGCCGAAGTGCAGGATGAGCCGCACCGGTCCCGTGCCGGCCGCGTTGATCGTGAGCCGGTCGACACCGTCGAGCTGGTAGTCGGGCGAGTTCCACTTGACGATCTCGACCAGCCTCGGCTCCGCCTCGCGCACCAGCTCGCGCAGCGTCTCGACGTCGGCGCGCCGTTGCGGCTCCTGCGCTGCGAGGAACTCGTCGACGGTCGTGAAGCGTTCGGGCATGCCGCGATCGTACGGCCCGCCTCCGTCACGCCCGGTACACGCGTCGTCCAACGCGTCGGTCCGTCGGTGCGCGCGAACGGCGTACGCCATGCGATTCACGCTGCGCCCTTCGACGCGCGGGCCGCCTCCGTCACGCCGGTTCAGGCCGCGCGCCCGACGCGTCGCCGCTCGTGTCGCTCCCTCCGGTCGGCGAGTGCGGTGGGCGACTTGGTGACGGACCGCCAGCCGCCCCCGGGATCGAGCCACGCAGGCGGTCGGATGTGCGGCACACCACGCAGCATCCGGACGCCCCAGCCTGACGTGTCGATCGTGCGGTGGTGGAACCAGCACAACAGGACACCGTTGTCAGGGTGGGTCGGCCCGCCCTCGGCGTCGGGAATGACGTGGTGGATCTCGCACCACGCGGCCGGAACGGAACAGCCCGGGATGAGGCATCCGCCGTCGCGAAGGGTGATCGCGCGCCGCTGGTGCGGGGTGAAGCACCGCTCGGGCGACCCGAGGCGGATGATGCGCCCCTCGCCGTCGAACACGACCGTCTGAATGCCACCGGTGCACATCATGTGGCGGACAGCGCGGAGCGAGATCGGCACCTCGACGCCGTCCGCGTGCGCGACGCCCCGGCCCGATGCGAGGTCGGACGCCCGCACGCTCACCAGCACCGTGGGCGCGGCCCCACCGATCGTCGGATGCTCGCCCGAACGGGCAGCAGTATCGATCGCGGCGGCGAGCACGTCGTGCCGCCGCTGATCGGCGGTGCGGGTCTCGGCAGCGCGAGCCTCGGCAGCGAGGGCCTCAGCAGAACGGGCCGCGGCACCATGGGCCTCGCCGTCGCTGTGTGCAGCGGATCCGCCGTATCCACCGGATGCGCCGTCCCCTCCCCGCTGCCCTCCAGCTTGAAAGCCGGTACCCGAGCGCGGCGACAGATGCGCGTCGAACAGCCGAGTCAGCTTCGCGGCGACCTCGGGCATGAGGTCGCCGGTGACCGGCACGAGGCCGTCGCGCGCCCGGCCCAGCCGGAACCCCCGCCGGCGCATCGCGCGATCGTCGTCCGGCTTGCGGCCATCCGGGTCGAGGAACGTCGACCAGGCCTGCGCCTGCACCCGCAACTCGTCGGCGGTACATCTCAGCGGCGCGCCATCGCCCGTTCCGGTGGCCTCGGCGACGAGCGCCTGCTCCGCCGCCGCGAACGCGCCCGGCTCGGCCACCGCTCGGGTGCGGTCGAGCTCGCGGATGATCGTGCACGCGGCATCCGCACCCAGATCGCCCCCGGCGAGCGCAGCGGCGACGAGCGGGAACTGCGCTTCGAGCGGTTCTCCCGTGAAGCCCACGCGCGCCCGGGTCGCAGACCCGAGGGCGATGCGACGGCGCGCCTCGAAGGCCGAGACCTGCGTGACCCGCTCGACGAGCTCGGCCGCAGAGCGGCATCCGCGCCGAGTTGACAACCGCTGCTCGCCCAACTCGACCCGCGACCGCTCCGCGACCTCCCCCGCAAGCGCCGCACGACGACCGTCGACAAGACGGCCGAGCCCCTCGAGGACACGCATGGCGGCGAGCAGGTCGTCGTCGGCCAGCAGCGCCGCGTGGTCGAATCGCAGCACGGCGGCGAGCGCAGAGCGGAGCTGCTCCATCGCCTCGCAGCTGTCGGTCATGGCTCCATTCTTGCGGGCACCACCGACATCGGAATCGAGTCGAAATACCAGATCAGCGGGTGAAACCCTACCCCTCCTCACCGCCTGTGGAGGACGAGTCCGGCCAGCCGGGCGTCGTGCCGGGCACCCGGCCGACTCCGGACCTCTAGGGACAGCCCTGATGCCGCCCCCACCGCCCGGGCGTACGTTGACGCCGTTCACCCGGGCGACATCCGACGCATCCGCCACCACCCGTCGACACCGACACCACCGACACCACCCGACGCCGGCACGACCCCGGACCGCGACCGCCGACGCGCACGCACGTCGACCTGCAGCAAAGGACGGTGCTCCAATGCGCCCGCTTCGCCTCATGACCTTCAACGTCCAGCTGCTCCCGGTGATCGCCGGGGTCAGCGAGGGCACCGTCAGCGTGCCGGCCGGCATCGCGGGCCTGCTGCCCGGGCTCGCGGTCGACTCGATCGCTCGAGCCGAGGCCGTCGCCGACGACCTGCTCGCCATCGCCCCCACCGAGCGCCCCGACGTGCTCGCCCTCAACGAGGTGTTCAGCGAAGACGCCCGCAGCGTGCTGATGAATCGGTTGAAGCCGGAGTGGCCCAACGTGATCGAGTCGGTGCACGGGGGCGACCTCGAGGAGGACGCCGGGCTCATGGTGTTCTCGCAGCTTCCCTTCCTTCCGCTTCCGGGCGGCGGCGACCGGCGTGAGCGCTTCTACTCGGATGACGCGGGCGCCGACAGCTGGGCGTCGAAGGCGGCAGTGCTCGTGCAGGTGGGCCTGCCCGCCGAGCGCACGACCCTGGTGTTCACGCACCTGCAGGCGTCGTACGACACCGAGGAGCAGTACCGCGACGTCCGCAAGAACCAGCTCGCCGAGATCCGCGAGCTCGTGGCCGAGGTGCTCGGCGCGTCACCGGGCAGCTGGCAGAACGTGATCGTCGCGGGCGACCTCAACATCCGCGGCGACCTCGACGCGACGAGCAACGAATGGTTCGATGTCTTCGACAACCCGTCCGACAAGTTCGGCGAGCTCTTCGCCGACAGCTGGATCGAGATGCGCCCTCCCGGGGTGTCAGAGGACCTCGACCCCGGCCTCACCAATCGCAATCGCGAGACGCAGGCCGAGCAGCGGCTCGACTACATCTGCCGGCTCAAGACGATGGACGGCACCGACCTCGTCGCCCACCACATGCGCGTCGGGCACCGCGACCCGTCCGACCACTACGCCCTCGAGGCGCTCATCCAGGTGCGCGACGACCACTGCCAGCCGTGCTCGGCCGTCGACATCGACGCGGCGGGGCCCATCGCCGGCACCTCGGGCGCGGGCCAGCCGCAGACGTCGCTGGCGTACCTGGTGCAGCCCGACATCGCCGCCGAGGGCGGCCGCTCGTGGGCCTGGGTGCGGCGGCCGGGCACCTACACGTTCCATCACAGCCCGTCGCTCGTCGTCGAGGTCTTCGCCGCCGACGACATCTCCCGGCCGCTGACGCGACTGGACTCGCTCTCGAAATCGGCCGTGCCGCCGGCCGTGCAGGTCGTCTACGACGAGTTCGGCCGCCAGATCGACGACGAGGGCTCGACCTTCGTCAACCGCGAGCCGATGCTCGTCTCGATGCGCACGAAGAGCGGCGCCCCGGGCAGCGGCGTGCTCCTCGTGCTCGAGCACCTGGGCGACAGCAAGGCCACAGCGATCGCGCTCCCACCCCACCAGGACGTGCTCGTGCCGTTCCCGCCCAACCAGCGGCTGGGCGACGACGACACCGCCTGGTTCCGGCTGCGTACCGTGAAGACGCTCATGGGAACACCCCGGCAGGAGTCGGTCACGGTCGAGCAGCCGGCAGGGTCGGGCAAGATCGAGGCGCAGGATGCCGCGGGCTCCGGCCTCGGCAGCGACTCGGGTCCGAACACGCTGACCCATGACTTCACCGCGAGCGCAGAGGACGAGATCTTCATCGTCGTGCAACGCGACAGCGACGCCGACACCGGTCAGGTCATCCGCTGGTCGACGCCGGTGAGCTACCTGCGGCTCGACAAGGGGTTCACGGTGCACGTCGCCAACGAGTCGGGCCTCGACTGGCCGGGCGAGGACGAGCCGGAGTTCGAGATGTGGATGGACGGCGAGAAGCTGCTGACGACCTCGTGGGACGACGCCGACACCGGCGAGGACTGGCCGGGCATGGCCGACAAGGTGTTCTTCGAGGCGGTGCAGCGCGGCTGGACGAGCAAGTCGATCGCCTTCACGGGCGCGCTCGACTTCACGATCGAGGACCCCGACGACCTCGGCGCGGCCCACGGCGTGACCTCGTGGACGATCGCGGGCCTCAGCCCCAACGAGCCCCCGGAGCGCAAGCGCACGGTCGCCGTCACCGTCTTCGACACCATCTCCAACGGCCTCTACACGGTGAACTGCACCCTGTCGCGCGACCCGTGACCCGCGACCCGCGAGGCGAGCCGCCCGCGCCGCCCATCGCACACGGGAGTGAGGTTTCTGCGCTGGAGTGAGATTTCAACGGCACTCCCGCACGGAAACCTCACTCCGGCGCACACAGCGCCTCACCCCGGCGCGCACCACCAGCGCTTCGATGGTTGACCCGCAGCGCCCTCGCGAGGAGGCTGGCCGCATGGCCGACCCCACTCCCGACAACTGGCGCCGCGTCGACGACTACCTCGCCGCAACCCTGCTCGACGACGACCCCGCGCTGACCGCAGCGCGGGCCGATTCGCTCGCGGCTGGTCTTCCCGCGATCGAGGTCACGCCGCTCGCCGGCAAGCTCCTGCACCTGCTCGCACGTATGACGGGCGCACGCCACGTGCTCGAGATCGGCACGCTCGGCGGCTACTCGACGATCTGGCTCGCCCGCGGCATCCCCCGTGGTGGCCGCGTGGTGACCCTGGAGCTGGAGCAGCGGCACGCCGACGTGGCCCGCGCCAACCTCGAACGGGCGGGCGTGTCGGAGCAGGTCGAGATCATCGTCGGTCGCGCCGCCGATTCGCTGCCGGGCATCGCCGAGCGCGGTGACGTCCCCTTCGACCTCGTGTTCATCGATGCCGACAAGGAGTCGAACACGATCTACCTCGACTGGGCGATCCGGCTGGGGCATCCGGGCACCGTCATCGTCGTCGACAACATCGGCCGCTCGGGCGACGTCGCCGACCCGGGCAGCCGCGACTCGATGGTGATCGGCACGCAGCGCGGGCTCGAACTCCTGGGCAGCGACCCGCGAGTGGATGCCACGGCGCTGCAGACCGTGGGCGCCAAGGGCTGGGACGGGTTCGCGCTCGCGATCGTGCTGTGACAGTCCGCGGCGGTCGGCCGGGGGTCGCTGGCCGCGCCCGGCGCTGCCCGTCGGAGTCGTCAGGCGGCCTCTGCGGGGATGTCGGCGCCCGCCGTCACGGCCGACCGGGCAGCGCGTCGCGCCCGAGCGATGCGCTCGGTGCGAGCGCTCGCACCGCCCGCGACCACGACGAGTCGACCGACTGGCCCGACGCGCGGTCGGGCGATCCGTTCTCGACCGCCCGGGCTTCGAGCGCCCGACGCTCCGCCACCCTGCGGCGGTACGCGGCGATGCGGTCCGCTGCCGCCGCGTTGCGCGCATGCGTCGCGCCCGCCAGGTAGTCGTGTGCGAGGTCCATGATTCCGATCCCTTCGGGTGCCGGTGGTAGTGGCCGGGTTCCCGGCCTGAGTCCACACTCCTCTCGCAGCGGTTCGCGCGAATCCGCATCGGCTACCGAGATCTCGCGGGCACGGTACCGAGGTCACCGATGCCGCGGCTGGTCGCCGCGCCCACCGGCCACGTCGGCCCCGCGATCGCGCACCCAGCGCACCCAGCGCACCCAGCGCACCCAGCGCACCCAGCGCACCCGACGGATGTCACATATCGCCACCCTGCGGGGTCGTATGGAGTGAACGACGAGTCAGGAGGAGCGCATGCGCAGCTCGGCGACCGAGGACACCCGCACCACCGAAGGCACCCGAACCGGCACCGGCACCGGCACCCACACCCGTCCACCTCGCGCCCCGGTGACCGACCGCCTCGCCGCCCGCATCGGGAGCGCCACGCTGTTCGGCCGCAGCGTCACCGACATCCGCGCCGCCCTTCGCGCCCGCACGGTGCCGCGACACTGGACGAACCTCTTCGGCGTCGTGACCCTCGCCTGCATCGCGGTCGTCACGGTCACGGGCGTGCTGCTCATGTTCTGGTACACGCCGTCGGGCGCGACGACGACCTACACCGGCGGGTACGCCCCGCTGCGCGGCGCGGAGGTCTCATTGGCGTTCGCGTCGACGATGGGCATCACGTTCGACATTCCCGGCGGCCTGCTGATCCGGCAGGCGCACCACTGGGCGGCGCTGCTGCTGCCGGCGTCCATCATCATGCAGCTCGTCACCACGTTCTTCACGGGCGCGTTACGCCGGCCGCGCCGGGGCATGTGGGTGCTGCTGTTCCTGATCTTCGTCGTCGCCCTCGCCGGCGGCTGGAGCGGCTACGCCCTGCCCGACGACCTGCTCTCGGGCACGGGCCTGCGCATCACCGAGGGCATCGCGCTCGGCGTCCCGGTCGTGGGCACGTGGCTCGCGTCGCTGCTGTTCGGCGGGTCATTCCCGGGCGCGATCATCGAGCACCTGTACCCGCTGCACGTGGCCGTCGTGCCGGTGCTGTTCATCGCGCTCGTCGCGCTGCGCGGGCTCGCGGCGCTGCAGCACCGGCCGCCGCAGTTCCCGGGCGCCGGGCGCACCGAGTCGAACATCGTGGGCGAGCGGATGCTGCCGGCCGCCGCCGCGCGCGCCGGCGCCCTGTTCGCGATCGTCACCGCCCTGCTGCTGCTCGTCTCGGCGACGGTCACGGTGAACCCGATCTGGTCGTACGGCCCGGCCGACCCGGCCGCGGCATCCGCAGGCAGCCAGCCGGACTGGTACACGGGCTTCCTCGACGGCGCCCTGCGGCTCGTGCCGCCCGGCTGGGAGGTCGTGTGGCTCGACCGCACCTGGACGCTCGCGATCCTCGTGCCCCTCGCGGTCGTGACCCTGTTCCTCGTCGCCGTCGCCGCCTCCCCCTTCGTCGAGGAGTGGATCACGGGCGACCGCCGCGACCACCACCTCCTCGACCGCCCGCGCAACGCGCCCACCCGCACCGCGATCGGCGTCGCCGGCATCGTCTTCTACGGCGTGCTGTGGGCCGCCGGCAGTGCCGACCTGATCGCGACGCAGTTCCACCTGACCATCGAGCACGTGATCGCCGTGCTGCAGGCGCTGCTCGTGTTCGGCCCGGCGATCGCGTTCGTCATCGCGCGCCGCGTCGCGCTGGGCCTGCAGCGCAAGGATCGCGAGGTGCTGCTGCACGGCGCCGAGACCGGGCGCATCGTGCGCCTGCCCGGCGGCGAGTACGTGGAGGTGCATCGCCCGGTCGGCGAGGCCGAGCGCCGGCGCATCGAGGTGACGGACGCTCCGCGCCCGCTCGAGCTGCGCCCCGACGAGCGCGGGCGGATTTCGCTCGCGGAGCGGCTGCGGGTGCGGCTGTCGCGGTTCTACCTCGAGGACCGCATCGAGGTCGGCTCACCGGCCGGCGCCCTCGGGCCGAGCGAGCGGTGACGACGGATGCCGCGGGCGCAACGGAAGCCGCGACCTCACCGCACGGCGACCCCGCGGCACTCGCGACACCGACGGGCAACATGCCCGCCGCTCGCTGAGCCGGCGTCAGTCGCCCTCGCGCGGCGTGCGATGCCCGCCGCCGGTGTCGAGGTCGTTGCCGCCCTCGAGGTCGGGTCCGTCGCTCTCGGTGATGTTCGCTCCCTCGAAGAACGGATCGACCCCGAGCTCCCGGTCGTGCTCGGCTCGCAGCCGCTCCTGCTCGCTCGACACGTCGGCGAATTCCCGGTCGTCGCGCCCCGTGGTGTCGCTCATGCTGATCCTCCTCGGTCGGTCTGTTCAGGCTAGTTCGGGGCGTGCGCTGCCGCACCGGGGTTGCGCCCAGGCGATTGCACTTAGTCGGCGATGTGGTGGCTGCGAGCGAGGAACTACGACACAGTCGCTCGCGCCTACGCGTCGAAGTCATGGCAGGCTCACGTCGCGTGCATCTCAGCGCCGAGGGCGACACCGGCCCTAGTCGTCGCCGAGCGCACCCGGGTACAGCTCCTCGAGGAGCCCAAGCGCGAGGTCCTCGAGCAGCTCCTCGAGTTCGCGCTCCAGCGCCTCCGCCCCTCCCGGCGCCGGGACCAGAGCACCGCGAGCCGGTCCTGCTCGGCGACCACTGTGTCGACGACCATTGGCCGCCAGTGCGGCGGGTACTCGCTCTGCCGCCAGGCGCCGCGGCCGTGTCCGTAGTGCGCGACGGCCAGGTAGCGCAGCAGCGCCGAGGTCACGAGCCCGTCGAGGAACGCCTCCTCTCACCGCAGGCTCGACTCGCTCCGCCCGCGCACCACGTTGACGCCGCGCGATGCCCGCTCCCGCCGCGCGACTGCTCCGAGCGCCGGCGCCGGAAGCAACGAGTTGGTACGGTCCGCGCCGTCCTCGCAATCCGTGGAGGTCTGATGCAGTATCGGATCAAAAGGGACCGTTTCAGGCGGTTTCAGACTTCGCGACTACACACCTATGATTCGTGACTACCCACGAATGATGAGGAGACTCCATTGCCGCTGGTCGAACGCTCGCCGGAACGAAGGACGATGGCGGCCTTATCGGAGGCCCTGCAGTTTCCGCACCATGATTGCTCGCGCGGTAGCACAGTTGAGAAGCCGTTCCTCGTTGACTTGGCGAACGCCCTCGGACTCGAAAATGCCGCCGACATGACGAAGTACGAAATTCTTCACGATGCGCACCGTTTGCTCTTCGGCGGTGCCCCCATGCCAGCAGAGTACCTATCGACCGGGTCCACGGTTACTGACAATGCCCTAGAAAGGCTACTAGAGGGCGTGTTGAGGGGCGGTTATGCAGCGATACCGTTGGATCGAGGAGCCGCTGCCCTTCGACTGCGCGTAGACATCAACATTGGAGATCTCGCCGTCGAGCTGCCAGATCCTTTTGCGCAGGGAGACTTACTGGACGAACGCCGGTTCGCGCTCCAAAATGTGGTCCGCCGCCCAGGTCAGGGACGTTTCCGCGACGCCGTGCTGGATGCCTATCGAGGGCAATGCGCCATCACCGGATGTCGCGAGAATGAGGTTCTGGAGGCAGCCCACATTCGACCGTTCAAGGGGGCCAACTCCGACGTTGTACCTAACGGAATCGCTCTTCGAATCGACCTTCACCGCCTCTGGGACACTGGATTGCTCGCCCTCGGTGAGGAAACGTTCGAAGTCTTGATCGCTCCCACAGTCGGCGACGAGACCTATCGTTCGCTCGCTGGGAAGAGAGCAAATCTCCCGCAGGGTTCCAGGGCGCCTTCTCCGGCGGCACTGCGCCTACAGCGCGAGTGGTGTGGGCTATAGGCGATCTTCCCCGTTGACTCTCCCCGCCGACACAGCCAAGGGTCCAGCCCACACATCGTCGCCAGCCTGCAATGTATGGTCGCCGGGCGCGGGTAGGTTTGAGGGCATGACAGGGCAGGCGTACGCATCCCTTAGGCCGGGTGTCAAGGAAGCAGCAGCGAAACTTGAGTCGCTCGTTGAGCGCTTCGGGTTCGAGGCAACGTGGCGGTCACTGCTCGCGAATCGCGCTGCCAGCGAAGAGCCGGCATCACTCGCTTTGATACTTAGGGAGCTCGACATCACCCCGGTGACGAGTGAGGATCTCTTGCGAGAACGATCTCTCACAGAAGTCTCCGTGCTTTACGAATACCTCCTGGCTCACGTAAATCACCAGGAACGGAAGCTCGCCGGGCAGTACTTCACACCGGACGACGTCGCAGTCTTTATGGCTACGAAAGCGGTAGAGATTGGGCGGAATGGTCGATGGCTTGACCCATGCTGCGGTGTCGGAAACCTGAGCTTCTGGCTCGCACGTGCCCACGACGATCCTGAGGAGTTTGTTCGGAATCGGCTTGTCTTGGTAGACCAAGACCCACTGGCGCTGCTTTCAGCGCGAATCTTGCTGACTCTCGAGTTCGAGCGAACGGCGGCAGATGTCTTCGAGAAGTTGTCTGCCCGGGCGTTTGTACTCAATGCGTTATTCGAAGCGCTCCCGCCGTTTGAGTACGCCATTCTGAATCCGCCTTATGTGGTGGTACCGGCGAACCGGAGCTTCAAGACAAGCGACGCCAGGGATCTCTATGCGTACTTCCTGGAACGGGTGATCGAGGCGAGCAACGGATTCGTCTCAATCACACCGCAGAGTTTCACCGGTGGACGGAAATTCCGATCGCTTAGAGCATTGATGCTCTCAAACCTCAGTCGAATCGATATCTATTGCTTCGATAATGTTCCTGACAACATGTTCCGGGGCGTTAAGTTCGGTTCCCAAAATTCGAATCATGTAAACAGCACTCGTGCCGCGATTACTGTTGCGCTCCGACACGGACCCATTCGTCGTCGCATAACGCCGCTGCTTCGATGGCGTGCTTCTGAACGAAAGCAGATGTTCGCGTCGGCACACCAGCACTTGGCACCGCTCGTGGAAGACCTCGTCGCGTTCCGAAAGATCGATGCTTCGCTCACCGCCCTCTTCCAAGAGATCAGTGAATCGAGGCGATCGATTAAGGACTTGCTGGTCGATCACTATTCGCCATACAAACTCACAGTCGCCTCGACCCCCCGTTACTACCTGTCCGCCGTCATGCGAGAGATTGATCGGGCAGGGTCGCACACGCTTCATTTCAGAAGCGAGGAGGACCGTGACCTTGCGTACGTTGTTCTGAATTCGTCGCTTGCGTACTGGTGGTGGCGGATTCACGACGGCGGCATCACGCTCAACCGCGGAGTGCTCCGATCGGTTCCGATTCCAGACAACCTTGCGCCATCGGCCACGTTGACGGCCGCTCTCCTCGAATCCGAGGGGTCCAATATTGTAGTGAAACGCAACGCGGGGCGTGATCATCAGAACGTAAAGCATCAGCCAGATCTCATTTTGCGACTGAACGCTTACGTGGCCCCTGGCTTTGCCGAAGAGCTTCTACGAGTTCACTCGAACACGTATTTCGAGGGCAGTACTTCTGAACGCAGCATCGCTGGCTAGCCCTCAGTATGGGCTTACGACTCCTCCACGGCTCCTCGTGCGTGGAAGCGTGTGTCGTACTCCGACCGCTGTGCGGAGTACATGTCTGGCGGACGATCCGAGGAATAGAGCCAGTACCACAACGGCAACGGAGAGAATGCCCCCGCCGCGTGGGTCGTGGAGAGAAGCCTCTGCACAACGGGTGTGTCAATCAGAATCGCACGATTGTTCTTGACGACGGGCAGTTCCTTAAGGTCCTCGACACCGATCAGGTAGACGCCCCCACGGAAGTTTACCGAAAGCGATTCCAGGCAGTCGGGATCGTCAGCAACCGCCCCAGCATCACGCCCCTTGATGCGGAGCACGTCGATCTCGTTGGCGGGAACTCCCCGGGCCACGGCCCTTGCAACATGACCCCAGACCCGAGCGAATGGGAGGACGTCGGAAGAACTTTGGCCTGGGCGAGAATTGATTACGTCCAAGAGCTCAACAGGCTCACCACTTGCGGGCCAACGAACAATCAGTAGGGATCCGCCACGGAGGCTCGTGCCTCGGCCCAATTCACCCACGGATCGTGCTTCAATCCGCGTTCCGTCCTTCAAGCCAACTGCAATCTTGGTTGCCGGCTGACTCTTGCCCAAAACGTAGACTATCGGGAACTCAAAAGTCCAGGTCCCGTCATGTACCTTAGTGGCATCCCAGATAGCAGCGAGCGGCCCAATCTTTTGACCCACTTTATGCGACACGCTCAGGTCGTCATAGCTGTAATCCCATCCCTTTTGGCCGGCGGCGGGCCGCCGTAAACGCGCCTCGGGCCGGGTCTGACGCAGGAAGTTTCCAAGTGCGTCGAAGAACAGATCTTCAAGCAGCGCGGCCGCGTTTAGACCGTAGTAGTGGTCCCGGAATTGGCGCTCTGCGGCAACCAAGGGAAGCAGGAAATCAGGACGCGACAGCATATCGGCGATGCTTTGCGCGAGTGTCTTCTCCGGGTCTTCCAATGCCGATGTTCCGTCGGTGACGTTCGCCACAGGCTTCACCTCGTCCCCTCGTGGCATTTGGCCTATCGCTCCAACACTGAGCGGGCGACCCTTACTCATAGCGGCCAGTTACTCATATCGGCCGGTCAGAAAGCAGTCGATGGAGCAACCATACCGGTGCCCTACCCAACGAGTCTTCACGTTGAAGAGGCGGGATGGGCGCCCTGGACCGACCCACGAGGAGGGCGCCCTGGCCGGCCCACGGGGTCCAGTAGGGCTTCACCAGCGTGTGTAAGAACCGGCGGCCAGGGCGGCTCCGCCAATAACGGCTTCGCCATGCGTACAATTCGGAGCGCCTACGATCCGATTCGAGGGCAGCCATCGAAAGGGAGCATTGTGGAAAGCAAGACTACTGATTTCCTTGGTCTAATCAAGGGACCAAGGCAGTACCGCGTCCCGCCCTTTCAGCGTGCGTACTCGTGGGAAAAGGAACAGCGCGAGACTCTCTGGTTGGACATCTTGGATCAGTACGATCGCCTATCCGGCATCTGGTCAGACCCCGAAAGGGAAAAGAAGCTGCAAAGCGTTCCTGGGCATTACCTAGGCACCGTCGTTCTAGCGGGCCCGAGCGCACTCGGGGTTCCACGCTCCGACGTCATTGATGGCCAACAGCGGATTACCACCCTGCTGCTGCTGCTTTGTGCACTCCGCGATGTCCGATCGCGTAGCGAGTTGAATGCCCGCGGCACCAAGGAGGAGCGAGAGGCACGCGCCTCGTCGGCAAGGGCGCGTGTCGACCGCCGGTACCTTGTCAACGAAGACGAGATTGGCTCTGACAGGCTCCGTCTGGTTCCTCTCGCTGCGGATCGCAGGGTTTTCGAAGCGATTATTGACTACGACGGCGCAAGAAGCTTTTCGCCCGAATCGATAGGGCTTTCAGAGATTGATTCGAAGCGAATGTTGCAGGCGTACAAGTTCTTCCACACCGAGCTGCGACGCCAAGGAGTAAACGCAGAACAGGCGCCGCAGCTTGTGAGATTTGCAGGCTGCTTTCCACTTGATCTCGAGATCATCGAGGAGGTGATAACTAGGCGACTGACCCTCATTACTATCGAAACCGCCAACCTCGACGACGTCAACTCAATATTTGAATCCCTCAACGCTAAGGGCCGGCCGCTTACGCAGCTCGACCTTCTCCGGAATTACCTATTCATGCTTCTCGGCAGCAAAGCAGAGGCGGCGTTAGGCGAACACTGGAGCTTAATCGAGAGGAATCTTCATCGACCCGAACAAGTCGAGGGCTTGATCTGGGCGGAAGTTGTCAGCAGGGGAACGAATATCCTCCAGAAACGGACCTATCGCACGGTGCAGGCGGAACTTCGCCTTGAAGGCGGAACCCCTGAGGCGACGGAGGCGTATTTGAAGAGCCTCGCGCGCAAGTCGGCACTATATGCAGCGATCGTTCACCCGGAGCGGGAGTCCAATGCGGGGCTAGGTCGCGCGTTCGCTCGGCTCACAAAGGCGGGCGGCGTTACCGCATACCCGCTCGCCATGTGGCTGCTGGAACAGCGCCACTTGGGTCACCTCAACACTTACCAAGTCGTCGAGGCCATCGGCTGGATAGAAAGCCTGCTAGTTCGCCGCCTCTTGGCAGGACTGCCGACGAACACCCTTAGCTCGATATTCGGATCGATGCTTTCACGCCTACATGGGGACCTATCCGGGGTTGAAGATCGGCTGCACAGACTACAGATGAGCATGATCCACAACCAGCGCGACTGGCCAACCGATGCCGTGGTTGCTGCCGGAATAGAGCAAGAGGACTTCTACCACAGTCAAAAAGCTGCGCAGCGGATGCTGATTCTCTCGACGATGGACCACGCCTTGGCGCCTTCAACAGTGCTCAACTATGGCGAAACGGACGATTCCATCGAACATATCCTTCCACAGAGCAGGGAAGCGATTGAATGGATTTCCGACCTGGCTGACATTGGAGAAGACTTTCAGGAGGTTCAGAGCCGATGGCTGCACACCCTGCCGAACCTTACGATCGTGACACCATCGGAGAACTCGGCGCTGGGAGCCCGGCGGTTTGCGAGCAAGGCTGAACTCTATGAAGAGTCCCCATACAAGATCACAAGAGACGTGGCCACGAGGTACCAGCTTCAGACTGGTGGGAATGATCACTGGGGTGCGTCGGCTATCCAGGCGCGCGCTCGTGATCTTACGGCGCTGGTTACCTCGATCTGGGTCCGCCCGGAATACGACTTGGCCGAGCCGCCTACTCCAGGCGCAAACGATCAAGAGTTTGATGTGGATCCAGGTGAGGAGCTCGTACCGTTCACCACAATTGCCGATGAGTTGGACCCCTCCGAGGGATAGGCACTGCGCGGGATCGCCCACAATGCCTTTCGCCTTAACCGAACGGGTGCGCCGCCGCCTTCCGCGATTCGAACCGCTGGCGATTCGCTCGCCTCCGTGACCTTCTGGTTCAGTGCGAGAGCATCACGTGATACGTAGAGCTCGCGAACCGTGTATCCGCCGTTCGCCGCGCTTCCTGGGCGCGCTCGTCGCGCCGCGACAATTGTCGGATGATGTGGGTATGTCTGAGCATGAGTTACATCAGGAGTCTGCCGATCGACTCGTCGACGTGTTCGCGCCGGAGGACCAATCGCAATCACAGCCGGTCGCTCCTGTCGACGAGATCCGCGACTTGATCCGCGAGGACCAAACTAGGCTGGGTGACGCATTTCGGGGCCTCGAGCAAGGACTGAACCCGAGCGAACTCTCCGAACTCCATAACGTCGCGACGACGGGCTGGGTGTACAACGCTCAAGCAGTCCTTAGCGCCGCCATCGATGGCCAGTACTCATCATCGCCTTCCATGATCAAGTCCATCGCGTCAACCCTGCGATCGCTTACGAGGGCTGGACGCGGCGTCCTCTCTGCTGAGGCGCTCGCGCTACTGACAGAACGACTTCGGGATGCCGAGCGCCGCGTTGAACAGTCACAGTCATCCGACGAAGCGACGGAGAGCGAGGAAGAGGAGAACCTCGAACGCGAAGTGTCGAAGGCTACCGACCGATTGTTCGACTTGCCCGGAATTTACGCATTTTCCTACGGGTGGTACATCGAACATCCTGCGGATGACGACCGGTTTCTAATCAAGGTCGGCCGCGCCGAATCTGTCGGCCGAAGGATTGACGACTATCGCAAGGGCGTGCGAACGCACATGCCGGAACCGCTAGCACTGTTGCGCGTGTACGGGTCCGGTGAAAGAAGCACGGCAGAAGTGGAACGACTCTTTCATCGCCTCCTCAGCACGGCCGGCCACGACAATCCTCGCCGCACCCGCCTTAGCCGCCAAGGCGAGGTCGGGCGCGAATGGTTCTTAACGAACGCGGCGTTCTTGGATGCGTGCGCCGAGGCCATCGGTCTCAAGACAGAGCACCTTGGAGGATCAGAGTTCGCCTAGCCACGCAGTCACTTGCCGCGTCTGACTATCCGGCTGCATGAACGCGGTCTACCTCGAAGGTCTCCACCGAGTCGAGAAGACTCGCCCGTCGACGTACCGATTCAACGGATGGCTTGAGCCCGAGATTCGCCTGCTCGGCCTCACGCCGCCGCTCGGCCACGTCACGCTGTGCTCGGGGTGGCGAGGCGGTCGACGGTCTCGTGGGCGTGTGGGATGCATGGACAGATGCGCGACACCTGCTCGCACGCCAGCGATGATCTCGGGGCGGCCGCGCGCGCGTCATCCGCGCGGCGAGCGCCGAGGTCTGCTCATCGAGGATGCCTAGGGCCCGTTCGCACCGCTCGATGCGCATGTAACGGGCCCCACCTCGTTGGCTATGCCCGGGCTAACGTCGTGACTGAGCCGGTTCAACCGGAACGCATCGTTCAGCTGGATGCGCACCGCGACGAAGGCCTCGATCGGCTGCCTCATCGCTTCAGACCCCGCTCAGCCCTGGCGAGGCCGACCTCGTCGGCCCTGACGCGAATTGTTGCGCACCGCGTCTGCTCCCGACCCGGAACGCGGCCATGCTCCATCGTAGGTTCGCCACTCGGAGCGCGCTGCGGAATGGGGAACCGGTCGCGCATGCCACGACATGGCGCAGCGTGGGCTCAGGCACCTGCCATGCTGCATCCGTCTTAGTCGATGAAGCCGTCGAGGATGCTGCCGATGACCAGGCCGCCGAGGATGCCGCCCATCATGTCGGACCCGCCGCTGCGTCGCCCGCCGCCCCAGCCCTGGCCGCCCCACTGACCCGGGTCCTGCGGACGGGATGCGTCGATGTCGCGCTGCGCGAGCAGCAGGGCCTCGCCCGCGAGGTACGCGACCCGCCGCGCCATCGCCATCGCCTGTTCTCGGTGGTCCTCATCGATGACGGTGACGGCCGCCGCAGGCATCTCGAGAAAGCGGTTGAGGTCGATCCGGATGCGCTCGGACTCGGCCAGTCGGGTGCGGGCGTCGGCGCCGATCCAGCCACGGTAGCCATTGAAGACGTCGCGAGTGACCGCGAGCTGCCGGTCGGCGTCGTCGATGGCGTGCCGCACGTGCTCAAGCGGCGGGATCGGCCGCGCCGCGCGCTCGCGGGCCGCGGCGATCGCGGCATTCAGCCCCGCGTTCGCCTCGCGCAGGCTATTGAGCTGGGCGAACGGGTCGGTGTTGGCGCCAGCCCGCGGCAGGGACGCGAGCGCGGCCCGCAGGTTGGCGATCGCGGTCGCGACACCGGGCGAGTGCGGCTCCTTGAGCGCGACGTCGAGGTCGCCGCGGGAGTCCTCGACGATCGCCGCGAGCGTGGACTCGGCCCGCAGCGCCTCGACCTCGAAGGTCTCCACCGCGTCGAGGAGCGCCGCCGCCCGGCGCACCGATTCCGTCGATGCCTCGAGCGCGAGGTTGGCCTGCTCACGCTGCCCGGCCTGCCGGCGGCGCTCGGCCACCCCGGCGCTGTGCTCGGCGAATCCGAGCAGCTGCTCGGCCTCGGCGGGATTGGGCTCCACCGGGGCGAGCGCCTCGGGCGCGTAGCGGGCCGCGAGGCGTTCGACGGTGTCACGGGCGTGAGGGACGCGGGAGCGGAGCAGCGCGGCATCTCCTCGGACGCCGGCGATGATCTCGGGAGCCCGACGCGCTCGCGCGACCTTCTCGGCGAGGGCGGAGGTGCGCTCATCGAGCACGTCTTCGGCCCACTCGCGCTGCACGATACGCGCGTTGCGGGCCCGCAGCTCCTCGGCGGTGTCGGGGATCTCGTCGTGATTGAGCTGGTTCAACTGGAACGCCTCGCCCAGATGCTGCCGAACCGCGATGAGCGACATGCGCAGCTCTGCGGTCGAGTCGTGCCCCAGCTCGGCCTCGGCGAACACGAGCTAGTCGGTGGTGACGCGGATGCGCTCGTCGGCGGCGACCAGGGCCGATCCAGCCCGCTTCGCCAGGTCGGCATCCTGGGCTTCGAGCTCAGGATCAACGCGCTTTCGCTTGCCCCAGAGTCCGGCCATGCCTTCGATCCTATTGGTGGTGCTGGGTGGCGGCTGTGGGTGCGGAACTGAACGATGCGATGGAGCTCCCGCTCTGTCACCATCGAGAGATGAGCGACCCGACGAGGGCACCCGCTGGGTGGTACGAAGACGGGTCCGGAGCGCGGCGGTATTGGGACGGCGACGCCTGGACGCAGTACGTGGCGCCCGGCTCCGAGGCCCAGCCGGCACCGCAGGGCGACACCGACACCGCGGTCACCGCAGTGCTGCCCGCGGGGGATGACGGTCCGACGATCCCCTTCGTCTGGGGCTCGCGCGGGTCGGATGCCGCGGGGTCCGGCTACGGCGGGGGCCCGACCGGGTCGGCGGGGTGGGGCGACCCGTCCGCGCCGCAGGCTGCCGCAGGCGTGAACCGCGAGGCGCCGACCGAGAGCTACGGCGCGCCCGCGACGACGGTGCTGCCGCGGCATCCGCTCACCCAGCCGTCGAACACAGCGCCGTCGTACCCCGAGCCGGCGAATCCTGGCCCGCCCGTGGTGGGCATCATCGCGCTCGTGGTCGCGATCGCGGGGCTCGCGGTCGTGTTCACCCCCGCCGTGAGCGGGTTCGCGTGGATCCTGGTGCCCGTCGCGTTCGTGCTCTCGATCATCGGGCTGTTCCTGCGGGGCGCGAAATGGCCGGCGGTCACCGGGCTGCTGGTGTCGATCGTCGCCGCGGTCGTCGGCATCGTGATGCTGGTCATGTTCGTCATCGGGTCGATCGGCAGCGCGATCGACGGGATCGACGAGGCGATTCCGGATGTCCCGGGGTTGCCGCTGCCGGGGCCGGATGACGCGGGGCCGGGGCCCGATGCCGGGCAGGGGCCCGATGCGGGGCAGCCCGGGCAGCCCGGGCAGCCCGGGGCACCCGACAGCGGCACCGGCACCGCCACCCTCGCCTTCGGCGACACGATGACCTGGGACGACGGCGTCGCGCTCACGGTCTCCGCGCCCGAGCCGTACACGCCGAGCGCGTTCGCGGTCGGCGCGACCCGGTCGAACAACGTCGTGTTCACCTTCACGCTCACGAACAACTCCACGGCGGACCTGGAGGCGCTGCCGCTGCCGACCTTCTCGTCGGGCGACCAGGAGGTGAGCCAGATCGTCGACCTCGGCAACGACCCGCTCGGCCCCGGCGACGACGTGGGCTTCCCCCCGGCCACCACCGTCGAGCCGGGCGGATCGATCAGCTGGCGGGTCGCCTGGTCGGTCGACGACCCCAGCGCCCTCACGCTGCAGGTGTCGCCGAGCTTCCTGTATCCGAACGCGACGTTCACGAACGTGCCGTAGGCGAGGCGAGCGGATGCCGCGGCGGCGGCGCCGGACGGAGCTGATGGGTGGGTGATGGTGGCCGCCTCGCGCAGCGGGGCAGGAGGCGACCACCCGCGCCCTCAGCTCACGCCGACGCCATCAGGTTGCCATCGCCGTCGATCACGCGGCCGCCCGGCCACGATCGGCGGTCCCCGTCGACGATGAGGTCGAGGGCGCGCAGCGGCGTGAGCCCGGAGGCGAGCAGCGGGAGCCAGTCCGTCCAGTGCTCGGCGATCAGGGCGATGGAGCGATAGCCGGATCGCTGGGTGTCGATCACGAACCGGCCATCCTCGCGGGCGAGCAGCCGCTCGAGCCGCCGGTCGACGCACAAGCGCAGCAGGTACCAGTCGGCGGCCGTGCAGCCGATGCGGTGGAACGCGGCCGCCTGCTCCGCCCAGGCATGCAGCGTCGCGACGCCGCCCGAGCGGATCTCCCGCGCCGCGAACGTCATGACCGTCGCCCCGGGGAAGTGCGTCGGGAAGGCGAGGATCGCGCGGCACCACGCCGGTCGGTCCTCCCGCGGAATGTCCCCCCACGGGCTCCGCTCGTTCCGCGGGTCGCCCGGCGACATCCGACGGATCTGGTCGAAGGCAGCCTCGAAGTACTCGTCAGCGGGCATGGTTCGCTCCTCTCGCTCGGAGGCGCGTCACCTCCGTCGACTTGCCCGAGACGGATGCCGCGGGCCGGTTCTTCCCCTGGGGCACCCGCTCGACGGAGGGGGTTGCCGGGCAGCCGGCCAGGTACCGACAGCTGCCACTCGTGAACCTGCCCATCACGGTAGCCGGAGCCGGCGACATCCGGCCGTCGCAGCGTGCCGATACGTTCACGGACATGGATCCGAACCCGGTGACCCCGAACGACCTCGCGCGTGAACTCGGCGTTTCGCCGCGCACCATCCGCGTCTACCTGCGCTCGAAGTACGGCCGTCTCGCGGGGCGCAACGAGACGCGGTGGCAGCTCGATGGCGAGCAGGCCGCCGACGTTCGACGTGAGTTCCAGAGTCGGGCGGGGCGTTAGGCGTGCGCGTCGACGAGCTCGTTCGGCTCTAGCCGCTTCGAAGCCGGCCGATGATCCACTCGTCCTCCACAGGACGCCATCACGGGGATCTCCTCACAGGCAATATGGCTGGTCAGGCTCTGTTTCCCTGCCATTCGAATGTCGGTGGGTGGATACAGGATGGATACATGGAACAGCCGCTGCACACGCTCGAACGTGACGTCGAGGAGTTGCGCGCGGCGTGGAACGGCGCGATGCCCGCGTTCGGGGCGATCGGCGGCGCGACTCAGGTCGAGGTCGCACAGATGAGCGACGCCGGGCTGGTGCGCGTCACCGATGTGCTGGCTCGGGTGCGACGAGATGCCGAGGCGCTCCTCGCGCGCGTCGCCGCCGAGGTGTCGAAGCGGTCGAGCACCGAGACGGGCGAATCCAGCCTCGCGAGGGCGCAGGGGTTCCACAATCCGGTTCGGTTGATCGCCGCTTCGACCGGGTCGTCCCGAAGCGACGCGGCGAAGCTCATCGCGGTCGGCACCGCCACCGCCGAGCGGCAGACCTTCGGCGGTGATCGCCTGCCGTCGCGGCATCAGCACGTCGCCGCAGCGCTCGAGTCGGCCCTGATCGGTGTGGATGCGGCATCCGCCATCACCTCGATGCTCGACCGCGTGCGCCTGCGTGCCGATCCCGAGCTGGCCGACACTGCCGAGGCGGCGCTGGTCGACCTCGCTGCGCGGGTGCCGCTCGACCTGCTCGTGCGCGGCGTCCGCGAGGCCGAGGCGCGGCTCGACCGCGACGGGGTCGAACCGCGCGAGGAGCAGATCCGGGCGGAGCGGTCGCTGACGATCCGCGAAGACGCCGCGGGCATGTTGCACCTGCACGCCCGACTGGATCCCGAGACCGCGGCACCGGTGAAGACCGCGATCGAGGCGATCGTGAGCGACGTGCTGCGCCGCATCGGATACCCCGCCGACCCCAGCGACGACACGGCGACTCAGCGCGGCACGGCGGCGCGGGCGCGGCATTGCCCGGCGGCGGGGCGCCGCGCCGGGGCGGGACAAGCGACACAGCGCAACGCGGGGCGGCGAGACGGCGACACGGCGCGGCATCCGCCCTAGGCTGCAGCCGAGGGGGTGGAGCATGACCAAGCGGATGCCGAAGGAGCTCTACGAGCGCGAGCTCAAGGCGTTGCAGGCGCAGCTCGTGGACATGCAGGCGTGGGTCGAGCACACGGGCGCGCGACTCGTGGTGATCTTCGAGGGGCGGGATGCCGCGGGCAAGGGCTCCACGATCAAGCGGGTCACCGAGTACCTGAACCCGCGCGTCACGCGCATCGTGGCGCTGCCCACACCGAGCGCGCGCGACAAGACGCGCTGGTACTTCCAACGGTACGTGTCGCACCTGCCGGCGGCGGGCGAGATCGTGCTCATGGACCGCAGCTGGTACAACCGCGCCGGCGTCGAACGCGTGATGGGGTACTGCACCAACGAGGAGTACCACCGGTTCCTGCACCAGGCGCCGACCTTCGAGCGGATGCTCGTGGAAGACGGCATCATCCTGCTGAAGTACTGGTTCAGCGTGTCGGACGTCGTGCAGGAGGAACGGTTCCGGTCGCGGCTCAACGACCCCATGCGGCGGTGGAAGCTCAGCCCCAATGACGTCATGTCGATCACGAAGTGGGAGGACTACTCGCGCGCGAAGGACACCATGTTCGTGCACACCGACATCGCCGAGGCGCCCTGGTTCGAGGTCGAGAGCGACGACAAGCGCCGCTCGCGCATCAACATGATCGCGCACCTGCTCACGAAGGTGCCGTGGGGGCCCGTCGAGCACATCGAGGTCGTCATCCCGCCGCGGCCCGCCTCGAGCGGGTACGAGCGGCCGCCGCGGCAGTGGACGAACTCGGTTCCGGATGTCGCGCAGCGCATGATCGACCAGGCGCGGGCCGAGGCTGAGGGGTAGCAGGGGCGGTCGGTCGCTGCGGCGGTGCCCAAGCGGCGCGAAGTGCGGTCGCGGTGGGTGCCGCGGTGGTGAGGTGAGGTCAGCTGCCGTGCTCGATGCGCCGGCGGCCCTCACCGCCGACCGAGGATGCCGCGGGGTTCCCCCGAGCCCTGCGAGCGGATCGCATCGATATCGCGACGGGCCAGAAGCAGTGACTCGGTTGCGAGGGATGCCGCCCGCTGGGCCATCGCGATCACCCGCTCGCGGTGGGCCAGGTCGGTGACCGTGATCGTCGCCGTTCCCGGTGCCGCTGACGGTCCTGATCCGTTTCCTCGTGCCGCCCCGGAGCCCCCAGACATCGCCGCCGCCGCGGAACTGCCGAGGTAGTGACCCAGATCGATCCGGAGGTGCTCGGACTGCGCCAGCAGCGCCATGGCCTCGGCACCGACCCAGCCCGGGTGGCCGGCGATGGCGTCGCGGGCGATGTCGAGCTGCCGGTCCGCATCCTGGATCGCGCGGTGCACGTGGACCACGGGCGGAAGCGGATGCGTCGCGCGCTCGCGGGCGGCCTCGAGCGCGACATCCAGCGCCGCACGCGCCGCGCGCACCCGGGCGAGGTGGGCGACGGGGTCGGTGTTGACGCCGACCGCCGGGAGGGCCGCCAGCGCAGCCTGCAGGTCCGCGATCGCGGTGGCGGTCGCGACGTCGCGGGAAACGGGCTCGGAGAGGGCGGCGGCCAGATCGCCTCGGGCCTCCTCGACGACGAGTGCGAGCGTGGCCTCGGCCCGCAGCGCCTCGACCTCGAGGTCCTCCACCGCGTCGAGCAGCGCCGCCGCTCGCCGTATCGATGCAACGGATGCCTCGAGCGCGACGTCGCCCTGCTCGAGCCGCCCCGCGGCACGCCGTCGCTCGGCCACGCCCGCGCTGTGCTCGGCGAGATCGAGCAACTGCTCCGCCTCGGCGGGACTCGTCTCGACGTCGACGAGCGCCTCGCGCGCGTATCGGGCGGCGAGCCGTTCGACCGTGCTGCGGGCGTGCGGGATGCGGGCACGCAGTCGCGCGGCGTCGCCGCGGATGCCGTCGATGATCTCGGGCGCACGGCGGGCCCGTGCGATCCGTTCGGCGAGCGCGAAGCTCTGCGCATCGAGGGCGCCCTCGATCCCCTCGCACAGCTCGACGATGCGGGCGTAGTGGGCCCGCACCTCGCCGGCGGCGCCCGCCGTCGCACCGTGCGCGAGCCGTTGCAGGCGGAACGCGTCGCTCAGCACCCCGCGCGACGCGACGAGCGACTCGCGCAGGCGCTGCGTTGCGGCATCCGCCAGCTCTGCCTCGGCGAAGCTAAGTTCCTCGGCGGCGACGCGGAGGCGTTCGTCGGCGGCGACCAGGGCGAGTCCAGCCCGCTTCGCCAGCTCGGCGTCGTCGACGTCGAGTTCCCGTGCACCGCGTGGGCGCCTGACCCAGAACCCGGCCATGTTCCGATCCTACGTTCGGCCGTCGAAGCCCGCCATGGCGCAGGAGCCCGATCTCGACAGCCGAGCCCCCACGCCGGCGACGGCGCTCACCATCCGTCGGCGATCGAGCCTCCGACCTGCTGGGCCACGATGGCCACGACCAATGCGACCGGCGGGATCCACCAGGCCGTGCGTCGCAGCGCGAGCCGCAGGATCGAGGCGGCGAGCGCGAGAACCCACGCGATGAGGGGACCGTACACGGCGACGGCCATGCCGGTGTCGATGGCGCTGGTCCTGCAGGCGCTGGAATGGCACAGCCCGACCTTCGCGCCGATCCAGGCGCCCTGCCACGCGAACCACAGCACCACCGGTGCGAGGAGCAGCAGGCCGATGATCGTGGCGGAGCGGTCTGCGGCACGGGCAGCACGCCGGCGCGCCTCGGCATCGCCGTGCGCGCCCGAGCGTGCTCCCGCCGGTTCACCCGTCCGGTCAGGTTCGAGTCGACGCACCGTCGAGTCGACCTCAGACGGTGCCGGCCGGAGGCCAGACGCCGATGATGAGGCCCATGACGAGGAGCGTCACGAGTTCGTGTGCGATGTTCAGCACGGTGAGCGACGACGGACGACCCTCGAACGCGTCGTGGGTGATGAACCGTGCGGCGGTGAATCCGGCCCACAGGATCGCCGCCGTCAACAGCGCCGACATCAGGTAGCTGCCGCCGTAGAAGTGCCACGCGATCGTGGAGGCGCCCGCGAGCACCCACGCCGTGACGAAGCTCACGAGGACCGTCACGATGATGGGCATCACGGCGCTCGATCCCGGGCGGTCCATGTCGACCTTCGCGAGCTTCGCCCACCGGGTGCCGAATACGCCACGGGCGTACCAGATCGTGCCGACGAGCATGCTCGACAGGGTCGCCAGCAGTACCGCCCAGTAGTTGATCTCGGGAACCATCTCCGCCTCCTCGTCGCGGCCGGGGCCGCGTGTCGTTTGTACGCCGGGTGTACGCCGCGGGTCTCGAGACGCTCGCTGCGCTCGCTCCGACCCGCACAGATTGCTCTGCCGCTGCGCTCGCTCCTCGACCCGCACAGGGTGCTGCGCGTGAGCGTACTCCCGCCGGGATGCCGGCGGGGCGCAGCGCGCCGCGCCCGCGCGCGAGCATGTATCGACAGGTCGACGTGTCAAGGGCGTATGCACCGGTGCTCGCAGCGCGCAGACTGGCTCGCAACTGGAAGAGGGCACATGCTGCAGGCCACGATCAGGATCGGCGAGCGGGAGTACCTCCTGCCCGCCGAGTACGACCGCGAAGAGCTGATGCGGACGATCACCTCGCAGGTCCGCGCCGGCGGAGGATTCGTGGAGGTGGTGCGCACGCCCGACCGGGTCGTGAACGTGCTCGTCTCGCCCGGGACGAACGTGTGCATCGAGGTCAGACGGATCGACCTCGAGGACGAGTCCGAGGCATCCGGTGAGAAGTTCGACGGGCCGTGGTGGGAGCTGTCGTGGCTCGAGCCGTTCGACCTGATGTGACTCGTGCCCCGCAAACGGGGGCCACACATCGCCTGTGAAGTCAACTCCTAGTGGCCGATCGGCATTGCAGTGAGACTGCGAAGAGCAGCAACTCGCTGCACAGCGACAACTCAACCAGCGGTCACGAGCCAACGGATGAGCCCGCTCGACCGCTCAGGAGGCGTCGCCATGGGAACACTGCACATCGGACAAGAGGCCACGGTCGACCTCGACGACGACCTGCTCGAGCACGTCTTCGCTGTCGTGGTCGCGAAGCTGCGCCGCACCGAGACGATGCTCCTCACGTGGGCGGACCCCGCGACCCGGTACCACCAGTTCCTCATCCCGCCCGGCACCTCGGTGCGCGCCGAAGCCGACAACCAGCGCTCCGAACCGCTCGACCGCGCCTGGCTCGAGTCGCTCATGGTGGCGGCGTCGAGCAACACCGGGCTGAGCCTCGACATGGCCGACCTCAACCGGCACACGCCGGTGATCCCCACTGCGCGCGGTCGCAGCATCCGCAAGCCTGTGCGCCCCACCGCCGCCGCCGCGTGACGCGGTTCGACCCGACTGCCGAACGCAGCCGGGTCGCGCCGGCGCTTCGGGGCGTCACCGCCCGTCGGCCCCGCTCGCCCCGCTCGCAGCATCGAGCTTGTCGTGCACCCGGATGACCGTGCGCCACGTGCGCACGGTCATCTGCTGGAACACCGGCAACGCCATGAAGCGCTGGATGCGGGTCTTCGTCGCGTGCGCGGCGACTCGCGAGAAGTAGATCGCGCCCGGGCCGGGCGCCACGGCATCGACGCCCTCGCGCAGCTCGGGCATCTCGGCGAGCGCCTGCTCGGCCGTCAGCGGCCGCTTGAGGAAGAAGACATCGCTGCGCAGTCTCGCCGACCCGTGATCGGCGGGTGCGGCATCGATCGTGCGTGCGAGCTCGTCCCGTGACCGCACCACGACGAGCAGTGGTGCCTCGAACCGCCGCTCGAGGATCGCCTCGACGTCGGCTTCGAGCCGCGACGCCGTCACGCCGTCGGCGCGGAACAGCACGTTGCCGCTCTGCAGCACGGTGCTCACGTTCCCGTATCCGCCGTCGCGGAAGCAGTCGACGAGTTCGGGCATGCGGATCGGGTTCCGGCCGCCGACGTTGACACCCCGCAGCAGCGCGACGAACCAGGGGCCGGCCGGCGCGGCATCCGCTGGTCGTGCCCTGGCTGCGGCGGCGCTCATGTGCACATGGCTACCAGACGCGAGCGGATGCCGCGACCCGGTGACGCGCGGTCGACGCCCGCTGCGCTCGGGCGCGTGCGACGTGTCAACCCGTTGTGCACCCGGTGGCCAGGCGCGAGCGTGGAGTCATGGCTGACGACAAGCAGAACACGCACGGCACGCCCGGCGAGAACGAGGACGCCGACACCGCATCGGGCGGAGCGCCTGAGGCGCCCGATGCGCCCCAGGCACCCCATGCACCCGGGGCGCCCGACACCGTCGACGAGCACGGTCGTCCGGTGGACAATCCCTCCGGCTGAGACCCGCCTCCGGCTCGGGCGCGCACCCGTGCGCCCGAGCCGGCGCGCGTGTCGGTGGCCGCCCCTAGCGTCGGATCATGACGGCTCCGGAACCCTTCACCATTGAGGTCGCCGACGAGGTGCTCGACGACCTGCGCGAGCGGCTGGCGCGCACCCGGCTGCTCGATGATTCGCCCCGGCGTCCGCCGTCGGGAATCGATGCCGCGTACCTGCGGGAGCTCGTCGACTCGTGGCAGCACTGGGACTGGCGCGCCCGCGAGGCGTGGCTGAACCGGCATCCGCAGTTCATCGCGCAGGTCGGCGACGCCAGCGTGCACTTCGTGCACCTGCGCTCGGAGCGGCCCGATGCGCCCGCACTGCTCGTCATGCACGGCTGGCCGCACACGTTCGCGCTGCAGCTCGACTTCGCCGACCTGCTGCCCGACGTGCACGTCGTGGTCGCGAGCCTGCCGGGCTTCGCCTTCTCGTCGCCCTACGCGAACGGCCCGATGACCGAGCGGCGCCTGGCGGACACCATGCACCGGCTAATGGCCGACGTGCTCGGCTACGAACGCTACGTCACCTACGGCGAGGACGTCACGGCGAACGTGAGCGACCTCATCGCGGCGAGCTACCCCGAGCACGTCGCCGGCATCGTCGCGACGCACGCGCACTTCCCCACCGGATCCGATCGCGACGCCGTCACCGACCCCGACGAGCGCGCGTTCTTCGACGCCCTCTCCGAGCGGCTCGGACCGGACGGCGCCTACGGCCACGTGCAGGGCACGCGGCCCGACACCCTCGCGGCGGCCTTGAACGACTCCCCCGTCGGCCTGCTCGCCTGGATCACCGAGAAGCTCGTCGAGTGGAGCGACACCCCGCCCGGCGACCCGTCCGCCGTGGAGCGGCGGATCTCGCGCGACCGCATCCTCACCGAGGCGATGATCTACTGGGTTACCCAGACGATCCAATCGTCGTTCCGTCCCTACTACGAGGGCGCCGACACCCTGATCCCGCCCACGGGCGTGCCCGCCGCAGTGTGGATCCAGCGGCACGAGGCCGGCTACCCCGAGTCGCTGGCCACGGCGCACTACCTCGACCTGCGATGGTTCGACCGGCTCGAGGCCGGCGGGCACTTCGCGATCGCCGAGGTGCCCGACGAGATGGCCGGGCGGATGCGGCGGTTCCTCGCGATGCTCGGCTGACCCGCCGGATCGCGCGACGTCGCCTCCTCCGTAGCGGCGCCACCGGCCCGATGGAGGCAGGCATCCTTCGTTCTCGGGACGCCCGCCGATCACTTCGGAGCGGAATCGCTCAGCGCGGTGACGCAGGCGGTGAGCAGCGCCCGCAGCGCGCCCTGCTGGTCCGCGTCGAGCCCGGCGCGCATGCGCTCCTCGACCTGCTGCACCACCGAGCTCGCCACCTCGAGTCGCTCCCGACCGAGCGGGGTCAGCTGCGCCGGCAGGGCACGGCCGGCGGCCGGCGGCTCGGCGGGCCGGGACACGAGGCCGTCGCGCTCGAGTCCCTGCAGCAGCACGTTCATCGACTGCCTGGTCACGAACGCGCCACGCGCGAGCTCGGAGTTCGACAAGCCGGGTCGCTGGGCGAGCAGTTCGAGGCATGCGTACTGCGGCACGGTCAGGCCGAGCGGCCGCAGCGCCGCATCCATCGCTGATCGCAGCGCACTGGCCGCCTGCTTGAGCAGGTAGCCGAGCGAGGTGTCGAGGTCGACGGTCGAGCGAGATCCCCCCATGTCAGTAGTCTGACATAGAATGCTGATTGTCAATGTTCTGACATTCACGGGAGGCAACATCATGTCCACGATCGGACCCGACTTCATCTCACTGCAGGTGCGCGACCTCGAGCGCTCGGCGGCGTTCTACGAGCAGCACCTCGGCCTCGCCCGCGCGCAGGCGTCGCCCCCGCACGCGGTCGTCTTCGCCACGCAGCCCATCCCGTTCGCCGTGCGCGAGCCGCTGCCGGGCGTCGACCTCGACACGCTCGCCCAGCCCAGCGGCGGCGTCGGCCTCTGGGTTCGCGCCCACGACGCGCAGCGGCTGCACGACGATCTCGTCGCCGCGGGCACCACGATCACGTCCGCACCCGTCGACGGTCCCTTCGGCCGCACTTTCACCTTCGCCGACCCCGACGGCTACCTCGTGACCATCCACGACCGGGGCTGATCGCGGGGCGCGCGGTGTCGTGGGCAGCTGCCAGAATACGGAGGATTCCCACCGTATTCAGGAGGCACGTGAACGAGAACGCCGTCGCCGAGTCGCTCGGGCTGCGTCGCCCCGCGACCTCCGTCATCGCGGAATGCCTGCGCGTGCAGGCGAGCGTGCCGCCGAACACGGCCGTGCAGCGGCTCTTCGGCGTCTCGCCGCTCGGGCGCGAGGCCGAGCCGTGGTTCACCGGGGCCCTCGGCGAGCTGGATGTCGCGAAGCGGCTGGATCGGCTCGGCGTCGGCTGGTACGTGCTGCACTCGGTGCCGGTCGGCACGGGATCGAGCGACCTCGACCACGTGGTCATCGGGCCCGCCGGCGTGTTCACGATCAACACCAAGCACCACCGCGGCCAGAACGTGTGGATCGGCGGGCGCCGAATCCTCGTGAACGGCCAGCGCACCGACCACCTGCGCAACGCGAAGCACGAGGCGAAGCGCACCTCGCAGCTGCTGTCGGCAGCGGCGCGGGCGCTCATCGACGTGACGCCGATCATCGGGGTGGTCGGAGCGCGGCGGATGACCGTGCGCGAGCGCCCGACCGAGGTCGTCGTGCTGCGCGAGGCCGAGCTCGTGCGGTGGCTGCAGCGACATCCGGTCACGCTCGGGCCCTCGCAGGTGCAGCACCTCGCGGCGCTCGCGGCGCAGCCGGCCACCTGGAAGCGGATGCCGGAGGCCGACGACGTCGATCACTCGGCGTTCGAGCGGCTGCGTGCGGCGGTCGATCGAGCGCGGAGCCGGCGACGAGGGTGGATGGTCGCGGTGGTGGCGGCCGTCGCGGCCGTTGCTCTGCTGCTCGTTCCGGCAGTGCCGGCGGTGCTCACGGCATTGCTGCAGTGAAGGGCGGCGCGGGTCGGCGTGTCGACGCTGCCGGCGCGGCGGACACGGGATCCGAGGGAGAGCACGATGTGGACTGATGAGGATGCGGAGCTGCACGAAGCGCCCGTGGCGTGGCGCGAGAGCGTCGTCGCCGATCGCGTGCAGCAGATGATCGAGCGGCTCCCGGATGACGCGCGCGATCGGTACACCGACTGGATGGACGAGGAGCTCGAGACGCTCCGCGCATTCGCGCGCGAGCTCCTCGCCGGCGGGCTCGTCGAGGAGGCCGCGTACCGTGATCGGGCGGTTCCGGCCGTCGAGCTCCAGCGCATCCCCTGGGGCTCGATCCGCGACGGCGACGCGCTCGAAGCCGCGCTGCGCTCGGTCCCGCCGAGGTGGCGGCTCGACGTCATGTTCATCGTCGAGGACGCATTCGACGCGAACCGCCCGCCGAAGCCGCGCTTCCGACTGCGCGACCTGTGGGACGCGTTGAGCTTCTGAGCGGGAGGCTGGACCCACAGGCGACCGGCGACCGGCGCCCGGCGTCCGGCGTCCGGCGACCGGCGACCGGCGCCCGGCGTCCGGCGTCCGGTGTCAGTCGACGCCGAGCGCGCGTCGCGCGTAGGCGTACTTCTCGGCGAGGCGCACCTGCGTGCCGTACGAGAGGCGGCGCAGGCGCCAGGGCGCGGTGTTGTCGTCGATGTCGGCGAGCTTCACGGCGAGCGCCGACGGGTGGCTGCGGATGCGCGCGTAGTACTCGTCGGGCGAGACATCCGGGGTGCGGGTGAGCAGGCGCACGACGTCGACGATCTCGGGCAGGATGCCCGCCTCGAGCAGTTCCTGGGCCGTGATCGGCGTGTCCTCGAGCACGTCGTGCAGCCACGCGGCCGCCGCCTCGACGTGCTCCGCCACGATGTCGAACCGCTCGGCGACGCGTCCCGGGTGGTCGACGTACGGCAGGCCGCTCTTGTCGAGGCGTCCACGGTGGGCGACGAACGAGATGCCCCGCGCGAGCGACACCTGCGCCACGGCGACGACCTCGGGCGTCGGGTCCGCGGTGCTCAAGACGGCGGGCGCCACGGATGCCGCGACGACGACCCGCGCGGAGGCCTCCGCGTCGATCCGCTCGAACGGCTGCGCGGGGTCGGTCGTCGTGGCCATCATCTCGGCTTCGAATTCCTCCATCGTCCAATCCTCGTCGTCTTCGGCGACGGGCGCGTCGGTGGCGTCCGGCGTGGCCGGGGTTGCCGGCTCGGGGTCGGTCTCGGGGTCGAGCCCTGGTTCGGGGTCGAGCTCAGGGTCGAGCCCGGACTCGGGATCGAACTCGGGCTGGGGCTCTGGCTCTGGCTGAAGCTCCGGCTCCGGCTCCGGGGCCGGCTCGGGGTCGCTCGCCCGCGTCGGAATCGGTTCGTAGGCGGGCAGGTCCGGATCGGGCGTCGCTGCCGGCGATTCCGCCACGAATCCTGCGACCGCCGTCGGCTCGGCCCAATCGTCGATGCCGTCCGAATCTTCGTCCGCATACGCGACGCCGGCCCGTTGGTTCGCCACGGAATCGGGTTCGGCCAGGGGTGCTGCGTCGATCCAGCGCTCGGGCTCGGGCTCTGCAGCATCCGTCGGCTCTGCGGCATCCGTCGGCTCTGCGGCATCCGCCCAGGTGAGCACAGCAGCAGCCGCAGCCGCAGCCGCCTCCGCCTCTGCTTCCGCCTCGGCGTCCGCGGAATCCTCCGCCTCGGCGATGGGGTCGCGCCCGCGCACCGGCCGCACGAACTGGAGCTCGGCCTCGAGCTCGCCCAGCTCGCGCTCGTCGAGTTCGAGCAGCGAACGGCTGCCGCCCTCGCTGCGCTGCTCGAACGCGCGCTCATCGACCTCGGCGAGCCGCGCTCCGTCGCGGGTCGCGAAGTACCGCCGCCTGCCCGCGTGGGACACCGCGACGATGACCTCGTCGAAGTCGCCGCTCGGCTCGAGGGAGGACAGGTAGTAGCGCGGGCGGTCGTGCTGCGGATGCCGCGGCACCTCGATCGGCGGAAGCTCCGCCGCGGGCGCCGCAGCCCGCCGGCCGTGCGCTGCCGCGCGCGTCTCGTCGACGCGGGCCGCTTGCCATTCGAACTCCGCCGCGGGCGCGACGAACCCCGAACGGCGGGGTTCGTCGGCGGGTGGGGTGGTCAACCGGGCTCCGATGGGGTGGTGGGTGCCGGCGGGCGGTGGGACTCGGGTGGATCGGTCGGTGCGGGCGGATCGCGGATGGGGATCCGGGATCGGATGCAGCGGGGCTGCGCGGGGAGACCCTTCGATGCTACGGCGACTCCGCGCCGTTGCGAACTGTGCCACCCCGTGAGAGCCGAGCTCGCTCTACGCGGATCGCCGCGACTCCCCCACGACCTCGCCCGCGTGCGCCGCGACCCACTCGACGAGCGGAAGCATCCGCTCCATGAGCTCGCGGCCGAGCTCGGTGAGCGAATACTCGACCCGCGGCGGCACCTCAGGATACGAGGTTCGCCGCACGAGCCCGTCGGCCTCGAGCGTGCGGAGCGTGGAGGCGAGCATCTTCTCGCTGATGCCCTCGACCTCGCGGCGCAGCTCCCCCCAGCGGTGCGTGCCGTCGGTGAGGGCGAGCAGCACGAGCACGCCCCACTTGCTCATGATGTGATCGAGTACGACGCGGGTGGGACAGCCCTCGGTGAAGACTTCGCCGGATGTCTCCCGGATCTGCGCAAGACTGACGACCATGTGGGTACCTTACCGAAAAGTGGGTACCTCCGCGGGGGAAGGTATCGCTGCGGCATCCGGTTGGCCAGTGGTGAACCAATCGGAAGGAACACCATGACCATCCTCGTCACCGCCGCCTCGGGCCACCTCGGCCGCCTCGTCGTCGAATCGCTGCTCGCCCGCGGCGCTGCCCCCGCCGAGATCGTCGCAGGTGCACGCGACACGTCGAAGGTCGCCGACCTCGCGGCGCGCGGCATCCGCAGCGTCGAGCTCGACTACACCCGCCCCGAGACCCTCGCCCCTGCGCTCGAGGGCGTCGACCGCGTGCTGCTCATCTCGGGCACCGACTTCGGCAACCGCGTCGCGCAGCACCGCAGCGTGATCGAGGCCGCGAAGTCCGCGGGCGTCTCGAAGCTCGTGTACACGAGCGGTCCGAAGGCCGACACGAGCCAGCACGTGCTCATGCCCGAGCACCGCGGCACCGAGCAGGTCATCGCCGAGGTGGGCGTGCCCGCGGTGATCCTGCGCGACAACTGGTACACCGAGAACTTCGCGCAGGATGTCGCGCTCGCGGCGACCACGGGCGTCATCGCCTCCGCGGCGGGGGCCGGTCGGATCGCGTCCGCGCCGCGGCGCGACTACGCCGAGGCCGCCGCGGTCGTGCTGCTCGAGGACGGCCACGAGGGCCGGGTCTACGAGCTCGGCGGCGACGAGCCGTGGAACTACGAGGAGCTCGCCGCCGCGGCATCCGGCGTACTCGGCCGCGACGTCGCCTACGTGGCGCAGACACCCGAGGAGCGCGTCGCGTCGCTGCTCGCGGCGGGCCTCGACGAGGGCACCGCGGGCTTCGTGGCCGCGATGGACGAGGGCACCGCGCGCGGCGACCTCGCCGACTCCGACGGTACGCTCTCGCGCCTGATCGGCCGCCCGACGACGCCGCTCGTCGAGGCGCTGCGCGACATCGTGGGCGAGCAGCGCGCCGCCGCCTGACGCGGGACGCCGGCTGACGCGCGACGCGGGCTGACGCGGCGCGAGCTGACGCACGACGCGGCACCTTCCGCCCGCGATCGCGGTAGCGAACGCTACTCGGCGACCGCGTTGCAGGACGGAAAACCGGTCGGCGCGGAGGGACGCCCCCTCGGCGCGAACGGAGGCCCGCGGCCGGCGTCGGCGGACGCTCCCGCCGGCGCCGACCGGACGCTCAGTCCTCCCGCTCCGCCTCGAGCCGCACCGACTCGCGACCCCACCACGTCGTGATGTCGACGCCGTGGTTCTCGGCGTCGGCGAGGGTCCACCACTCGGGCGCGAACGAGTCATCCGCCATTCGACCGCCCGCGGCGAGGATGGCCTCGATGCGGGCGTGCACCTGGTCGTGCGGCACCGCGACGTCGACGTGGAAGCGGCCGCGACCCGGGCCGACTCGCTCGGCGGGCTCCAGGAACACCGACGAGTTGCGGCGCAGCGGGTCGACGAGGTGCGTGTCGTTCGCGGGCACGTAGCCCAGCGCTGCCCGCCAGAACGGCATCACGTCGGCGGACTCGGGCGACGCCACGGCCACCTGCACGACCTGCAAGGCCGACGGGTCGGGCCGCAGGCCGAGATCGCGCGCCGCCGCCGAGATGCGGCGGGCCACGTCGAGATCGCGGGTGCTGAGGTTGCGGATGCCGCGGGTCACGATCTTCACCGCGACGCCCTCACGGCGCAGGTCGACGTCGGGCTCGTGCCCGAACTCCTCGTCGAGTTCGGCGATCGCCGCGACGAACCGGGCCCCCACAGCGAACGAGACGGCGCCGAACCAGGCGTGCGCGCCCCAGTACATGACGCGCCAGTCCTCGACCCCGTCGGCGTCGTGGAACTGCTCGGGCGTGATCGGCTCTGGTGACACCTGCGTCGGAGTCTTCGGCTCGGGGTCCATCCGCCCATGCTGCCGACCGGACGGCGCGGCGGCAAGGACGGCTTCACCGCCACGGCAGCTGGAGAAGTATCTTGCCGATACCTTTGCACCGGGTTGCCGCGAGCCGCGGTTCTCACGCGACGACGTCGAAGACGGACTTCACCACCCCGTTCGAGTACGCCGCGTGCTCGACCAGCCGCAACGTGCCCTGCTCACGACCGCTGAAGAGCCGCTTGCCCTCGCCGAGGGCGACGGGGAAGACGAGCAGGTGGTAGCGGTCGACGAGGCCGGCCTCGGCCAGCCCCTGGGCGAGCGTCGCGCTGCCGTGCACGAGGATGTCGCCCCCGTCGCCCTCCTTGAGGCGGGCGACGTCATCGAGCGAACGCAGTACCGAGGTGTTGTTCCACTCCGGATCGGTCAGCGAGCTCGACACGACGTACTTGGGCATCGCGTTGTACTCCGCGAACTCGGCCATGGTCGGCCAGATCGGCGCGAACTCGTCGTAGCTGACGCGTCCCATGAGCATCGCGCCCGCCTCGGCCTGCTCGCGGCCCTTGATCTCGTAGGCCTCCTCGACGAACGGGACCTCCTTGAAGGTCCAGCCGGCGCGCGGATGCTGCCCGCCTCCGGGCGAGTCGACGACGCCGTCGAGGGTGATGAACTCGGTGACGATGAGCGTGCGCATGGCGATTCCTCTTCCTCAGCTGTGCGGCGGACGATCCGCCCCTCATTCTGGACGTCGAACGGCGCGCCGCAGGATCGACATCGAGGCGGAAACGGTCGGCCTCGACCGTCACTCGGCGCGGGCCGCGGCAGGCCCCACGAGCGTCTCGAGGGCGGCCGAGGGCAGGGCGATCCACCCCTCGCGGTCCGCCTGCTCGCGCAACTCCGGCGGCACCGGGTGCGTGCCGCCCACGGCGTGCGCCCGCGCGATCAGCGCGGCGATGACGGCGTCGAACGCGTCATCCGATCGCACCATGTCGTGCTCGGTCGGCCCGAGCTCGAGCCAGGGCGCCACCTGCAGCAGGCGGGCGACCGCCTCGCCGCGAACGGCCGCGTCGACCTTGTAGTTCGGGCGACTCAGGCCCCACACGCGCAGCGCGGCGCCGGGGTACACCTCCGCCACGCGGCCGCTGCCGCTGCGCGCGACCGGGCCGATGCGGTCGGCGATCGCGTCGAGCAGCGCGGCGCAGTGCATGGCCGTGAGTCCGAGCCGGTCGGTCGCCACGCTCAGCGGGCTGCGGCCGGTGCGGCGCAGGATGTCGCGGTCGGTCTCGCGGTAGGCGAGGCGCCGGCGCCAGTCCATGCCGCGGTCGCGGGTGAGGTCGACCCGCTCACCCGCCGCGTGGCGGCGCACGAACTCCACGAAGTCGTCGGGCCACCCGAAGGCGCAGTCGATGCCGGTCAGGTCGGCGGATGCCGCGGCCTCGACGATGAGCTCGTCGGAGGCGCCGAGCACGACCTGCTCGACCACCGCGCGGCCGGCGCTCCAGCGGATGGTCGCGAGGGCGGTCTTCTTCGTGTCGGCGGCGAGGTCGACGCCAGCGGTCAGCACCCTCGCATCCTAGGGCGGGCGCCCGCCGCGAGTGCCAGTCCGGGCGCCCGACCGGGTTCCAGTCCGGCCCCGCAGCGCACCAAGTCCGGTCGCCCGCGGCGGGACCAAGTCCCCCGTCTCCGCCCGGCCGCCCGTGTCACGCTGGCGCGGGCTGGAGGAGGATCCGATGAACCCGACCGCGCCGAAGGTGGTCGTCGCCGGCGACGTGTGCCTCGACTGGGTGCGCTGGCGGGTGCCCGCGGCCGACCGGGGGCAGAACTGGCAGCTCACCGACGGCGCGTCGTGGGTCGTGCTGCCGGGCGGAGCGCTGCTGCTCGCCGAGATGCTGCGTCGCGCAGGAGGCATGGACGTGGCCGCACCGGCGGTGCCCGATCCGCAGGCGTCGGATGCCGCGCTGCTCTCGATGGCGGACCTGGCGCCGTTTCCCGTCGACCGTCGCACCGGCACGACGGTGCTGCGCGTCGGCAGCTTCGGAGGCTATCGCGGCCCCGCCGAGGGCGCTGCGGCGAGCGCCGCGGCGGCTCAGGCGGCTGCCGGCGATGCAGCGGATGCCGCGGTGGTCGTGCTCGACGACGCCGGCAACTCCTTCCGGCACGCAGCCGACTCCTGGCCGGCAGCACTGACCGCCGAGGGCACCCGCCCGTGGGTGGTGGCCAAGCTCGGCCGTCCGCTGATGGACGGTGCGCTGTGGGAGCACCTGCGCACCCGCGACCCCGAGCGGCTCGTGCTCGTGGTGACCGCCGACGACCTGCGGGCCGCGGGCGTGAACCTGAGCCGACAGCTCTCGTGGGAGCGCACCGCGAAGGACTTCGTGTGGGAGATGGCCTGCAACCGCTGGCTCGCGCCGCTCGCCAACGCACGGCACCTCGTGGTGCGCCTCGGCCTCGATGCGGCGATCCACTACAGCGCGGGGCCGGACCGGACTCGCAGCGTGCTCCTCTTCGATCCCGCGCAGGCCGAGGGCGGGTTCGCGGCCCGGCACGGCGGGGCGATGCAGGGCTGCGGCGACGCGTTCACGGCCGCACTCGTGCGGGCCGTGGCATCCGCCGCCGTGGACTCTGAGGAGCGTGAGGATCTCGTGGAGTCCGGCATCCGCTCGGGGCTCGCGGCGGCGCGCCGGCTGCTGCGCGCGGGCTACGGTTCGGCTGCGGACGTCGATGCGTTCCCGCATCCGTCGATCTTCGACACCGGCGACGACGAGGACGCCTTCGCGCGCGCCGAGGTGCCGCCGCCTGCCGCGGCCGAGACCTCGGCGCCGGGATACTGGAGCATCCTCGAGGACCTGTCGGGCGCGGCGCTCGAGCGACTCGCCCGCGACCTCGTGCTGCACGCGCGGGCGGAGGAGCTGCACGGGGTGCCGGTGGGCACGTTCGGGGCGCTGCGCACGGCCGACCGCACCGAGATCGAGGGGCTGCGGTCGCTGCGCAACCTGATCGAGGAGTACCTCTCGGGCTCGGCGGAGACGCCCCTGTCGGTGGCTGTGTTCGGCGCCCCGGGGTCGGGCAAGTCGTTCGCGGTGACGCAGGTGGCGAAGGAGGTCGCGGGCAGTGCGTCGGGCGACGTGCGGATCGGCCGCCTGAGCTTCAACCTCTCGCAGCTGCGCTCGCCCGAGGACCTGAACCACGCGTTCCACCTCGTGCGCGACACCGTGCTGCGCGGGCAGCTGCCGCTCGTCTTCTTCGACGAGTTCGATGCCGCCTTCGAGGGCGAGCTCGGGTGGCTCAAGTTCTTCCTCGCGCCGATGCAGGACGGGGAGTTCCGCGAGGGCGAGGCGACGCATCCGATCGGCCGGGCGATCTTCGTCTTCGCGGGCGGCACGTCGAGCTCGTTCGCGGAGTTCGCCGGCGAGGAGCCGACGGCCGGGGCGTCGGCCGCGGCGACGGCCGAGGCCGCGGCGACGTCAGGGCGAGCGGATGCCGCGGAGTCGGCGAAGCTCGCCCGATTCCGCGCCGTCAAGGGCCCCGACTTCGTGAGCCGGCTGCGCGGCTACGTCGACATCGCCGGCCCGAACCCCACCGGCCCCGGCGACGTGGAGCACGTCGTGCGCCGCGCGATGCTGCTGCGGTCGCTCATCGAGCGCAAGGCGCGCCGCCTGCTCGACGGGCACGGCGACGCGCGCATCGACGAGGGGATCCTGCGAGCGATGCTGCACGTGCCCGCGTACCAGCACGGCGCGCGGTCGATGGAGGCGATCCTCGACATGAGCCTGCTCGCCGGGCAGACGAGCTGGGAGCCCGACGCGCTGCCCCCGGCCCCGCAGCTCGCGCTGCAGGTCGACGCCGAGGTCTTCCTGCGCCTCGTGCTGCGCGACGTGCTGCTCGGCGCCTCGCGCGAGGAGCTCGGCCGCGCCGTCCACGAGCGCTACCTCGCCGAGCAGGCCGACAGTGCGGCGCCCGACGATGCGGCGATGCGCGGTTGGGAGGCGCTGCCCGAGCACCTGCGCGAGTCCAACCGGCGGCAGGCCGACCATGTCGCGGCGACCCTGCGCGAGATCGGATGCGACATCATGCCTGTCACCGGGCGCGAGCCCACGCTCGCCCGCTTCAGCGTCGCCGAGATCGAGACGATGGCCGCCGCGGAGCACGCCCGCTGGGTCGCCGAGCGCCGGCTCGGCGGCTGGGTGCAGCACCCGGTGCGCGACGTCGAGCGTCGGCGCACCCCCTACCTCGTGCCCTATGACGAGCTCCCCGACGACATCAGGGAGCGCGACCGCCAGGCGGTGCGCGCCATCCCCGAGCTCCTCGCGATGGCGGGCTTCGAGGTGCACCGGCTGTAGGCGCACGGAAGGGGTGGACGCTTGCGGGGTCCACCGCTTCCGGCATCGGCTACGACGGAACGACCGGCGCCCAGGCGCCGGTGCCCACCTCGTCGAGCTCGGCCCCCGTGTCGAACCGGTCGACCCGGAACGACTCCAGCACCGGTGACGGGCGGCCGGTGAGGATCTCCTCGGCGAGGAGCTCGCCGAGGATGAGGCCCAGCGTCGCACCCGAGTGGGTGAACAGCGTGTACAGGCCGTGGATCCCGGGCACGGCGCCCGCGACCGGCTCGCCGTCGCCGGGGATCGGCTTCAGTCCGGCGCCGACCCGCTCGGCCGTCAACCGCGGGCTGCCGGCCAGCACCCTCGACGCCTCCTCCAGCAGGCCCTGCACCGACTCCTCCGGGACCGAGATCGAGCCGTCGTCGCCGACGACGACCGACTGCTCCGCCCAGTCGGCGTCGAGCACGAGCCGTCCGTCGGGGGTCGGTCGCACGGCGACGCGGGGGGTGTTCAGCACGGTCGTCACCGCGGCATCCACCGGATCGGTGAACAGCACGAAGGCGGCGGGGGTGGCATCGGGCACGACCACGCCCAGCGCGGCGAGCTGCACGGGAACGGAGGCTCCCGTCGCGAGCACGACCTGTCCCGCCGGCAGGCGCGTCCCGTCGCCGAGGACCACCCCGGTCGCGACGCCGTCCTGCACGTCGACGCGCGCGTCGCCGGCGTGCTCGATCACGCGGGCGCCGGATGCGACGGCCTCGCCGGCGAGCGCGGCGATCAGTTCGGGCAGGCTCACCCAGCCCTCGCCCGGGTTGAAGATCGCCCCCTCGTCGGCCACAGCGGCCGCGTTCACGTCGGACGCGAACCCGGCCACGTCGGCACGGTCGACCCAGACGGCGTCGTACCCGCGGGCGCGCTCGAACGCGAACGTGTCACGGAAGCTCGCGCCCGGACCGGCCCACTTCATCGCGCCGTCGAAGCGCAGGTACGCGCGGCTCTCGGGGTGACGCGCGCTCCAGGTGCGGTAGCGGTCGAGCGCGAGCAGGCGCAGGTAGTGGTACTCGGCCGAACGGTCGCCCGACGAGTTCAGCCACGCGATGGAGCGGCCGGACGCCCCGTCGGCGAGCGCGCCGGAGGTCACCAGCGTCACGTGCGCGCCGCCTCGTGCGAGGTGCGCGGCCGTCGACGCGCCGAGGATCCCGCCGCCGATCACGACGACGTTCTTCGATTCTGTTCCTGACATTGCTCAGCTTTCCTTCTCGTGTTCTCGATGCCCGTGTTGATCAGGCGATGACGGATGCCGCGGCGTGGGCCTGCTCGATGAGCTCGAGCACCGCGACCGCGTCGGCCGGGTCGACGGGCACGGGCGCGCCGTCGCGGAGCGCGGCGGCGAGGAGCCGGTAGAACTCGCCGTAGTCGCCGCGCTCGGCCGGCACGGGACGCGCGCTGCCGTCGACGCCGAGCACGCCCCATCGGGCCTCGGGTGTCTCGCCGAACCCGGGATCGCCCGGCAGGGCGCCCGCGATGAGCGCGGGCTCCTGGCCGTCGAGCCCCCAGCTCGTGTAGCCCGCGCGCGAGCCGAGCACGTGGAACCGCGGGCCGGCGACCGGGGCGACCGCGTTCATCCACAGGTGCGAGCGCACCCCGGACTCGTGCCGCAGAGCCACGAACACGTCGTCGTCCGCCGCGGCGCCGGGTCGCCGCCGCTCGATCTCGACCGCCGTCAGCTCCGCCACCGGTCCGAACAGCTGCACGGCCTGGTCGATGAGGTGGGTGCCGAGGTCGTAGAGGATGCCGCCGCCCTCGGCGGCGGTCGCGTCCGTCTTCCACGAGGCGGGCGGTTCGGGCTTCCACCACTCGAACCGCGACTCGAACCGGCGGACCTCGCCGAGCTCGCCCTCGTCGAGGAGCCGGCGCACGGTGCGGAAGTCGCCGTCCCACCGCCGGTTCTGGAACACGGTGAGCGTGCACCCGAGGCGGGCCGCCTTCACGATGAGCGCCCGCCCCTCCTCTGCGGTGACCGCGAAGGGCTTGTCGACGACGACGTCGAGGCCCGCGTCGAGCGCGGCCTCGGCCAGGGCCGCGTGCGTGCCGCTCGGCGAGCCGATCACGACGAGGTCGATCCGCTCCGCGGCGGCCCACAGCTCGTCGACCGTTGCGACGGACCTCGCCGACGGATGCCGCGCCTCGGCGGCTGCGCGCCTCGACGGGTCGCGCGTGACGATGAGGTCGAGCGAGTACTCGGGTGCGGCGTCGAGGAACGGTGCGTGGAAGACGCGGCCGCTCGTGCCGAAGCCGATGACGGCGGTGCGGATCGCCGGTCGCGCGGCATCCGTCATCACAGCACCTCGCTGAGGAAGCGCTGCAGGCGCGGGCTCTGCGGTCGGTCGAAGAGGTCGCCGGGGGTGCCGGCCTCGACCACGCGGCCTTCGTCCATGAAGACGACCTGGTTCGGCGACCTTGCGGGCGAAGCCCATCTCGTGCGTCACGACGAGCATCGTCATGCCGCGCTGCGCGAGGCCCGCCATGAGGTTCAGCACGCCCTTCACGAGCTCGGGGTCGAGCGCGCTCGTGGCCTCGTCGAAGAGCATCACCTCGGGCTCCATCGCGAGCGCCCGGGCGATCGCGACGCGCTGCTGCTGGCCGCCCGACAGGTCGCGCGGCCGGTGGTCGGCGCGCTCGGCGAGGCCCACCTCGGCGAGGCGCTCGTGCGCGAGGCGCCGCGACTCCGCCCGCGAGAGGCCCTTCACGTTGCGCAGCGCCAGGGCCACGTTCTCGAGCGCCGTGTGGTCGGGGAAGAGGTTGAAGTGCTGGAAGACGAGGCCGATGCGCTTGCGCACCGCGTCGGGCTTCTGCGTCAGCACGCTCTCGCCGGCGAGCAGCACGTCGCCGCTGCGGGGCTCGTGCAGCCGGTTCACGCCGCGCAGCAGCGTCGACTTGCCGGAGCCCGACGGCCCGATGATGCAGGTCGTCGTGCCGGGGGCGACCTCGAGGCTCACGTCGCGCAGCACCTCGATGTCGCCGTAGGCCATCGTGAGGTTCCGCAGCTCGAGGCTCGAGCCCGTGTAGAGGTGGCCGTCGGTGATGGGAACGGGGGTGGTGTACGTCATGAGTTCTCTCCGTAGGTGAGCGCCACGGTGGGGTTCTGCTCCTCCACCTCGTCGAGTCCGCTCCTGGGCGGCATGGGCTTGCGGCGTCCGGTGCGGAATCGGTTGTCGAAGTAGTTGACGAGGTGCGTGAGCGGCACCGTGATCGCGAGGTAGAAGAGGCCGGCCAGCACGAGCGGCGAGAGGTTGCCGGTCAGCACCGCGGCATCCTGGCCGACCCGGAAGAGCTCGCGCTCGGAGACCAGCAGGCCGAGGAAGTAGACGAGGCTCGAGTCCTTCACGATCGCGATGAACTGGTTCACGAGCGCGGGCAGCACGCGGCGCACGCCCTGCGGCACCACGACGAGCCGCATGGACGTGCCGTAGCTCATGCCGAGGGCGCGGCAGGCCTCGAGCTGGCCGCGGTCGACGCTCTGGATGCCGGCGCGGAAGATCTCGCCGATGTAGGCGCTCGCGATGAGGCTGAGCGCGAGGATGCCGAGCGGGTACGGCGAGGGGCCGAAGAGCTGCTGGCTGACCCGCGCGAAGCCCTGCCCGATGAGCAGGATCGTGAGGATCGCGGGCAGGCCGCGGAAGACGTCGGTGTAGATGCGCGCGGGGATGCGCAGCCAGCGCGAGGTCGAGATGCCCATGATCGCCACGACCATGCCGAGCACGACGCCGATGACGGTCGCCGCGATCGAGATGATGAGCGTGTTGATCAGCCCGATGCCGATCAGCTGGGGGAAGACCTGCGCCATCGCCTCGAAGTCGAGGAACGTGGTGATGAGGTTGTCGAGCCAGTCCATGAGGTGCTCCGTGTGCTGAGGGGCGTCCGGTGCGGGGCGGATGCACCGCACCGGACGCCGAGGGTCGGACTACTCGGACTGCTCGCTCGAGGGCAGGTACTGCTCGGGCATCGGCGAGCCCGGGAACCACTTCTCGTAGAGCTCCTTCCAGGTGCCGTCCTCCATCGCGGCGGCGAGCGCCTCGTTGAGCGCGGCCTGGAACTCGGGCTTGCCCTTCGCGATCGCGAAGCCGGCGGGTGCGTCGAACGACGGGATGTCGATCGCGTTCACGAGCCCGTACTGGGCGGCGTACTCCTTGGCCGCCTCGTAGTCGAGGAAGTGCGCGTCGATCGAGCCGCTGTTCACGGCCGAGATCGCGGAGTTGTTGTCGGGGAAGCGCACGAGCTCGGTGTCGGTGAAGTTCTTCACCGCGTACGCCTCCTGCAGGGTGCCCTGCACGACGCCGAGTCGCTTGCCCGCGAGGTCGCCCTCGTCGGAGATCCCCGCGTCGGGGCTCGCCATGACGGTGAGGTAGCCGGCGAGGTAGCCGTCGGAGAAGTCGACGGTCTGCTTGCGCTCGTCGGTGATGCCGATCGCGGCGACGCCGACGTCGAACTGGCCGTTGGCCACGGCGGCGAGCAGGCCCGAGAAGTCCTGGCCGGTGAAGACGACGTCGTCGATGCCGATGCGCTCGGCGACGTCGGTGAACAGCTCGACGTCGAAGCCGGTGAACTCGCCCGACTCGTCGGTGAACGTGTAGGGCTTCGCGTCGCCGAGGCTCGCGACGCGGATCTGGCCCGGCGTGATGAGGCCGTAGGGGTTGTCCTCGGCGGCGGAGTCCGAGGAGCCGGCGGCGCTCGTCGCGCAGGCCGAGAGCACGAGGGCGGTCGCGGCTGCCAGGGCGACGACGGCCGTGCGGCGAAGGGTGGTGCGGTGGGTCACGGTGGTTCCTTCGTGTGGGGAGATGTGTGTGCGGTGCGTGCCGCGGGCGGCGCCGGGTGGCCCGCCTGCGGGTGGTGCAGGTGCTGTGGTGCTGGTGGTGCGGATGCGGCGGGGGCCGCGGTGGTGCCGGGTGATGCTCTGGTGGTGCTGTCGTGCTGTGGTGGTGCGGATGCGGCGGGGCCGCGGTGGTGCCGATGTGCGGTTGTGCGACGCCGAGTCGCTCCGTTCGGTGCGGCTCTTGTTGAGACCGGTCTCAATGACCTAGATTGAGACCGGTCTCAACGCGTTTCAGGGACAGTACCCCGGCGGCGAGACATCCGTCAACAACTTTTTCCGAGGGAGCCTCGATGCCAGCAGACCCAGCGAACGGTCGCCGCGAGATCACCGTGAGCGACGTCGCCGCTGCCGCGAAGGTCTCGAAGGCCACTGCGGCGCGTGCCCTCGGCGACTACGGCGCCGTCAGCGAGGCGGTGCGCGATCGCGTGCGCGCGGCGGCGGAACAGCTCGGCTACCACCCCAACGCCCTGGCGAAGACGATGAACACCGGGCGCTCGAACTCGATCGGCATCGTCGTGGGCGACATCGAGAACCCGTTCTTCGGCCAGGCGACGCGCGGCGCCGCCGACGTCGCGAAGGCCGCCGGCTTCGACCTCATCCTGCTGAACTCCGACGAGGAGGCGGGCGCCGAGGAGAACGCGATCTCGGTCCTGCTCGCGAAGCGGGTCGACGGATTCCTCGTGGCCCCGGCCTCGACGACGGTCCCCGCGAGCCTCCATCCCGCCGTGGAGAGCGGGCGCCCGCTCGTGCTCTTCGACCGCGTCGCCGACGGGCTCGACGTCGACACCGTCGTGGCCGACAACCTCGCGGGAGCCCGCCGCCTCACCGAGCTGCTGGTGGAGGCCGGGCACCGGCGCATCGCCTTCATCTCCACGATCGGACATGAGGGCGACTACCGCCTCGGCGACCGCCTCGGCTCGAGCTCGGTGAACGATCGTGTCACGGGCTTCACGGCGGTGCTCGGCGAGGCCGGCGTACCGAACCCCGAGGCCTTCGTGCGGCTCAACGCCCGACGCGACGGGGTCGACGCGATCGTGCGCTCGCTCGTCGACGAGGGCGTCACCGCGATCCTCGCCTCCGACAGCCTCGTCGCGCAGGCCGCCTTCCGCACGCTGCGCGACCTCGGGGTCGCCATTCCGCGCGACGTCTCGCTCGTCGCGTTCGACGACGCCGACTGGACGAGTCTCTCCGATCCGGCGATCACCGTGATGTCGCAGCCGATCCACGAGATCGGCGCCGAGGCCGCGAGGCTCCTCGTGCGCCGCATCGCGGGCGACGGCGCGCCCACCGAGCACCTCGTGTTCCCCCAGGTGCTCATCGAACGGGAGTCGATCGCACCGCCGCCCGGCTGAGCTCCGCGGCGCACCTTGTGACCGCCCACCGCCCGGCGCATACTGACGACATGTCCGCCGGACACGCGCAGAGCGCCGTCGACTGGGTCGCCAGCTTCGACGAGCTCGCGGCCCGCAGGGACGCGCTCACCGCCGCGGAGCTCGACGACCTCGGCCTCGCCGCGTGGTTCCTCGGGCACGAGGCGGAGTGCGTGCGCGCGTGGGACGACGCCCATCGCGCGTACCTCGACGCGGGCGAGACGGATGCCGCGATCCGCTGCGTGTTCTGGCTCGGGTTCACGCTCGCCGACCACGGCGAGACCGTGCGCGCGGGCGCCTGGATGGCGCGCCTGTTCGAGCTGCTCGTCGCCGCGGGGCGCCCACCGCAGGACGACGCGAACGCCGTGCTCGCCCAAGGGCAGCGGGCATTCGCCGAGGGGCGCTTCGACGAATCGATCGGCCTCGGCGAGCGCGCCCTCGCACTGGCGCAGGCCGGACGCGACGACGACCTCGAGGTGCTCGCCACGATGGGGCTCGGGCGCTCGCTCATCCACGTCGGCCGCATCTCCGAGGGGTTCGCGTGCATGGACCGGGTCATGCTCGCCATCTCGTCGGGGCGGGTGAGCGATCGCGCCGCCGGTCCCGCCTACTGCGCGATCGTCGCGAGCTGCCTCGACCGCTGGGACCTCGACCGCGCCCGCGTCTGGACCCGCGACCTCAACGACTGGTGCGACGCGCAGCGCGGACTCGAGCCGTTCCGCGGCGAGTGCTCGGTGCACCGCGCGAGCGTCCTCCGGCTCATGGGCGAGTGGGATGAGGCCGAGGCCACCCTCGTCGACGTCTGCGCACGCGAGCGCCGCGCGCAGACCCTCGAGAACGCGTACTACGGCATCGGCGAGCTCAACCGCCTCGTGGGGCGGCGCGCCGAAGCCGAGGCCGCGTACCGTCGCGCCTCGGAGCTCGGACGCGAGGTGCAGCCGGGCCTCGCGCTGCTGCGACGCGACGAGGGCCGGCCCGGGGCGGCCCGGGCCGGCGTCGCCCGGGCGCTCGAGGCGTCGCCGATCCCGGGCCTCCGCGCCGAGCTGCTCGCCGCGCAGGTCGAGCTCGAGATCGAGCACGGCCAGGCCGAGGTCGCCCGCCGCGCGGCATCCGACCTGCGCGCGATATCCGACCTGCTCGGCACCGACTACCTGCGGGCGCAGGCCGACCGCGCGGAGGCCCGCGTGCTCCTGGGCACGGATGCCACGGAGCAGGTGCTCCCGCTGCTGCGCCGCTCGTGGTCGGCCTGGCGAGAACTCGAAGCCCCCTACGAGGCGGCGATCACGCGGGTGCTCCTCGGCCGCGCGTGCCGCGCCCTGGGCGACGAGGAGGACGCCCAGCTCGAGTTCGACGCCGCTCGCACGGTGCTCACCGGGCTCGGTGCCGTCGCCGACCTGGGGCGGCTCGAGCGGATCGCCGCGGGCGACGACCGGCCCGCGGCATCCGCCGGCCTCACCCGCCGGGAGCTCGACGTGCTGCGACTCGTCGCGGGCGGTCGATCGAACCGGCAGATCGCGACCGAGCTGTTCCTCAGCGAGCGCACGGTCGCGCGGCACGTGAGCAACATCCTCGGCAAGCTCGATCTCGCGAACCGGGCCGCCGCCACGGCGTTCGCCTTCGAGCACGGGCTGACCGCCGCGGACCGAGTGCCCGTCACCCCGGAACTGGGTAGTTCTGCCGACGCCGCCCCGCCGCGGCATCCGTAGCGTCGCCCTCATCACCGCACCGATCGGCACACGCCACGGTGCACGATCGAGGAGGCTGTCATGTCCACCACTGTTCTCGACACCGCGGTCATCGGGGCCGGCGCCGCCGGGCTCACGGTCGGCAAGCGACTGGCCGACCGCGGCGAGCGCTTCGAGCTGTTCGACGACCACGCGCGCATCGGCGACACCTGGCGCGAGCGCTACCGCTCGCTGCGCCTGTTCACCCCGCGGCCCTTCCTGAGCCTGCCGGGGCTGCGCATCGACATCGGCCGGTTCGCGTACCCGACGGGCGCCGAGCTCGCCGACTACCTCGAGCGATACGCGCGGCACTTCCGCCTGCCGGTGCGCCTGTCGGCGCGGGTCGAATCGCTCACCGCGGAGCCCGACGGACGGTTCCGCCTCGCGCTGACGGGTGGCGACGAGGTGCTCGCCGACCACGTGATCGTGACGTGCGGTGCGCATCGCATCCCGACGATGCCCGCGTTCGCGGCGCATCTCGACCCGTCGATCCGGCAGCTGCACTCCCTCGACTACCGGGGGCCCGAGCAGCTCGCCGACGGACCCGTCCTCGTGGTCGGCGCCGCGAACTCGGGCACCGACATCGCGCTCGAGGCCGCACGCAACGGGCACGCCGTGACGCTCGCCGGCCGACACCCGGGACACGTGCCCGTCGACATCGACAAGCCGCTCGGCAACCTCATGAGCGGCATCTTCATCCGCCGCCTGCGCGGGGTCACGATCGACACCGAGCAGGGGCGCGCGATCAAGGCGCACGGCCTCGACCACGGCGTCATGCTCGTGCGCAACAAGCCCCACGACCTCGAGCGCGCCGGCGTCGTGCAGGTCGGCCGCGTCGAGGGGGTCGACGGCGGGCGTCCCGTGCTCGCCGACGGCACGGTCGTCGACGCGACGACGGTGGTCTGGTGCACCGGGTCGCTGCCCGACCTGGGCTGGATCGACATCCCGGGCGTCGTCGGCGACGACGGCCGCCCGATCGAGCACCGGGGCCTGGCGAGCGGATGCCGCGGCCTCGCGTTCGTGGGCATGCCGATGCAGTACTCCATCGCCTCCCCCACCCTCATGGGCATGGACCGCGACGCGGCATACGTCGTGGACGCCCTCGCGGCGGCACGCGCCGCGGCCCCGATGGCTGCGCCCGGCGTCACCGCCTGAGCGTTGTGGCCGCCCACTCGCCCGGCTCGTATGCCCGAGGAGGCACGCAATGAACCGTCAGTGAATCACCCCGGAACGCAACGAATCGGCACCGAGCTGCCGATTCTTGCACGTCGCGGGTCGGCGAAGAAGTGACATCCGCTCAACTTCGAAACGGAGAGAGATCAACACATCACGTCTGAGTCAAGACCATTCCCTTGCAGACCCTGTGAATGTTATGTTCGCGGAATCCTGCCCGGCGATCCCGGGCGATTCCAATGTAAGGAGTGCACGTGAAGTCACGTACGCGCGGAATGCTCGCCGCCGCAGTGGCCGGCGTCACGGTGATGGCGGGGGCCGCATTCGGGCCCGCCGCGATCGCCGCGCCGACTGCCGACGACCCGAGCTCGTCAGCCGCCCAGCGGCTCGACAACCGACCCGGCCCCCTCACCGAGCGGCAGAACGAGCGGCGCAAGGCAGCGCAGAAGCTCATCCTGTCGGGCAAGGTCACGCCCGATGCGAACGGCGTCGTCGACCTGAACGCAGGCTCGGGCGCCGACGGCGACTCGGTCGACACGGCGGGCAAGTACTACCAGGCCGCGGTGAAGGGCACCGGCCAGGTGTTCACGATCCTCTCGGAGTTCGGCGACTCGGGCAGCGGCAAGCTGGGCACGACGCCCGGCCCGCTGCACAACGAGATCCCCCAGCCCGACCGCACGGTGAACAACAGCACCCACTGGGAGCCGGACTTCAACACCGACTACTACCACGACCTCTTCTTCGGTGCAGGTGAGTCGTTCGCCGACTTCTACTCGAAGCAGTCCTCGGGCGACTACACCGTCGCGGGCGAGGTCAGCGACTGGGTGCAGGTGCCCGGCAACGCCTCGACCTACGGCGACAACAGCGTCGAGGACTACGGCGGATCATGGCAGTTCATCGAGGACACCGGGAACGCCTGGTACGACGCACAGGTCGCCGACGGCAAGTCGGTCGACGAGATCAAGGCCGAGCTCGCCTCGTTCGACGTGTGGGACCGCTACGACGCCGACAACGACGGCAACTTCGACGAGCCCGACGGCTACCTCGACCACTTCCAGGCCGTACATGCCGGCGAGGGTGAGGACGCCGGCGGCGGCGCACAGGGCGAGGACGCCATCTGGTCGCACCGCTGGTACGTGAACTCCACCGACTACGGCACGACCGGCCCCGACGGCGCCAAGTTCGGCGGCGCGCAGATCGGCGACACCGGGTACTGGATCGGCGACTACACCGTCGAAGCCGAGAACGGCGGCCTCGGCGTGTTCGCGCACGAGTACGCCCACGACCTCGGCCTGCCCGACTTCTACGACACCGCCGGCGGCGAGAACAGCACCGCCTTCTGGACGCTCATGTCGAGCGGTTCGTGGATGAACCACGGCGGCGACGACATCGGCACGACCCCGAACCACATGGGTCCGTGGGAGAAGCTCCAGCTCGGCTGGCTCGACTACTCGGTCGTCGACCAGGGCGAGAGCGGATCGTTCACCCTGAGCCCGGCAGCGGTGCAGACCACCGGCCAGGACCAGGCGCTCGTCATCGACGTGCCCGACTCGGAGATCGAGACCACCTACACGGCCCCCTACTCGGGCTCGAACGCGTGGTGGACCTCGAGCGCCGACGACCTCAACACGACGCTCGCCCGCACGATGAACCTGTCGGGCATCAGCAAGGCGACCGTGACGGCCAAGGCCTGGTACGAGATCGAGGACGGCTACGACTACGTCTACGCCGAGTACTCGACCGACGGCGACACGTGGAAGCAGATCGGATCGCCCATCAGCGGTTCGACCAACGGCAAGTGGGCGAACCTGCGCTTCACGGTTCCCGGCGGCAACGCCGACACGCAGTTCCGGTTCCGCTATCAGAGCGACGGCGGGGTGCACCTCGCCGGTGCGTTCATCGATGACATCGTGGTGAAGAACGGCGGCACGACGCTCCTCACCGACGACGTCGAGAACGGCGTCAACGGTTGGACCGCCGACGGCGGCTTCACGATCAGCGACGGCACCGAGGTCTCCTCGGGCGACCGGTACTACCTGGCCGAGAACCGCACCTACGCCGGCTACGACGAGACCCTCGCCGAGGGCCCCTACCAGTTCAGCAACGGCCTGACCAAGCCGGACTGGGTGGAGCGCTTCCCGTTCCAGGACGGCCTGCTCGTGTGGGCGGTCGATGAGGCCTACACCGACAACAACACCATCGAGCACCAGGGCCACGGCCTCGCGCTCCCGGTGGACGCGCGTCCGGTGAAGATCACGTACTCGGACGGAACGGGGCCGAGCAACCGGCGCCAGCCGTTCGACGCGACCTTCGGCCTGCAGGCGACAGACGTGGTGAAGTTCCACAAGGAGGTCCTCGACGGCAAGGGCAAGAACCAGACGGTGAAGACGCTCGAGGCGCTCGTTCCCTCGACCCCGGGCATCCCGACGTTCACCGACGCGAAGGCCGACGCGTACTTCAGCTCGACGAACCCGCTCGGCGGCGTCTACGTGGCGGGCCACGGCGTGACCGTGACCGTCACCGGCCAGACTTCGGGCAGCACGATGACGGTCGACGTGGCGAACCCGCAGTAGTCCGCGTCATCCGCACCACGCAGCGGGCCCGTCTCTCCGGAGGCGGGCCCGCTGTCGTGCCAGGAGTAGAGTCCGATCCGGAGGGGCGACATGAGCGGTGAGCTGGTGCTGGTCACGGGCGGTTCGGGATTCATCGGCGCGTACTGCATCGTGCAGCTGCTCGAGGCCGGCTACCGCGTGCGCACGACGCTGCGATCGCCGAGCCGCGCCGACGAGGTGCGGGCGCTGGTGCGCGCCGCCGGCCCCGACCCGACGCCGATCGAGTTCGTCGACGCCGACCTGCTGGCCGATGCCGGATGGCCCGCGGCCGTCGCCGGGGCGGACTTCGTGCTGCACGTGGCGTCCCCGTTCCCGCCCCGCGACCCCAAGGATCCCGACGAGCTCATCGTTCCCGCGCGCGACGGGGCCCTGCGCGTGCTGTCGGCGGCACGCGATGCGGGCGTGCGGCGTGTGGTGCTCACCTCGTCGTTCGCCGCGATCGGCTACGGTCACCGACCCGGCCGACCCTACACCGAGGCGGACTGGACCGAACTGGGCGGCGCGGACCTCGGGGCCTACGTGCAGGCGAAGACGCTCGCGGAACGTGCCGCGTGGGACTTCGTCGGCCGGGAGGGCGGCGCGCTCGAGCTCGCCGTCGTGAATCCCGTCGCGGTCTTCGGGCCGCTGCTCGGACCCGACCTCTCGAGCTCGGTCGGGATGCTCCTCGCCCTGCTCAACGGCGAGGCGCCAGGCGTGCCCGACGGCACCACCATGGCCGTCGACGTGCGCGACGTCGCCTCCCTGCACCTGCTCGCGATGGTGCATCCGGATGCCGCCGGCGAGCGCTTCCTCGCGGTCGCCGGCGCTCCCATCTCGTTCCACGAGCTCGCGACGCTCCTGCGCGACCGGCTCGGCGACGCCGCGATGCGCGTGCCCACCCGTGTGCTCCCCGATTGGGCGGTGCGCGCGGCCGGACTCCTCAGGCCCGACCTGCGCGCCGCGGCGCAGCTCCTCGGCCCGTCGCGGGTGGCCACGAGCGAGAAGGCGGAGCGGTTGCTCGGCTGGCAGCCGCGCGACCGCGATGAGGCGATCGTGGCCTCCGCGCAGGACCTCGTCGACCTGGGACTCGTCCGTCACTGACGAATCGCGCCGACGGGGGCTCCACTCCCCCGCCGGCGCGACATCCTCGACCGAACGGTTCAGCTCGCGGCGAGCAGCTCCAGCGTGTCGACGACGCGGTTCGAGAAGCCCCACTCGTTGTCGTACCACGCCACGACCTTGACGTGCGTGCCACTCACGCGGGTGAGGGCGGCGTCGAAGATCGAGGACGCGGGCTCACCCGTGATGTCGCTCGAGACCAGCGGGTCCTCGGCGTAGTCGAGGATGCCGGCGAGCGGGCCGTCGGCCGCCGCGCGGTACGCCGCGAGCACCTCGTCGCGCGTCACCTCGCGGGACACCGTGGTGTTGAGCTCGACGATCGAGCCGACGGGCACGGGAACGCGGATCGAATCGCCCTCGAGCTTGCCGTCGAGCTGCGGCAGCACGAGCCCGATCGCCTTCGCGGCGCCGGTGGTCGTGGGCACGATGTTCACGGCGGCGGCCCGAGCGCGGCGCGGGTCGCGGTGCGGGCCGTCCTGCAGGTTCTGCTCCTGCGTGTACGCGTGCACCGTGGTCATGAACCCGTGCTCGATGCCGGCGAGGTCGTCGAGCACCTTGGCGAGCGGCGCGAGCGCGTTCGTCGTGCAGGAGGCGTTCGAGATGATCGTGTGGTTCGCGGGGTCGTACGCGTCGGTGTTCACGCCGTAGGCGAGGGTCACGTCGGCGCCCGTCGCGGGGGCGCTCACGAGCACGCGCTTGGCACCCGCCTCGAGGTGGGCGCGCGCGGCATCCGCGGAGGTGAAGCGGCCGGTGGACTCGAGCACGACGTCGACGCCGAGCTCGGCCCAGGGCAGGTTCGCGGGGTCGCGCTCGGCGAGCACCCGGATGCGGTGGCCGTCGACGACGAGCACGTCGCCGTCGACCTCGACGGGGCGGCCGAGGCGGCCGAGCGAGCTGTCGTACTTGAGCAACTGCGCGAGCGCGGCGGGCTCGGTGAGGTCGTTGATCGCGACCACCTCGAGGTCGGAGCCTCGCTCGAGGAGTGCGCGGAGGGTGTTGCGGCCGATGCGTCCGAAGCCGTTCACGGCGATGCGGGTCATGGGAGGGGTTCCTTTCGTTCCCGGTGGATCGCATACAGGATGCGGCGCGCCGGGGGCCTCGGAACAGTGGCCGTGCAGACAGGTGTCGCAAGGATGTCGCCAGCATCCCCAGGTCTCGAGACGCTGCTGCGCGGCTCCTCGACCCGCGGGACCGAGGGCCTCAGGCGGCCGAGGCGGGGCGGACGAAGGTGTGCCGGTACTCGATCGGCGACGTGCCGAGGATGCGGTGGAAGTGCAGCCGCAGGTTGGCCCCGGTGCCGAGCCCGACCTGATCGGCGATCTGCTCGACGCTGAGTTCGCTGGCCTCCAGCAGTTCCCGCGCGAGGTCGACCCGGGCCCGCAGGATCCACTGCATGGGGGTGGTGCCGGTGTCCTCGACGAAGCGCCGCGAGAACGTGCGCGTCGAGACCTTCGCGTGCCGTGCGAGGTCGGCGAGCGTGAGCGGCTCCTCGAGGCGCCCGAGCGCCCACTCGCGCGTCGCCGAGAAGAGCTCGCCGAGCGGCTCGGGCACGCTCCGCGGCACGTACTGCGCCTGGCCGCCGCTGCGGTACGGCGCCGCGACGAGCCGCCGGGCCACGTGGTTCGAGAGCGCGACGCCGTGATCGCGCCGCACGAGGTGCAGGCACAGGTCGATGCCCGACGCCGCACCCGCCGACGTGAGCACGCTCCCCTCGTCGACGAACAGCACGTCCTCGTCGACGCGCACGAGCGGATGCCGCGCGGCGAGCGCGTGCGCGTAGTGCCAATGCGTCGTCGCCCGCCTGCCGTCGAGCAGCCCGGTCGCCGCGAGCGCGAAGGCACCCGTCGAGATCGCGGCGAGCCGCGCACCCCGTGCGTGCGCGGCACGGAGCGCCTCGACGACGGCGGCCGGCGGCTCCTCCCGATCGGGGTGCCGGTACCCGGGAACGAAGACGGTGTCGGCCCATGAGAGCGCCTCGAGTCCATCGGCCACGTGGTAGGAGAGGCCGTCGCCGCCCGTGACGAGTCCGGGCGCGGCACCGCACACGCGCACCTCGTAGGGCATGCTCGCACGGTTCGTGAACACCTGCGCGGGGATCCCCACGTCGAGCGGCTTCGCCCCTTCGAGCACGAGCACGGCGATGCGATGGTTCCTGCGGGTCATCCGTTCCTCCCACTCCCGGTTGCTCGATCGTATGCGTGCCGGCGCGACCGCACGGTGGGATGATGTGCAGGTCCGGCAACGGCGGCCCGCAGGGAGGGGTCCATGCGCGATTGGGATCGGTTCGAGTTCCCCGCGAGCGTGCCGGGTCCCCGGGAGCCGCGGCCGGGCACGCCGCTCTCGCAGTGGCTGTTCAAGCACACGGTGCAGCCCGTGGGCCCCGAGACCATGGAGTCGACCACCGAGCAGAACTCGTGGTGGAAGGTGATGTGCCTCACCGGGGTGGACTACTTCTCGACGCTGTCGTACCTGCCCTCGATCGCCGTGCTCGCGGCCGGAGTGGTCTCGCCCATCGCCACGCTGCTCATCGTGGGCCTCACCCTGCTCGGCATGCTGCCGATGTACCGCCGGGTCGCCAAGGAGAGCCCGCACGGCCAGGGCTCGGTCGCCATGCTCGAGCGACTGCTGCCGTTCTGGCGGGGCAAGATCTTCGTGCTCGTGCTGCTGGGCTTCGTCGCGACGTCCTGGATCATCACCATCACCCTGTCGTCGGCGGATGCCACGGTGCACCTCATCGAGAACCCGATCGTGCCCGACGCCCTCGACGGGCAGGCCGTGACGATCACCATCCTGCTGCTGCTCGTGCTCGGCGGCGTGTTCCTGCTCGGCTTCACCGAGGCGGTGAACGTCGCGATCCCGCTCGTCACGCTGTTCCTCGCACTCAACGCGATCGTGATCGCCGAGGGCATCGTGCGACTCGTCGCCGACCCCGTGCCGTTCGAGGACTGGGTGGCGGCGCTCACCTCGACGGGCGGCGGATTCTCGGGCATCCTGCTCCCGGCGCTCATCGCGTTCCCGCTGCTCGTGCTCGGCCTGTCGGGATTCGAGACCGGCGTGAGCATGATGCCCCTCGTCGCGTCGAAGGGCGAGACGCCCGAGGAGCGACTCGCCTCACGCATCCGCAACACCCGCAAGCTGCTCACCACGGCCGCGGTCATCATGAGCGTGTACCTCATCTCGAGCAGCCTCGTCACGACCCTCCTGATCCCGGCCGACGCGTTCGAGCCCGGCGGCGAGGCGAACGGCCGCGCACTCGCGTACCTCGCGCACGAGTTCCTCGGCCCCACGTTCGGCACCGTGTACGACCTCAGCAGCGTGTTCATCCTGTGGTTCGCGGGCGCCTCGGCGATGGCGGGCCTCATCAACATCGTGCCCCGCTACCTGCCGACGTACGGCATGGCGCCGGAGTGGAGCCGCGCGGTGCGCCCGGTCGTGCTCGTCTACACGACGATCAGCATCCTCATCACGGTCGCGTTCAACGCCGACGTCGACGCCCAGGCCGGCGCGTACGCCACGGGCATCCTCGCGATGATGGTGTCGGCGGCGTTCGCGGTGCTGGTGTCGGCGATCCGCAGGCGCCAACGCGTCGCCACCGTCGGATTCGCCGTGCTGACCCTGATCCTCGGGTACGCGTTCGTCGACAACGTCATCGAGAAGCCCGACGGGATCATGATCTCGCTGTTCTTCATCCTCGGCATCGTCGTGGTCTCGGTCGTCTCCCGGCTCACCCGCACCACCGAGATCCGCGCCGAGCGCATCGAGTTCGACGACGCGGCTCGGCAGTTCATCCACGACTCGCTCGTCTACGACGCCCGCCTCAACGTGATCGCGAACCGGCCCGGCGCCGGCGACGCCGCCGAATACCTCGAGAAGGAGCACTCCCAGCGCCGGCTCAATCCCGTGCCCGGTCGCGCCGACGTGCTCTTCCTCGAGATCAACATCATCGACCCGTCGGAGTTCCGGGAGGTGCTGCACGTGCGCGGCGTCGACATCGACGGCCACCGTGTGCTGCGCGCCGACAGCCCGGCGGCGCCGAACGCCATCGCCGCGATCCTCCTCGCGCTGCGGGATGCCACGGGCGTGCGCCCGCACGCCTACTTCGAGTGGTCCGAGGGCAACCCGCTCCTGCACATGATGCGGTACATCCTGCTCGGGCGCGGCGACACTCCCCCCGTCGTGCGCGAGATCATCCGCGAGGCCGAGCCCGACCCGGAGGAACGGCCCGTCATCCACGTCGGCGGGTAGGAACCGAGGTCTCGGCTGCGTCACCCGCCCTCGAGGCGACGGCGGCGGGCGAGCAGGTGATCGCGCACGGCCACGTCGTCGGCGAGGTCGGCCGCCCGCGCGTACGCCTCGGCGGCTTCGCCCGAGCGGCCGGCGCGGTCGAGGAGGTCGGCGCGCGTCGCCCACCACGGCTGGAAGCCATCGGCGGGCTCCGGTGGCAGCGCGGCGAGGCCGGCGTCGGGGCCGTCGATCCGGCCCGTCACCGCGGCGAGCGCGACCCTCGCCCCGAGGCTCGGGGCGATCCCGTCGAGCGCGAGGTAGAGCGTGCGCAGGGCCCGCCAGTCCGTCGCGCCCGAGCGCCTGCGGTCGCAGTGCACCGCCTGGATCGCCGCCTCCAGCTGGAACCGGCCGGGCGGGCCGGCGTGCTCCGACGCACGGCGGAGGTACTCCTCGCCCTCGGCGATGAGCGCCGCGTCCCACGTCGCGGGATCCTGCTCGTCGAGGGGGACGAAGGGCGGGCGGTCGTTACGGGCCCTGATCGCGGGCTGCCGCGCGAGCGACAGCGTCACGAGCGCCGCGAGACCCCATGCCTCGGGTTCGCGCTCGAGGAGCGCCGCGAGCGTCACCGCGAGGTACTGGGCCTCGCCCGCGAGCGACCCGGCTCCCTCGCGCCACGCGATGGCGTGGCATCCGTAGACCGCCTCGAGCACGGGCGGGAGACGTTCCGCCATCGCGCGCCGGTCGGGCACCGCGAAGGGGATGCGGGTGTCGCGGATGCGGCGCTTCGCGCGCACGAGCCGCTGCGCCATCGCGGCGGGCGGCACCGCGAACGCGGCTGCGACCTGCGACGCCTCGAACCCGAGCACGACCTGCAGCATGAGCGGCGTGCGCACCGCCGGGTCGATCGCGGGGTGGGCGCACACGAACAGCAGCTCGAGCCGCTTGTCGGGGATCGCGAACGGATCCACGTCGGCGATCGGGTCGATCGAGGCGACCGCCCCGAGCCGGCGGTCGACCGCGTCGGCTGCGGTGTGGTCATCACCGCCGGCGTCGAGCGGCCTCGTGGCGCGATGCGCCGGCGACTTCCACACGTCGCGCTGCCGATTGCGGGCCACGGTCAATAACCACCCCTCGGGATTGGCGGGTACACCGGCATCCGCCCACGTCGTGAGCGCCTGCTCGAAGGCGCCCGACAGCGCGTCTTCGGCGAGCGCCAGGTCGCCGGTCGGCGCCGCGAGCAGCGCGACCAGCCGACCGTAGGACGCGCGGGCGGCACGCTCGGCGGCCGCCCACGCGTCGGGCGGGCTCACGTGTTCGGCGTCCATACCCCGTCGACCGTGTACACCGAGCCCGGGCGGATCTCGATCGCGCCCCACTGCAGCGGCGGCGCCTGGCGCGCCCAGTCGATGGCCGCGTCGAGATCGGGCACGTCGAGCACGATCGTGCCGCCGAGCTGCTCCTTCGTGTCGGCGAACGGGCCGTCCTGCACCTGCAGCTCGCCGTCCGCGAGCCGCAGGGTCGTCGAGCTCGCCGACGGCTGCAGCACCTCCGCGCCCACGAGCGCACCGGCGGACTGGAGGGTGGCCGCGTAGCTCGCGAACGCCCGCTGCGCCTCCTCGATCACCTCGGCCCCGATCTGCTCCTCGGTCGCCTCCGGATAGTGCATCAACAGCGTGTACCGCATCGTGTCCTCCTCGAGCCGATCACGCGACAGGGTACTCGCGCACCCCGATCGCTCCACGACTTCGTTCATCTCGCCGGCCGGATCTCGGCCGTCACGGTGATGACGAGCGAGCCGCGCCTCGATCGACACGAGCGGATGCCGCGGCCCGGGCGTTGCGCCCGCGAGTCGCGCCTGAGACTCGCGTCTGCGCTCAGCTCGCACCCGCGGCGCCGGCGTCCGCTGCCGCGACGTTGGCGCCCCCGGCGAGCTCGGCCAGGCGGAGGCGGTCGCCGGTCGGCACGATCGACGGATCGATGAGCCAGACGATCGCGAGCCCGTTGATCACCGCGAAGTAGTAGGCGGCGAGCGCCTGTCGTTCCTCGGCCGTGGCTCGCGGCAGCGGCTCGGCGAGGAGCTCGGCGATGCCATCGACCGCGCCGCGCTGTGCCGCGCGCATCCGTTCGGCCACGGCGGGGATGCGGTCGATCTGGGCGAGGTTCTCCATGCTTGCGGCGAGCAGCGCCCGCTGGTCGCCGAACACCTCGAGCGAACGATCCCAGATGCGGCCGAGCAGGTCGCCCGCCGGCGCCCCGCGCAGCGCCTCGTCGAGCGCGTCGCCGATGCGGATGCCGGTGGCCAGGAGCGCCTCGGCCATGAGCGCCTCCTTGCTGCCGAAGTGGTAGCCGATCGCGGCGAGGCTGACCCCCGCGCCGCCCGCGATGTCGCGCGCCGTGGTGCGGGCGTAGCCCTTCTCGACGATGCAGCGGCGGGCGCTCTCCAGCAGGTCCTCACGATTGCCCATGGCACAAGGCTACCCGACGATTCAGACAAATGTATTAGACAAATGTCTTATACGTCCGTACCATCGCTCTCGTGGCGGCCGCCCGGCCGCCCGACGAGGAGGAATCATGAAGGTCCTGGTCTCGGGTGCCGGCATCGCCGGTCTCGCGCTCGCCCATGTGCTCGCCGACGGCGGCCACGACGTCGTCGTCGTCGAGATCGCCCCGGCGCTGCGCTCGGGCGGCCAGCTCGTCGACCTGCGCGGCACCTCGCGGGAGGCCGCGGCCCGCATGGGCCTGCTCTCCCGGATCGAGGAGGCGCAGCTCGCCCAGCGCGGCATGCGCTACGTCGACGACGACAATCGGACCCTCGCCGTGATCGGCGTGGAGCTGTTCGGCGGCAACGGTCCGGTCGCCGACCTCGAGATCGTGCGCGGCGAGCTGACCCGGGTGCTCTTCGACGCCACGGCGGGGCGCGTCGAGCATCGCTTCGACGATTCGATCGTGGCGCTCGAGCAGGACGACGACGGTGTCGACGTGCGCTTCGACCGTGCCGCCCCCGAGCGGTTCGACCTCGTGGTCGCAGCCGACGGCGTGCACTCGCGGGTGCGCCGGCTCCTGTGGGGCGAGGAGGCGCAATTCGCTCGGCCGCTCGGCGGCCGCATGTCGTTCTTCACGGTGCCCGAGCCGGAGCCGCTCGACGGGTGGTCGCTCCTGGACGTGCTGCCCGGCCGCCGCATGGCGATGATCCGCCCGCACGAGGAGTCGGGCAGCGCCCACGCGATCCTCACCTGGTTCGGCACGGATGCGTCGCCCGATCGTGGCGACGTCGCCGCGCAGCAGCGCGCGGTGCGCGCGGCCTTCGCTGACGCCGGGTGGTACCTGCCCGAGGTGCTCGCCGGGCTCGACGCCTCGCCCGACTTCTACTTCGACGACCTCGTGCAGCTGCACGTGCCGCAGCTCGCCCGAGGCCGCGTGGTCCTGCTCGGCGACGCGGGCTACTGCCCCTCGCCGCTCAGCGGCCAGGGCACGGCGCTCGCCCTCATCGGTGCGCACGTACTCGGCAGCGAGCTCGCACGCCACGCCCACCCGCGGGAGGCGCTCGCAGCCTACGAGACGGCGATGACGCCGCACATCGAGGCGGGTCGCAAGCTGCCCCCGGGCTCGGGCTCCTTCGCCACGCCGAAGTCGCGCCTCGCGCGGCGCGTGCTGCAGTCGTACGTGCGCGCGTCGATGCGCCGCCCCCTGCTCACCCTCTTCGAGCGGGCGATGAGCAGCCAGCACGACGTGCCCCTGCCCGAGTACGAGCCCGTCGCGGTGTGAACCGCAGGCGCTACCGCAGCTCCACGAACTCCCGCACGTCGTCGCGCGGCAGCACGTCGACGACCGCGGAGACCTCGATCGACTCGAGCGTCACCGCGCCGCCGTAGGAGCTCAGGAACGCGGTGTCGGCGGCGTCGCGCCCCGTCGAGATGCGCAGCAGCGTCGAGCGCGGCGCCAGCGCCGTGGCATCCACCACCCGCCAGGCGCCCTCGACGTACGCCTCCGCGACCGCGTGGAAGTCCATCGGGTCGAGGCCGGGCGCGTACACCGCGGCGAGGCGCGCCGGCACGTCGAGCGCGCGCAGCAGCGCGATCACGAGGTGCGCGTAGTCGCGGCACACGCCCTGCCGCGCGAGCAGCGTGCGCACCGCCCCGTCGGTCGGCAGGCTCGACCCCGGCACGTAGCTCAGCTCGGTGCCGACCCACGACGACACCGCGTCGAGCAGCGCGGCACCCTCGAGCCCCGCGAACTCGGCGCGGGCGGTCGGGGCGAGCCGGTCGGCCTCGCAGTAGCGGCTCGGCCGGAGGTAGGCGAGCAGGTCCACCTCCGAGACCGGCGCCGGCGGGCGCTGTCCGTCGACGGTGGCCGCGTACGAGAGCGACAGCGGCCCCGCTGACGCGTCGACGACGTGGATGCGGCTGCCCGCGGCATCCGTCAGCTCGACCGGCCGCACCACGGACCCGCCCGAGGCGAGCTCGATGCGCTCGATCGAGGTCTCGCCCGCGACCGCGACCATGAACGCGAGTCGCGCGGGGTCCTCGACGGAGAGGGTGATCTCGGCGGACACGTGTCGCTGCATGGGGGTACCCCGGTTCGTCGTCGTCGAGTGGAGACGTGCCGAGCGGCACCCCCTCAGTCTGGCGGTCGCCGCGAGGCCGCGGAAGGGGTTGCGCGCGGTCGGGTCGCGTCCGGGTTCAGCGACCCGAGGGCGGCGGGGTGCCCGGCGCGAGCTCGGCGCCGAGCGAGAGCGCGAGCTCGTCGGCGTAGTTCTTGAGGCTCACGCTCCAGTCGTCGTACGAGCCCTGCGTGTAGGTCACCGCGACGGCGATCGTGATCGCCCGGCCGTCCTCGGCGTGCGACTCCGGAAGGGTCAGCACCGACGACGCGTAGCCGCCGAACAGGGGCGTCTGCTTCACCCAGTCGCCCACGAGCATCGTGCCGAGCCCGTACGACCACTCCTCGGTCATCGTGTGGCAGGCGGGGCATCCGTCGAGCGGCTCGCCGAAGCCCACGAGCGCCGGATCGATGAGGGCCTCGTACGAGTCGGCGCCGAGCAGTTCGCCGCGACCGACGATCGCGTCGAAGCTCGACGCGACGTCGCCGATCGTGCTCGTCTCCACGGCGCCCTCGGGCAGGGTCCAGGACGGGTTCCAGTAGGTCGAGTCCTCCCACACGCCGCGCTCGGCGGTGAAGGCGTGCACGACGGGCGCGGGGATCGCGGGCGTCTGGTCGGCGACCGTGCCGTCGAGCTCGAGCGGGTCGAGCACGTACTGGGCGATGAGCTCCTCGAGGCTCTTGCCCGACGCCGCCTCCAGGACCTGGCCGAGCACCACGTAGTCGCTGTGCGAGTAGTCCCAGTTCTCGCCCGGCGCGAACCGGCGCGGCGTCGCCAAGCTGTACTCGAGCAGGTCGTCGTTCGTGAACACGAGGAACGGGTCGGCCACGACGGCGTCGACGAAGTCCTGGTTCTTCACGTGGTCGGGGTACCCGGCCGTCATATTCGCGAGCATGCGCGGGGTGACCTGGTCGGACTCGAGCAGGTCGGGCACCCACTCCTCGATCGGGTGGTCGAGGTCGATGATGCCCTCCTCGGCGAGGCGCAGCATGACGGTGCTCACGTACGTGATCGCGACGGCGCCGTTGCGGAACCGCCCGTCGAGCGTGATCGGCTCGCCCCGCACCGCCTCGCCGAGCGCCGTCTGCGCCACGACGTCGCCGTCGACGCGGATCTCGGCGACCAGCGAGCCGAGCGCCCGAGCGTCGAACTGCGCGGCGGCCGCCGTGTCGAGCAGCGACTGGACCGCGTCATCCGTCGTCGCGGACCCTCCGCTCGCGGGCGTGGACGTCGCGGGGGCGGTGCCGGCGGAGTCGCCCGTGCCGGCGGTGCAGGCGGCGAGCAGGGCGACGGATGCCGCGGCCGCGACGACTCCCGCGATCGTGCGGCGGTGCGGTGCGGGCATGCGGTGCTCGTTTCTCGCGCGGCGTGGACCTCCCATCCTCGCGGCGCCGGGCGGATCGCCGCTACCCCGCGTCCGGGCCGCAGCGCGCCGTCGCGGCATCCGCCCGGCCGGCCCCGAACCCTCGTACCATCGCAGGATGAGCGAACCGACCCGGCCCTGGTGGACCGACGACGGCACCGGCGGCATCGGCTTCGCGCGGATGTTCGCGTGGACGGGGCTGTTCCTCGCCGTCGGCGCCCTCGTGCTCGCGATCGCCGCGCCGCTGCAGGGCGACGCGCTGCGCACCGTGTGGATCACGGGCTTCGGCGCGATCTCGATGTGGGTCGCGTACCTCGCCGTGCCGCGCTACCGCGGCGCGGGCGTACCGGTCTCGTGGACGGTGCCGCTCACGATGGTGCTCGGCGGCCTCGCGATCCTCATCATGTTCTACGCGTTCGCGGTGATCGTCGCGGCCGCGAACGGCGTGGCGCTTCCGGCGCCCGCGCACTGGCTCGCCCCTACCGATCCGGCGGGCGTCACGGCCTGAGCGGGTGCCTGCGGCATCCGCTCGCCGTCAGACCCAGAAGCCGTCGTGCACCGCGACCGCCTCGGGCAGGTCGGCGGGGCCCGCGACCGCGACCGGCCGACCGCCGCGCGCGAAGACCTCCCGGCACGGCAGGTCCATGGTGGGCACGCCCTCCTGCGCCGAGACGATCTCGGCGAGCCCCTCTTCCGAGAGGGCGTAGACGACGCGCGCGATGCCGCCCCAGTAGATGGCGCCGGCGCACATCGCGCACGGCTCGGTGCTCGTGTAGAGGGTGCTCGTCGCGAGCACCTCGGCGGGCAGCTCGGCCGCGGCGACGCGCACGAGGTTGGTCTCGGCGTGGCCGGTGGGGTCGCCCTGCGTGACGACGGTGTTCATGGCCTCGACCCGCCGGCCGTCGGCGGTCACGAGCACGGAGCCGAACGGGTGGTCGGTGCGGTCCCGCGCCTGCTGGGCGAGTTCGACGCAGCGCCGCAGGTGGGGCAGGCCGGCATCGGTGACCGTGGTGGCATCCGTCGTGCTGTGCATCGCTCCATTGTGGCGGCCGGGGCTGCGGAGTAGAACGGGTGGATGACGCAGACGGGCACGGTGTGGGCGAACGGCGACGCCTACGAGCGGTTCATGGGCCGCTGGAGTCGCCGCATCGCCGAGCGGTTCGCCGACGGCCTCGACGCGTCGCCGGGCCTGCGCTGGCTCGACGTCGGCTGCGGCACGGGCGCCCTCTCGGGCGCGGTGCTCGAGCGGTGGGCGCCGGCGTCGCTCGTGGGGGTGGACCCCGCGGAGGGGTTCCTCGAGGTGGCCCGAGCCCGGTTGGCCGACCTCGGCGACACGGTGCGATTCGAGCGAGCGGATGCCGCGGCGCTGCCGCTGCCCGACGCGTCGGTCGATGCCGTGGTGTCGGGCCTCGTGCTCAACTTCGTGGACTCCCCCGAGCGCGCGGTCGCCGAGATGACGCGCGTCCTCGCGCCCGGCGGACTCGTCGCGATCTACCAATGGGACTTCACCGGGGGCATGCCCCTGCTGGAACTGTTCTGGGACGCCGCGGTCGCGCTCGATCCCGCCGTCGCACCGCTGCACGAGGACGCGAAGTTCGGGCACTGGACGCCGGCGTTCCTGCGTGCCCTGCTGACCGGTGCACCCGGGGTCGCCGCGACGTCGGTCGTCGTGGAGCCCATCGAGGTGGCCGCCGTCTTCGCCGACTTCGACGACTACTGGACGCCGTTCCTCGGCGGCCAGGGCCCGGGCCCGTCGTACGCGATGTCGCTGGACGACGCTCGGCGCTCGCAGCTGCGCGAGCAACTGCGCGGGGCCCTGCCCGTCGCGGCGGACGGCACGATCACGCTGACGCTGCGCGCGTGGAAGGCGGTGGCGCGCACCGTCGGCGGTGCCGCGTAGCGCGGCCGCTCGGGCTGTGGACGGCGCGGAATCGGCGTCGGCCGAATCCCCTACGGTGGTCGGCATGCCCAGCACTCCCGTCGTCCGCCGCCGCCGCGCTGCGCTCGCGGCCGGCGCTGCCGGCGCGCTCGTCGTCGCGCTGGCCGCGTGCACGTCGCCCGCGCCGACGGTCTCGCCCGCTCCGTCTGCGGACCCATCCGCCTCGGCCGAGCCGATCTTCGCCTCGGACGAGGAAGCGCTCGCGGCGGCGGTCGCGGCTCATGAGGCGTACCTCGCAATGAACGATGCCATCATTAGCGACGGTGGGGGAACGGAAAGAATCCTCGCCTACACGACGCCTGAATACGGCGCCCAACGCATCGATGAACTTGCCGCTTTCGTGTCGTCAGGGCTTCGGTCCACGGGCAGAACCACGTTCGATACTGTCTCGCTGGCCGAATACGCAGAGTCCGAGCAGCCTCCGCGGATATCCATGTATGCGTGCGTGGACGTCTCGGGCACGCGCCTAATCAACTCCGCTGGGGTGGACGTCACACCAGCGGATCGCGATTCGAGGGTGCCCGTGCTGCTCTCGTTTGAGGGCGGGCCGGGTTCCGTGTTGGTTTCCGGGAGCCAGCTGTGGTCGGGCGACAACTTCTGCTGATCGCAGGAGCGACCCTCCTGTTAGTGTGCGGCCCAGTTGTGTCATCTGCGGCCGCGGCCGCGCCCCCGTCCTGCAGCACCGAGCAGGTCCAAGCCGGCATCTGCACAGTCAATGGCATCGTCAATAGTGATGCGATAACCCTCGAGGGAGAGTTCGAACAGGTCGCCTCCGACAGTTCGACTCTCGGCCCACCCTCCGCCGACGGCGACTCTTTTTCTGCAGAGACAATCGATGCTTCAGTGAGCGCCCCGGCGCCGCCACCCGTCGACATGTGCGGCCCGCTCAACCCGGTGCCCTGCACGTTCACGGGCGCGGAACCCGCTCCGCCGCCCGCCGGGGAGCCGGCGGTGACGATGCGGGACATCGCGTCGTTCCGGCCCGCGACGCCGGGCAACGGCATGGAGCCGAGCGGGTGGGCGGTCATCGGGCTTCCGGCGAACTTCGTGGCCGCGGCATCCGTGCAGACGGTGCCGGGCACGCTGCTCGGTCGCTCGGCGGAGGTGCGGTTCCACCCCGTCGGGTACCGGTGGAGTCACTCCGACGGGTCCGTCGTGGAGGCGTCGGAGCCCGGGGCCACCTGGGAGGCGCTCGGCCGCGCCGAGTTCTCCGACACGTCCACGAGCCACCGGTACGCGGCATCCGGGCGCTACACCGTCGCGCTCGCGGTGATCTACGTCGCCGAATACCGGTTCGACGGATCAGCGTGGCGCTGGATCGACGGCACGCTCGCCGTCGACGCTCCGCCGCAGCCCGTGCTCGTGGGCGAGTTCGACACGGTGCTCGTCGCCGGCGACTGCAACGCGCGTCCCGACGGACCCGGCTGCTGACGGTCGCCGCGCCCGCGAGCGGGAGCACGTTCCGTTTCGCGATCGCGGTAGTGGGGGCTACTCGGCTACCGCGATCGTGGGAGGAGGAAGTCCTCGAGCGCGGTGACCACCCACGACATGTGGGTGACCGCCCACGACATGTGGCAGGCCCGCGCTGCGGACTCTCGGCCGACTCTCGGCGTACGCGCGGCCGACGCGTGGCCGACGCGCGTCGCCGGCGCCGGCGCGTCAGGCCGCGCGGTCGAGCGCCGCGAGCACGCGCGGCACCGCGCCGCCTAGGTTCCACTCGGTGGCGAGACGTTCGAGCGATTCGCGCGCGGCACCCGCGACGGGTGCGAGGCGCGCGCCGAGCGCGTCGGCGTCGGGCAGGTCGAGGTCGCGCACGACGTTCACGACGGTCGGCGCCACCGCGAGGTAGTCGTGGGCGGCCGTGAGCTTGGCGCGCATGGTCGCCGACATCCGCGGCGCGGCATCCGTCACGTCGGGGTCGCCCGAGGCGACCACGAGCATCGCGTCGAGCGAGCCGAAATCGCCGAGCAGGCCCGCCGCGGTCTTCTCGCCGATGCCCGCGACACCCGGCAGTCCGTCGGACGAATCGCCCCGCAGCACGGCGAAGTCCGAGTACTGCGAGGGCTCGATCCCGTACTTCTCGACGACCACCTCGTCGGTCACGAGCTCGAGGCGGCTCATGCCGCGCGCGGTGTAGATGATTCGCACCCCGGCGTCGTCGTCGACGAGCTGGAAGAGGTCGCGGTCGCCCGTGACCACGTCGACGGGCATGCCGGCCTGCGTCGCGAGCGTGCCGATCACGTCGTCGGCCTCGTGCGCGGCGACCCCCACGATCGGGATGCCGCACAACCCCAGCACCTCGCGGATGAGCGGCACCTGCGCCACCAGCCCGTCGGGCGTCTCCTCGACGTCGGGCCCGGCGGGCACGAGCGTCGCCACCCGGTGCGCCTTGTAGCTCGGAATGAGGTCGACCCGCCAATGCGGGCGCCAGTCGTCGTCCCAGCACGCCACGACGTGCGTCGGCTCGAAGTCGGTCACGAGCCGCGCGATCATGTCGAGCAGGCCCCGCACCGCGTTCACCGGCGTGCCGTCGGCCCGCCTGATCGAGTCGGGCACCCCGTAGAACGCCCGGAAGTACAGCGACGCGGTATCGAGCAGCATCAGTCGGTCGGCCATACCGCGATCCTCGCACGCCGCTCCCAGCCACCCACAGCACGCACACAGGAAACCCACAGTCCCGGGGCGCATTCTGCGGAACAGCGTCCGCCTCCCACCGGTTCTCTCTGGTGACGCCCACGACCCCGCCGAGGGGTTCCGGCGTGCAGGCGCCGCAGCCAGCGTCGCCAGAAGGAGGAACCGTGTCACCCGACTACCGCAAGACTCCCGAGGCACTCGACCGCCTCACCCCCCTGCAGCGCAAGGTCACGCAGGACGACGCCACCGAGCCCGCGTTCCGCAACGAGTTCTGGAACAACCACGAGCCCGGCATCTACGTCGACGTCGTCTCCGGACAGCCGCTCTTCTCGTCGACCGACAAGTACGACAGCCGCTCGGGCTGGCCGAGCTTCACGAAGCCCATCGACGAGAGCGTCGTCACCGAGAAGGTCGATCGGTCGCTCTGGATGAAGCGCGTCGAGGTGCGTTCGGCTGGCGCCGACAGCCACCTCGGGCACGTCTTCGACGACGGGCCCGCGGACGCCGGCGGCCTGCGCTACTGCATCAACTCCGCCGCGCTGCGATTCATCCACCTCGACGACCTCGAGCGCGAGGGATACGGCGCCTACCGCGCACTGTTCACCCAGGCGGATGCCGCAGCATCCGCCGAGACCGCAACCGCCACCGCCACCTCCAGCACCGACACGAAGGACGCATCATGACCACCCCCGGCGCCATCACCACGACCCCCGGCACCGAGACCGCAGTGCTCGCAGGCGGCTGTTTCTGGGGCATGCAGGACCTCATCCGCAAGCGCCCCGGCGTCGTCTCGACGCGCGTCGGGTACTCGGGCGGCGACGTGCCGAACGCGACGTACCGCAACCACGGCAGCCACGCCGAGGCCATCGAGATCGTGTTCGACCCGACGAAGACCAGCTACCGCGACCTGCTCGAGTTCTTCTTCCAGATCCACGACCCCACCACGAAGAACCGGCAGGGCAACGACATCGGCACGAGCTACCGCTCGGCGATCTACCCGACCACGCCCGAGCAGTACGACACCGCGATCGACACCATCGCCGACGTGGACGCCTCCGGCATCTGGCCGGGACCGGTCGTGACCGAGGTCGCCCCGGCGGGCGCCTTCTGGGAGGCCGAGCCCGAGCACCAGGACTACCTGGAGCGCATCCCGTGGGGCTACACCTGCCACTTCGCGCGCCCCGACTGGAAGCTGCCGAAGCGCGACACCGCGGAGGCCGCCTCCGCCTAGTCGGCTTGCTGCGAGCGCCCCGGTGATCCCCGATCGCCGGGGCGTTCGGCGTGCGCCCGCTAGCGTTGGGGGATGCGGTTCTCCGAGCGGTTCCGGGCCACCAAGCGGGCCCCGCTGCTGCAGGTGCTGAAGTCCGCGGTGGCGACGGTGGCCGCCTGGCTCGTCGCCGGGTGGTTGATCCCGGGGCCGCTCCCGGTGTTCGCGGCGATCGCGGCGCTCCTCGTGGTGCAGCCGAGCGTGAACCAGTCGCTCGGCAAGGCGATCGAGCGCAGCGTCGGCGTCATCGCGGGCGTCGTGATCGCGTCGGTGCTCGGGCTCGTGTTCGGGCAGAGCGGCTGGGTGGTGCTCGCCGCGATCGTCATCGCGATCCTCATCGCGTGGGCGCTCCGCATGACCACGGCCACGTCGAACCAGGTTGCGATCAGTGCGATGCTCGTGCTCGCCCTCGGCGGCACTGCCCCCGAGTACGCGTTCGACCGCGTGTTCGAGACGCTCATCGGCGCCGCGATCGGCATCGTCGTCAACGCGATCATCGTGCCGCCCGTGCTCGTGGAGCCGGCGCGGCGCGACCTGGCGCTCCTGGGCGGCGAGCTCGCGGCATCCGTCGACCGCCTCGCCAGGGCACTCGAGCACCCGCAGCGCCCCGCCGACATCGAGCGGCTCATGATCGAGGCGCGACTGCTGCGCCCGATGCGCGACGCCGCGGATGCCGCGATCACCGACGCCGAGGAATCGCTCACGCTCAACCCCCGCCGGTCGGCCCACCGCGGCGAGATCGCCGAGCAACGTCGGCTGCTCGAGCGCCTGGGCCCCATCGTGACGCAGGTCATCGGCATGACCCGCGCCGTCAGCGACCACTACGACACCGGGCTCGCCGAGGAACCCACCGTGCAGGCGATCGCAGACCAGCTGCGCCGCGTCGCGCACGACGTGCGCCTCGCCGTGCACCTGGCCGACGTCGTACCGGAGCCGCCCACCTCCGCCATCCCCGCGCTGACGTCGCCACTCGTGGTCTCGCCGCCGAAGTCCGGCCACTGGATCCTCGTCGGCTCCCTCATGGAGGACCTCCGCCGCATCCGCGAGGAGCTCCTCGAGGCGGAGCCCGGCGCGGGCACCCCGGGCCCGGACTAGCCGGTGCCGCGCGGATCACCGGCCGCTGCCGCGCGGATCACGAACCGCCGCCGCGCCGATCGTCGGGTGTCCGGCGATTCCGGAGATGACGTGCGCCGCAGCGCCGAACCGCGTCGTTCCTCCTTGCGCACCCCTCCTCCACACCGCCGCGTGCATCACGGCGGTGTGAGTGTGTGCCGATGAGAAACCGGTGGACTTGTGAACTTGTGTACTTTTCAACAGGTTCTGGAGGGCGCAACAGTGAGTCCGCCAGCACGCGTTGCAGTGAGCAGAGCGGAGCGAGCACGAGCGGTTCAGGCGCGCGGGCTCTGGCAAGCACCGGGCTGGCAAGCACCGGGCCTGGCAGCACCGGGCCTGGCAGCACAGGGCTAGCGAGCGCTGGGCTGGCGAGCACAGGGCCTCGCGAGCGCAGGGGTGGCGAGCACCAGGCCGGCGAGCCAGGTTGGCGAGCACAGGGCTCTGGCGCGAAACGGCGTCGGTGCGAGCACGGGTGACGGAACCCGGATGGAGAGCGAGGAGCTGTTGTGGCGGAACCGCACGCGGTCAGAGTCGATGCCGACACGTACCGATTGATCGGCGACCTGGCGCACCTCACGGGGCGAACGCGGAAGGATGTCGTGCGAGACGCGGTTCGGGCGCTCGCATCGTTGCGGGAGGTCGCGCTCGACGACGGGCTCGACCGTGCCGCCGACCGGCTCGCGCTCGCAGGCGCTCGGCACCGAGGTCTCGAACCGGTTGCGACTCGCGACCCCGGGAGCGGTGCGACGGCCCCACACACCGCAGGTCCCGCTCGGGCGCGCGGCCGTATCGGCGCGGCTCGCGAGACGCCGATGGTCATGGCACGGATGTCGCCGGCCGAACGACTCGAGGCAGGGCGCGAAGCCCTCGAGCGGGCGATCGCCGAGGTCGGCGCGCGCCGGCCGCGCATCGTCGATTCGGCAGCGCACGGGTACCTGCCCGAGCACACGGTCATCGGCGTCGAACTCGACGACCCGGCGGCGGGGTGGCAGGTGTTCGCCCATCTCGGTGCCGTGGCGCTCGCCGAGGTCGGCATCGACGCCTATTTCGTCCAGGTCGGTGGAACCTGAGCGTGCGCCCCGGACAGGAACCCCGGGACCTCAGCTGAGGAGGTCGCGGACCGCCTCGCCCCACTCGAAGCCGCAGTCGCGGCAGTCGAAGATCGGGGCGTCGTCGAGGAAGCGGGCGGCCGCGGCATCCGTCGCCTCGACCTCGATGTCGAGCGGGCCGTAGACGATCGCTCGCACCGAGGTGGAGCCGCAGCGGAGGCACGGCTCGTCGAGCACGTGGGGCTCGAGCGTGGGCTGCAGGTGGTTCGTCATGGCAGTCACGGTACGTCGGTCCACCGACATCCGTGGGAACCGGCGCGCGCGTCGCCCCTGAGATCCGCCTGCCGCGGCGCCGTGGCGGCGAAGCGGCGCGGTGCCGCTCGACACGGCGGAGAGGCGGCATCCGGCAGCGGGTCGTTATCGTCGAATCGGAAAGGGGCACGCGCATGCGACGAGGCACGAACGGCTTCGACTTCTTCTCCGCCGGCGAACTGCCGGCGCCGAGCTTGCCGGCCGACGAGGTCGCGGCGATCGTGCGCGACCACTGGGGCCTCGACGTCGCACTCGAACCGCTCGGCAGCCAGCAGGACCAGAACTTCCTCGCCCGACCGAGCGCCGGCGGCGAACCGCTCGGCGTTGTGAAGATCACGAACCCCGCGTTCACCGCCGCCGAACTCGCCGCGCAGGACGAGGCGTCCGCACGCATCGCCACGGCCTCGCCCGGCTTCCGCATCGCCACCACGAGCATCGCGCACGACGGCGGTGCGCGATCCGTGGTCGCCGACACGAGCGAGGGCGCACTCGCGATCCGCCTGCTCGAGTACCTGCCCGGCGGCACGCTGCACGGCGACACGTACCTCTCTCCCCGGGTCCTCGCGCGCATGGGCGAGCTCGCCGCGCACGCGAGCCTCGCCCTCGCCGGCCTCGAGCACCCCGGGCTCGATCGCATCCTGCAGTGGGACCTGCGCCACGCCGATCGCGTCGTCGAGCTCCTCGCCCCGCACCACCCCGATCCGGCGAAGCGCACGCAGGTGACGGATGCCGCGACTCGCGCCTGGGCGACGGTGCAGGCCCTCGCCGCCGACCTCCCCGTGCAGGCCGTGCACCTCGACCTCACCGACGACAACGTCGTCTGCACGACGGACCGCGGCATCCGCCTGCCCGACGGCATGATCGACTTCGGCGACGTCACCGCGAGCTGGGCGGTGTCGGAGCTCGCGATCACGATCTCGTCGATCCTGCACCACGCGGGCGCCGAGCCCGTTTCAGTGCTGCCCGCCGTGCGGGCGTTCCACGCGCTGCGCCCGCTCTCGTCCGCCGAGGTCGCCGCGCTCTGGCCGCTCGTCGTGCTGCGGGGGGCCGTGCTCGTCGTGAGCGGCGAGCACCAGGTGCAGATCGACGGCGGCGACAACGCCTACGCCGCCGACGGCATCGCCCGCGAATGGCGCATCTTCGAACAGGCGGTGTCGGTGCCGAGCGAGGTCATGACGGGCGTGATCGCGGCGGCGCTCGGCGTCCCCGCAGCCGGGGCCGTGGAGGCCGCGGGAGCGGGGTCTCGAGACGCGGCCGGCTCCGCCGGGCGCTCCTCGACCCGCACAGGGGCGGCGACGCGTATCGAGACCACCCCCGGCTTCGACCCCGCCCGCGCCGCGCGCCTCGACGTCTCGATCACCTCCGACGAGGTCGACGCCGGCGCTTGGCTCGATCCCGAACTCGAGCAGCGGCTCGCTCTCGCCGCGCTCGACGCGGGCGCGTCGGCGGCGTGGCTCGAGCGCGGCACACCCCGGCTCAGCGAGAGCCGCATCCGTTCGACGACGTCATCCGCGACCGTGCCGACCGGGATCGACGTGTGGTTCGCCGAATCGCAGCACCTCGCGGCCACGGGCGACGCACGCCTCGTGGTCGAGGGGGCGGATGGCGCGACCATCCTCGACGGGACGGTGCCGGCGCGCACGAGGACGCGGGTGCGCCTCGAGGCGGCGCACGGGCCCCGCGTCCCGCACCTCGTGCGCCCCGAGGTCGCACCGGGGTGGCTCGGGCTCACGGAGGATCCAGGGGCGGCGATGGGGCTCGGGGAGGGGGGTCTCGATACGCCGCTGCGCGGCTACTCGACCGACGGAGGCGACCCGGGTCTCGATACGCCGCTGCGCGGCTACTCGACCGACGGAGGCGACCCGGGTCTCGATACGCCGCTGCGCGGCTACTCGACCAGCGGGGGGAGCGACGCCGCGGCGCTCGTCGCCCGGCGCGACCGCGCGTTCGCCGAGGTGCAGGAGCACTACTACGACGCCCCGCCGCGCATCGAGCGCGGCTGGCGCGAGCACCTCGTCGGCACCGACGGGCGCGTCTACCTCGACATGGTCAACAACGTGACGCCGCTCGGCCACGGCCACCCGAAGCTCGCGGCCGCCGTCGCGAAGCAGCTGCGCACCCTCAACACCAACTCGCGCTTCAACTACGGCGCCGTCGTCGAGTTCTCCGAGCGCCTCGCGGCCCTCGCGCCCGATCCGCTCGACACCGTGTTCCTCGTGAACTCGGGCTCCGAGGCGACCGACCTCGCGATCCGCGTCGCCCTCGCCGCGACCGGCCGCCGCGACGTCGTGGCCCTCCTCGAGGCCTACCACGGCTGGACCTACGCGTCCGACGCCGTGAGCACCTCCACCGCCGACAACCCGAACGCCCTCGCGACGCGTCCCGACTGGGTGCACGCGCTCGACGCGCCGAATCCGTTCCGCGGCGTGCACCGGGGGGCGGATGCCGCGCGCTACGCGCCCGAGGCCGCCGACCGCATCCGCGCCCTCGCCGCGGACGGCACCGCGCCCGCCGCGTTCATCGCCGAGACGTTCTACGGCAACGCCGGCGGCATCCCGCTACCCGACGGCTACCTCGCCGAGGTCTACGCGGCGGTGCGCGAGACGGGCGGACTCGCGATCGCCGACGAGGTGCAGGCCGGCTACGGCCGCCTCGGGCAGTGGTTCTGGGGATTCGAGCAGCAGGGCGTCGTGCCCGACGTCATCGCCGTCGCGAAGGCCGCCGGCAACGGCTACCCGCTCGGCGCCGTCATCACGACGCGCGAGATCGCGGCCCGGTTCCGCACGCAGGGCTACTTCTTCTCGTCCACGGGCGGCAGCCCCGCCTCGAGCGTCGCCGGCATGGCCGTGCTCGACGCGTTCCACGACGAGGGTCTGCAGCGCAACGCGCTCGAGATCGGCGCGCACCTGAAGGCGGCGCTCGAGGCGCTCGCCACGCGGCATCCGCTCATCGGAGCCGTGCACGGCCTGGGCCTCTACCTCGGCGTCGAATTCGTGCGGGACAGGGCGACACTCGAGCCCGCGACCGAGGAGACCGCTGCGATCTGCGACCGGCTGCTCGAGCTCGGAGTCATCATGCAACCGACCGGCGACCACCAGAACGTGCTCAAGGTGAAGCCGCCGCTGTGCCTGGATCGCAGCTCGGCCGACCACTTCGTCGCCCTGCTCGACCGGGTGCTCGACGAAGGCTGGTAGTCGCCTGCGAACACGATTCGCTGCGGGTCGAAAGCCCTTGACACGGCACCCCCGGCGGCGCAGAGTGCGATGAGCACACGCGGCGCGGGCACGTCGGGGGGCGAGCGGCCACACGCGCGAGTGCGGAGGGAGCCGACGTTGACCACCTTCGGAATCGAGGAGGAGTTCTTCTTCCTCGACCCCGATACGATGCAGCCCGCGGATGTCGCAGAGCACGTGTACCGGCGGCTCGCCGTCGATCCCCGCTGGCAGGACGTGACGATGCGCGAGTTCCTCGCCTCGCAGATCGAGCACGCCTCGCGGGTCTTCACCGACATGACGGATGCCGCGGCCGAACTCCACGCGTTCCGTCGCGAGGTGGCCGCCGACGCCGGCCGGTACGGCGTGTCGGCCGCGAGCGTCGGCACGCCGCCCGACGCGCACGCCTTCCCGTCGATCACCGACAACGAGCGCTACCACCGGGTGGTGCGCGACATGGCCGGCATCATCGCCGACCACCAGATGAGCGGCCTGCACATCCACGTCGGCATCCCGAGTCGCGAGCACGGCGTCGCCGCGCTCAACGCCGTGCGGCCGTGGCTGCCGCTCCTCACGGCGATGAGCGGCAACTCCCCTCTTTGGCGCGGGTACGACACGGGGTACGCGAGCTGGCGCACGATCCAGTTGCGACGGTGGACCACGTCGGGCTGCCCGCCGCGGTTCACGGATGCCGCGGACTACGACCGCCGGCTCCGCCAGCTGCTCGGCATCGGCGGCACCGCCGACCTCGCGCTCATCTCGTGGAACGTGCGCCTCTCGGAGCACCTGCCAACGATCGAGTTCCGCATGGCCGACGCGCAACTGACCTCCGACGACACCCTGCTCATCGCCGCCCTGTGCCGCGCGCTCGTGATGCGGGCGGTCGAGGACGTCGACGCGGGCGGCACCGCCGACGCGCCGCGCGACGCGGTCACCGCGAGCCTCGCCGTCGACCTGCCGCCCGAACTGCTCTCGGCCGCGATCGTGCACTCGGCGCACACGGGGCTCGGCACCGACGCGTTCGACCCGGCGACCGGAACGCTCGCGCCCGCGGCCGACGTCGTGCGTCGCCTCCTCGACCACGTCGAGGAGCAGCTCGCGAGCACGGGCGATCGCGAGTTCGTGCACGACCTGGTCGAGCGGCTGCTCCGCGACGGCACGGGCGCCGCGCGTCAGCGCGCCGCGTGGCAGAAGAACGGCATCGCGGGCCTCCGCCGGCTCTACGCCGCCACGATCGCCTCGCCGCCGTACGTGCGCCGGAGCGAGCCGACCGCGATCGACGGGCCTCCCAGCGCAGCGGCTTCGGCCTCGACGCCGGCCTGACCCCGCCCGGACCGCGACCGCGCGCGACTCGACAGCGCGGCTCGGACTCACCCGGCCGCCGCGGAGGAGGCGTCGTCGGGCATCACCGTGCCCCGGACCACGCCGACGAGCCACGGGATCATGAGGATGGCGACGAGCCCGAGGCACAGCACGACGCCCGACGGCCGGGCGGCCCCGAGGCCCACCGCCAGGGCCGCTGCGACCAGGCAGGCGATCCGCTCGGGCCAGCCGGGCACGTCGGCGCCCGGCTCGCGCTGGAGCGTGCACCCGATGAGGGAGAGCAGCAGCACGGCGGCGCCGCCCGAGAGGACCCAGGCTGCACCGGCATCCGCTCGCCCCTCGCCGGCCCCCTCGACGAGCACGACCATCGACGCGCCGGCGGCAGCCGCCGCAGCGGTGAGCGGCAGGTGCAGTGCGAGCCAGCTCACCGCGGCCCCGGGTCTGGCGGCCGGGAGCCGATGTCCGACGAGGTCGAAGTAGGTCCACCACATGCCGAACCCCACGGCCAGGGCCGCCAGCGCCGTGGCGAGCTGGAGCCCGCCGAACTCCACGGAGGTGAGACCCTCGACGACGCCGAGGAACACCTCGCCCAGCACGATGATGACGAGCAGCCCGCTGCGCTCCGCGAGGGACTCGGTGACGGTGAGCGGGTTGCTGCGACCCGACGCGGTCACCCCCGACACGATCACGGCGAGCGCGAGGTAGGCCGCCGACATGACGCCCCAGGCGAGCACGCGCTGGGCGTCGTCGAGCAGGGCGGTGGCGGCCAGGAGGATCGCGAACGCCGCCGTGCCGACGATGTAGGGACGCGTCACCGGCCGCCAGCTCGGGTCGTCCTGCCGGGCCACCCACCACCACAGCACCGACATGAGGGCGAAGAGCGCGGCGGCCGACAGCGCGAATCCCGTGCCGGTCTCGCCGGGGGCGTCGGCGACCTGGGTCGCCATGACGGTGAGCACGAGCATCTGCGCGAACACCCGGTTGCGGCTCCCGACGTCGTCGCGGCCGTGCAGGTCGTGCATCATCGTGCCGTTCAGCCACGCGATCCAGATGACGGCGAAGACCGCGGCGAAGTCGCCGACGCCCTCCCATGTGAGGTGCTCGGCGAGGTGGTGTCCCGCCTGGGCGACCAGCACGACCACCACGAGGTCGTAGAACAGCTCGAGCGGCCCCACCACGCGGTCGGGATCGACGGCGCCGTGCGGTCGCGGCCCCTGGAACAGCCGGCCCATCCGCCGGCGCCAGCCGGTCGCCGTCGTGCCTGCGCTCATGGTCGGGCTCCTCACGTCGGATGCCCCGATCCTCGCGGCGCGGGGGCCGGGAGGCAAGGAGCATGGACCTCGAGGCCGTCGCGGACGCGTTCCGGCTCAGGCCAGCCCCATCTCACCGGCCCGCCGGATCAGCTCCCGCCGTGTCGCGAACCCGAGCTTGGCGAGGATCGCGGAGACGTGGTGCCCGGCGGTCTTCGGCGAGATGTAGAGCCGCTGCGCGAGCTCGGCGTTCGTGAGCCCCTGCGCGACGAGGCGGGCCACGTCGAGCTGCCGATTCGTGAGCCCGGAGGGGTTGCCGCGGGTGCTGGTGCGCGGCCGCACGGGCACCCGGGCGAGGCCGCGTGCACGCAGCGCGCCCCGCGCACGGTCGGCGGTGGCGATCGCGCCCATCGCGTCGAGCTCGTCGACGGCGCCGCCCGCGACGGCCTCGTCAGCGGACCCGAGCGCTGCGAGCGCGGCCTCGAACGGGGAGCCGAGCGCCCGCCAGCGCGCCGCGGCGTCGTCGACGCGACCGGCGAGCTCGAGGGCGAACGGTTCGGCCACACGCGGGGCCGCGACGGGCCGGCCGAGGCGCGCCAGCCAGACCGCGAGGTCGCCCGCCGCCCACTCGCCGCCGTTCCCGTCGTGCAGTCCGGCGATCGCGGCGTCGGCGCCGTCGAGGCGGTCGTCGTCCACGTCGAGCAGCCACGCCCGCTCCGCGATCGCCGCGAGCACGGGCAGTCGCGCCAACGGCTCGTCGAGTCGACCTGCGAGCTCCCAGGCCCGGTCGAGGTGCCGCTCGGCGAGCTCGCGTGACGCTCCGCGTCGCAGGAGGACGAGGGCCGCCACGAGGTTGGGCCACAGCAGGGCCAGGGGCGCGGCCTCCACCTCGAGCACCGAGCCGGCGTCCTCGAGCGCGGCCGCCCACCTGCCGCGCAGCAGGTGCAGCCGCCCCCGCACGCCGGTCTGCCACTGGCTGCACAGCGGGATGTCGCGGTCGACGGTGAACGGCAGCGAACGGGACAGGAGCTCTCCGGCCTCGCGGAACCGCCGGTGGTCGACATCGATCGCCACGAGATTCGAGTACCCGGTGGAAGCGGCCTCGTCGAAGCCGAGCACCCGGGCCTCGTCCGCCCAGTCGAGCAACTGCTCCCGGGCGGTGGCTGATCCTCCGAGCACGTCCGCGGCCGCGCCGAAGATCTCCGATCGCAGCCGCACGTCGTCATCGTGCCGCTCGCGGGCCACGTCGCTCGCCACCCGGGCGCTCGCCTTCACCGCGTCGACGTCGCTGCGGCGGAGTTGCAGATACATCCGCGTCGCCCACGCCGCGGCGTAGCCCGGTGAGTCGACCTCCTCGATCGCGAGACCGACGTGCCGTTCGGCCTGACGTCGATCCGCGCCGTAGTACTCGATGAGCGCCTGCCGCGCGTGCGCCGCAGCGAGCCGACGCCGGTCGCCGACGGCGCTCCACACGCGCCGCGCGTCGGAGATCGCCTCGATGGCGTCGGACAGGTGGCTGACCATGTACTCCTCGTAGCTGAGCCGCTCGAGCAGGTCGGCGCGCTCGGCCGGCTCGCCGATGAAGTGCTCGATCGCGAGGCGCAGGAACGCCACCGCCTCGGTGTGCGCGCCCGTGCGGCTCGCGTCGGCGGCCGCGGCATCCGCGTACCGTGCGGTGCGCCGGTCGTCCCCGGCGGCGCGGGCGTGGTGGGTCAGCAGGGCGAGGTCGCCAGAGCCCGAGCGTTCGAGGGCGTCGAGCATGCGCGCGTGCAGGGGCGCCGACGCGGCGAGCGGGATCGCGTCCTCGACCGCGAGGCGGGCGAGCTCGTGGCGGTACCCGACGCCGCGCCGGGAGCGCATCAGCAGGCCGGTCGCCTCGAGCCGTCGGAGCCGCGGCACGTCGATGTCGAGCAGCGGAAGGAGCCGATCGTCCACGGCGTCGGGCGCCGTGGCGATGAGCCGCAGCACCTCGAGGTCGTCCTCGGCGACGGCGTTCGTGCTCGCGAGCACCGCATCGCGCACCGACGCGGGCAGGCCCTCCCCCGGGTGGCGTACGATCTCGGTCACGTAGAACGGATTGCCGCCGGTGCGCGCGAGCACCGATGCGGCATCGAGTCCGGTCTCGCTCACGAGCGCCCGGATGGCGCGGATCGTGAGCGAGGGGACCGCGACGGCGACGGCGCCCTCCTGTCGGGCGATGTCGCCGAGCAGGGGCCGCACCGAGTGGCCGGCCCCGATCTCGCCGGGGCGGTAGGTCACGATCAGGAGGATCGGCGCGGACTCGATGCGGCGCACGAGGAAGCGGAGCACGTCGACGGATGCCTCGTCGATCCACTGCGCGTCCTCGATCACCACGATCGTCGGCTCCGCGGCGATCGCCTGCATCAGCGTGGCGGCGAGCTCGGCGGGGGTCGTGGCGCCGCCGAGGTCGAGGTGCATGCTGCGGCCGGCGGAGAGGTCCGTGATGACCTCGCGGATCGGGCCGAGCGGCCTCGGCGTCTCGAGCGGGTCGCAGAGGCCGCGGGCGACCCTGACGGTCGGCTCCAGCGCGGTCGCCGCCCGGAGCAGCGCGGACTTGCCCGCCCCCGACTCGCCGCTGATCGTGACGATGCCGCCGGCACGACGACTGCGGAGGATGGCCTCGCGCAACTGCTCGAGTTGCGGCTCCCGTTCCAGGAGTTCCACCTCCGCAGGATACGACGGTTCCGGCGGGCCGTGGAAGGTCGCCGCCAGGGTCGGGGCACGCCGCCGAGGCGGGAAGGCGCTGCGCCTTCCCGCCTCGATGACGGGTGTCGAGGTCACTGCAGCACGAGCTCCGCGGTGTGCGGGCCGAACTCGTAGGCCACCTCGGCGACGAGGTCGGCCGGGAACCCCCCGCGTCGCGCGTGCTCGATGATGGTGTCCGCATCCTCCGCCTCGTGCACGCAGTAGATCTTGTCGCCCGCGACGTAGCTGGTGACCCAGTGGTACGGCACCCCGAGCGAGGCGACGGCCGCGTTCGAGGTCACGGCGATCTCCGCGAGCTGCGCCTCGGTGAGCTCGCTCGCCCCGGGGATCTCGCGTTCGATGATGAACCGCTTCATGTCAGTGCTCCTGTTCTCGTGTCGCCGGCGGCGTCCGCCTCCGGTGACACTCAGGATCCGCCCGGAGGCATGCCCCCGACATCGGGCGCGACGCCCCATGTTGCGGTGAGCCGGAAACGCGAATCAACCGAATGGTGGAGGCCGCAGCGGCATCCGCGTGCCTAGGCTGTCGATGACCGCCGTGCGAGCGACGCGGGCGGCCGACGAGGTGGGGCAGGTACGCCATGACGAGCACCGCGGGCGCCGACAGCGGAATGGCCCGGTCCGAGCGCCGAACGGGCACCGCGGCCGACACGGTGCGACAGGTCGTCGTGCTCGTCACGTCGGTGCTCGCGATCGTGGCCGCGTTCCTCGGGTCGGGTGCGGCCGGCGGCACGCCGATCCAGGATGCCGCGGGCGGCTACCTCGACGCCGACTCCACGCTCATCGCGCCCGGCCGTGGCGCATTCGCCATCTGGAGCGTCATCTACACGGGCATGTTCGCCTACGCGATCTGGCAGCTGCTGCCCCGGCAGCGCGCCGAGGAGCGGCACCGTCGCATGGGGTACCCGATCGCCGCGTCGCTCGTGCTCAACGCCGTGTGGATCTTCGTCGTGCAGCTCGACCAGCTCGCGCTCAGCCTCGTCGTCATCGTCGCGCTGCTCGCGGTGCTCGCCTGGATCTTCGTGATGACCCGGCGGATGCCGCCGCGCGGCGCCGTCGACGGCGTCATCACCGACGGCTCCGTCGGGCTCTACCTCGGCTGGGTCTGCGTCGCGACGGCGGCGAACGCGACGGCCGTGCTCGTGGCCGCCGGCTTCGACGGCTGGGGGATCCCCGCCGAGACGTGGGCCGTCGTCGTGATCGCCGTCGCGAGCGCCGTGGGCGTGGCGCTCGCGGTGTGGGGCCACGGCCGCATCGCGCCGATGCTCTCGCTGTGCTGGGGCCTCGCGTGGGTCGCGATCGCTCGGCTCACGGACGAGCCGGCCTCGGTCGTCACCGGGGTCGCCGCGATCATCGGAGCCGTGGCCGTGGTCATCGTGACCGTGGGCGCGCGGGTGGCCGACATGCGCGCCGGAGGTGCGGGCCGCGCGGCCCGCGACGAGGCATCCGAGGGGGAGACCACCCCCGCCTGAGCGCGGGGGGCGCTGCGCTGGGGGGCGCAGCGAGAGTGGGACCGGGCGTTTCGGGTTCGCCCGGTCCCCTCGTCACTTCACTCCGCGCGGCCGCGATCGCGGGGACGGCACGGGCTCGGGGTCGCTCGGCCGCCGTGGATGCGGGCCGCGGCGACGGGCGGCCCGCCCACCGGAGCGGCGCCCTCCCTAGACTGAGGGCCGTGCTGATCACCGTCCTCCTCATCGCGGTCGCTCCCGCCCTCGCGATCCTCGGGTTCGGCATCGTCGCGCGCGCGGTCGCCGCGCAGCGCGTCACCGCGCGTGTGGTGCAGTACGCGCCCGAACGCGGCAGCACGGTCCTGCGCGACGCCCTGCTGGTCGACGCCGACCGCCTCGCCGTCGCGGCGGCGCTCATCGACCTCGCGGTGAAGCGCAAGCTGCGCCTCGTGGCGCAGGGCGGCAGGCGCTCCACGATCGGCGCCGAGCTCGCACCCGGCGCGACGCTCACCGACGAGGAGCTCTCGGTGCTCGAGGTGCTCTTCGGGCCGGAGCACACGTCGTCGCGGCTGCGCCGGTTCTCCTCCGACCGGCGCGCCCTGCAGGGACGCGTGCGCACGCTGCTGCAGGGCGTCGAGCACGCCCTGGCTCGCGAAGGCCTCGTCGCCCGCGACCGCGTCACCTGGCCGGGGACGACGCTCACGGTGCTCGCCTACCTCGGCATGCTCGTCGAGGGCGTGCTCATCGTCGTGACCCTCGTCGCCACCGACTGGGTCGCACTCGCGGCGGCGCTCGTCGCGCTCGCGACGACGATCGCGACGATCTTCGTCACGCCCGCATCGTGGCGGCGCTTCCTGCCGCCCGCGGTGCCGCGACGCGAGCACCTCGCCGGCCTCCGCCGGTACCTCGAGCTCGCCGAGGTCGATCGCCTGCGGGTGCTGCAGTCGCCCGCGGGCGCCGAGCTGCGCGCGGTCGAGGGGTCGGCGCACGCGCATGTGCCCGCGTCGGCGTCGGCAGCGGCGTCGGCGCGGAAGTCAGCGCCGTCGGATGCCGCCGGGCCGGCGGTTGCCACGAGCGCCGCGGATGCCGCGGGGCCGGCCGACGCCGACGCATCCGCCCCGCTCGTCCGCTTCCACCTGCATGAGCGGCTCCTGCCCTACGCCGTGCTCTTCGGCCTCGAACGACAGTGGATCGCGCAGCTGCAGCTCGACCACGCCGCCCTCGAGACGTCGAATCCCCACACCCTCGCCGGACTCGTCGACGTGACGGCCGAGGTGGCCACCGCGATCGACGCGGCCGGCGGCGTGCTCGAGCTGGCCGCGTCGCTCGGCGACCTCGTCGACGGCGCGGGCACGGTGCTCGTCGGGATCGGCGACCTGTTCGACACGCTGAACACCTGAGACGCGAGGACCACGATGACCGAGGAGGCCGCGGTGCCCGAGCAGACCATCACCTTCGCGGTCGACGGCGCCACCGTGTCGGGCGTCGCCGCGCGACCCGACGGCGCGAGCGCCACGGTCGTCGTCGCGCACGGCGCCGGCGCCGGCATGGAGCACCCGTTCATGTCGGGGTTCACGCGCGCGCTGAACGACGCGGGCGTCGCCACCCTGCGGTTCAACTTCCCCTACCGCGAGGCCGGGCGGAAGTTCCCCGATCGCCCGCCGGTCGCGATCGCGGCGTGGCGCGCGGCGACGGATGCCGCGGCGGCGCGTGCGCCCGAGGGCGAGCCGATCTGGGCGGCCGGCAAGTCCTTCGGCGGCCGCATGGCCTCGATGGCGGTCGCCGACGGGATGGCGGCAGCCGGACTCGTGTTCCTCGGCTATCCGCTGCACGCCCCCGGCAAGCCCGACCGGCCGCGCGATGAGCACCTGTACGGGCTCGAGGCGGTGCCGATGCTGTTCCTGCAGGGCCGCAACGACCCGTTCGCGATCCCGAACGAGCAGCTCGACGACGTGGTGCGCCGCATCGGACCGAACGCGACGCTCGAGTGGATCGACGACGCCACCCACTCGTTCGACGTCAAGGGGCGCAAGCGCCCCGCCGCCGAGGTCGGCGCGTCGCTCGCGCCGCGGGTCGCCGCCTTCGTGCGCTCGACCGATGAGGGGACCTTCGACGCATCCGCCGTCGAGCCGCCCGCATAGCGTCGATGCAGGGCGTTCGGAACGCCCGATGGGGGATCGCGAGCGTCGCGGTCCGGCCCGAAGACGAAGGCGGAGTGACGACGATGAAGGCATTGGTGTACCAGGGACCCGGCGCGATCGACTGGACCGACGTTCCCGATCCCGTGATCCAGCAGCCGACCGACGTCATCGTGCGGATCGAGACGACCACGATCTGCGGCACCGACCTGCACATCCTCAAGGGGGACGTGCCGGCGGTCACCCCGGGCCGGATCCTCGGCCACGAGGGCGTCGGCGTGATCACCGAGGTGGGCTCGTCGGTCACCGACCTCGCCGTGGGGGACCGCGTGATCCTCGCGTGCATCAGCGCGTGCGGCCATTGCTCCTACTGCCACGCCGGCCTGTACTCGCACTGCCTCGCGGCGGAGGGCGCGTCGGGCATCGGCTGGATCTTCGGCCACCTCATCGACGGCACGCAGGCCGAGTACGTGCGCGTGCCGTTCGCCGAGAACTCGGTGTACAAGGTGCCCGAGGGGGTCACGAACCAGCAGGGCGTGATGCTGAGCGACATCCTGCCGACCGGGTTCGAGATCGGCGTGCAGTACGGCGCCGTCAAGCCCGGCGACGTCGTCGCCGTCGTCGGGGCCGGGCCGATCGGCCTGTCGATCATCTCGACCGCCGGACTCTACGGCGCCGCGAGGATCGTGTCGATCGACCTCGACGCCAACCGCATCGAACAGGCACGACGCTTCGGCGCCACCGACGGCGTGAACTCCGGTGACGCCGACTGGAAGGACCAGGTGCTCGCGTTGACCGACGGACTCGGCGTCGACGTCGCGATCGAGGCGGTGGGCATCCCGCTGACGCTGCAGATGGCGACGGAGATCGTGCGACCCGGCGGCCACGTCGCGAATGTGGGCGTGCACGGGAAGCCCGTCGAGCTCGCGCTCGAGGACCTCTGGATCAAGAACGTCGTGATCTCCACAGGGCTCGTCAACACGAACACCCTGCCGATGCTGCTGAAGCTCGTGGCGAGCGGCAAGATCGACGCCGACGCGTTCGCGAGCCACCACTTCGCCCTCGGCGACATCCTCGATGCCTACGACACCTTCGGGCGTGCAGCCGAGACGAAGGCGCTGAAGATCGTCATCGACGCGTAGTGGGCGCCGGCGGCGCGGGGTCGGTGGCCTCGCGGCGCAGGTGCTCGTGCAGGGGTTCGCGGAGGCCGCGTCGAGCACGTTCCGCGCGGATCCACACGCGGGCGCGGCGCTTCGCGATCGCCCGCAGCCACACGGCCGCGAGCAGCAACGCGAGGCCGACGGAGTAGTACACCCAGAAGAACCAGTCGCTCACCGTGCCGTAGCCGAGGCCCACGTACACGCCGACGACGATCGCGCCGGCGAGGGCGACGCCGCCCGCCACCGTGAGCACCGCGGCGACGCGTCGCAGCCGGTGGTCGATCGGAGCCGCCTGGCGGAGGGCCCACCCCACCGCGTAGTCGTCGCGGATCGTCGCGACGACCGTGCGCTCGGGCGACGGTTCCATGTCGCCGAGCACCTGGCTCAGCCGCTCGGCCCGCTTGAGGTCGTCGCCGCGGACGTTCATCACCGCGATGAGCCCGCTCGCGGCGGCGGTGATGACGGCGACGGCGAGCGGAGTCCACAGGCCGGTCAGGAGCGCGGTGCCCACATCCTCAGCGTGAAGCATCCTCACCTCCACTCCGCTGGCCACACAGTACCAGCGAGCGGAACGGCGGGTCGAGACGCCGCCGGTCGCGTAGCGCGAAGCGCGTATCGAGACCCGCGCCGCCGGTCGAGGAGCGCGAAGCGCGTACCGAGACCCGCGCCGCCGGTCGAGGAGCGCGAAGCGCGTACCGAGACCCGCGCCGCCGGTCGAGTAGCGCGAAGCGCGTATCGAGACCCCTCCGTGAGATCTCGATACGGCGCTGCGCGCCTACTCGATCGGCGTGGCACACGGCGCTGCGCGCCTACTCGATCGGCGAAGCGGCGCTGCGCGCCTACGCGATCGGCGGGGCGGCGCTGCGCGCCGACTCGATCGGCGCGACGCGTCAGACGGGAGCGGGATGCCGCAGGCTCCCCCGAACCGCAGCGCCCGCTCCCGGGCTCATTGGGCGGTGTATCCGCCGTCGACGAGGTGGTAGCTCCCCGTGATGAAGCTCGCGGCGTCGCTCGCGAGGAACGCGACGAGCGCGGCGACCTCCTCGGGCTCACCGAGGCGGCCGATGGGGTGCTTGCCGGCGAGGAAGTCCATCGTGGCCTCGTCGAGGTTCGCGTCGAGCAGCGGCGTCTTGATGAAGCCGGGGCCCACCGAGTTGATCCGCACGCCCTGCGCCGAGTACTCGAGCGCCGCGTTCTTCGTGAGGCCGACGAGTCCGTGCTTGGCGCTCACGTACGCCGCAGAGTTCGCGAAGCCGACGCTGCCGAGGATCGACGCGACGTTCACGATGGATCCGCCCCCGTTCTTCACCATCGCGGGCAGCTGCGCCCGCATCCCGCGGAAGATCGACGAGAGGTTCACGTCGAGCACCTTGTCCCAGCTCTCCACCGGGTAGTCGCCGATCAGGGCGGCGGCGCCGCCGATGCCGGCGTTGTTCACCGCGATGCGCAGCGGTGCGAGCGAGTTGGCGGTGTCGATCGAGCTCTCGATCCACGCGGCATCCGTGACATCGCCGACGGATGCCTCGGCCTCGCCGCCTGCGGCCCGGATCTCGTCGACGACCGCGTCGGCGTGGTCGCCGTTCATGTCGTTGACGACGACCGAGGCGCCGTTCGCCGCGAGGAGCAGTGCGACCGAGCGGCCGATGCCGCTTCCCCCGCCGGTCACGATCGCGGAGCGGTCGCCGACGTCGTACTGGGCCATGGGGGATCCTTTCGCTGCGGAGAACGGGCGACCTCTCGCGTTCGCGCCAGCGGTCGCCCTCCGGGTCAGCATAGGCAGGGCGGCCGACGCCGGAGCGGGACGGAAGTCCCGTGACCGGATGCCCGCGGATTCCGAGACGCCATGCAGCCTCCGGGCCTACGCTGGGGCGCATGTCCGACGCCCCTCGCACACCGACGCGATGGGTGCGGCCCGCGGTCGCCGGCATTGCGGCGGTGCTGTTCGGCGCGGGGCTCGGCGAGCTCGCCGCATCCATCGTCGGTCCTGAGTCGGGGCCGTTCGTCGTGGTCGGATCGTTGCTCATCGACCTGGCGCCGCCATGGGCGAAGGATGCCGCGATCGCACTCTTCGGCACGGGCGACAAGGCGGCGCTGCTCACGGGCATCGGCCTCGTCGTCATCGTGCTCGCGGGCGCGGCCGGCTGGCTCGAGTGGCGCCGCCCGCCGTGGGGACGCGTGCTCATCGCAGCGCTCGGTGCCGTGGGCGCCCTCGCTGCGGCGACCCGCGCCGGCGCCGGCATGCTCGCGATCGTGCCCTCGGCGGTCGTGGCGATCGCGGCGATCGGCGCGCTGGGGGTGCTGCTGCGTCGGCTGGCGCCGTTCGTGCCCGCCGCGGCCGGAGACGCCGGCGCCGAGGCATCCGTGGAGGAGCGCCTCGCCGCATCCGCCGATCCCGCACGGGCCGACCCGCCCGCCCCGCCCGACCGGCGCGCCTTCTTCGCCTGGGCGGGCGGCGCCGCGGCCATCGGCGTGCTCGCCGCGCTCGGGGCGTCGGCACTGAGCGCGGGATCCCGCGCGGTCACCGCGGTGCGCGAGGCGATCCGCCTGCCGAAGCCCGCGACCCGCGCGACCGTTCCCGCGTCGGCGGAACTCGCGATCGACGGCCTCGCGCCCGTCGTCACGCCGAACGCCGAGTTCTACCGCATCGACACGGCGCTCAGCGTGCCGCAGGTCGATCCGGCCGACTGGAGCCTGCGCATCCACGGCCTGGTGGAGCGCGAGGTCACCGTCACGTGGGACGAGCTCCTCGCACTCCCCCTCGAGGAGAGCGTGACGACCCTGACGTGCGTGTCGAACGAGGTCGGCGGCGGGCTCATCGGCAACGCCGCGTGGCTCGGCTACCCGATCCGCGAGCTGCTCGCCCGCGCGGCGCCCACCTCCGACGCCGACATGGTGCTCTCCCGCAGCGTCGACGGGTTCACCGCCTCGACGCCGCTGCCCGTGCTGCAGGACGACCGCAACGCGATCCTCGCCGTGGGCATGAACGGCGACCCGCTGCCCGTCGAGCACGGCTTCCCGGTGCGCATGGTCGTGCCGGGGCTCTACGGCTACGTCTCGGCGACGAAGTGGGTCGTCGACCTCGAGGTCACCCGCTTCGACCGGGCGCGCGCCTACTGGAGCGACCGCGGCTGGAGCGAACGCGGGCCGATCAAGCTCTCGTCGCGCATCGACGTGCCGCGGCAGGGCCAGTCGGTGGCAGCCGGCACCGTCACCGTCGCGGGCGTCGCGTGGCACCAGCACACGGGCATCGCGGGCGTCGAGGTGCAGGTCGACGACGGCGACTGGCGCGCAGCCACCCTGGCCACGGCGATCTCGATCGACACCTGGGTGCAGTGGCGGTACGACTGGGATGCCGCGCCCGGCTCGCACACGCTGCGGGTGCGTGCGATCGGGGCCGACGGCGAGGTGCAGACCGCCGACGTCGCCCCGGTCGCGCCCGACGGCGCCACGGGGCTCGACGAACTCACGGTCGAGGTCGCCTGACCCGTACGGAACCGGAGCTGACCGGCTCATCCGGGTGGAGGACCCCGCCTCGCGCACAGCCCAGCGCTGACCGGCTGGCTCAGGTCGAGGATCCCGCTCCCGCACACCCACGTCGGGGGACCTTCGACCCCGGCGCGATCGGCCGACCGGCGCAGAGTGGAAGGGCCGAGGAGGCCGACATGTCCGCGCAACCACCCATCGCACCGAACCCGGGGGCGCCCGTTCCCGCGCTTCCCACCGCTCTGTCCGACCGGTCGTTCGTCGCCACCTGGATGTTCGCGTGGCTGCTCGGCTTCCTCGGCGTAGACCGCTTCTACCTCGGCAAGGTCGGCACCGGCATCCTCAAGCTGCTCACGTTGGGCGGCTTCGGCATCTGGTGGCTCATCGACCTCATCCTCACCCTCGCCGGCGTGCAGCGCGACAAGGAGGGGCGACTGCTGCCCGACTACGAGGAGCATCGCCTCGTCGCCTGGATCATCACCGCGGCCGGTTTCGGCCTCTGGTTGATCACGGCGACGATCTCGCAGGTGTACGGCGCCATTCCCCAGACGGTGCTGCCGATGATGCCGTGGTGGCAGGGGCAGTAGTCGCCCGCGATCAGGCGAGCGGCGGGGTCCGCGGCGGCGGGGTCCGGCGGGAGCCGGTGGCCTCGAACGCGGCGGCGAGGGCGAGCAGGGCCGAGTCGTCGTAGGCGCGTCCGGCGAACGTGAGGCCCACCGGCATCCGGATGTCGCGCATCAGCCCCATGGGCACCGTCACCGTCGGGATGCCGAGGTGCCGCGGCACGAGGTTGCCGTTGGCGACCCACACGCCGTTGCGCCAGCCGAGATCGGCGGATGCCGCGTTCACGTCCATGTCGGCGGGACCCACGTCGGCGACCGCGGGGAAGACCACGGCATCGAGGCCGAGGCCGTCCATCCACTGCTCGAGGTCGATGCGCCGGGTCTCCTCGAGACCGCGGAGGCCCTCCGCGAGCTCGGGCATGTCGTCGAGCGTCGCGCCCGGGTGCGAGCGCGCCCAGTCGGGGTACTCGGCGATGTCGTCGTCGAACCCGGTGTAGCGGTCGGGCAGCGCGCCCTCGGGGTGCGGGAAGATGCGGGCACCGTCGACGTCGGCGAGCGAGCGCAGCGCCGGGTCGCCGTTCGCATCGAGGAAGTCCTGCCACGACCACGCCGACAGGTCGACGATCTCGCGGTGCAGGTACTCGGGGCTCACGAGTCCGCGGGTGGCGATCGTGGGCGCGCCGGGCCGGTCGCCCTCGTAGTTCGACACGACGGGGAAGTCGACGAGCACCACTTCGGCGCCGGCGGCCTCGAGGTCGCGGCGCGCGGCTTCCCACAGTTCGATGACGGATGCCCGGGTGTCGATGCGCTGCCCGGTCGATCCGCCGATGCCGGGGCTGCGGCCGGGCTCGGCCGTGCCGGCGTCGGGGTCGGCGTTCACGTACATGCGCGGCACACCCAGACGCCTGCCCGCGAGCACGCTGGCGGCGCCCGCATCGAGCGCGTCACTTCGCGTCGCGGATGCCGCGGAGTCGGTCGCGTCGCGTCCGGAACCGACGCGCTCGGCGTGGGGAGCCCGCTCCGCGGGCGTCGGGAGCAGGGCAACATACGACTCGGGGCGTACCGACGACGCGGACGGGATGGACACCCACGGCTGCGCCCGCCAGAAGTCGCCCCGGGTCTCGGGGTCGTCGGCCACGATCACGTCGAGCACCTCGAGCAGGTCGGCCATGGTGCGGGTGTGCGGCACGACCACGTCCATCGTGGGCACGAGCGGCCAGTTGCCGCGCACCGAGATGACACCCCTCGAGGGGGTGTACGCGCAGAGCGCGTTGTTCGAGGCGGGCGCCCTGCCGCTCGACCAGGTCTCCTCGCCGAGACCGAACGCGGCGAAGCTCGCCGCCGTCGCGGTTCCCGAGCCGTTGGAGGAGCCGGAGCCGAACGCGGCCGTGAGGAACTCCGCGTTGTACGGGCTCTCGGCGCGGCCGTAGACGCCGCGCTGCATGCCGCCGTTCGCCATCGGGGGCATGTTCGTGAGTCCGATCAGCACGGCGCCGCCGGCTCGGAGTCGCTCGATCGTGAACGCGTCGCGCTGGGCGACGAGGTGCTCGAACGCCGGGCTGCCGGCCGCCGCAGTGAGGCCGCGTGCGAGGTAACTGTCCTTGGCGGTGTACGGGATGCCGTCGAGCGGACCGAGCGTCTCGCCGCGCGCGCGGCGTTCGTCGGAGGCGCGCGCGTCGGCGATCGCGTCGGGGTTCATGACGACGACCGCGTTGAGCGCCGTCTCCGTCCCCGGGCCGTCATACGCCTCGATCCGGGCGAGGTACGCCTCGACCAGGCCCACGCTCGTCACGCGCCCGCGCTCGAGCGCGGCGCGCAGCTGGGCGATCGACGCCTCGACGACGTCGAACCCGTCGCCGCTCATCGGGCGCCGCCCAGCGCCGGCTGCTGCTGCGTGATGCAGTGGATGCCGCCGCCGCGGGCGAAGATCTCGCGCGAGTCGACCGTGACGACCCGGCGCCCGGGGTACGCGTCGGCGAGGATCTCGCGCGCCGCGGCATCCGCCCGCTCCTCGCCGAAGCCGCATGCGATCACGCCGTCGTTCACGACGAGGTGGTTCACGTAGCTCCAGTCGACGAATCCCTCGTGGTCCCGGAGGGTCTCGGGCGCGGGCAGGTCGATGATCTCGAAGGGGCGGCCTGCGGCATCCGTCTCGCCCAGGAGGCGCGCACGCAGGTCGCGCGTCACCTCGAAGTCGGGATGCCCGGGGTCGCGCTGCTCGTGCAGCAGGAGACGCCCGGGCGACGGGATCGTCGCGACGATGTCGACATGTCCGTTGGTGCCGAACTGGTCGTAGTCGCGGGTGAGGCCGCGGGGGAGCCAGATCGCCTTCGACGTGCCGATCGTACGTGCGAGCTCCGCCTCGACCCGGGCCCGGTCGGCGTAGGGGTTGCGGCGCGGGTCGAGCTGCACCGTGTCGGTGAGGAGCACGGTGCCCTCGCCGTCGACGTGGATGCCGCCGCCCTCGTTGACGAGCATGCTCGACACGAGCTCCGCCCCGACGCACTCGGCGATGAACCGCGCGATCTCTGCGGACTTCGTCCACTCGGCCCACTCCGGCGCGCCCCAGCCGTTGAAGATCCAGTCGACGGCGCCCAGTACACCGGGCCGTTCGTCGTCGACGACGAACGTCGGGCCGAAGTCGCGCATCCAGAACTCGTCGAGCGGCGCCTCGACGAGCTCGATCTCCGCGGAGAGCATGCGGCGTGCCCGTGCGGTCTCGGTGGGGTCGACGACCATGCTGAGCGGCTCGAAGGGGGCGATCGCGTTCGCGACGTCGGCCCAGGCGGCGTAGCCGGCCTCGCGCTCCGCGTCGGTCTCGCCGAGGGTCAGCCCCTCTCGCGGGAACGCCATCCACGTGCGCTCGTGCGGCGCGGTCTCTGCGGGCATGCGCCAGGTCATGCGGGCACCTCCATGTTCAGGGTACGGGTGGATGCCGCGGCATCCGTGGTCTCGGTGGTCGGGTCTGTCGTGATCGGGTCTGCGGTGCCCGGGTCTGCGGTGTTCGGGTCCGCCGTGTGCAGGTCTTCGGATGCCGCGTCGCGGGCGTTCGCGGTCGCGTCGGCGCCGACCGCGGCAGCACCCGTTGCGCCCGGTCGCCGCGACGCGTCGCGATACGGGTCGGTCCTCAGCCAGAGCAGCGCGTAGAGCCCCCCGGCGAGCACGGGACCCACGAGCGCCGACAGGTCGGCCCCGCCGAGGGCCGCCGCGATGGGCCCCACGTACAGCGTCGTGTTCGCCATCATGACCGCGACCGCGGGGGCGACGAGCATCGTGACGACGCCGGGCAGGAACACGCCGCCGCGGTACCAGAAGGGGCTCGCGGGCGTCGTGTCGTCGAGCGCGCGGCCGTCGTAGCGGTTGCGGCGCAGCAGGATGTCGACGGCGTACACGGCGACGAGCGGGCCGAGCACGGTGACGCTGAGCTCGAGCGACGAGCTCAGCGTGTCGAGGAAGCTCGGCGTGAGGAAGAGCACCCAGCCGGCGACCGCGGTGGCGATGACGCCCGTGACGACCACGGTGGCCGCCCGGGAGATGCGCACGCCGAGCGCCTGCAGGTAGAAGCCGGTCGAGTAGGCGACGAGCACGTTGTTCGTGACGCTCGAGAGCACGATCATGCCGAGGAACACGGGCGTGAACCACGCGGGCACGATCTCGCCGATCGTGAGCTGCGGGTCGGTCATGTCGATCGCGGTGCCGGCGACGATGCCGAGCACGCCGATGACCAGGGCGGGCACGAACCCGCCGAGCGCGGTGTACCAGGCGACCGCGCGCTTCGAGACGTCCGCCGGCAGGTAGCGCGCGTAGTCGGCGCCGGTGCCCCACGACAGCGGGCTCGACGCGACGATCGCGAAGCCGAGCAGCAGCACGGCCCAGTGGTCGGCGACCGGCAGCGACTGAGGCGCGTACGAGAAGTCGGCGGCGGCGAACACGAAGACGGCGAGCACGATGAACACCACCGCGAGCGCCGCCGAGAACCACGGCGCGAGCGCGAGGATCGTGGCGTGTCCGTAGACGCCGATGACGAAGCTCAGCACGCCGATCACGGCGAGCACGGCCCACTCGGCGCCGCCGGGGAGCACGATGCCGAACTGCGCGAGCAGGGCGATCGCGGCGAGCGTCGCGAAGGCGACGTTGATGATCTCGTAGAAGAGGCCGATGGCCACGCCGAGTCCGGCGCCGAAGATCCGGTTGCCGCGCACGCCGAACATGGCGCGCATGATCGTGACGCTCGGCGCTCCGGCGGCGGGGCCGCTCACGGCGAGCCAGCCGACGGCGGCCCACCAGAGGTTGCCGAGCACGGTGACCGCGAGCGCCTCCCAGATGGAGAGGCCCAGCAGCATGAGCACGCCGCCGATGACGAAGTAGAGGTAGCCGACGTTCGCCGACATCCACACCCAGAAGAGGCCCGACGGGCGGCCGTGCCGGTCGGACTCGGGGATGGACTCGATGCCGTGGGTCTCGATGTGGCCGGCGCGGTCGGCGGGCACGCCGGCGTCGTGCTCGTGGTGGTGGGCGGGGGCGGCGGATGTCGCGACGTTCGCGTGCGCGGCGGCGGGCACGGGGCCGACCGACTGCGCCGCGCCGGGGGCCCGCTGCCCCGGCCCCGGGTCGATGTGCTGGTCGTTCATGTGCGGAAACCTCGTTGTCTCGACGATGAATTCTTATTGATCACTTGATCAATAGTGTGAGACGCTACATAGACTGGCGGCACGATGTCAAGACCCGAACGCAAGAAGGCGGCCCGCAAGAGCCCGGCGGAGCGATCTGCGGAGATCGCGGATGCCGCGCGGCACGTGGCCCTCGAGCAGGGGCTCGCGGCCGTGACGCTGCGCTCGGTCGCCACGCGCTCCGACGTCGCTCCGGCGCTCGTCGCCCACTACCAGCCGAACATGGACGCCCTGATCGCGAGCACCTTCGCCACGATCGTCTCGGCAGAGATCGACGAGGTCGTCGCGCTGCTCGCGACCCTCCCCGGCCCGCGCGAGCGCCTCGGCGTGCTGCTCGACACGCTGCTCGACGGCACCCGCGACGACGTGACCGTCGTGTGGGTCGAGGCCTGGGCGCTCGGGCGCCGCAACGACGCGCTTGCGGCATCCGTTCGCGGGCAGATGGACGCCTGGCAGGAGGTCGTGCAGGGTGTCGTCGAGCAGGGCGCCGCGTCGGGCGAGTTCGAGACGGATGACGCGGCCGCCGTCGCGTGGCAGTTGCTCGGCATGATCGACGGCCTCAACGCGCAGGCGCTCGTGCGGTGGGGCGACGCGGGCGATCGCGGATCGCTCATCCACCGGGCCGTGGAGGGCATGCTCGGGCTCGGACGCGGGGCGCTCTCGACCGCACGCTGAGTCGCGGCATCCGCTCGGGTGCGGCCGCGCACGCCGAAGCCGCGGTCGCACGACGGATGTCGGACGGCGCCGCTACCGTGGGAACGAGGCCGACGGAAGGAGCCCGATGTACCTGTTGGGCGACACCGTGGTCACGAGCGCGAGCGACCTCAAGAAGGCGTCGGAGTGCGAGTTCGCGTTCCTGCGCGCGCTCGACGCGAAGCTCGGGCGCTGCGAGCCCGTGCCCGACCCCGAAGACGCCATGCTCGAGCGCTCGGGGCGCCTCGGCGACCGGCACGAGGCGCTGCAGCTCGAGGCCTACCTCGCCGAGTTCGGCGAGGGGGTCGCGCTCATCGAGCGGCCCGACGTGCGCGATGCCGCGGCGGTGCAGGCCGCGGTGGAGGCCACGAACGCGGCGTTCGCGCGCGGCGCCGACGTGGTGTTCCAGGCCACGTTCGCCACCGACGACTTCATCGGGTTCGCCGACTTCATCGTGCGCCGGCCAGACGGCCGCTACCTCGTGCAGGACACGAAGCTCGCCCGCCGCGCCAAGGTCACGGCGTTGCTCCAGCTCGCCGCCTACGCCGAGCAGCTCGACCGCATCGGCGTGCCGCGCGCCGACACCGCCGAGCTGCTGCTGGGCGACGGATCGGTGAGCTCGCACCGGCTCGACGACATCCTGCCCGTCTACCGGCTGCGCCGGGCCCGCCTCGAGCAGATCATCGCCGAGCGCGTCGCCGACGTCGCCCCGGTCGAGTGGGGCGACTTGCGCTACGCCATCGACGGGCGCTGCCCCACGTGCGACCTCGAGGTCACGGCCCACCGCGACGTGCTGCTCGTCGCGGCCATGCGCACGACGCAGCGCGACCGCCTCCTCGAGGTGGGGATCACCACGATCGACGAACTCGCCGCGTCGGCCGGCCCCGTGCCGGGCATCACCGCGTCGACCCTCGACGGGCTGCGCGAGCAGGCCCGGCTGCAGCTCATCGCCGAGGCGCAGCGCGAGGCCGCGGGCGAGCCCGAGCCCGGCGCACCGCCGCTGCCCCCGCCTGTCGCCGTGCGCGACGCCCGCGCGCTCGCGGCCATCCCCGAGCCCGACCCGGGCGACCTCTTCTTCGACTTCGAGGGCGATCCGCTCTACACCGAGGGCGAGGGTCACTGGTGGGGCATCGACTACCTCTTCGGCATGGTCGACACCGACGAGCGCTTCACGCCGATCTGGGCGCACACCTTCGCCGAGGAGCGCGAGGCGCTCGAGCGCTTCCTCGCCCTCGTCGCCGAGCGCCGGCGGCGGTACCCGGGCATGCACATCTACCACTACGCGGCCTACGAGCGCACGCACCTGCTCGCGATGGCCGCGCGGCACGGTGTGGGCGAGTCCGCCGTCGACCAGTTGCTCGCCGACGAGGTGTTCGTCGACCTCTACCCCATCGTCAAGCGGGGCATCCGCGTGGGCAGCCGCTCGTACTCGATCAAGAAGCTCGAACCCCTCTACATGGGGTCCGAGTTGCGCGAGGCCGAGGTGAAGTCGGGCGGCGACTCGATCCTCGAGTACGTGCGCGCCCGTGAGCTCGAAGCGTCGGGCCAGGCGGAGGCCGCGGCCGCCGTGCTCGCCGACCTCGCCGACTACAACCGCTACGACTGCGTCTCCACGGTGCGGCTGCGGGACTTCCTGCTCGGCATCGCCCGGTCCGAAGGGGTGCTGCCCGCACCGCCCGCCCCGAAGGACGGACGCGTCTACGAGTCCTCGCCGCTCGCGCTCGAGCTCATGTCGCTCTCGGGCGACCCGCTCGACCCGCGGCGCGACGCCGACCACACCGCGCTCGCCCTGGCCGCGGCCGCGATCGACTACCACGACCGCGAGCAGAAGAGCTTCTGGTGGGGGCACTTCTTCCGACTCGAGCAGCCGATCGACGAGTGGGAGGACACCCGCGACGTCCTCGTCGTCGACTCGGCCGCCTCCGAGGTGGTGCGCGACTGGTTCCTCGACGGCGACACGCGCCAGCGCAAGGAGCGGCGCCACGTGCGGCTGCGCGGTCGCATCGCGCCGGGCAGCCGCTTCTCCACCGGCGCGAACCCCTTCGTGCTGTACGAGCCGCCGGGGCCCTTCGCCATCGCGGGAACGCGCCCGAACGCCCGGGTGCCGCGCCCGGTCTCGGTGCTCGAGGTGTTCGACGACGGGGTGCTCATCGAGGAGATCAGCCCAGACGGCGAGCACTGGCACGTGCTCCCTTCCGCGGTCGTGCCGAGTCCGCCGCCGCAGGCCGGGTCGCAACGCGGCGCCATCGCCGAGTGGGCACGCGCACTCGTCATGGCGCAGCCCGGCTGGCCGAGCGACCCGGCGGTCGACGTGCTGCGCCGCACCCCGCCGCGAACGCGATCGGGGGCACTCGCGCCGCTCGCCCCCGACGACGGCCACGACTACGTCGGCGCCGTCACGCGCTCGCTGCTCGACCTCGAGCACTCGGTGCTCGCGGTGCAGGGGCCGCCCGGCACGGGCAAGACCTACGTCGGATCGCACGTCATCACGCGGCTCGTGCGCGACCACCGGTGGAAGATCGGGGTCGTCGCGCAATCGCACGCCGTGGTCGAGCACCTGCTCGACCGGGTCATCGCCGCGGGGCTCGATCCCGACCTCGTCGCCAAGGCGCCGAAGGAGGCCGGCGACGACGCCGCGTACGCGTTCACCGTCGTCGCGAAGAACGGCGTCGGCGAGTACATGCGCGGGCGTGCGTCATCCGGCTTCGTCGTCGGCGGCACCGCGTGGGACTTCACCAACCTCGGTCGCTTCGACCGCCGCTCGCTCGACCTGCTCGTCATCGACGAGGCCGGCCAGTTCTCGCTCGCGGCCACCATCGCCGCATCGGTCGCCGCGAAGCGGCTGCTGCTGCTCGGCGATCCGCAGCAGCTGCCGCAGGTGAGCCAGGGCATCCACCCCGAGCCGGTCGACGCCTCGGCCCTCGGCTGGATCGCCGACGGCCACGACGTGCTGCCGCCCGAGTACGGCTACTTCCTCGCCGAGAGCCGTCGGATGCACCCGGCCATGGCCGCCCCCGTCTCGCGGCTGTCGTACGAGGGCGAGCTGCGCTCGTTCCCCACCGCCGGGCTGCGGCGCATCGACGGCGTCGCCCCCGGACTCGCGCCCGTGCAGGTCGAGCACCACGGCAACTCCACCGAGTCCCCCGAAGAGGCCGACGTCGTCGTGTCGATCGTCGACTCGCTGCTCGGCCGCGACCTCGTCGACCTCGACCGCGCCGACGAGACCCGAGCGGCCGCCCCGCGCCCGCTCGGCCAGCGCGACATCATCGTCGTCACGCCGTACAACGCGCAGCTGGCGCGGGTGCGCGGCGCCCTCGACGCCGCGGGCTTCCACGACGTGCCCGTGGGCACCGTCGACAAGTTCCAGGGGCAGGAGGCCGCCGTCGCGATCGTGTCGCTCGCCGCGTCCTCGGCCGCCGCCGCCCCGCGCGGCATCGAGTTCCTGCTGCTGAAGAACCGGCTGAACGTGGCCATCTCGCGCGCGCAGGTCGCCGCCTACCTCGTGCACTCGCCGGGGCTCCTCGACGCACTGCCCCGCACGCCCGACGGCGTGGCCCAGCTCAGCGCGTTCGTGCGCCTCGTCGGCGCGGAGATACCTGCCGGCGAGCGGGTCAGTACCCGGTGATCTTCGCGACGGCCGCATCGATGCGTCGCTGACGGGTGTCCGCCGCCTTCGCCGACTCGATCGCCGTCACGTGCGCCTTCTTGTGGCTCGGCGCGAGCCGCTCGTAGGCCTCGCGGGCACCCGGCGTCGCGTCGAGCGCCGCCGCGAAGTCAGCCGGAAGCTCCACCGTGCGCGGCGTCGAATCGACCTCGAGGTCGACCGTGATCGCGTCGCCGCCGGCGATGCCCGTCGCCGCGCGCCTGTCGCTGCTGAACGGGATCAGGTACCTGCCGCCCATCACGGCGACGGTGCTGCGGTACTCGTACCCGTTCACGTTGACGACCACGGGCGGCTTCCTCCCTGCGCCGAGCGCCTCCACGACCTCGGGCGGCACCTCGATGCCCGTGTTGTTGCCCGTCTGGTGCATCGTCGTCTCGAACCGCATGCACGCGAGTCTGCCAGCAGTCGACGACCCCCTGCCAGCGTCCGCCGAAGCTGGGAAGACAGCACAGGATACCCACGTAGGTTATTCGTATGTCCTCCCCCGCAACCGACCTCAACCCTGCCCGCATCACCATGTACGGCGCCGCCTGGTGCGGCGACTGCCGCCGCTCCAAGGCGGTGCTCGACCGCCGCGGCGTCGACTACGAGTACGTCGACCTCGAAGTCGAGTTCGACGCCGCCGCCCGCGCCCAGGCCATCAGCGGCCGCACGAGCATCCCCGTCGTCGTCTTCCCCGACGGCACGCACTTCACCGAGCCCACCGACGCCGAGCTCGGCGCGAAGCTCGACGCGTTCGCAGCCGCGGCCACGGCCGAGGCCGACCGCGCCGACCGTGCCGACGAGGCCGCCGCCTGACCCGAGGCACCCCGAACCAGACACGCCGAACGGCCGCCCCCGAGTTCCCCGGGAGGCGGCCGTTCGCACGTCCGGCGGATGCCGCGGCATCCGCCCGCTCGCGAACCCGAGCTCAGCCCAGCGCCGGCACGACCTCGCGCTCGAAGAGCTCGACGCCCGAGCGGTCGTAGGCCGCCTCGGGGAAGTAGTGGATCGCATAGCCCAGGCCGCGCTCGCGCATGTCGGCGAGCTGCGCGATCGCCTGCGCGGGCGTGCCCACGAGTGCGGTCGGGGCGTGGTAGTCCGCCATGAACCGCGCCGTGACCTCGGGGCCGAGGAAGGGCGCGACGCGCGCCTCGATCGCGTCGAGGCGCCGCGCGACATCCGCCTCGGACTCGCCGATCACCGTGTTGAAGTTCGCGCTGCGCACGATCGAGTCGAAGTCGCGCCCGAGCCGCTCTGTGTGCCCCCGCAGCACCTCGCTCTTGTGGCTGAACTCCTCGGGGCTGCCGTGGAAGTTCGTGTAGCTCGCGTACTCCGCCGCGATCTTCAGCGTGACCTTCTCGCCGCCGCCGGCGACCCAGATGGGGATGCCGCCCTGCTGCAGCGGCTGCGGCTGCACGATCGCGCCGTCGACCTGGAAGTACGTTCCGTCGAGGGTGGCGCTGCCGGTCGTCCACGCCTGGTGCATGATCTCGACGCCCTCGCGCAGCGCACCGAGCCGGTCGGGCACACCCGGGAACCCGTAGCCGTAGGCGCGCCACTCGTGCTCGTACCATCCACCGCCGATGCCCATCTCGACACGGCCGCCCGACACGAGGTCGACCGTCGCGGCGGCCTTGGCGAGGTAGGCCGGGTTGCGGTAGCCCATGCACGTGCACATCTGGCCGAGACGCACCCGCGAGGTGGATGCCGCGAACGCGGCCATGAGCGTCCAGGCCTCGTGAGTGGCCTCGGTGGGGCTCGGCTTCGGCACGGTGTGGAAGTGGTCGTACACCCAGATCGACTCCCAAGCCGAGCCCTCGCGGTCGATGTGGGCGGCGAAGTCGCGCATGGTCGACCACTGGTCGGCCGGGTCGATGCCGACGAGGTCGTGGCGCCAGCCCTGGGGAACGAAGAGTCCGAATCGCATGGGCTCAAGCCTAGGCGGGCGATCTCAGCGCCAGCACTGATGCCCGCGCTGGGGCGCCTCCGTAGCGTGCCGGATATGACTGCCCTACCCACTCAGTGCGAGTACTCCCCCGACGACTTCGACGCCACGGCCATCACGTCCGGCGGCATTCGCGTCATCCAGGTGACGGGGGCGGCGACGACCCGCGGCGCCGGATGGCGACTCGACTTCGCACCGGTCAACTGCGGGGTCGTGCCCGCCCCCGACCGCGTCTGCCTGACGATCCGCGAGACGCCGCCGCGCCGTGCCGGGCGCTACCGGGCGCAGGCGAGCATCGAGGCGATGATCGAGGACGCCCACGCCACCGAGATCGTCATCCACTTCGGCTGGCGGCCGCCGATCCGCGTGGCGGTACGCGAGACGTCGCCGCAGAACGGGGTCGGCGCGCGGTCGTCCCGCGAGCCGACGCGGGCGACGGGCGCGCGCATCGGCGCGGAGCGGCCATTCGCGACCGCCGGCCGCATGGTCTGACGAGGGCGGCGGATGCCACACGGCATCCGCCCCTCGCAACGCGCCGCTCAGCGGCGCCGCCCGCCTACGCGAGCGCGAACCGCAGCTCGGCCATCGCGGGACCCGACCACACCGCCTCGTCGAGGTCGTCGCTGCGCACGGTGACGACCTTGCCGCCCTTGGCCATGACGAGCATGGCCAGCTGCGGCAGCAGGTCGCCGGCGTGCGTGCCGTCGTGCAGCGTCTCGCCGTTGCCGTTGTCGCTCGCGAACTGCACCGCCCCCGACTCCCGGTCGAGCGTGCCGTTCACCGAGGTGGTGAAGTCGAACCACAGCGTGTCGACGGCGCCGTCGGCCGCGAGCCGGCCGATGGTCGCGAGGTCGCGCTCGACGCGGCCCGCACTCCCCTCGGCGAGGCCGTGCAGCGCGCTCCTGGCTTCGTCGATGTTGAGCTGCGCGAGCTCCCGGCGCACGCACTCGTCGATCTCGGCGGCGCCGAGCCGGTCGGCCGCGCCCTGCACGGGAACGATGCGCCGATGGTTGTGCGAGCGCTCGAGGAACTGGCTGAGCAGCGGCTCGGCGGCGAACACGACGAGCGGGAGCCGCTCCTCGGGGTCGCCTTCCTGCAGCACGTGCTTCACGGCGTCGGCGACGCGCTTCGCGTAGATGTCGAGGGTGGTGGGGCGGCGATCCTCCTCGCTCATGCCGCGGTCGCCGTGCTTGCCGCCGCGTCGCGGGCCGACGTCGCCGGGCTCGCGGTTGGCCGCCTCGTCGGCGTTCTTCGGCAGCGTCGGATCGAGCGGCATCTGCTCGGCGCGGGCAGTGGGCGTGGCGTGCCAGAGCGACCACTCGTTGGCCGAGATGGCGACCGCGAAGGCCTCCTGGTCCTGGCTCGGGGCGCGCAGGAGCTGGCCGAGGGTGAAGTGCGAGCCGACGTGCACCGCGTCGTCGAGGCGGTTCGGCAGCACGAAGACCTCGCTGAAGCCCGGCGCGACGAAGATCGCGAGCGAGCGGGCGAGCGCCTCCCACGGGACCTCCTGGGCGAGCACGCGGTTGCGTTCCGCGCGAAGGGCCTCGATGTCGGATGACTCCGCGCCCGAGGCGCGCACCTGCTCGATCGCCTCGTCGAACGCGCTCTTCACCGCCACCTGTGCGAGCTCGCGCTCGCTGACGACGGGCGAGGTCGAGGCGTAGATCGTGATGGCCGGATGATGTGCCCCCGCCAGCGCCGTGAAATCGGCCGTGGTGGGCAATTCGTAGTGGACCGTCATGCGTCCTCCCCCGTGGTTCAGGCGACCGCGATGTCGCTGCACCCAGCCTATGAAGGCCGGGTCGCGAGCGACACCCCGAATCCGGGCCGTACGTCCCGTGGGAAATGGGACGGCGCTGCGCCATATGCCGACGGCGCCGCGCATTCGGGTTGCGCAGCGCCGCCGGGACTCGGGGTGCGGGACGCCTCAGCGGCGGACCGGGTGGTTCGAGCGGATGACGCCCGTGGGGTCGACCGCCTGCTTCACCGCGCGGAGGCGCGCGAGCCGGCCGTCATCGCCGAAGATGCGCGACGCGGGCACCGCGCGTTCGGCGAAGTTGAGGTACTCGACGGGGGCGCGCCACGGCTCGATCTGCGAGAACAGTCGTCCGAGCGAGGCCACGAGGCCCTCCATCGCGCCGGGCACCGGGATGCCCACGCCGTACACGAGGTACTGGGCGTCGAAGCCCGACACGGCGCCGGGCAGGGGTCGTCCCTCCGCCTGGGCGGCGGCGACCGCGGCATCCGGCTCGAGCGCACCGCCGACGTGGCGGATCTCGGCCGAGAGCAGGGTGCTGCCCGAGTCGGACCCGACGGCGGCGACGAACGCGCGCACGGCTGCACCCGGGAGCGACGCGAGGAGCATGCCGTCGCCGTGGCCGGGAACGGGGGCAGGCGGGTCCATGTGCAGCTGCAGCAGCTCGGCGGGTGCCTGCGGGTGCACGGTGTCGATCGCGGGGCCGAGCGCGCGCAGCGGGGCGAGCAGCTCATCGGCCCGCTCGGGCGACTCCTGGAACACGGCCTCGACGACCACGAGCGAGCGGCCCGAGAGGAACGGGGGCAGTTCGGGCATCGGCGGGAAGCGCAGCACGCGGCCCACGGAGGTGACCGTGTCGGGCAGCGTCGCGGTCCAGTCGGCCCAGGCCTCGAGCACCTCGCCCGCACGCTCGATCGGCCAGAACAGGGTGCCGGCGACGACCTGCGCGATCGGGAACAGCTCGAACTCGATCGCGGTCACGATGCCGAAGTCGCCGCCGCCGCCGCGGACCGCCCAGAACAGCTCGGCGTCGTGCTCGGCGTCGACGCGCCGGAAGGCGCCGTCAGCGGTCACGAGCTCGACCGCCACGACGTGGTTGGCCGCGAGTCCGTGCGAGCGGGCGAGCCACGAGACGCCGCCGCCGAGCGTGTAGCCCACGACGCCGACGTCGTGCGACGACCCGGCGAGCGCGGCGAGGCCGTGCGGCGCGGTCGCGGCGACGACGTCGCCCCACTGCGCGCCGGGCTCGACGCGCGCGATGCGCTGGTTCGGGCGCACCTCGACGCCGCGCAGCTCGTGCGTGCGCAGCAGGATCGCGTCGGCGAGGCCTCCGTCCTGCGCGAGCGGTCCGGCGTTGTGGCCGGTGGCCTGCGGAGCCACGGCGAGCCCGTAGGCGCGGGCCATCCGCACGGTGCGGGCGATGTCGGCGACGGAGGCCGCGACCACGACGGCGGCGGGCCGCTGGTCGACGGCGAGGTTCCACGCCTGACGCGCGTCGTCCCAGCCGTCGTCGCCGGGGATGAGGAGCCGGCCGTCGAGGCGCTCTTCGAGCATCGCGAACGCCTCGCGCAGCGAGAACGCTTCGGTTTCAGACACAAGGGTGTTCACTGATGGTTCCTTTCACGGATGGGGGTCGCGGGCCGGGCGGGCCGCCTGGGCCTCCGCCGACGGCCGCACGGATTCCCGGCGGCGCTCACGACACCCCTCGATCCAATCGGGCGAGCGGATGCCGCGGATCAGTGATCCCCCTCCGTTCGTCTCAGGGTTATCCCGAGGGTTCGCCCGGGATCCGGGCAGCGCGGGACCCGCCCCGGGGGCGGCCCGCGGCGCGGCGGAATAGGGGGGCCGCGGCATCCGTTACCCCTGGCGATGCCCACTTCACCGCGCCTGTCCGTGCTCGACCTCGTCCCCGTGCGCAGCGGGCAGACCTCGGCGGGGGCGGTCGCGGCATCCGTCGCCCTCGCGCAGCGCGCCGACGCGCTCGGCTTCACGCGCTACTGGTTCGCCGAGCACCACAACATGCCGGCCGTGGCGTCGACCACGCCGCCGGTGCTCATCGCGTCGATCGCGGCGCGCACCGAGCGGATCCGCGTGGGCTCGGGCGGCGTCATGCTGCCGAACCACGCGCCGCTCGTCGTCGCCGAGCAATTCGCCGCGCTCGAGGCGCTCGCGCCGGGCCGCATCGACCTCGGCATCGGCCGGGCGCCGGGCAGCGACCCGGTGATCACGCAGCTGCTGCGCATCTCTGGGCCGACGGCCGACGTCGACCGGTTCCCCGACCACGTCGCCGACATCCTGAGCCTGCTCTCGCCCGACGGCGCGACGCTTCGCCTCACGAGCGGGCGCGAGTACGCGATCCAGGCGACGCCCGCGGCGAGCGCCGTGCCCACCCTGTGGCTCCTGGGCTCGAGCGACTACTCCGCGCGGCTCGCGGCGGAACTCGGCCTGCCGTACGTGTTCGCGAACCACTTCTCGGGCGAGGGCCTCGAGCCGGCGCTCGACCTGTACCGCTCCGGGTACACGCCGAGCGAGCGGCATCCGCAGCCCGAGACGATCCTGACGCTCAACGTGTCGGTCGCGGACACCGCCGAGGAGGCCGCCGAGCGGGCGCTCCCCCAGCTGCGGTCGATGGCGCGGCTGCGGCTCGGCCGGCCGATGCGACCCCTCGAGACCGTCGACGAGGCCCTCGCGGCGCCCGCCGACTCCGAAGGCGACGAGCTGATCGTGCGCATGCGCCAGCGGTGGGTCATCGGCGACGCGGATGCCGCGGCCTCCGCCGTGCGTCGCCTCGCCGAGCGGCACGCCATCGACGAGGTCATGGTCGCGCCGATCGCGGGCTCCTACGCGAGCGAGCCGGCGGATGCCACGCCCGGCCGTGTCCGTTCGCTCGAGCTCCTCGCGGAGCGCCTGGCCGCGTAGCGGGGCGCCCGCGCCCGCCGCGCCCCGCCCCCGCGCTCTCACGCGCAGGAGTGAGGTTTCCGTCCTGGAGTGAGGTTCCCAAGCTCACTCCAGGACGGAAACCTCACTCCTGCGGGTCGGGGCACGGCCACGGGTAGGGCTGGGCCGCGGTCGGGGGCTGCGCGAACCGCGTCAGCCGAGCTCGAAGACGCGGGCCGCCCAGGGCCCAAGAGGCGCGTCGACGGATGCCGCGGCCTCCGACTCGTTCGCGAGCAGCACCCGCGCGCCGCGCCACCGCGCAGCCACCTCCGCAGCGAACGCGGGGACATGCCCGGCCGACGACAGGTTGGCGACCACGAGCAGCCGGTCGTCGCCGAGCACGCGCTCGAAGGCGAAGATCGCCGGGTGCCCGGCATCCGCCCGCTCGAACGACCCGTGGCCGACGACCGGCCGCTCGTGGCGCAGCGCGATGAGCCGGCGGTAGTACTCGAAGACCGAGTCGGGGTCGCCCGCCTGCGCGGCGGCGTTGACGCGGTCGTGGTTCGGGTTGACCGCGATCCACGGGGTGCCGTCCGTGAAGCCGGCGTTCGGCGACGCGTCCCACTGCATGGGCGTGCGGGCGTGGTCGCGGCTCATGTAGCTGAGGCCGGAGATCGCGTCGGCGACCGCCGTGCCGCTCGCGACCTCCTCGGCGTAGGCGTTGAGGGACTCGACGTCGCGGAACTCGTCGATGACCGCGAACGGCGCGTTCGTCATGCCGAGCTCCTGCCCCTGGTACACGTAGGGCGTGCCGCGCTGCAGGTGCAGCATCGTCGCGAGCGCCGTCGCCGAGGCGCGCCAGTGCGCTTCGTCATCGCCGAACCGGCTCACCGAGCGGGGCTGGTCGTGGTTCTCGAGGTAGAGGCTGTTCCACCCGGTGTCGTGCAGGCCCTCCTGCCAGCGCGTGAGCGATGCCGCGAGCTCGCCGGGCTCGAGGGGCCGCGGCCGGAACTTGCTGACGCCGTGGTCGAGGCCGACGTGCTCGAACTGGAAGACCATGTCGACCTCGCGGCGTGCGGGGTCGGTGAAGAGCACCGCGTCGTCGACGGTCGCGCCGGGCGTCTCGCCGACCGTGATGAGGCCGTCGCGGCCGTCGAAGACCTCGCGGTGCATCTCCTGCAGGTACTCGTGCAGGCGCGGGCCGTTCGTGTAGAACGCGCCGCCGTCGCCCCAGCGGCGGCCGAGGCGCACGGGGCCGTCGGGCAGCTCGACGTGCTTCGAGATGAGGTTGATCACGTCCATGCGGAATCCGTCGACGCCGCGATCGAGCCACCAGCACATCATGTCGTAGACCGCCCGGCGCACCTCCGGATGCTCCCAGTTGAGGTCGGGCTGCTTGCGGTCGAAGAGGTGCAGGTAGTACTCGCCCGTGGCCTCGTCCCATTCCCAGACCGAGCCGGAGAAGAACGACTCCCAGTTGGTGGGCTCCGCCCCCGGTTCGCCTCCCACGGTGCCCGGCCGCGGCGGACGCCACCAGTACCAGTCGCGCTTCGGGCTCTCGCGGCTGGACCGCGACTCGGCGAACCACGCGTGCTCGTCCGACGTGTGGTTCACGACGAGGTCCATGACGAGCTTGATGCCCCGCGCGTGCATCGCCGCGAGGAGCTCGTCGAAGTCCTCGAGCGTGCCGAACGTCGGGTCGATGTCGCGGTAGTCGCTGATGTCGTAGCCGTTGTCGGCCTGCGGCGACCGGTAGATGGGCGACAGCCAGACGACGTCGACGCCGAGCCGTTCGAGGTGGTCGAGGCGGTTCCGGATGCCGCGCAGGTCGCCGACGCCGTCGCCGTCGGAGTCCTGGAAGCTGCGCGGATACACCTGGTAGACGACCGCCGACTTCCACCAGTCGGAGGCGGTCACGGAAACGGGGACATGCTCGTTCGGCATGCCCCCGATCATCGCAGGGTGCGGCACGGGTCGCGAGGCCCGTCCGCGCGGGGCGCGAGGGCCGCGCGGGCCCCCGCTCGGCTCAGGCCGCGAGGCCGAGCCGGCGCAGGTCCTCGCCCGAGGCGTGGTGTTCCGCGCCTGCGGGGATGTTCGCCTCGCGGGGGACGCGCGCGCCGTTCTGCACGCGCGCCTCCGCGCCGATCGACGCGTACGGACCGACGACGGCGAACTTGCCGACGACGGCCGAACGGCCGACGCGCGCGTTGACGCCGATCGACGCGCGTTCGGCGACGATGGCGTTCTGCTCGATCCACGCGCCGTGTCCGATCGTCGCACCCCGCTGCACTTCGGCGCCGGGGTCGACGTATGCGGTCGGATCGACGAACGCGGTCGGGTCGACCTTGGCGGTCGTGGCCACGAGTCCGCGGCCGTTCACGTGCTTGCGGTAGCGACGCAGGATGCCGGCTTCGTCTTCGAACTCGACGTAGCTGATGCCCACGTTTCCTCCTTCGCCGGGTTCGGAGTCTCCTCACCCGAGTACATGTACAACCTCTCGGCTGACCGGGGAATTCCCCAAGTCTCGGTGCTGACCCTGAATACCGCCCGGGATATCCCTGAAACCGGGCTGCGCGCCTTGTCGAGGGATCCTCGCCGGACGTAGCTTCGGCCTCGTGCCGCGTCCCGAGCGGCATGGTCGCATGGTATCCGCGGCGACCGGCACCCACCCGGAAGACCCCTCGAAATGTCGAAGTACCTCCTCTGCGCGTCGCCCATCCAGGGCCACGTCGCCCCCGTCCTCGCCATCGCGCGCGACCTCGTCGAGCGCGGCCACGAGGTCACCATGCTCACGGGCTCGCGCTTCCGCGACGCCGTCGAAGGCACCGGTGCGGTGCACCGCTCGCTGGCGGGCATCGCCGACTACGACGACCGCAACATGCAGGATCACCTCCCCGAGCGCGACCGGCACCGCGGCATCGGCAAGCTCCAGTACGACGTGCAGACGATCTTCGTGAAGCCCGTGCCCGAGCAGACCCGCGCCGTCGAGCGGGCCATCGCCGAGCTCGCGCCCGACGCGATCCTCGTCGACTCCGCGTTCGCGGGCATCCTCCCGTTCCTGCTCGACGACCCGTCGTCGCGTCCGCCGGTGCTCGCCGCCGGCGTCGTGCCGCTCAGCCAGTCCAGCACGGATGTCGCGCCCTACGGGCTCGGCCTGCCCCCGAACGCGTCGGCCGTCGGCCGCATCCGCAACCGTGCCCTCAACCTGCTCGTGCAGCGGGTGCTCTTCCGCCGCACGCAACGCATGGCGAACGAGACCATGGCGAGCCTCGGCCGTCCGCCGCTGCGCGGGTTCGTGCTCGACTTCTCGCGGGAGTTCGACCGGTTCCTGCAGCTGTCGCCGGCCGAGTTCGAGTACCCCCGCAGCGACCTCTCGCCGAACCTGCGCTTCGTCGGCACCGTGCTGCCGCCCGCGCCCGGCGCTCCCGAGCTGCCGGAGTGGTGGCACGAGCTCGACGGCGACCGCCCGGTGGTGCACGTCAGCCAGGGCACGATCGACAACAAGGACTTCGACCGCCTCGTGCGCCCCACGCTCGACGCGCTCGCCGATCGCGACGTCCTCGTCGTGGTCGCCACGGGCGGTCGTCCGGTCGCGGAGCTCGGCTCGCTGCCCGCCAATGCGCGCGCCGCCGAGTTCCTGCCCTACGACGCGCTGCTCCCGAAGACCGACGTGTTCGTGACGAACGCGGGCTTCGGCGGCACGCAGTACGCACTGAGCCACGGCGTGCCCATCGTGGCCGCGGGCGACACCGAGGACAAGCCCGAGGTCTCGATGCGCGTCGCGTGGACGGGCGTCGGCGTGAACCTCAGGACCGGCACGCCGACCGCGTCCGCCGTGGGGGCTGCCGTCGACCGGATCCTCGCCGACCCGTCGTTCCGCCGGCGTGCGAGTGCGCTCGCCGCACGCATCGCCGAGGTCGACACCTTCGGCGAGATCGAGGCCGAGCTCGAGTCGGCGGTGCGCGCGTCGCACCTGCGGCTCGAGGCGCCCGTCGGCTGAGCGGCTCCCGCGCCCGAGACGCCGCACGCGGCATCCGTTCGATCGACGGATGCCGCGTGCGTGCGTCTGCGGCCGGATCACCCGGCCCGGCGGAGCCTAGCCCGCCTGCGTGTCCTGGATCTCGACGACGAACACGAGGGTCTGGCCGGCGAGCGGGTTCTGGTCGCTCGCCTCCTCGCCGTAGCCGAGTGCCGGCGGGATCGTGACGATGAGCTTCGTGCCCACCTTCTGGCCGACGAGCGCCGCACCGAAGCCGGGGATCACGTCGCCCGTGCCGAAGGTGGCGGGCTGCTTGCCGTAGCTCTGGTCGAAGATCTCCTTCGTGGCCCAGTTGGTGCCCTGGTACTGCACGGTGACGTTGTCGCCGTCCTGCACCTCGGCGCCGTCGCCCTCTTCGAGCACCTTGAGTTCGAGCTCGGTGCTCGGGTCGGTGTCGGGGATGGTGACGGTCGGGGGCTGGTCGCCGTTGAACTTCACGTCGGGCACGTTCTCGGTCCACTCCGACGGGGTCGGCAGCGGCTCGGGCACCACGATCTCCTGCACGTCCATGATGATGATCGCGCTGTCGCCCGCCGCGAGGCCGATCTGCTCGTTGCCCTGGCCGTCGTAGAGGGACGACGCGGGGGCGACCGTGACGGTGCGCGATCCGACGGGCACGCAGTCGATGCCCGCGGTGAAGGCCTCGTAGAGCGTCTCATCGCCCGCGGTGAGCTCGGCGGGCTGCGAGAGCAGCTGCTCTCCCGTGCTCCCCGAGTACATCGTGACGACGGCGCTCACCTTGTCGTCGGTCTTCGTGACGTCGCCGTCGCCCTCGATCGCGACGGTGCGCTGGAGCTCCGTGGCGTCGACCGGGGTGTCGAACTCGGCAGTGGGCGCGGCGCCGAAGTCGCCGGTCACCTTCACCCCGTCGCTGAGGTCGCCCGACGACACATCGAGGCAGTCCGCGGCCGCGTCGGTCGTCGCCGAGGGCTCGGAGCCGGAGGCGCAGCCGACGAGCAGCAGGGCGGAGACGGTGGCGAGCGCGATGGGCGCGCCACGGCGCAGGGCACGGTTCATGGTGGGGATTCTCGTTTCGATCGGGAACGACGTCGCCCACCAGTCTGCACGCTCCCGGCTCCCCGTTCGCTGTGTTCTCGCGATTCGGCCGGTCAGGGTCGAGAATCGTTACATGGGGGACCCGACGATGGAGCCCGTGGACGCCGAGGGGATCGCCGAACCGGCGACGGCGTCCGCGGCGCTCGACGAAGTGCTGTGGGATCCGATCGCGCGCGCGACCGTGCTGCGGTCGCATCCGATCTTCGACGAACGCGTGCTCGACGCCTGCTCCGGCGACGGAGCGACCGCGCTGCCGACGGCAGAGCTCGTGGGTCCGGGGGGACTCGTCGACGCCGTCGCGTCCTCGGAGGGGGTCGTCGCGCTCGTGCGCGAACGGGCGGGCGAGCGGATGCCGCAGCTGCGCCTGCACGTCGGCGACCCGACCGAGTGGCCCTACACGGGGTACGACCTCGTGCAGTGCGTGCTCGGCATCCCGTCGTTCGCCGATCCGGAGGCGGGTGCCCGCCATCTCGTGGAGTGCGCCCGGCCGGGCGGACGCGCGGCGTTCGCGGTGTGGGCGCGCGGCGCGCTCGATCCGCTGCCCGGACTGCTCGCCGCTGCGCTTCCGGAGGCAGCCGGGCCGGGGGCGGATGCCGGCGCCGAGGCGGAGGACGAGGCGGAGGCAGAGGCCGAGGCGATCGCTTCCGGCCTCCCGGTGCTCCACGACGCGGACACCACCGGCACCTTCGCGCACTGGCTCGCCGGCCTCGGGCTCGTCGACGTACGCGCCGAGGCGATCAACCGCCACCTCGACCTCGACCCCGGGCTCGCGTGGGCACTCGTGCTCGGCACCCCCCTGCGGTCCATGCTCGGCGACCTCGACGACGAGGCCGTCGCCGGCGTGCGGGAGCGCTACCTCGCCGCGCTCGCGGACCGCGCGCTGCCGCCGGTCGACATCACGACGCTCGTCGCCGTGGGCCGCCGACCCGAGTGAACGTGCGCCGGGCTCGGGCTCGCGACCGGAGTCAGGCGCGCCGGGCCCGGATCACCCGTGCGCCGCGGCATCCGCTCGCTCACCGCCCGGCTCGGCCCCCGTGGCGACCGGGAGCTCGAACCGGTTGGACCACTGGCTGAACGAGCCGGGATAGAGCACTCCGTCGAAGCCGGCGAGGCGCAGCGCGACGATCTGGTGCGCCGCCGTGACGCCCGAGCCGCAGTACGACCCGACCGTGCGGGCACCGTCGACGCCGAGCGCCGCGAAGCGCTCGCGCAGCGCCGCGGCGGGCAGGAACCGTCCGTCGGGGCCGACGTTGTCGGTCGTGGGTGCCGACACCGCGCCGGGGATGTGCCCCGCGCGCGGGTCGATCGGTTCGACCTCGCCGCGGTACCGCGCACCGGCGCGCGCGTCGAGGAGCACGTCGGCCGGCTCGAGGCCGAGCGAGGCGGCGCCGTCGAGGTCGACGACGGGCAACGACCCGAAGCGCGCCGTCGCGTCGCCCGGCTCGGGAACGACATCGCCCTGCTCGACGGGCAGTCCGGCCGCGCACCACGCCGGGAGCGCGCCGTCGAGGATGCGCACGTCGGCCCAGCCCGCGTGCTCGAGCAGCCACCACGCGCGCGCCGACGCGTAGCTGCCGCCGCCGTCGGCCACCACGACAGTGTCGCCGTCGCGCAGTCCCCAGCGGCGCATCGCACGGGTGAACGCGGCCTCCGAGGGCAGCGGATGCCGCCCCTCGCCCTCGACGTCGTGGTCGGCGAGCTCGGTGTCGAGGTCGACGTAGACCGCGCCCGGGATGTGCCCCTCGCGGTACTCCTCGCTGCCGTCGGGCTGCGCGAGCGTCCAGCGCACGTCGAGCACGACGGTGCGGGTCGAGCCGTCGCCGCTGCGCTCGGCGTCGAGGCGGGCGGCCAGTTCTGCGGGCTCGATGAGCATGGGCATGCGTCAATCCTCCCCCGAACCGCGACGACCGAGGATCCGGGAGCCCCGCGGCATCCGTTCGCCGATCGATTCCGCTGTCGGCATACGACTCGCCGATGGCGATCACGGCCCTCCCGATAAACTGTCGGAACGGACGGTGCGAACGCGGGGAGGGTGAATGCTTGCCAGCCTCGGCGCCTTCGCGGCCGTCGCCCTGCTGACTCCGCTGCTCACGCGCATGCTCGGCCGCAGGGTCTTCGCGGTCATCGCGATCGTGCCGACGGTCGTCTTCGTCGTGCTGCTCACCTGGGTCCCGGGCGTGCTGGCCGGCGACGCGGTCGTCGAGACCGTGCCGTGGATCCCGGCGCTCGACATCTCGCTCTCGTTCCGCGTCGACGCGCTCGCGCTGCTGCTCGCACTCATCGTCACGGGCGTCGGCGCGCTCGTGCTGTTGTACTGCGTGCACTACTTCGACGACGACGAGCCCGCCCTCGGGCGTTTCGCCGCGCTGCTGCTCGCGTTCGCGGGGGTGATGCTCGGCCTCGTCACCGCCGACGACGTGTACGTGCTCTTCATCTTCTGGGAGGCCACGAGCGTGCTCTCGTACCTCCTCATCGGCCACTACATCGGCCGCAAGGAGAGTCGCGGCGCCGCACTGCAGGCCCTCACGGTCACGACGTTCGGCGGCCTCGCGATGCTCGTCGGCCTCGTGATGCTCACCGTCGAGAGCGGCACCACCTCGCTCGCGCGGCTCGTGGCCGACCCGGTCACGAGCGCAGCGGGCGGCGTCGCGATCGCGCTCGTGCTCCTCGGGGCCGTGTCGAAGAGCGCGCTCGTGCCGTTCCACTTCTGGCTCCCCGCCGCGATGGCGGCGCCCACGCCCGTGTCCGCCTACCTGCACGCCGCGGCGATGGTGAAGGCGGGCGTGTACCTCGTGGCGCGGCTGGCGCCCGGCTACGCCGACCTCTCGGTGTGGCATCCGCTCATCGTCGTGCTCGGCGGGTTCACGATGCTCGTGGGCGGCTGGCGCGCGCTGCGCCAGTACGACCTCAAGCTCCTGCTGGCCTACGGAACGGTGAGCCAGCTCGGGTTCCTCGTGCTCGTCACGGGCTTCGGCACGCGCGACGCGGCGCTCGCGGGCGTGGCCCTGCTGCTCGCGCACGCGCTCTTCAAGGCGACGCTGTTCCTCGTGGTGGGCATCGTCGACCATGCGGCGGGCACCCGCGACTGGCGCCGGCTCTCGGCGGTCGGGCGACGGATGCCGGTCATCGCGACGATCGCGATCGTCGCCGCCGCGTCGATGGCGGGGGTGCCGCCGCTGCTCGGCTTCGTCGCGAAGGAGGCCGTGTTCTCCGCGTTGCTCGAGGCGGGTGCGGCGGGCGACGCCTGGTCGTGGACGGCCCTCACCGCGGTGATCCTCGGCTCGGTGCTCACGGTCGCGTACACCGTGCGCTTCGTGTGGGGTGCGTTCTTCACCAAGGCGGATGCCGCGCCCACGCCGCTGCACCGCACGAGCCCGCTCATCGGGTTCGCCCCCGGCATCCTCGCCGCCGCGAGCCTGGTCACCGCGTTCGCGATCGCCGCGGTCGAGCCGCTGCTCGCCGCGTACGCCGACGAGCTGCCCGGGCCGCACGACTACCACCTCGCGCTCTGGCACGGTCTCGAGCCGGCCCTCGCCATCTCGGCGCTCGTGTTCGGCCTCGGCGCGCTGCTCGTCTGGCGGCGCGCCCACGTGGCGCGCCTCCAGGCCGCGCTGCCCGACACGATCGACTCCGGCCGCGGCTACCTCGCGATCGTGAACGCCGTCGATCGCCTCGCCGCACGGGTCACGACGCTCATCCAGTCCCGCGGCCTGCCCGGCTACGTCGCCGTGATCCTCACGGTGTTCGTCGTGGGGCTCGGCATCGCCACGCTGCGGAACACCGACTGGCCCGACGAGGTGCGCCCCTGGGACTTCCCGGCGCAGCCGGTCATCGCACTCGTGATGGCGATCGCGGCGATCGCGGCGGCGATCGCGCGCCAGCGCATCGGCGCGGTGCTGCTCGTGGGCGTGACCGGGTTCGGCCTCGTGCTCCTCTTCGGCATGTCGGGCGCCCCCGACCTCGCGCTCACGCAGGCCCTCGTCGAGACCCTCACCGTCGTGGTCTTCGTGCTCGTGCTGCGCCGGCTGCCGAAGCAGGTCGCGCCGCGCACGCAGGTGATCCGGGCACCCTTCCGCATCGCGATCGGCGTGCTCGCCGGCGCCGTGATGGCGATCATCGGGCTCGTGGCCCTCGGCGCCCGCGTGCAGCCCACGATCGCCGACGGCCTCCCGGCGCTCGCGATCGAGGCGCACGGCAAGAACATCGTGAACGTCATGCTCGTCGACATCAGGGCGTGGGACACCCTCGGCGAGATCTCGGTGCTCGTCGCGGTCGCCACGGGCGTGGCGAGCCTCATCTTCATCTCGGGACGCACGGGCGGACCGCCCCGCCTCGAGGTGCCCCAGGCCCGCCGCGATCGGCTGCGTCCCGTGCCCGAGCAGGCCGACACCATGCGCGGCGCGCGGGCGAGCCTCGCCGACACCGAGCACGAGACGGATGTCGCCGGCGAGGCCGCCGCCACCCGGCAGACGTGGCTCCTCGCGGGGCGGACGCTGTCGCCGCGCAACCGCTCAATCCTCATCGAGGTGCTCGTGCGGCTGCTGTTCCACCCGGCGATCATCGTCTCGGTGTTCCTGCTCTTCGTCGGCCACAACGCGCCCGGCGGCGGGTTCGCCGGCGGACTCGTGGCTGGCCTCGCACTCGTCGCGCGCTACCTCGCGGGCGGCCGCTACGAGCTCGGCGAGGCGGCGCCCGTCGACGCGGGCCGCCTGCTCGGCGCCGGCCTCCTCCTCGCTGCGGCGACCGCGACCCTGCCGCTCTTCTTCGGGCTCACCGTGTTCGAGTCGTCGTGGTTCGAGGCCGACGTGCCCGTGCTCGGCACGCTCTCCATCGGCACCTCGACGCTCTTCGACATCGGCGTCTACCTCGTCGTGGTCGGGCTCGTGCTCGACATCCTCCGCTCGCTCGGGGCCGAGATCGACCGGCAGCGCGAGGACGCCGACGACGAGGGCCTCCCCGACGCGATCGCTCCGCATGACGACCGCCTCGATCCCGGCACGCCGCACCACGAGCGCGAGGCGGCCCAGGCGTCCACTGCACCGGCATCGGGGGCACCTGCGGCATCGGGAGCGCCTGCCGCATCCGCCGCCGTGCCCACCGCACCCGCAGGGGAGGCGCGCCCGTGACCGCCTCCCTCACCCTCGTGCTGCTCATGGCCGTGCTCTTCGGCTCGGGCGTCGCCGTGATGCTCGAGCGCAGCCTCACCCGCGTGCTCATCGGGTTCCTGCTCGTGGGCAACGGGGTCAACCTGCTCATCTACCTCATGAGCGGCACCCCCGGGCTCGCGCCCATCCTCGGCGAGGGCGTCGACGAGTCCGCGATCTCCGACCCGCTCCCGCAGGCGTTCATCCTCACCGCCATCGTCATCAACCTCGGCATCACGGCCTTCATGCTCGCGCTCATCTACCGCAGCTGGTGGCTCGCGCAGCTGGGCGCGAAGGGCGACCTCGTCGACGACGAGGCCGAGCTCGTCGAAGACGCCGAGGAGGCCGCCGACCTCATCCGCAGCTCCGCGGCCGACGACCGGGCGGTGCAGGAGATCATCGACGCGAGCGACGAGGAGTACAGCGAGGGGAGGCGCTCGTGACGCCCGCCGCCCTCGTGCCCCTCGTGGTGCTGCTGCCGCTGCTCGGCGCGGCGAGCACCCTCATCCTCGGCCGTCACCGCCGCGCGCAGATGGCGGTCAGCACGAGCGTGCTCACCGCGGTGGCGGCGATCGCCGCGATGCTGCTCGTGGAGGTCGACCGCTCGGGCACGGGCGTCGCGGTCACGGTGGGCGCGTGGCCCGCGCCGTACGGCATCGTGCTCGTCGTCGACCGGCTGAGCGCGATCATGATCATCATCTCGGCGCTCATGCTGCTCGGCGTGCTCGTGTACGCCGTGGGCCAGGGGGTCGCCGACCGGCACCGCGAGACGCCCGTGTCGATCTTCCACCCGAGCTACCTGATCCTGTCGGCGGGCGTCTTCAACGCGTTCATCGCGGGCGACCTGTTCAACCTCTACGTCGGGTTCGAGATCCTGCTCTCGGCGAGCTACGTGCTGCTCACCCTCGGCGGCACGGGCGAGCGCATCCGGGCGGGCGTCACGTACATCATCGTGAGCCTCGTCTCGTCGCTCTTCTTCCTCAGCGCGATCGCGCTCATCTACGGCGCCACGGGCACCGCGAACATCGCGCAGCTCTCGGTGCGCCTCGCCGAGCTGCCGCAGGACGTGCAGCTCATGCTGCACCTGCTGCTGCTCACGGCGTTCGGCATCAAGGCGGCCGTGTTCCCGCTGTCGTTCTGGCTGCCCGACTCGTACCCCACCGCGCCCGCACCGGTGACGGCCGTGTTCGCGGGCCTGCTCACCAAGGTGGGCGTGTACGCCATCATCCGCACCGAGACGGTGCTCTTCGCCGAGAACGACGTGACCACGCTGCTCATGGTGATCGGCGGGCTCACGATGCTCATCGGCATCCTGGGCGCCCTCACCCAGGCCGACATCAAGCGGCTGCTCTCGTTCACGCTCGTGAGCCACATCGGCTACATGATCTTCGGCATCGCGCTCTCGAGCGTGCTCGGCCTCGCGGCCACGATCTACTACGTCGTGCACCACATCACGGTGCAGACGACGCTGTTCCTCACGACGGGTCTCATCGAGCGGTTCGGCGGCGCGACCTCGATCAACCGGCTCGCGGGGCTGCTCGCGGCGTCCCCGTTGCTCGCGATCCTGTTCTTCATCCCGGCGCTGAACCTCGGCGGCATCCCGCCGTTCTCGGGCTTCCTCGGCAAGGTCGGGCTGTTCATCGCGGGTGCCGAGGTCGCCGGGGGCACGGATGCCGCGGGCGCGATCGGCCCCGGCTCCTCCGCCCCGACGTGGCTCGTCTGGGCCGTGATCGCGGCCGGCGCCGCCACCTCGCTCATCACCCTCTACGCGCTCACCCGCTTCTGGAACATGGCGTTCTGGCGCGGCCGCGACGAACTCGAGGGCTACGAGTCGGTGCTGCTCTCGTCCGTGCAGGAGGCGCCCGACGGCGGCGTCGTCACGGCGACCCGCACGACGCCGTGGCTCATGGTGAGCGCCACGACGGGCCTCGTCGTGCTCACGGTGCTGCTCACCGTGTTCGCCGGGCCGCTCTTCGACCTGGCCGGCCGCGCTGCCGAGAACCTGCGCGACCCGGCCGTGTACGTGTCGCTCGTCTTCCCGGGGGGTGTCGAATGAGCCCAGCGGATGCCGCGGCCGCACCGGTCGAGCCCGAGCCCGTCGGCTCGGTTCCCGAGGACCCCGAGGCCCCCGAGGTCCCCGAGGTCCCCGAGGCTCCCCCCGAGCCGAGGTTCTCGCGCTGGGAGTCGGTGTGGCGCCAGCTGCCGCTCCTCATCGCGCTCGTACTGCTCTGGGTGTTCCTCTGGGACCACGTCGACGTGCTCACGATCACGACCGGGGTGCTGCTCGCGGTGCTCGTGACCCGCTTCCTCTACCTCCCGCCGGTGCTGCTGAGCGGCCGCTTCGACCCGTGGCGCGGGCTGCTCCTGGGCCTCCGCATGATCGTCGACGTCGCGGTCGCGTCGGTGCAGGTGGCCTTCCGCGCGGTGTGGCCGACCTGGCGCCCCCTGAACTCGATCATCGCCGTGCAACTGCTCACCCGGTCCGACCTCGTGACGACGCTGACCGCCGAGGCCATCTCGGTCGTGCCCGGCACCGTCGTCGTCGACATCGACCGCGAGCGCGGACTCCTCTACCTGCACGCCCTCGGCACCCGCACGCGCGGCGACCTCGAGCGGGTGCGCGACGCGGTGCTCGGCACCGAGGAGCGCATCGTGCTCGCCATCGGCACGCGCGAGCAGGCGGCATCCGTTCGGCAGGCCCGGCGCGAGCGTCGCGCGGGCGGGCGCCCGACCCTCGCCCCGCACGTCGCACGGGAGGTCGCGCCCACGCACACGGCGGAGCGGCATCCGCTCGACGACCCCGAGCTGCGCGCCGAGGAGCACCTGCCCGGGCGACTGGGCGCGCCCGCCGAGCCCGAGGCGCACCCGAAGCCCGACGCGCACCCGGAGCCCGGGGCGCACCCGAAGGGGGACGACGCATGACCACGCTCGAGCTCATCGGCCTGGCCGCCGGCGTCATGTTCGGCGTGGGCGCGATCGCCGCGATCGTGCGCGTGATCCGCGGCCCGTCGATCCTCGACCGCGCCCTCGCGACCGACGTGCTGCTCGCCATCGCGATGTGCGCGCTCGGCACCGAGATGGCGATCAACCGCCACACCGACACCCTCATCGTGCTGCTCGTGCTCGCGCTCTTCGCGATCCTCGGCTCCATCGCGATCGCCCGCTTCATCGGGAAGCAGGACGCCTCGTGAACCTCGCGGAGCTCGGCATCGGCGCCCTCATCCTGCTGAGCGGCTTCCTCTCGATGGCGGCCGGCATCGGCATCCTGCGCTTCCCCGACGTGCTCACCCGCCTGCACGCGGCGACGAAGCCGCAGGTGCTCGGCCTCGCCGTCGTGCTGCTCGCGATCACGCTGCGCGTGCCCACCTGGGGCGTGCTCTCGACCGTGATCCTCATCATGACGTTCCAGCTGTTGACGCAGCCGATGACGGCGCACATGCTCGGGCGTGCCGCGTACCGATCCGACCACGTTCGCCGCGACCTGCTCATCGAGGACGACCTCGGCCGCGACATCGAGGAGCACGACCGGGAGCAGGACGCGGCCCGCTGACACCCGCGCCATTCCACGCGCCGGCGGTCGTCGCGACGAGCCCGTGGCACGCGTTCTGGGCCGTTGCGGGGGCGTGACGCCGCGAGGAGAATGACGGCGGAAGTCGCGTGCGCAGGGTCTCGAGAGGGGGAGACCACAATCAGCGAGCGAGGTCGTCAGGTCAGCGTGGAGGAATTCCGGAGCCTCCAGCGTGACTACACCGATGCCACCGAGCAGTTCGCGGCGATGAACGAGGTGCTGACGGCGCTCGGCAGGTCGTCGTCCGATCCGGACGCGGTGCTCGACAGCGTGGTCGAGAGCGCCCGGAGGCTGTGCCGCTGCGAAGCGGCAGCGGTGTACCTCATCGACGACGACCACTTCACGCTCGCCAGCTCGGTCGGGCTCTCGACCGAGTTCGTGAGCCGCATCGGCGAGCATCCGTTCCGGATCGACCGCGCGACCCTGCTCGGACGCGTTGCGCTCGACCGGCAGATCACGCAGATCCCCGACGTCCTCAGCGATCCGGAGTACGGGCGACAGGACGTGCAGCGGATCGAGAAGTTCCGCACCATCATGGCGGCCCCGATGCTCCTCGACGACGAGGTGGTCGGAGCGCTCTCGCTCGTGCGCACCGAGGTCGACCCGTTCGACGGCCGTGCCATCGCGCTCCTGGAGGCGTTCGCCGCGCAGGCGGCGATCGTCGTGCGCAACGTGCACCTCGTGCGCGAACTCGAGGAGCGCGGCGTCGAGCTCGCGCGCCGGGTGGAGCAGCTCGAGGCGCTGAGCGAGGTCGGCGGCGTGGTCAGCTCGAGCCTGGTGCTCGACGAGGTGCTCTCGAACATCATCATGAACGCCGTGCGCTTCTCGGGCTGCGACGGCGGCTCGATCATGGAGTACGTCGAGGAGGAGCGCAGCTTCTCGGTGCGGAGCGCCTACGCGAGCAGTGCCGAGCTGCTCCGCAAGCTGCGCGGCATCCGCGTGGACCTCGAGACCACGCTCGTCGGCCGGGCCGCGCTCGAGGGGCACCCCATCGCGGTGGCCGACCTCGACACCGTCGAGCTCGACCCGCACCTCGAACTCCTGCACGACGACGGCTGGCGGTCGGTGCTCGCCGTCCCCGTGCTCCGCGGCGAGCGGATCATCGGCGCCCTCGTCGTGCGGCGCAAGCGGCCCGGCGCCTTCTCCGACGAGACGGTCGAGTTCCTCGAGACGTTCGCGAGCCAGTCGGCGCTCGCCGTCTGGAACGCCCAGTTGTTCCGCGAGCTCGAGACCAAGACCGCGGAGCTCCAGGTCGTCAGCCAGCACAAGTCGGAGTTCCTCGCGAGCATGTCCCACGAGCTCCGGACGCCGTTGAACGCCGTGATCGGCTTCTCCGAGGTGCTGCTCGAGCGGATGTTCGGCGAGCTCAACGAGCGCCAGGACGAGTATCTCCGCGACATCCTCTCCTCCGGGCGGCACCTGCTGCAGCTGCTCAACGACATCCTCGACCTCTCCAAGGTCGAGGCGGGGCGCATGGAACTCGCCACGTCGACGTTCTCCGTGCGCTCGGCGCTCGAGTACGGCATCTCGATGGTGCGCGAGCGGGCGGCGCTCCACGGCATCGCCGTCGGGCTCGAGGTCGACCCGGCCCTCGACGGCATCGAGTCCGACGAGCTCCGGTTCAAGCAGGTGCTGCTGAACCTGCTGAGCAACGCCGTGAAGTTCACGCCCGACGGCGGCCACGTCGCGGTGGCCGCGCGGCGCGACGGCGACGACCTCGTCGTCACGGTGACCGACGACGGAACCGGGATCCCCCCCGAGGATCGGGAGCGCATCTTCGAGTCGTTCCAGCAGGGGCGCCGCGGCGCGCAGCAGGAGGAGGGCACCGGCCTCGGTCTCACCCTCTGCCGGCGGATCGTCTCGCTGCTCGGCGGTCGCATGTGGCTCGAGACCGAGGTGGGGGTGGGCAGCACGTTCGGATTCAGCGTGCCGATGCGGTCCCCCGTCGAGGAACCGCCGGCCGCGCCGACCGAACAGGCCCATCTGCCGATCGTGGTCGTCATCGACGACGACCGCGCGTCGCTCGACCTCATGACCGCGTACCTCGACGGGCTCGGCGTGCAGGTGATCCACGCCCGGGACGGCGAGGAGGGCCTGCAGTCGATCCGCGCCCTCGCGCCCGCGGCAGTCGTCCTCGACATCCGGATGCCGGGACTCGACGGCTGGCAGGTGCTGACCCGGGTGCGCGACGACGAGGCGACCCGCGCGGTGCCGGTCATCATCGTGTCGATGCTCGACGAGCGGTCGCGCGGACTGATGCTCGGCGCCGCCGACTACCTCATCAAGCCCGTCGGCCGGGAGGAGCTCATCGGCGCGCTGCGACGGGTCGGCGCGGTGCATTCGGACGTGGCGCTTCCCGAGGCCGGCGGGGCGCGCTCGCGGTCGCGAGGAGCCGGCTGATGTCCGGCGATCGCATCCTCGTCGTGGAGGACAACCCGCTCAACCTCAAGCTCGTGCGCGACGTGCTCACCGCCGTCGGCTACGACGTGGTGGCGGCGCAGTCCGGCGAGGAAGGCGTGGCGCTCGCGGGAAGCTGCGATCCCGACCTCGTGCTGATGGACCTGCAGCTGCCGGGCATCGACGGCTACGAGGCGCTGCGGCTGCTGCGACAGGACCCCCGGCTCGGCGGGGTGCCGGTGGTCGCCCTCACCGCCTTCGCGATGCGGGAGGACCGGGAGCGCACCGCCCGCGCCGGATTCGACGGCTACCTCAGCAAGCCGATCAGCGTGCGGGAACTCCCGTCCCAGGTCGACGACTTCCTGAGCAACGGACGAGCCGATGTCCGATGACGCCGTGACCGTCCTCGCCGTGGACGACCTGCCGCAGAACCTCCGGCTGCTCGACGCAGTGCTGAGTCCGCGCGGCTACCGGGTCCTCACGGCCGCGTCCGGGGAGGAGGCGCTCGCCCTGCTGCCGGACTCCGGGGTCGACCTCGTGCTCCTCGACATCCTGATGCCCGGGATCGACGGATACGAGGTGTGCCGCCGCATCCGGACCCTGCCGGGATTCGAGTTCCTCCCGGTGGTGATGATCACCGCGAGCGGCGAGCAGGAGAAGCTCCGCGCCATCGAGGCAGGAGCGGACGACTTCGTGAGCAAGCCGTTCAACCAGGGCGAGCTGCTCGCCCGCGTCGCCTCCCTCGCCCGGGTCAAGCGCTACCAGGACACGATCGAACGGCAGGCGGCGGAGCTCGCCGGGTGGAATGCCGAGCTGGAGGCCCGGGTCACCGCACAGGTCGACGAGCTCGAACGGGTCAACCGGCTGCGCCGCTTCCTCCCGCCCCAGCTGGTCGATCTCGTGATCGACTCCGGCGACGAGGCGTTCCTCGGCTCCCATCGCCGCGAGATCGTCGTGGTCTTCTGCGACCTCCGCGGGTTCACCTCGTTCGCCGAAGCCAGCGAGCCCGAGGAGGTCATGGGCGTGCTGGCCGAGTACCACTCGGCGCTGGGCGAGCTGATCGATCGTTTCGAGGGCACCCTCGAGCGCTTCACGGGCGACGGGCTGATGGTGTTCTTCAACGATCCGCTGCCGTGCGACGACGCGGCCGAGCGCGCCGTCGCGATGGCGGTCGAGATGCGCGAGCGGGTCGCCGAACTGGCCGACGGCTGGAGCCGGCGCGGCCACGACCTCGGCTTCGGCATCGGCATCGCCCAGGGCTTCGCCACGCTCGGCAGGATCGGATTCGAGGGACGGTCCGACTACGCCGCCATCGGCAGCGTGACGAACCTGGCCGCACGCCTGTGCGCGGCGGCCGGCCCCGGCCAGATCCTCGTCGCGCAACGGGTGTTCTCGGCCGCGGAGCGCCTGGCCGCCGGTGAGCCGGTCGGCGAGCTCGAGCTCCGGGGATTCAGCCGCCCGGTCCGGGCGTTCGCCGTCACCGGCGTCGACGGCGGGAGCGGGCGTCCGGACACGCCCACCGAGCAGGTGACGACATGACCGGCCCGGTCACGCTGGCCGACCTCGACGACGACGCCCGGGCCCTCCGATTCGGATCGCTGCAGGAACGGATGCGGTCCGTGTGGGACTCGATGGGCCGCGACCTCGCCGACGAGTCGGTGGTCGTGGTGCCGTCCGTGCCTGTCACGCGCGCCGTCCCGGGCAGCGGCAGCCTGGGACAGGCCTACGAGGAGCGATTCCTCTTCCTGCTCCTGCTGCTCCGCCAGCCGCGACTGCGGCTGATCTACGTGACCTCGTCGCCCATCGACCAGCGGATCGTCGAGTACTACCTCGCACTCCTGCCCGGCGTCATCCCGAGCCACGCGCTCGCCCGGCTGTCACTGGTGTCGGTCGGCGATGCATCGCCCCGCCCGCTGAGCCGGAAGCTCCTGGAGCGTCCTCGGCTCCTGGCGAGGATCGCATCGCTGATCCCCAACCGGGCGCACAGCCACCTCATCCCGTACAACACGACCGAGCTCGAACGCGACCTCGCCCTCAGCCTCGGCATCCCCATGTACGGCCCCGACCCGCGCCTCGCCCCGCTCGGCACCAAGACCGGATGCCGCCGGCTGTTCGCCGAGGTCGGCGTGCCGCATCCGCTCGGAGCCGAGGACCTGCACGGCCTCGACGAGGTGGCCGACGCGATCGAGGTGCTGCTCGCGACGCGGCCGACCATGCGCCAGGTGATCGTGAAGCTCAACGAGGGCGTCGCCGGCGCGGGCAATGCGGTGGTCCAGCTCGACGGCGTCGTCGGACTGCCCGCTTCCGAACGCCCGGCGGCGATCGCCGAACGCGTGCGCGAGATGCGCCTGGAGGCCGACGACGTTCCCTTCGACGCGTACGTGGCGAAGCTCGAGTCCGACGGCGGAATCGTGGAGGAGCGCATCCTCGGCGAGGAGCTCCTGAGCCCCAGCGTGCAGCTCCGGACCCTGCCCGACGGCAGGGTCGAGCTCCTGTCCACGCACGACCAGCTCCTCGGCGGCGCCAGCGGCCAGAGCTTCCTCGGCTGCACCTTCCCCGCCGACCCCGCCTACTCGCGCCTGATCGGCGATCCGGCGATGGCGATCGGCGAACGGCTCGCCGCCGAGGGCGTGCTCGGCCGGTTCGCGGTCGACTTCGTGGTGGTCCGCAACGCGGCGGGCGACTGGTCGGCGTACGCGATCGAGCTCAACCTGCGCAGGGGCGGCACGACGCATCCGTTCCTGACGCTGCAGTTCCTGACCGACGGCCGCTACGACGAACGGACGGGTCGCTTCCTCACTCCCGAGGGCGCCGAGAAGCACCTCGTGGCGACCGATCACCTCGAGGCGCACGAGCTGCGGGCGCTGTCGGTCGGCGACCTGTTCGACGTGGTCGCGCGGCACGGCCTCCACTTCGACCAGTCCAGGCAGGCGGGCATCGTGTTCCACATGATCAGTTCGATCACCGAGCACGGCCGCGTCGGGATGACCGCGGTCGGCGACACCCCGGAGCAGGCGATGGAGCTCTACGAGCGCGCGGGGCGGGTGCTCGTCGACGAGGCTCGAGCCGCGGGCCGGCCGAACCCGCTCCCCGAATAGCGGCGCCGCGCCGTCAGCGGCGCTGTCAGCTCCGCCCGGTGAACTCGGGGGTGCGCTTCTGCTGGAACGCCGCGAAGCCCTCACGGTAGTCGTCGGTGTCGCACAGCGCCGCCTGCGCGCGGTTCTCGTGCGCCATCGAGGCCCAGAGGCCGAGGCGCTCGTCGCGCAGCTCCGCGACGAGTCGCTTCGAGGCGACGAAGGCCTGCGTGGGTCCGGATGCCGCGGCGCGGGCCGCCGCGCGGGCGGCATCCGTCACCTCGACGGCGGGGAACACCTGCGAGAAGAGGCCTGCTGCCACCGCCTCGGAGCCCGACATGAGGCGCCCGGTGACGATGAGGTCCATCGTGCGGTGCGCGCCGAGGCGCTCGACGAAGAGGGCGTGGCCGCCCGAGTCGAGGGTCGCGCCGAGGTTCTTGAACGGCGAGCCGATCTTCGCGGTGTCGGCGACGTAGACGATGTCGCTCGCGATGAGGAGGCCGAGTCCGACGCCGAGGCACGCGCCGTGCGCGACCGCGAACGTGGGCGCGGGGAAGTGCGCCATGCGCTTCAGCAGCGGCTCGACGAGTCCGCCGAGGTAGCGCAGCACGTCGTCGTCGCGCGGGTCGACGCCCGAGATGTCGCGCCCCGCGCAGAACGCCCGGCCCTCGCCGCGCAGCACGAGGGCGCGCACGCGCCCGTCGCCGGCCGCCGCCTCCGCCTCCGCCTCGGCGTACGCCTCGGACATCTCGGCGAGCGCCGGCTCGTCGAGCGCGTTGAGCTTCTCGGGCGCGTCGAGCACGACCTCGGCCACGCCGTCGGCGATCGTGAGCTCGATCATCGTCGATCCTCCTCATCTTGCGAGCGCGTCAGTTCACGCCGCGACGGGCGCCGCGGAGCACTCATCCTGTCCGAAACCGACGCGCTCGCAACGGGTCATACGTCGTAGTCCACCACGACCCGGTCGGACTTCGGGTGGGACTGGCAGGTGAGCACGTAGCCGCGCTCGAGCTCGTCGGGTTCGAGCGCGTAGTTCTCGGTCATCTGCACGCTGCCCTCGACGACGCGAGCCCGGCAGGTGCCGCACACGCCGCCCGCGCACGCGAACGGCACGTCGGCCCGCACGCGGAGGGCCGCGTTGAGGATCGATTCGTTCGCGCTCACCGGGCTCTCGACGGTCGACGACAGCCCGTCGAGCGTGAACTCGATCGCCACCGTCGCCTCGCCGCGCTCGACGACGACCGGACGGCCGTGACGGGGCTCGGCCCGATCGGCGTCGGTCGTGAAGAGCTCGTAGCGCACCTTCGCGGTGGGCACCCCGGCCGCGGCGAGCTCGTCGCGGGCGAGCTGCACGAGCTCGAAGGGGCCGCACAGGAACCACTCGTCGACGGTCGCCGTCGGGATGAGCACCTCGAGCATGCGATCGAGCTTCTCGGCGTCGATGCGCCCCGAGAGGAGCGGCGCGGTGCGCTGCTCGCGTGAGAGCACGTGGTGCAGCGCCAGGCGGGCCGGGTAGCGGTCCTTCAGCTCGGCGAGCTCCTCGAGGAACATCACGTCGCGCGTCGAGCGGTTCGTGTAGACGAGCGTGAACCGCGACGTCTCCGAGCGCGCGAGCACGGTGTGCGCGAGTGCCATGAGGGGCGTGATGCCCGAGCCCGCGGCGATGCCGACGAGGTGCTTGCCGTCGAGCGCGTCGAGGCCGGACGTGAAGGTGCCCTGCGGGCTCATGACGTCGATCACGTCGCCGGCCGCGAGCTCGGAGTTCGCCCACGTCGAGAAGCGCCCGCCGAGGTCGCGCTTGATCGCCACGGAGACGCTGCCGCGCACGGGCGGGCGGCAGATCGAGTAGCTGCGGCGCAGCTCCTGTCCGTCGAACTCCTTGCGCAATGCCACGTACTGGCCCGGCAGGTAGGTGTAGTCGTCGGCGAGCTCCTCGGGCACCGCGAAGGTGACCTCCACCGAGTCGTCGGTCAGCGGCCGCACCTCGGCGACCTCGAGGCTGTGGAAGCGGGCGCGGCGACGCTTGGGCGCATCGTTCCCGCCCACCGCGCTCGCGAGGAACGCGTCGGCGACCGCGGCATCCGTCTCCAGGCTGCCTGCGGGTCGAGCAGCCGCCCATGGAGGCGTGCCTACCGCCGATCGAGCAGCCGACGAAGGAGGCGTGCCCACCGCCGATCGAGCAGCCGACGAAGGAGGCGAATCGAGATCTGCCTCCGGGGTCTCGATACGCGGCTCCGCCGCTACTCGACCGGCGGTGGGCGGCTCCGCCGCGACTCGACCGGCGGATCCCAGGTTGCGTGCGGCCATCAGAGCACCTTGAAGTAGTCGAAGGGCTCGAGGCAGTCGCGGCACTCGTAGAGCGCCTTGCACGACGTCGAGCCGAAGCGGGCGAGTTCGCGGGTGTTGAGCGAGTCGCAGCGCGGGCACTTCACCGCGAGCTGCAGTCGCACGGGGCCGGCATCGCGCGCGGGGGCGTGTCCGCTCGGCGCCTGGATGCCGTAGGTGCGGAGCTTCTGCTTGCCCTCGTCGCTCATCCAGTCGGTCGTCCACGCGGGGGCGAGCACCATGTGCACGTCGACCTCGTCGTAGCCGGCGTGCGTGAGCGCGAGCACGACGTCGTCGCGCATGGCGTCCATGGCGGGGCATCCGCTGTACGTGGGCGTGAGCTCGACGTGCACGGCGCGGCCGTCGTCGTCAACCGACACCGAGCGCAGCACGCCGAGGTCCTCGATCGTGAGCACGGGGATCTCGGGGTCGGTCACGGTCGCCGCGACGTCCCAGGCGCGCCGGGCCACCGGGTCGGCGGGCACCGGCCGGGCGACGGATGCCGCGGTCACCACGATGCCCCCGGGTGCGCGCGTGCGAGCACCTGCATCTCGGCGAGCATCGGCCCCAGGTGCTCGGTGTGACGCCCCTCACGGCCGCCGCCCGACGCGGTGAACGCCGTGCGGCCGGTGGGGATCTCAAGCTCCGCCTCGGCGAACACCCTCGCGATCACGGCGTCGAACGCCGGACGCAGCGACGAGGGCAGCGGGGCCACGCCCTCGGCGGCGAGCCGCTCGACGAGCGCGTCGTCGGCGAACAGCTCCTCGACGTACGGCCACGTGTCGACCACTGCGAGGATCATGCGGCGCCGCGACTCCTCGGTGCCGCCCGCGAGGCGGAGGGTCCACTGGATCGCGTGGTCGCGGTGGTAGTCGACTTCCTTGTCGCTCTTCACGGCGATCGCCGCGAGCGTCGGGTCGGTCGAGGAGCTCAGTGCGCCGTACAGCTCGTACAGGTACGTCGACGCGAACAGCTGCCGCGCGATGGTGTGCGCGAAGTCGCCGTTCGGCTGCTCGAACAGCCAGGCGTTGCGGAACTCGGGCTCGTCGCGGAAGTACGCGAGGTCGTCCTCGCTGCGGCCCGTGGCGGTGCCGGCGTAGTGCAGCAGGGTGCGTGCGTGGCCGAGCAGGTCGAGCCCGATGTTGCCGAGCGCGATGTCCTCCTCGAGCTCGGGCGCGTAGCTGATCCACATGCCGAGCTGCTGGGCGAGCACGAGGGCATCGTCGCCGAGGCGCAGCGCGTACTCGGCGACGTCGGCGGATGCCACGTGGCCGGCGCCCGCGGACGACCCCGCGAGTTCCTCGGCGAGCGCGACCTGGTCGACGCTCACCTCGCCGTGCACCTCGCCGTGCGGGTCGTCCGCCGATCGAGTAGCCGACGAAGGAGGCGTCTCGAGATCATCAGGCTCGGCCGCGGGGTCTCGATACGCGCTGCGCGCTGCTCGACCGGCGGGGATCTCCGCGCTCACAGGTGCTTCACCCCTTCGCTCTTCGTGTAGTAGACCGCGTGCCGGTAGTTCTTGCCGGCGGGGCTCTCGAAGAACGCGCCCTTCGCGTCGGGATCGCTCGTGGTGATCGCGTCGGCAGGGACGACCCAGATCGACACGCCCTCGTTGCGGCGCGTGTAGAGGTCGCGCGCGTTGCGCACGGCCATGTCGGCGTCGGGCGCGTGCAGCGAGCCGACGTGCACGTGGCTCAGGCCGCGGTTGGCGCGCACGAAGACCTCCCAGAGGGGCCAGGCCTCGGTTCCCATCTCGCCGGGGGTGCTCATCGGTTCTCCTTCAGGTCTCGATACGCTTCGCTACTCGACCGGCGGGTCATGCGGCGACCTTCCGGGCAGCCTGCTTCGCGGCGTAGGCCGCAGCGGCCTCGCGCACCCAGGCGCCCTCCTCGTGGGCCTCGCGGCGACGCCGCAGGCGCTCGGCGTTGGCGGGGCCGCGGCCGGCGAGCACCTCGTGGAACTCGTGCCAGTCGATCTCGCTCATGTCGTAGGCCTGCTTCTCCTCGTTCCACCGCAGGTTCGGGTCGGGCAGGGTCACGCCGAGCGCCTCGGCCTGCGGCACGAGCATGCCGACGAAGCGCTGGCGCAGCTCGTCGTTCGAGAAGCGCTTGATGTTCCACGCCATCGACTGCGCCGAGTTGGGCGACTCGTCGTCGGGCGGGCCGAACATCATGAGCGAGGGCCAGTACCAGCGGTTCACGGCATCCTGCGCCATCTCGCGTTGCGCCTCGGTGCCCTGCATGAGCTCGAGCAGGATCTCGAAGCCCTGCCGCTGGTGGAAGGACTCCTCTTTGCAGATGCGCACCATCGCGCGGCCGTAGGGGCCGTACGACGCGCGGCACAGCGGCACCTGGTTGCAGATGGCGGCGCCGTCGACGAGCCAGCCGATCGCGCCCATGTCGGCCCAGGTGGGGGTCGTGTAGTTGAAGATCGACGAGTAGCGGGCCTTGCCCTCGATGAGCTGCTGCATCATCTCCTCGCGCGAGATGCCGAGCGTCTGCGCGGCGGAGTAGAGGTAGAGGCCGTGGCCCGCCTCGTCCTGCACCTTGGCCATGAGGATGGCCTTGCGCTTGAGGCTCGGCGCGCGCGTGATCCAGTTGGACTCGGGCTGCATGCCGATGATCTCCGAGTGCGCGTGCTGCGAGATCTGGCGGATGAGCGTCTTGCGGTACGCGTCGGGCATCCAGTCGCGCGGCTCGATGCGCGAGTCCTGCGCGATGAGGTCGTCGAAGCGGGCCTGTGCGGCCTCGTCGCGGTGCTCATCGAGTGCGGCCACGCTGAGTTCTGCGGGTGCGGTCATCGTCGACTCCTGTAGATCGGATGTCGGTCGGGGCTTCCGTCCGCCTGCGGCATCCGTATTACCAACCGATCGTTCAGTTAGTATATAGTCATCTTCAGCGTCGCGGCAACGACCGCCGCGCACGCACCCCGCACACCCCGCACTCGATGAGGAGCAGCGAATGACGGATGCCGCCACCCGGCCGATGATGCAGAACGACCTCGCCTCGGCCGCCCTCGGCATGATCGTCGAGCGCGACGAGCCCGGACTCGCGGTGGTCTCGATGCGCGTGCGCGAGGACATGACGAACGGGTTCCGCATCACGCACGGCGGACTCGTCTTCGCCCTGGCCGACACGGCCTTCGCGATCGCCTGCAACGAGGACGACAACGTCACCGTCGCGGCGGGCGCCGACATCACCTTCCTGAAGTCCACGGTCGCGGGGCAGACCCTCACGGCGACCGCGGTGCGACGCACGCGCAGCGGCCGCACCGGCCTCTACGACGTCTCGGTCGTCGACGAGCACGGCGACCCGGTCGCCGAGTTCCGCGGCCGTTCGCTCACCACCAACCGTTCGTCGGTCGAGTAGGCGCCCCGGCGCCGTATCGAGACCCCGACCCACCAACACCTGGAGCACACCGTGTCGACGACGACCCTCACCGAAACCGTCTCTGGCGTCCGCCCGCCCAGCCTCGACGACCTCGACCCCGAAGAGCGGATGTCGCGAGCCGAGCTCGAGGCCCTCCAGCTCGAGCGGCTGCAGCAGACCGTGCGCCACGCCTACGCGAACGTGCCGCTCTACACGCGCAAGTTCGACGAGGCGGGCGTGCACCCCGACGACATCCGCTCGCTCGACGACGTCGCGAAGCTTCCCTTCACCACCAAGGAGGACCTGCGCCAGACCTACCCCTTCGGCATGTTCGCCGTGCCCATGGAGCAGGTCGCGCGCATCCACGCCTCGTCGGGCACCACCGGGCGCCCCACCGTCGTGGGCTACACGAAGGGCGACCTCGACCGCTGGGCGTCGCTCATCGCGCGATCGCTCCGTGCGAGCGGCATCCGACCGGGCATGAAGGTGCACAACGCCTACGGCTACGGACTCTTCACGGGCGGCCTGGGCGCGCACGCCGGCATCGAGAAGCTCGGCGCGACCGTCATCCCGATGTCGGGCGGGCAGACCGCGCGCCAGGTGCAGCTCATCCGCGACTTCGAGCCCGACGCGATCCTGTGCACCCCGAGCTACCTGCTCACGATCACCGACGCCATGGCCGCGGCCGGCATCGACCCGCACACGACGAGCCTCAAGGTCGCCGTGCTCGGCGCCGAGCCGTGGACGAACGAGCTCCGCCGCGAGCTGCAGTCGCGCCTCGGCATCGACGCGCTCGACATCTACGGCCTCAGCGAGGTCATGGGCCCGGGCGTCGGCAACGAGTGCATCGAGACGAAGGACGGCCCGCACATCTGGGAGGACCACTTCCTCCCCGAGGTCATCGACGGCGACACCCTCGAGCGCGTGCCCGACGGCACGATGGGCGAGCTCGTGTTCACCTCGCTCACGAAGGAGGCGTTCCCGGTGATCCGGTACCGCACGCGCGACCTCACGCGCCTGCTGCCGGGCACCGCGCGTCCCGCGATGCGCCGCATCGAGAAGATCACGGGCCGCAACGACGACATGATCATCCTGCGCGGCGTGAACCTCTTCCCGACCCAGATCGAGGAGATCGTGCTGGGGCTCGAGGAGCTCACGCCGCACTTCATCCTCGAGCTCACCCGCACGGGCACCATGGACGACCTCACGGTGCGCATCGAGCGGCATCCCGACCTGTCGGTCGAGGTGTGCCAGGGCTCGGCGGCCGTGCTCGCGGCACGCATCAAGGAGTTCATCGGCTCGTCGGTGCGCGTGCAGCTCGAGGAGCCGGGCACCCTCCCCCGCAGCGAGGGCAAGTACCAGCGGGTCTACGACCTGCGCAACCAGTAGCCACCCTTGCGGGTTGAGCGCGGCGAAACAGTGTCCGCGGGTCGAGCCCGTCGAGGGCACATGTGGGGGTCGAGGCCGCCGAAACCCGATCGCCCGTGGGTTCGGCGACCTCAACCCCTCGCGGTGATGCGAAACTGGGCACGATGAGCGAGAACGGAACCAACCGGCGAGGACGCCCCGGCTACGACCAGCAGGGAATCCTCGAGGTCGCCGTGGCCGCGTTCAACGAGTACGGCTACGACGCGACCTCGATGGGCGTGCTCGCCGACCGGCTCGGGCTCTCGAAGTCCGCGATCTACCACCACTTCGCGTCGAAGGACGAGATCCTCGAGCACGCACTCGACCACGCGCTGAGCTCGCTCGAGGGAGTGCTCGACGAACCGGAGGCCACGCGCGGCCGGGCCGCCGATCGGCTCGACCACGTGCTGCGCGGTGCGGTGCACGTGCTCGTCGACCAACTCTCGTACGTGACGCTGCTGCTGCGCGTGCGCGGCAACACCGACGTCGAGCGACGCGCGCTCGAACGCCGTCGTGCGTTCGACAAGCGCGTGACGGCGCTCGTCGCGGAGGCGCAGGCCGAGGGATCGCTGCGCAGCGACCTCGACGTGCGGATCGTGGAGCGACTGCTGTTCGGCATGATCAACTCGATCGTCGAATGGTACCGGCCGGGCGGTCCCGAGGACGCCGCGAAGCTCGCCGACGACGTCGTCACGGTCGCCCTCGACGGCCTCCGCATGCCCACGTCGAACCGCATCGAACAACTGCTGGGCTGACCCCGCCGGTCGAGTAGCGAGCCCCGGCCTCCGCTGGTCGAGTAGCGAGCGCAGCGAGCCCCGGCCCCCGCCGGTCGAGTGGCGAGCGCAGCGAGCGTATCGAGACCCGCCCTCGCGGATCACGCGCGCCCGCGCACCCGATCGCTGCGTGCGAGGAACGTCGCCGCCACGATCGTGACGAGGCACAGCACGGCCGGCCCCACCGTCTTCGCGACGTCGCCCTGCACCGCGCCGACGAAGGTGTCGATGCCCTGCACGATCGTCATCGCCGCCGCGATCGCGAGCAGCGCGTCATCCGACCGGAAGAGCGGAGCGACGAGCGCGAGCACGACGAGGGCGGTGCTGCGGGACGCCGCGTACAGCGCGTCCGTCGCCTCGAGGCCGCCGTCGACGACGGCGAGCACCGAGAACGTGACACTCACCCCCGCGCTGATCACCGTGACGGCGTAGCAGATCCAGAAGGCCGCGCCACGGGCGGCGGTACGCGTCGATTCGCTCATGCGTTCAGCGTGGAGGCGGACGCCGCCGGGGTCAAGCGCCCCGGCGGCGCGGCTCGGCCGACCGCGTGGCAGTGCTCGGAGGCGGGCCCGCCTCCGCCTACGCCGGCGACGGGCACGTGGGGCACGGGTCCACCGGGCCCCGCGAGGGTCGCGGCGTCCGCGTCCTGGGCGGCATCCGCAGCATCCGCAGCACCGCCGACCACCGGACACGGCGGCCCGTCGCCCCGATCGCGGGCGTCGTCTCGGCGCGTCGTTCCTCGACGACCCGCCGCTGCTCGAGCTCGCGGGCGAGCCATGCCTCGTGCTCGGCGCGCAGGTGGTCGAAGTTCAGTTCTGAAATCAACATCTCGACTCCGGTTCGTCTTTTCCTACTCCCCCACGGTGCTCCCTGAGGCGGCCGCCGGGCATCGGGCACATGCCCTATTCATGCGGTCGTGCGCGCCGCGGGGAGGCCGACGTCATCGCCGCCGAGCTCGCGCAGGACGCCGCCGTGGCCGCGCCGACACGCTGCCGGTCACCGTGCCGAACCGGCTCGGCGTCGAGTACGACACCCGGCTGCTCGCCGCGATCGCCGAGCACGTCGCGCCGGCGATCGGGTGGGTGTCCGCGCCCGCCGGCGGCGGCGCAGCGGCCTGACGCTGCGGGACCGCCCGGACGACGGCCCGTGGCCGTGCGCGCGCTTGCGGAGTCCGCCCATGCGCGTGTTCTAGCATCGATCCATGCCCGACCGCTCCCGCTCCGTGCGCAGCGTGCTCGCCGGCATCGCGCGCGCGACGCTCGTCGTCATGGCGGGGGTCGCGGTCGGCGGAGGGCTCAGCCTGACGATGCCCGGGTCGCTCGCCTCCTCCGAACTCCCGCCGTATGAGCGAACCGTCGTGAACCCGTTCGACGAACTCCCCGCGGAGCCGCTCGCGCTGATCGTCGGCGACTCCTACACCGAAGGCCGCGGCTCGACGAAGGTGGAGAAGAGCTGGGCGTACCTGGCGGCGGCCTCCCTCGGGTGGGACGCCACCATCGACGGGGTCGGCGGAACCGGGTTCGTCAAGGGGCTCTCCAGTGCCGGCGCCTCGGGACTCGAGTATCGTCAGCGGCTGCTCACCCATGCCGCGATGAACGTGGACTACGACATCGTGGTCATGCAGGGCGGCCTCAACGACTGGGCCGCGACGCCGGCCCAGGTGCAGGCCGCGACGACCCTGGCGATCCGCACCGCCCGAGAGCAGTGGCCGGACGCGATCGTCGTGGTGTTCGGGCCCTTCGAGCCGCTCGGCAAGGGCGTCGCCCACATGGTGCACCTCGACACCATCCGTGCGGCGACGGAGGCAGCGGGCGCGACCTTCATCGATAGCGAGGACCCGGCGCCCTGGCTCACCGCCCGCAATTCCGACGCGTTCGACGCGGGCGACGGGGTGCACCTCAACGACGCGGGCGCCGCGTACGTCGCGGCTCGCTTCACGGCCGCCTTCGAGAGCCACCGCACGCCCGCCCGGTGAGCCCGCTCGAGTCGCGGGTCGCGCCGGCGGCCGCGGGCCCGGCACGCGAGGCTGTGCCCCCTGTCAGCGGCATCCGCCAGAGTGGACCCATGACCTCCTCCCTCGCCGCGCCCGCCGACACCCGTGCCGCCGCGCTCGCAGCGCTGCGCGAACTCGTGGGGCGCGACGACGCCGAGTTCCACGACGGACAGTACGAGGCGATCGCGGCGCTCGTCGACGGGCGGCGCCGCGCGCTCGTCGTGCAGCGCACCGGCTGGGGCAAGTCGGCGGTCTACTTCGTGGCGACGCTGCTGCTGCGCCGCGAGGGCGCCGGGCCCACGGTGCTCGTCTCGCCGCTGCTCGCGCTCATGCGCGACCAGATCGCGGCCGCAGAGCGGGCGGGCGTGCGAGCCGTCGCGATCAACTCGACCAACCCGCACGAGTGGACCGACGTGCTGCGCCGGCTCGACGCCGACGAGGTCGACGTGCTGCTCGTCTCGCCCGAGCGCCTCAACAATCCCGCGTTCCGCGAGCAGCAGCTGCCTGCGCTCGTGCGCCGCATCGGCATGCTCGTGGTCGACGAGGCGCACTGCATCAGCGACTGGGGGCACGACTTCCGGCCCGACTACCGGCGGCTGCGCGACCTCATCGCCCAGATCCCGCCCGAGGTGCCGGTGCTCGCGACCACGGCCACCGCGAACAGCCGGGTGGTGGCGGATGTCGCCGAGCAACTCGGCACCGCGGCGCCCGGCACGCCCGCGGCATCCGACCCCCCGACCTCGACCCCGGCAGCCGATGGCGAGGTGCTCACCATCCGCGGGCCGCTCGCCCGGGCCTCGTTGCGGCTCGGGGTGCTGCGCCTGCCCGACGCGACGATGCGGCTCGCGTGGCTGCTCAGCCACCTCGACGACCTGCCCGGCTCGGGCATCATCTACACGCTCACCGTCTCGGCGGCGAACGACACCGCGAGGCTGCTGCGCGAGCGCGGGCACGACGTGCGCGCCTACACGGGCCAGACCGACCCCGACGAGCGTGAGGAGTCGGAGGGCATGCTCAAGCGCAACGAGGTCAAGGCCCTCGTCGCGACGAGCGCGCTCGGCATGGGATTCGACAAGCCCGACCTCGGGTTCGTGGTGCACCTCGGGGCGCCGTCGTCGCCTGTCGCCTACTACCAGCAGGTCGGCCGTGCCGGGCGCGCGAGCGAGAGCGCCGATGTGCTCCTGCTGCCCGGCCCCGAGGACCGGGCCATCTGGCACTACTTCGCGACGGCGTCGATGCCCGACGAGGAGCGGGCGCGTCGAGTCATCGACGAGCTCTCCGACGTGCCGCTCTCGACCCCCGCGCTCGAGGCACGCGTCGACATCCGACGCACGCCGCTCGAGCTGCTGCTCAAGGTGCTCGACGTCGACGGCGCAGTGCGGCGCGTGCAGGGCGGCTGGGTCGCGACGGGTGCGCCGTGGTCCTACGACGCGGAGCGCTACGGGCGCATCGCCGCGGAGCGCGAAGCCGAGCAGCAGCACATGATCGAATACGAGCAGACCGACGGATGCCGCATGGAGTTCCTCCAGCGCTCCCTCGACGACGAGACGGCGACCCCGTGCGGTCGCTGCGACAACTGCGCCGGGGCCTGGTTCCCGCGCGAGATCGTCGCCGGAGCCGCCGATTCCGCGGCCGGCGCCCTCGACCGCGTGGGCGTGCCGATCGAGCCGCGCCGCGCCTGGCCGACCGGCGCCGACCGGCTCGGCGTTCCCGCCAAGGGCCGCATCGCAGCGGCGGAGCAGGCCGGCGAGGGCCGCGCGCTCGCGCGGCTCACCGACCTCGGCTGGGGCGGCACACTGCGCGAGCTGTTCGCAGCGGGCTCGCCCGATGCGCCGGTGCCGCCGCAGGTGCTCGCTGCATGCGTGCGCGTGCTCGCCGACTGGGGCTGGGCCGAGCGTCCGGTCGCGGTCGTCTCGGTGCCCTCGCGTTCACGTCCGTTGCTCGTCGACTCGCTCGCTCGTGGGCTCGCGGAGGTCGGCCGCCTTCCCTACCTCGGCTCGCTCACGCCTGTCGGCGGCGGGCCGACCGGGCAGCCCGGCGGCAACAGCGCGTTCCGTCTCGCGGGCGTCTGGGACCGCTTCACGGCCGACGGCCTCGACGTGCCGTCCGGCGGCGTCCTGCTCGTCGACGACCAGGCCGACAGCCGCTGGACCCTCACCGTCGCGGCCCGCACCCTCCGCCAAGCGGGCGCCGTCGAGGTGCTGCCCTTCGTGCTCGCCCTGCGCGGCTGACGCCGGCCCCACCGGTCGCGCCGCAAGCGCTGCCCCGCCGGTCGAGTAGCGAGCGTATCGAGACCCGTCCGAGGGCAGCACCCGCCGGTCGAGTAGCGAGCGCAGCGAGCGTATCGAGACCCGTCGCGCTGGCCTCGATACGCGACCTCCTCCGTCGGCCGCTACTCGACCGACGCCGACGCCGACGCCGACGCCGGCGCGAGCTCCTTCGCCACGAGCGTGAGCACGTCGTACGTCGCCACGAGCTCGTCGTTCTGGTTCTTGAGCACCGCGTCCCAGCGCACCTCGCCGTACTCGTCGGTCTCGCGCGGCGTGATCTGCTTCGCCGTGAGCTCGACGCGGATCGTGTCGCCGGGCGACACGGGCGTGATGAACCGCAGGTTCTCGAGTCCGGAGTTCGCGAGCACCGGGCCGGGCGCGGCATCCACGAACAGGCCGGCCGCCCACGACACGAGCAGGTAGCCGTGTGCGACGCGACCCGGGAAGAACGGGTTCGCGGCGGCGGCGTCCTCGTCCATGTGCGCGTAGAACGTGTCGCCTGTGAACGCGGCGAACGTCTCGATGTCCTCGAGGGTCACCGTGCGCGATGCGCTCACGACCTGGTCGCCGATCCGCAGCTCGGCGAGCGACTTGCGGAACGGGTGCACGCCGCCCGGTTGCGAGATCGCGCCCGTGTGCCACACGCCGGTGAGGGCGGTGAGCATCTCGGGCGAGCCCTGCACCGCCGTGCGCTGCATGTGGTGCAGCACCGCGCGGATGCCGCCGAGCTCCTCGCCGCCGCCCGCGCGCCCGGGTCCGCCGTGCACGAGGTTCGGCAGCGGCGAGCCGTGCCCTGTCGACGAGCGCGCGTCGTCACGGTCGAGGAACAGCACGCGGCCGTTGTAGGCCGCGATGCCGGATGCGAGCGCCACGGCGACCTCGGGGTCGTGCGTCGCGACGCTCGTCACGAGCGATCCGCCGCCGCGCGCCACGAGCGCAACCGCGTCGGCGACCGTGTCGTATCCGACGATCGAGGCGACGGGGCCGAACGCCTCCACCTCGTGGAGGGCGGGGCTCGCGGCATCCGCGAATCGCAGCAGCATCGGGCCCACGAACGCGCCGTCGGATGCCGTGCCGGTTGCGTCTTCGGCTTGTATGACGCTCGGGGCATCCATCGATCCGATCACGAGCTCGCCTCCCGCGGCCTCGAGCCGGCCGACCTGCCGCAGCACCTCGTCGCGTTGCGCGAGCGACGCGAGCGGACCCATCGTGACGCCCTCGGCGCGCGGGTCGCCGACGACCACGCGCTCCGCGATGCGCGACCGCACCGCGTCGATCACGGCGTCGACGGATGCCGCGGGAACGATCGCCCGCCGGATCGCCGTGCACTTCTGTCCCGCCTTGGTCGTCATCTCGGCGACGAGCTGCTTCACGTAGGCGTCGAACTCGGGCGTGCCCGGCGTGGCATCCGTGCCGAGCACCGACGCATTGATCGAGTCCGTCTCGCTCGTGAAGCGCACGCCGCCCGTCTGCACGGAATCGTGCGCGCGCAGCTTCTCGGCGGTGGACGCCGAGCCCGTGAACGCGACGAGGTCGCCGAGCCGCAGGTGGTCGAACAGGTCGGGCACGCTGCCCGAGACGAGCTGCAGCGATCCCTCGGGCAGCAGGCCCGACTCGACGAGGATGCGCACGAACGCCTCGGCGAGGTATCCGGTGGGCGTCGCGGGCTTCACGACCGTCGGCATGCCGGCGAGGAACGCGGGCGCGAACTTCTCGAGCGAACCCCACACGGGGAAGTTGAACGCGTTGATCTGCACGGCCACGCCGGGCAGCCGGGTGTAGATATGCCGTCCGAGGAATGAGCCGTCCTTCGAGAGGTTCTCGACGGCGCCGTCGACGTACACCTTGGCGTTCGGCATCTCGCGGCGGCCCTTCGACGAGTACGTGAAGAGCACGCCGATACCGCCGTCGATGTCGACCCAGGAATCCTGCTTCGTCGCGCCCGTGCGGCTCGAGAGCTCGTACAGCTCGGACTTGCGCTCGGTGAGCACGAGCGCCAGCTGCTTGAGCAGCACCGCGCGCTGGTGGAAGGTCAGCTCGCCGAGCGAGCGCTGCCCCACCGTGCGGGCGTACTGGAGCGCCGCGCCGAGGTCGAGTCCCTCGGTCGACACGCGGGCCACGAGTTCGCCGGTCGAGGCGTCGCGCACCTCGGCGGCGCGTGCGGCCACGCCGGCGTCAGCAGCATCCGGAGTCCACCACGCCCCGTTCACGTAGCTCGGCAGGATCTCGGTCATCATGTCGTCCTCTCCGCGCGTCACTGCGCGTCCCACAGGTAGAAGCCCTCGCCGGTCTTGCGACCGAGCTTGCCCTCGGCGACCATGCGGCGCAGCAGGGCGGGCGGTTCGAATCGTTCGCCGAGCTCCGCCGCGAGGTACTCGGCGATGCCGAGCCGCACGTCGAGCCCGACGATGTCGGTCAGCCGCAGCGGCCCGACCGGATGCTTGTAGCCGAGCGTCATGGCCGCGTCGATGTCCTCGGCGCTCGCCACGCCCTGCTCGAGCATGCGGATCGCCTCGAGCCCGAGGGCGACGCCGAGTCGCGACGACGCGAATCCCGGGGCGTCCCGCACCACGATCGGCGTCTTGCCGATGGCCCGCACCCAGCTGCGGGCCTCCTCGACGAGCGGCCCGCCGGATGCCGCCCCGCGCACGATCTCCACCATCGTCGAGGCGGGCACGGGGTTGAAGAAGTGCATGCCCAGGAACCGGGCGGGCCGCGCGAGCACGGCGGCGAGCGCGTCGATCGAGATCGACGAGGTGTTGCTCGCCAGCGCGGCATCCGGCCCGAGCACCGCCTCGACGCGGGTGAGCGCGTCGATCTTGAGCGAGAGCTCCTCGGGCACGGCCTCCACCACGAGACCGGCGCGTTCGAAGTGCGCGACGTCGGTGGCCGTGGCGAAGCGCGCAGCGAGCGCCGCCTCGCCCTCGTCGGTCGTGCCGCGTGCCACGGATGCCGCCACGGACTCGAGCACGCGCGCGCGGGCCGCGGCCGCGGCATCCGCGTCTCGCTCGACGACCGTCACGCGGGAGCCCGCGAGCAGGAACGCGTGCGCGATGCCGGCGCCCATGCGGCCGCCGCCGAGCACGCCCACGTCGGCGAGCGCATCGGGAAGGTCGGGTCGCGGGTCGGTGGCCGAGGGATCAGTGGCGGGGCGGTCGGTCACTCGGCAGTCCTCCTGCGTCGTTCGAGGAACTCGGTCATGCGGCGGTGCTTCTCGGGGCTCTCGAACAGCGGCGCCTGCGCCTCGAGGTCGACGAGCGGATGCGCCTCGCGCGGCGCCCGGAACACGCGCTTCGTGGCGATCGTCGCGTCGGGGTCGTTTCGCGCGATGCGGTCGGCGATCGCGTGCGCGGCGTCGAGCAGGGCATCGGCCGGATGCAGCGCGCTCACGAGCCCGATCGCGAGCGCCTCGTCGGCGCCGATCGTGCGACCGGTGAGCAGCAGCTCGATCGCGCGGGCATCGCCCACGATCTCCTTGAGGCGCCAGCTCGCGCCGGCCGCGGCGATGATGCCGAGCCCGGTCTCGGGGTTGCCGAGCTTGACGTCGGGCGTGGCGATGCGGATGTCGGCCGCGTACGCGAGCTCGGCGCCGCCGCCGAGCGCGTAGCCGTCGATGGCCGCGATCACCGGCATCGGCAGCTCGTTGACGCGCACGAACGCGTTCGCGTTGATGCCGGCGAGGGCGTCGGCGGCACGGCGGTCGCGCAGCTGGGCGATGTCGGCGCCCGACGCGAACACGCCGCCCGCGCCCGTGAGGATGAGGATCCGCGGGTTCACCTCGAGCTCGGCGCACAGCTCGTGCAGGGCGTCGATCGTGTCCTGGTCGATCGCGTTGCGCTTGTCGGGCCGATTCAGGGTCGCGACGACCCGGTCGTCGAGACGCTCGACGAGCAGCGGCCGCGAGAGGTCCGGCGACACTGCGACATCCGGCGGGTTCATCGCAGGCCCTCCACGATGAGCGCCGAGCCCTGGCCGACGCCCACGCACATGGTCGCGAGGCCGTAGCGCGAGCCCTCGCGCTCCATGCGCCCGAGCAACGTCACGACGAGTCGCGCGCCCGACGAGCCGAGCGGATGCCCGAGGGCGATCGCCCCGCCGTCGGCGTTCACGAGCTCGGGGTCGAGGCCGAGCCGCCGCATCGACGCGAGCGACTGCGTCGCGAACGCCTCGTTGAGCTCGACTGAGCCGAGGTCGCCGATCGCGAGGCCCGACCGGGCGAGCACCTTCTGCGTCGCGGGCACGGGCCCGAGGCCCATGATCTCGGGTGCGAGGCCGGCGGATGCCCCGGTCACGACCCGTGCCCGCGGCGTCAGTCCGTAGCGCTCGACCGCGGCGGCGCTCGCGACGACGATCGCGGATGCGCCGTCGTTGAGCGAGCTCGAGTTGCCGGCGGTCACGACCGACCCGCCGGCCACGACGGGCCGCAGCCCGGCGAGCGCCTCGAGCGTCGTCTCGGGACGAGGACCCTCGTCGACGAGCACCTCGCCGCGTACGGTGGGCACGCCCACGATCTCGGCCTCGAACCGCCCGGCGGCGATCGCCGCGACGGCGCGCTGCTGCGAGCGGAGCGCGAACGCGTCGGCCTCCTCGCGCGTGATGCCATCGAGCCGGGCGACCTCCTCGGCCGTCTCGGGCATCGAGTACGTGGCCTTGTCGCGGGCGAGCAGCTTCGGGTTGGGGAACCGCCAGCCGATCGAGGTGTCGTACGCCTCGCCGGGCTTCGCCCACGCGCGTTCGGGCTTGGCCTGCACCCAGGGCGCGCGGGTCATGGACTCGACGCCGCCCGCGATGATGAGGTCGGCGTCGCCCGCGCGGACCGCTTGGGCGGCCATCGTGATGGCCGACAGGCCCGACGCGCAGAGCCGGTTCACGGTGATGCCGGGCACCGAGTCGGGGAGCCCGGCGAGCAGCACCGACATCCGTGCGACGTTGCGGTTGTCCTCACCGGCCTGGTTCGCGGCGCCGAGGATGATCTCGTCGATCGCCCCCGCCTCGATCGCCGCCTGGTCGAGGCCGGCGCGGCGCACGGCCTCGCCGACGACGAGGCTCGCGAGGTCGTCGGGCCGCACGCTCGCGAGAGCTCCGCCGTAGCGACCCACCGGGGTGCGCACTCCACCGACGAGGAAGGCCTCCGCCATGGTCACTCCTGACTGCATCGTCTGGGAACGCTCGCCCGCCAGCGTATCGGCGACCGCGACATCCGATTCCGGTCGGAATTCACAACCGACCGTTCAGTCGGTAATTATGTCAAACGGATGCCGCGAACGCCACTCGGGCGGATCGAGCCCGAGCGGCGCCGCGTCATCCGTCGACGGCGGTCAGCCCGCGGAGGGCTCCTCGGTGGGCTCCGGCGTCGCCGTGGGCTCGGGGCCGAAGAGCATCCACTGCCCCGACGTGCACTCGTAGAACGTGAGCGCCTCGGTGTCGATGTAGACGTCGCCGTCGGCCGTGCACTTCGCGTTCTCGGGTGCGCCCAGGCCGAGGGTCAGCTGCGTGCCGGGCGCCCCGGGGGCACCGGAGGCTCCCGTCTCGCCGGTCGCGCCGGTCGCGCCCGTCGCACCGGTAGCACCGGTCGCGCCGGTGGCGCCCGTCTCGCCCGTGAGGTTCTCGGCGGCCGATTGGCGGATGTTGCCGACGAGCGTCCAGTCGCCGTCCTGGAAGAGGTAGACGTCGGACGTGGTGATGTCGATGTACACGTCGCCCTCGTAGCCCTTGCCCGACTCCGGCACCCCCGTGCCTGCGCGGACGGCGGACCCGGCTGGGAGGATCTCCTTGATCGCCTCCTCGTACGCGGTCTCGTCGACCTCGACGGTCGGCGCCGGGGTGGCGACGGCCTCGGTCGAGCCGGCGGACCTCGCGACCCAGGCCCCGAGGAACGACGCGACGAACGCGAGCACCACGAAGGCGACGCCGAACCAGACCAGCGTCGCGCGGGTGACGGGAGCGGGAGCGGCAGCCGACGTGGCTGCGCCCGACGGCGCCACGCCCGATGCCGTGCCCGATGGGCCGGGCGCGGGCGTCGGGGACTCGGGCGGCGTGCCCTTCGGGTCCAGGTCATCGCTCATGTCGCGCCCCTCCACGTCCCGCGCTCCCGATCGACCCCCGTCGCGCTGAGAGGAGACGCGTCGCGCTCATGCTAGCGGTGCCGGCGTGCTCGGGGCCCGCCACGACACCCGCCAGAACGGGGGCCGGATGCCGCAGCGGCCCGCATCCTCACTGGACGCGGGCCGCTGCGTGCGGGGTGGGGAGCCGCCCTAGGAGGCGCGCTCCTCGGACTGGTCGTCGAGCGCGATCTCGACGAACTCGAGCTCCGCGTCGTCGAGCTCCACGACGTCGACCTCGACCTCGACGACCTCGATCGTCTCGGTGCCGGCCGCTGCCTCGGTCTCCTCGGCGGCGGTCTCGGCCGCCGGCTCGACGAGCGCGGTGCCTGTCTCGATCGGGCCCAGGTCGACGAGCAGCTCGTCGCCCAGGCGCACGTCCTCGAAGTCGACCTCGATCTCGGCGCGGTCGAGCAGGTCGATCATGCGACGCTGGCGGTTCCGCGGGATGAGCGTGACGACGCGACCCTCCTTGCCGGCGCGGCCGGTGCGGCCGGCGCGGTGCAGGTAGGTCTTGTACTCGTCGGGCGCGTCGGCCTGGATCACGAGGTCGATGTCGTCGACGTGGATGCCGCGGGCCGCGACATCCGTGGCGACGAGCACGCTGACCCGACCCGAGGTGAGCTGCTGCAGGTTGCGCGTGCGGCGGGACTGGTTCAGGTCGCCGTGCAGGGCCACTGCGCGGATGCCGTAGTCCTCGAGGTGCTCGGTGAGGTCCTCGGCGAACGCGCGGGTGCGCGAGAACACGAGGGTCTTGCCGTCGCGCTGGGCGAGCTGGGCCACGATGTCGCGCTTGTCGCGGTTGTCGATCACGAAGACGCGGTGCTCGATCGACGACGATGCCTGGTCCTCGCCGGCGACCTCGTGCACGGCGGGCTCGACGAGGAACTCGTCGACGAGGGTCGCGACGCCCTTGTCGAGGGTGGCCGAGAAGAGCAGCTTCTGGCCGCCGCGCGCGGTGCGGCGCAGGATGCGCTGCACGGGCTCGAGGAAGCCGAGGTCGCACATGTGGTCGGCCTCGTCGAGCACCGTGATGGCGACCTCGCTGAGGTCGAGGCGACCCTGTTCGATGAGGTCCTCGATGCGGCCGGGGGTGCCGATCACGATGTCGACGCCGCGCTGCAGCGCGCCGACCTGGCGGCCCTGGGGCACGCCGCCGTAGATCTGCGTGGTGAAGAGGCCGACGCTCTGCGCGATGGGCTGCACGGTGCGGTCGATCTGCAGGGCGAGCTCGCGGGTCGGCGCGAGGATGAGCGCGCGGGGCTTGCGGCCCATCTGGCGCTTGCCGCCGGCCTTGCCGGACTCGGCCCAGAGCTTCATGAGGCGCTCGACCGTGGGGGCGCCGAAGGCGATGGTCTTGCCCGAGCCCGTCTTGCCGCGGCCGAGCACGTCGCGGCCCTCGAGTACGACGGGGATCGTGGCGGCCTGGATCGGGAACGGCGCCTCCGCGCCGAGCTCGGAGAGCACGCGCACGACGTTCGCGCCGAGACCGAGGTCGGCGAAGGTCACGCCGTCGACGGCCTCGGCCTGGATGGCGTCGGCCTCGAGGCGCTCGAGCACGACGTCGTCGGAGGGCGAGAAGCGGTGGCCGGCGTCCTTGGCCGGGTAGAAGTCCGACGAGCGGCGGCCGGACTCCTGGAAGCCGGGCCGGTCGAACTCGCGGCGGGGAGCGCGGTCGTCGAACGAGCGCGCGGGTCGGTCGGCGCGATCGAACGCACGCGCCGGGCGCTCATCGCGGTCGCGACGGGGGGCCGCCGAGCGGTCGTCGAAGGATCGCGCGGGGCGGTCCGACCGATCGAACGAACGCGCGGGGCGCGCGTCGCGGTCGAACGAGCGCGGGGCGCGGTCGTCGCGACGGGGTGCGCGGTCGGCGCGGTCGTACGAACGCGCCGGACGGTCGGCAGCGTCGCGGCGCGGGCCGCGGTCGTCGCGGTCGTACGAGCGGGCAGGGCGGTCGGCAGCCTCACGGCGGGGCGCACGGTCGTCACGGTCGAAGCTGCGCGCCGGGCGGTCGCCCTGGTCGCGGCGCGGGCCGCGGTCGTCGCGGTCGTACGAGCGCGCGGGGCGGTCGGCAGCGTCACGGCGGGGCGCACGGTCGTCACGGTCGAAGCTGCGCGCCGGGCGGTCGCCCTGGTCGCGACGGGGGCCGCGGTCGTCGCGGTCGTACGAGCGGGTGGGGCGGTCCTGGCGGTAGCTCGGCCGCGCCGGGCGGTCGCCCTGGTCACGCGTGTCGCGCCCCTCGCGCTCGGCGCGGTGGGGCGTGCGACCGGCGGCGACGCGCTCCTCGCGACTCCAGCGCGCCTTGGGGGCCTCGGCCTCCTCGGGGCGGTACCCGCGGTGGCCCGCGCTGCGGGCGCCGGGCTTCTGGGCGCCGCCGCGCGACGGGGCACCGGAGCGGCCGCCCTTCGCGTACGACGGTTCGAAGTTCTTGGCGCGGTTGCCGCCGGCGGGCTTCTTGTTCTTGGGCATTCGTGGCTTTCCTGGGTTGTACTCGGGTACATGGCAGAGCTGCCGCGCGCTGGCGCAGCACTCTGAGAACCCGGAACTACGGTGACCGGGGCCGTTCACATACGGTGACTATCCGAGGCCAGACGCCTCGGAACCGGCCCCTGGACTCACAAACCCATCCACGCCGAACGACGCGGTGTCCAGAACCGACCCCACCACGATACCGGACGCCCGCTGTGAATACTCCGACACGTGGCATCCGGTCGGCTGAAACGTAACGAGTCGGTAACGCACATCGCGTACGCTCCCGCTGTGAGCACCGCCCTGTCGATCGCCGTCGAATCGCCCCGTGAGCGGGGCGTCGAACGCCTGCTCGCCGACAGCACCCGGCACGCGCAGTCGCTGGGCTACCCGCCCGAGGCGACGATCCTGCTCGACGCGCAGCAGTTCGAGCAGCCGGGGGTGCGGCTCTACGTCGCGCGCGACGAGACCGGCCGGGCGCTCGGCATCGCGGCGATCGTCGACGGCACCGACACGGGCGCCGGCCCTGACGAGGGCCGAGCCGAGCTCGCGCGCATGTTCGTCGACGCAGAGGCCCGCGGGCTGGGCATCGCGGGCATGCTGCTCGAACGGGTCGAGACGGATGCCGCGGCGCGCGGCATCCGCGAGGTCGTGCTCGAGACGGGCACACTGCACCTGCCCGCACAGGCCCTCTACGCGAAGCACGGCTACCGACGGGTCCCGCAGTTCGGCCGCTACGTGGGCACGCCGACCAGCGTGTGCATGGCGAAATCGCTCCTGACCTTCGGGGTCGACTCCCTCGCCGAGGAACCGCTGTCGGTCGTCGACTGAGCACGTCTTCCTCCGCGACCCGAGCACACGACGGGCGACCTGAGCACCCTGCACCCGGGACTGAGCAACGCCTACCCATCCGCCCGAGCCCGGCACGCGGCATCCTCGGAGTCACAGGCAAGGGAGGGGAACGGCATGATCGCGCTCATCGCCGCCATCGGATTCGGCGTCGCCGCCGGCGCGCTCGTCGGGGCGATCGTCACGGGCGACCCGCTCTACACGATCACCGCGAGCATCGCGTTCACGGTCGCGACGATGGTGGCGGTCTTCGGCGGCATCGGCTCGATGACGCGCGGGATGCGGCGCGCGGCATCCGCCGAGGCACCGCAGTCGGGCGAGCTCGCGCTCGCCCGCGTCGAGCGGATCACGCGAACGGGCTTCAGCGTGAACGACCAGCCGCAGTGCGAGCTCGTGCTCACCGTCGCGCCCCGCCATCGGCGGGCCTACACGACCGTGCACCGCCAGATCGTCGACCTCGTCGAGCTCGCCCAGGTGCAGCCGGGCTCGATCATCGTCGTGCGGCGACTCGACGACGCGAAGGCGAACGTGCGACTCGAGCTCGCCCCGCCCGAGGACTGGGCGCGGCTGCGCGACGCCGAGCGCCTGCGCACGGGCAGCGACCGCACGGTTCCCCTCGCGTCCGAGGCGGCGGCGTGGGCGTCGGAGCCGCAGACCCTCGGTGGCGCGCCGAAGCCGCCTGCGCGGCCCGGGCGGTGGGTGCTGCGTGCCGCGGTGTTCCTCGCGGCGGCGGCGCTCGTGCTCGTCCCGGCGTACGACAGCGTCGCCCGCACGGCGCAGGCGTTCGCGTCGGGGCACCCGGAGACGGCGGGCGTGGTGCTCGGCGACCGACACCAGCAGATCGTCGACGCTCTCGCGCGGGAGGCCGGCGGCACCGCCTTCGTGCGCATCGGCTTCTACGACGGCTACGCGCTCGCGGCCGCACCCTCGGCGCCGGGTGCGCTCACGATCGACGAGTACCAGTACCGATGGGACCGCACCGAGCACCACGGCCCCGAGCTCATCCAGCCCGACGATCCGGCCGGCGCGCTCTTCCACGCGGACGAGGTCGACTTCTCGCGCATCCCCGACCACATCGCGACGGCGCGCGATCGGTCGGGCATCGCCGATCCCGACTCCGTGATCGTGATCGTCGAGCGGGCCCTCATCGCGGATGACGCGGGCGCGCGTCCGGTGCGGGTGATGGTGCTGCTCGACTCGCCGTACGAGGACGCGACGGTCACCCTCGACGCCGCGAGCGGCGAGGTGCTCGGCTAGCAGCCCGACGTGGTCGTGCCCCCGTGGTGGCGGGCGGCGTGACGTGGGGTAGCATCACCTCACCCCTGAACCCGGAGCCCCCGTGACCCCCACCCGACCCTCCGGCGGTCACGGAGGCCGGCGCCGTCGGCCCGCGCTGATCGCCGCCGCCATCGCCGCGGCCCTCGGCGTGACGTTCGCGGTCTCGGCGTTCCACCAGCCGCTGCGCGAGATCGACCCCACGGCCGAGGACGCGGTGAGCGAGGTCGCGGGCACGGAGCTCATCGGCATCCGCACGTTCGCACCGCCCGCGGGCATCCGGGTCGACGCCGACCTCGAGTACGGCGTGAGCGACGACGGGACGCTGCTGACGCTCGACGTCTGCCGCCCGGCCGCCTCGGGGATGAGCGCCTCCCCCGCGGTCGTGTCGATCCACGGGGGCAGCTGGGCGCGCGGCGACAAGGCCAACAGCGACTGGCGCGGCGTGTGCGAGTGGCTCGCGAGCGAGGGCTTCGTCGGGGTCTCCGTGAACTACCGGCTCGTGCCCGAGGCCGTCTTCCCCGCGCAGATCGACGACGTCGCCCGCGCCGTCGAGTGGCTGCGCGAGCCCGAGCAGGCCGAGCGCTTCGGCATCGACCCCGCGCGCATCGGCGCGTTCGGCGGGTCCGCGGGCGGCAACCTCGCCGCCCTGCTCGGCACCCTCGGCGAGGGTCCGCTCGACACGGGGTCGCGGGTCGCGGCCGTGGCCGAGCTGTCGGGCCCGGTCGGGCTCGGGCTCGGCGAGCTCGACGCCGACGCGGCATCCGACTGGCTGCGCGGCATCGTCGGCGACTACCTGGGCTGCGAGCCCCGCAGCGACGACCTCGCGTGCCCGCAGGCGATCGAGGCCTCGGCGACGGCGCACGTCGACCCGACGGACCCGCCGTTCTTCATCGGGCACGCGGAGCTGGAGGTCGTGCCCGTCGGGCAGTCCGAGCGGCTGGCGGCAACGCTGCGGGCGTCGGCGGTCCCCGTCGAGCTCGCGGTCGTGCCGGGCGACGCCCACTCGATCGGCATCCTCGACGAGGGCATGCGCGCCCGCATCGCCGCCTTCCTGCACGCGCAGCTCGGCTGAGCGCGCCGTCGCCGCAACATCGGCGCAACCCGCCGGCAGCATCCATGCGCTGTGATGGAGGCATGGGCAGTGAACCGATCACCGTGTCGATCCGCCGCGAGGTCGACCCCGACCGGGTCGCCGAGGCGACGGTGTGGGCGCAGACGGGCGTGAATCTCGCGAACCGCTACCCGGGCTTCCTCGGCTCGGGGTGGGTGCGGGCCGGCGAGCGGTCGACCGTGTGGCACATGCTGTACCGCTTCTCGAACGAGCAGACCCTCGCCGAGTGGGAGCAGTCGCCCGAGCGGGCCTGGTGGCTCGAGATGGGCAGGGGCTTCGTGCGCGACGAGCGATCGCGGCGGCGCACCGGCATCGAGGGCTGGTTCGACGAGCCGCCCACGGGGTCGATCCCCGCGGTGGCGGATGCCGCGGCCGAGCCGCTTCCCGCCGCCCCGCCCCGCTGGAAGCAGGCGGTGACCATCTGGCTCGGCTTCTTCCCGGTCAACCTCGCGTTCGCGCTGCTCATGTCGCTCGTGCCGCCGTGGGACGGCGTGCCGCTCGCCCTGCGCGTGCTCGCCTCGACGCTCGTGCTCACGCCGATCATGACGTACTGGGTGCTGCCGTGGGTGACGCGGATGCTGCGGCCCTGGCTCGAGCGGCGGGTGTAACCGGTCTGTGCGGTCGCCGTCGCGGTCAGCGGATGCCGCGGATGCGCCTCGACAGGGTGGCCGCGGCCTCCGTCACCGCGGCGGTCGCCGCCGCGACGAGCTCGGCGGCGGCATCCTCGGCGAACGTCACCGCGATCGCCGCGGCGGGCCAGCCGAGGTGGTCGAGCACGGCCGCGCCCACGGAGGCGAGTCCCGTGGTCACCTCGCCGTGCTCCCCGGCGACGCCGGCGGCACGCACCGTCGCGAGGTCGGCCTTCAGCCGCGAGTACGTCCAGGGCGCGGCATCCGTCGCGCCCGGATGCCGCTCGGCGAACGCCGCGCGGTCGGGATAGAGCGCGCGCAGCTGCGCGGGGGGCAGCGCCGCGAGCATCGCCCGTCCCGACGCGGTGAGGTGCGCGGGCAGGCGCACCCCGACGTCGGAGACGAGCGAGGGCCGGCGGGGGGCGCGCTCCTCGACGAGGTACAGCACGTCGCGGCCGTGCAGCACGGCGAGGTGGCCCGACTCGCCGAGCCGGTCGACGAGGGCCGCGACGAGCGGTCGCCCGAGCCTGGTGAGCGGCTGCTGCCGGCTGAATCCGCTCGAGAGCTCGAACGCCGCGATGCCGAGGCCGTACCGGCGCTCCTCGGGGAGGTGCACGACGAAGCCGCGCTCCTGCATCACCGCGAGCAGGTGGTAGACGCTCGAGCGCGGGAGCCCGAGCGCGTGGGCGATGGTGGCGGCGGGCACCGGACCGCGCTGCGACGCGAGATGGGTGAGGATGCGCAGCGTGTGATCGGCCGCGGGCACCTTCGGTTCCGGCATCGCGACCTCCTCGTCGGGCGGCGGGGTGCATCCGGGAGCGTCCCCGCTGTCTGGAATCCCGGACGCAAGCGTACTCCCGGGCGTTCCCGCGCGCGTGGGCCGGGTGTGGAATCGGAGGCATGAGCACCATCGCGCCCGCCCCCGTCGCCACCGTCGCGTCCTCCGTCACCGTCGGCACCGGCCCGCTCACGATCGACGAGGTCGTGGCCGTCGCCCGCCACGACGCGCCCGTCGTGCTCGACGAGGCGGCGCTCGAGGGCGTCGCCGCGAGCCGCGCGATCATCGAGGGCCTCGCCGCCGACCCCGAGCCGCACTACGGCATCTCGACGGGCTTCGGCGCGCTCGCCACCACCTTCATCGCCGAGGACCGCCGCGCACAGCTGCAGGCCAGCCTCGTGCGCTCCCACGCCGCCGGCTCGGGCGCCGAGGTCGAGCGCGAGGTCGTGCGCGCCCTGATGCTGCTGCGCCTCTCGACCCTGATGACCGGCCGCACGGGCGTGCGCCGCGTGACCGCCGAGACCTACGCGGCCATCCTCAACGCGGGCATCACCCCGGTCGTGCGCGAGTACGGTTCGCTCGGCTGCTCGGGCGACCTCGCCCCGCTGTCGCACTGCGCGCTCGTCGCCATCGGCGAGGGCGAGGCGCGCGTCACCGGTCGAGGCTCCTCGGGCGAGCTCATGTCGGCCGCCGACGCGCTCGCCGCAGCCGGCATCGCGCCGCTCCGCCTCGGCGAGAAGGAGGGGCTCGCCCTCATCAACGGCACCGACGGCATGCTCGGCATGCTCGCACTCGCGATCGACGACCTGCGGATGCTGCTCACCACCGCCGACGTCGCGGCCGCCATGAGCGTCGAGGGCCTCATGGGCACCGACGCCGTGTTCGCCGCCGACCTGCACGCCCTGCGCCCCCAGCGCGGACAGGCCGTCTCGGCGGGCAACCTCCGGCGCCTGCTCGCCGGCTCCCCGATCGTCGCGAGCCACAAGGGTCCCGAGTGCACGCGCGTGCAGGACGCGTACTCGCTGCGCTGCGCGCCCCAGGTGCACGGCGCCGCACGCGACACGCTCGCCCACGCGGCATCCGTCGCCGATGCCGAGCTCGCGAGCGCCGTCGACAACCCCGTGCTCACGCTCGACGGCCGGGTCGAGTCGAACGGCAACTTCCACGGCGCCCCGGTGGCGTACGTGCTCGACTTCCTCGCGATCGCGGTGGCGGATGTCGCGTCGATGAGCGAGCGGCGCACCGATCGCTTCCTCGACCGCGCGCGCAACCAGGGGCTCCCGCCCTTCCTCGCCCACGAGGTGGGGGTGGACTCGGGCCTCATGATCGCCCAGTACACCGCCGCGGGCATCGTGTCGGAGCTCAAGCGCCTCGCGGTGCCCGCCTCGGTCGACTCGATCCCGTCATCGGCGATGCAGGAGGACCACGTCTCGATGGGCTGGCATGCGGCGCGCAAGCTCCGGCGCGCCATCGACGGGCTCGCCCGCGTGCTCGCGATCGAGGTCATGACGGCCTCGCGCGGGCTGGCGCTGCGGGCCCCGCTCGAGCCGGGCGCGGCCACCGGCGCGGTGGCACGACTCGTCGCGTCGACGGGCGCCGTGCCCGGCCCCGACCGTTTCCTCTCCCCCGAGATCGAGGCCGTCGTGGGGCTCGTCACGTCGGGCGAGGTCGTGCGGAACGCGGGATCCGTCGCCGAGCTCGACTGACGGGTCGCATCGAACCGACGGCGGCCGCTCGCCGCTCGCCGGGTTCGCACCCCCGAACAGGGGCGGGCCGGTGACCCCGTGCGGGTTGTGGCGGGTCCGCGGGCGGTGCAAGACTGGGGAGTCGGTGCTGACGATGGCACCACGCGGAAGCCCTATGTTCCTGAACCGAGCCCTACCCGACCAACCCGATGAGCGCCGAGCGCGAACCGCCCGGCGGCTCGGGTTCGCCGTGGCGGCGGTCACGGGCAGCCTGCTCTTCTCCATCGGCTCGGTCACTCCCGCGTACGCCGAGGACATCATCGGCGACACCTCGACGGTCACGACCGACACGACGACGACCGACACGACGACGACCGCCGATCCGACGGCCACCCCTGAGCCGACTCCGACGACGGATCCGGTTCCGACGACCGATCCGACCCCCACTCCGGACCCGACGCCCACCCCCGATCCCACGCCCACCCCGGATCCCACGCCCACCCCGGACCCGACACCGACGCCCGACCCGACACCGACGCCCGACCCGACTCCCACCCCCGACCCGACGCCGACCCCGACACCCGACCCCACGGCCACCCCGACCCCCACTCCCACGCAGTCGCCGACCTCCTCGCCGAGCCCGACGCCCTCCGGCCTGGTCAGCGCACCGTACGTGCTCGTCGGCGACGGACCGGTCGCCCGGATCTCCAACTCCGTCAACCCCGACGTGAGCCGGCTCGTCGGACTGCGGGCGAAGCTCGATCGCGCCACCGCCGACCTGCGTACCGCCGAGTCGGCGCTCGCCGACGCGAAGTCGACCCGCGAGGTCGCGCGTGCCCTCGCCGAGCGACTCGACGCCGAAGCGGCCGATGCGAGCGACGCGGCAGCGACCGCGGCAGCGGTCTACATCGCGGCGTCCCGCGGCGACGGGGCCGCCATCAACTCGATGACCGCGGCATTCGGCGCCGGACACGACCTGCTCGCCGGCCTCGGCGGGGTCAGCCGCATGTCGCAGCTCGCCGGCGAGGCCGACCAGCTGCGCGTGATCGCCGACGAGCGTGCGAACGAGGCCGACGCCGCGAAGGAGCGCGCCGACGCCGCCTGGGCCGCCGTCGACGCCGTGCCCGTCGCCGAGCGCGAGGCCGACGTCCAAGCGGCGGAGGCCGCCGTCGACGCCGCACGGGCCGAGCTGCGCGGCCTCGAGACACGGGTGGCCACGCAGAGCGTCGCGCTCGTCGACTCGCTGCCCCAGGACTCCGGCCAGCTCAGCGAGCAGGGCTGGGCCGCACCGGTCAGCGGCACCATCACCGACGGCTTCGGGCCTCGGCCCGACAAGCCCCTGCCCGGCGTGAACGAGTTCCACCGCGGCACCGACCTCTCCGCAGCATGCGGCACCGCCGTCTTCGCCGCGACCGGCGGCACCGTCGTCGAAGCCCGACCCAACGGCACCTACGGCAACTGGATCCTCGTCGACCACGGCTCCGGTGTCTCCACGGGCTACGCCCACCTGCGCGAGGGCGGCACGTTCGTGACGCCGGGCCAGCAGGTCGCGGCGGGCGAGCTCATCGGCGCTGTCGGCAGCACCGGCGCATCCACCGGATGCCACCTGCACTTCGAAGTGCGCATCAACGGCTCCGCGATCGACGCCGTGCCGTTCATGGCCGCCCGCGGCGTCCGGCTCGGCTGAGCAGCGGTCCGTCCGCCGCCACTGCGTCGCACCGGATCGGCCGCGCCGATGCGCCCCGCCCCCTCGTCCGGGATCCCAGACGCGCGCCACGCGACATCCGTTGTCCGGCAGCGCTCGCGGGTGTGTGATCGGAACATGACCGATGCACCCACCGCCCAGCGCACCGTTCGCGCCGCGCGCGGCACCGAACTCACTGCGAAGAGCTGGCAGACCGAGGCGCCGCTCCGCATGCTCATGAACAACCTCGACCCCGAGGTCGCCGAACGCCCCGAGGACCTCATCGTCTACGGCGGCACCGGCAAGGCCGCCCGCAACTGGGAGGCGTACGACGCCATCGTTCGCACGCTCGAGGGCCTCGAGTCCGACGAGACGCTGCTCGTGCAGTCGGGCAAGCCCGTCGGCGTGTTCCGCACCCACGAGTGGGCGCCGCGCGTGCTCATCGCCAACTCGAACCTCGTGGGCGACTGGGCGACGTGGCCCGAGTTCCGCCGCCTCGAGCACCTCGGACTCACGATGTACGGCCAGATGACGGCCGGCTCGTGGATCTACATCGGCACCCAGGGCATCCTGCAGGGCACGTACGAGACCTTCGGTGCGGTGGCGCGCTCGCTCGCCGCGAAGCGCGGTGCGAGCGAGGCGGATGCCGCGCACGCGACGCTCGCCGGAACGATCACCCTCACCGCGGGCTGCGGCGGCATGGGCGGTGCCCAGCCCCTCGCCGTCACGATGAACGGCGGCGCCGTGCTCATCATCGACGTCGACCCCACGCGCCTCGACCGCCGGGTCGAGCACGGCTACCTCGACGAGGTCGCGCCGTCGCTCGACGCCGCGATCGAGCGCGTGCTGGCCGCGAAGGCCGAGCGCCGGGCGCTCAGCGTCGGCGTCGTGGGCAACGCCGCGACGGTGTTCGCCGAGCTCCTCGAGCGCCGGGTGCCGATCGACATCGTCACCGACCAGACGAGCGCGCACGACCCGCTCTCGTACCTGCCCGAGGGCGTCGAGCTCGCCGAGTGGCACGAGCTCGCGGCATCCGACCCCGAGGAGTTCACCCGGCTCGCGCGCGCCTCGATGGCGAAGCACGTCGAGGCGATGGTCGGCTTCCAGGCCGTCGGCGCCGAGGTCTTCGACTACGGCAACTCGATCCGCCGCGAGGCGGAGCTCGGCGGCTACGCGCACGCGTTCGACTTCCCGGGCTTCGTGCCGGCCTACATCCGCCCGCTCTTCGCCGAGGGCAAGGGGCCGTTCCGGTGGGCTGCGCTCTCGGGCGACCCGGCCGACATCGCGGCGACCGACCGGGCGATCCTCGAGCTCTTCCCTGAGGACGCGCACCTGCGCCGCTGGATCGAGCAGGCGGGCGAGAAGGTGCACTTCGAGGGCCTGCCCGCCCGCATCTGCTGGCTCGGCTACCAGGAACGCCACCTCGCGGGCCTGAAGTTCAACGAGATGGTGGCCTCGGGCGAGCTCAGCGCCCCGATCGTGATCGGCCGCGACCACCTCGACTCGGGTTCGGTCGCGAGCCCGTACCGCGAGACCGAGTCCATGGCCGACGGCTCCGACGCGATCGCCGACTGGCCGCTGCTCAACGCGCTGCTCAACACGGCGTCGGGCGCGACCTGGGTGTCGATCCATCACGGCGGCGGCGTCGGCATCGGCCGCTCGATCCACGCCGGCCAGGTCACCGTCGCCGACGGCACCGACCTCGCCGCCGAGAAGATCGCGCGCGTGCTCGTGAACGACCCCGGCACCGGCGTCATGCGCCACGTCGACGCGGGCTACGACCGGGCGCTTGAGGTCGCCCGCGAGCGCGGCCTGCGCGTGCCCATGCTCGAGGGCTGACGGATGCCGCGGCTCAACGCCGGCGCCACGCTCGTCACGAACATCGGCGAGCTCGTCACGAACGACCCCGCGCCCGACCGCGAGGGCGGACCGCTCGGGATCGTGCGCGACGCCGCGGTGCTGTTCGAGGACGGACGGATCACCTGGGTGGGCCCGGCCGCCTCCGCAGCCGGTCGAGTAGGCGGCGAAGCCGCCGTATCGAGACCCGACGCCTGGGATCTCGATACGCGGCCGGCTTCGCCCGGCGCTACTCGATCGGCGGACATCTCCGTCGTCGACGCCGGCGGCCGCGCCGTCATCCCAGGCTTCGTCGACTCGCACACGCACCTCGTGTTCGGCGGCGACCGCGCCGCCGAGTTCGCGGCACGCATGGCGGGCCGCCGCTACGAGGCGGGCGGCATCCGCTCGACCGTCGCGGCCACACGCGCCGCGACCCACGACGAGCTGCGCGCCCGCCTCGCCGGCTTCGTGGCCGAGCTGCACGCGCAGGGTACGACGACCTTCGAGGTCAAGACCGGCTACGGCCTCAGCGTCGCCGACGAGGAGCGCCTCGCGCGTCTCGCCCGCGAGGTGACCGAGGAGGTCACGTTCCTCGGGGCGCACGTCGTGCCGGCCGAGTACGCCGACGCCTCCCGCGAGCCCGGCACGGGCGCCGACGCGTACGTCGACCTCGTGATCGGGGAGATGCTGGCCGCGTGCGCACCGCACGCCCGCTGGGTGGACGCGTTCTGCGAGCGGGGCGCCTTCACGGCCGAGCAGTCCCGCCGCGTGCTCGAGGCCGGCCGCGCCGCGGGCCTCGGGGTGCGCGTGCACGGAAACCAGCTCGGCGAGGGCGACGGGGTGCGCCTCGCGGTGGAGCTCGGCGCGGCATCCGTCGACCATTGCACGTACCTGAGCGATGCGGATGTCGCCGCGCTCGCGGCGTCCGACACCGTCGCGACCCTGCTGCCGGGCGTCGAGTTCTCGACGCGGCAGCCCTACCCCGACGCGCGCCGGCTCATCGACGCGGGCGTCACGGTGGCGCTCGCGAGCGACTGCAATCCCGGGTCGAGCTTCACGAGCTCGATGCCGTTCTGCATCGCCGTCGCCGTGCGCGACATGGGCATGACCCCGGCCGAGGCCGTGTGGGCGTCGACCGCGGGCGGCGCCGCGGCACTGCGGCGAGCGGATGTCGGGGCGATCCGCTCGGGCGCCGCGGCCGACCTCGTGCTGCTCGACGCGCCGAGCCACGTGCACCTCGCCTACCGGCCGGGCGTTCCGCTCGTCGCGGGCGTGTGGAAGGGCGGGGCGCTCGTCTCCGGACACTGAGCGCCGGAGACAGGACGCTGGGTGCTGGGCGCTGGGCGCTGGGCCCTGGGCGCGCCCCTACTCGTCGTCGCTGCGCCGGAGGCGTCGCCCGGCGGAGAGCAGTGTGATCTCCGGCCGCGCGGCGACGAGCCGCTCGGCGAGATCGAGCACCTCGGTCACCCGATCTGCGCCCGCCGCGACGACGCCGACGCCGATGGCCGCGCGCCGGTGCAGCTCCTGATCGCCGACCTCGGCGACGGATGCCTCGGTGGCGCGTCGCAGTTCGGCGATCACCGGTCGCAGCACCGCACGCTTCTCCTTGAGCGAGTGCACGTCGCCGAGCAGCAGGTCGAACTCGATCCAGCCGATCCACATGGCCTCAGCCTCGCAGATGCCCCTCGCCGTCGCACCCGCGGCAGCGGAACCTACGAACCCGGCCGCCGCACCTCGATCGCGCTGACCCCGCTGAAGCCGATCCATGCGCGGTCGCCGGACTCGACGAGCGTGGCGAGCACCTGGCCGCACGAGCGGCAGCGCACGACCGTTCCCGCCCCGCTCGTGTAGACCATCGCTCGCGCGAGCTCGGCGGTGTCGCCGCATCCGTTGCAGCGCGCCGTCGCCATCGTGACGTCGAACGCGAGGAACTCGGCGAGCGGCCCGGCGAGTGAGTTGCCGTCGACGTGCTGCATCACGTGCCTCCGTAGCGCTCGGTGCGGATCGATCGAGGGTCGTGCCCGAGGCCGACGAGCCAGTCCGCGACGAGCTCGACGAATCCCGTCGAGCCGCACACGTAGACGCGCGGCCGATCCGTCGCGGGGATCACCGCGTGCTCGAGCAGCTCGCGGGTGATGCGCCCGGCGGGCGTCGGCCATCCGTCGGGCGTGCGCCTCGTGTAGACGAGGTCGAGCCGAAGCGGTGCGGATGCCTCGGCGAGCGCCCGCAGTTCGTCGGCGAAGTACACGTCGTCGGGCGTGCGCACCGAGTACAGCAGGCGGAACGGCGTGGGATCGTCGACCTGGCCGTGCGCGTGCGCCATCGCGAAGAGCGGCACCACGCCCGATCCGCCCGCGATGAGCTGCACCGGACGCGCGTCACCGCTCTCGGCGGCCGGGGACCACACGAAGAAGGCGCCGAGCGGGCCGTGCACCTCGAGCATGTCGCCCGCGCGCACCTCGTCGACGAGGTAGGGCGACACCTCGCCGTCGGGCAGCTTGTCGACGGCGAGCGTCACCCGCGTGCCCGGCCCCGACGAGGCGATCGAGTAGGAGCGCGTCGCGGTGTATCCGTCGGGCGCAGTGAGCCGCACGTCGAGATGCTGGCCGGCCGCGTTGCCGGGCCAGCCGTCGACCTCGAGCTCGAGCCGCGTCGCGTTCGGCGTCTCGCGGTGCGTGGCCGCGACCGTGGCGACATGCCAGCCCGAGCGGGGCACCGCACGCAGGGCGGCGTCGGCCCCGCCGGGCAGCCCGGCGGCCGGCGCCTGCGCCGTCGACGGATCGCTCACCAGTAGCGCTCTTCCTTCCACGGGTCGCCGTGGATGTGGTAGCCGTTCTGCTCCCAGAACCCGGGCTCGTCCTGGTCCATCATCTCGAGCCCGCGCACCCACTTCGCGCTCTTCCAGAAGTAGAGGTGCGGCACGAGCAGGCGGGCGGGACCGCCGTGTTCGGGGTCGAGCGGCTCACCGTCGTACTCGAACGCGACCCACGCCTTGCCGTCGAGCAGTTCGTCGAGGGGCACGTTCGTCGTGTAGCCGCCGTAGCTGTGCGCCATGACGTAGTCCTGCTCGGTCTCGATGTCCTCGAAGAGGGTGTCGAGCGAGACCCCGCGCCACTTGGTTCCGAGCTTCGACCAGTGGGTCACGCAGTGGATGTCGGTGTCGACGTCGTCGATCTTCAGCGACGTGAACTCGTCCCAGTTCCAGCGATGCACGCCCGACTCGGTGCGGATCGTGAACTCCCAGTCCGCCGTGTCGATGTCGGGCGTCGGCCCTGCCGACAGCACGGGGAAGTCGTGCACGAGCGTCTGCCCCGGTGGGAGGCGGTCGTCCCGCTCGCGACTGCGCCCGCTGAAGCCCCTGCTGATGAACGACATGTCGTCTCCCTCCGCTGGGTTCGAGACTACTGAGGCACGGGCGTCATGTCACCGGTTGCGGGACTACCGTGGAGCCATGTCGACGATCCCGGCGGCGCCGGACGGCGTCGAGCCGCTCGTCCCGGTCCAGGAGCACCTCGAGGGGATCCTCTCGGGGATCGCCCCGCTGGGCCGGGTGGAGCACGTGCGGCTGGCGGATGCCGCAGGCCGGACGCTCGCGACATCCGTCGACGCCCTCGTGGACCTGCCCTCGTTCGACAACTCCGCGATGGACGGCTACGCCGTGCGACAGGCGGACGTCGCCGCCGCCTCGACCGACCACCCGGTGGTGCTCACCGTGGTCGCCGACCTCGCCGCCGGACCCGCCGCCGAGGTCGCGATCGGACCCGGTGAGGCCGCCCGCATCATGACCGGCGCGCCCATCCCGTCGGGCGCCGACGCCGTCGTGCCCGTCGAACGCACGGATGCCGGGACGACCCGGGTGGCGATCCGCCAGGCTCCGCGACCCTCCCAGCACCTCCGCCGCCGCGGCGAGGACCTGCACGCCGGCGATCGCGTGCTCACCGCGGGCATGGAGCTGGGCGCCGGGCGCATCGCCGCCGCCGCGGCCGCGGGCCTCGCCGAGCTTCCGGTGACCGCGGTGCCGCAGGTCGCCGTGGTCGCGACGGGAAGCGAGCTCGTCGAGCCGGGTGCACCGCTCGGCCGCGGCCTCATCCACGACTCGAACTCGCTGCTGCTCGCGTCGCTCGTCGCGGAGGCGGGCTGCGCCGTGAGCGAGGTGCTGCGGCTGCCCGACGACCCGCGACGCCTCCGCGAGTGGATCGGCGGGCGGGCGCCGTGCGATGCGATCGTGTTCGCGGGCGGAGTGAGCGTCGGTGCGCACGACGTCGTGCGTCACGTGCTCGCCGAGTTCGGCACGGTCGCCTTCGCGCGCGTCGCGATGCAGCCGGGCAAGCCGCAGGCGTTCGGCACGCTGCCCGGCGGCACCCCGGTCTTCGGCCTGCCGGGCAACCCCGTGAGCGTCGCCGTCTCGTTCGAGGCGTTCGTGCGCCCCGCACTGCTCACGATGCTCGGGCGCGCGCAGGTGCGGCGCCCGAGCTGGCACGTCGTGGCGGAGGTCGGGTGGTGCTCGCCCGCGGGCCGCCGCCAGTACATGCCGATCGCACTGGGCTCGCGCGACGGACGCACCACCGCGCGTCCCGCGACGGCCGGCGGCGCCGGCTCGCATCTCGCGGGAGGCCTCGCGGCGGCCGACGGCTTCGCGATCGTGCCCGAGCACGTCGAGGTCGTGGCGGCGGGCGACCTCGTCGAGGTGGCGATCCTGTGGTGAGCGCGCCCGACGAGCGCAGGCTCGACGCCGTCATCCTCGCCGGGGGCCGGGCCGGACGGCTCGGCGGGGCGAGCAAGCCCGACCTCGTGGTCGGCGGCCGACGCCTCCTCGAGACGGCGATCGAGGCCACGTGGTCGGCTGGAGCGCGGCGCGTCGCGGTCGTGGGCCCGCCGTCGCTGGACGCGCCCGGCTGCCTCGTCGTGCGCGAGGACCCGCCGTTCGGCGGCCCGGTCGCCGCCCTCGCCGCGGGCCTCGCGGCCCTGCCGCTGGGTGCCGCGGGCAGCCCCGGTGACCCGGACGCCGACGCCGACGTGCTCGTGCTCGCCTGCGACATGCCCGACGTCGCCGACGCGGTCGCCCGCCTGCTCGAGGCACGCGACAGCAGCAACGGCGCCGACGCCGACGGCATCTGCCTCCTCGACGCATCCGGCCGCACCCAGTGGCTGGCCGCCCTCTATTCGCGGCGCGCGCTCGAGCATGCGCTCGTCGCGCTCGGCGACGTCGACGGCGCCGCGATGCGCCGGCTCGCGGCATCCCTCGACCTCACCGCCGTGCCCGACGGCGGGAGCACGCAGGACATCGACACGTGGAGCGATCTCGACCGAGCGCTCCACCGGAGAGGAGACGGCACCATGACCGAACCCCAGGGCCCCGGCCCCGGCCCCGACGACCTCGACGGCTGGGTCGCAGAAGCAGCCGGGCTGCTCGGCCTCGACCCCGCCGACGTGCCGATCGGCACCGTGCTCGACCTGGCGCGCCGCGCCGCGCACGGCGTCGCCCGGCCCGCGGCCCCCGTGACCACGTTCATGCTCGGGCTCGCCGTCGGCGCCGGCCGACCCGAGGATCTCGCGACGCTGGCCGGCCGCCTCGGCGACCTCGCCGACCGGCGCGGCACGTAGGCTGGTCGCATGACGGCCATCCAACTCGGCATCCCGGCAGTCCGCCGGTCGCCGTCGGCTGCGCCGTCGCTCGAGGGCCGGCCGGATGCCACGGGGCTCGTCGATCGCTTCGGCCGCGTGGCCCGCGACCTGCGCATCTCCATCACGTCGGCGTGCTCGCTGCGGTGCACGTACTGCATGCCGGCCGAAGGACTCCCCGTGATCCCGCGCGACGAACTCCTCTCCGCGGCGGAGATCGCCCGGCTCGTCGGACTCGCGGTGCGCGACCTCGGCGTGCACGAGGTGCGGTTCACGGGCGGCGAGCCGCTCACCCGTCCCGACCTGGTCGACATCGTGCGGCTGAGCGCCGAGGCGGCTCCCGGCACGCCGCTGTCGATGACGACGAACGGCATCGGCCTCGACCGCAAGGCCGAGCCCCTGCGGGCTGCGGGGCTCTCGCGCGTGAACGTCTCGCTCGACACGCTCGATCGTGAGCACTTCACGCGCCTCACCCGTCGCGACCGGCTCCCGGCCGTGCTCGCGGGCATCGCGGGCGCCCATCGGGCCGGCCTCGGACCGATCAAGGTGAACGCCGTGCTCATGCGCGAGACGCTGCACGACGCCCCGGCTCTGCTCGCGTGGGCGATCGAGCACGGCTGCCGCCTGCGGTTCATCGAGCAGATGCCGCTCGACGCCGACGAGGAGTGGCAGCGCGCGAACATGGTCGACGCCGAGGAACTGCTCGCGGTGCTGCGCAGCCGGTTCGCGCTCGAGCCCGTGGGCCGCGACGACCCGTCGGCGCCCGCCGAGGAGTGGCTCGTCGACGAGGGCCCGGCCACCGTCGGCATCATCGCGTCGGTCACGCGCTCGTTCTGCGGCGCGTGCGACCGCACCCGGCTCACCGCCGAGGGTTCGGTGCGCTCGTGCCTCTTCGGCGACGACGAGACCGACCTGCGCGGCCTGCTGCGCGGCGGGGCGGATGATGCGACCATCGCCGACTACTGGCGCGGTGCGATGTGGGGCAAGAAGGCCGGCCACGGCATCGACGACGACGATTTCGTGCGACCGCTGCGGTCGATGGGAGGGATCGGTGGCTGAGGCATCCGAGACCGGGTCGGGCGCTGCGACCCGGTCGCTCGGCGCCGATGCCGTGCTCGTGCGCTACTTCGCGGCGGCCGCCGAGGCCGCCGGCGTCGAGGAGGAGCGCCTCGACGGGGTCGCCACCGCCGGCGAGCTCCGCGAGCTGCTCGTCGCCCGCTACGGCCCGGTCATGGCGCGGGTCGTCGCGAACGGCTCGTTCCTCATCGACGGCGTCGTGCAGCGCGACGCGGCGGCGCCGCTCGGCGCCCAGGTCGACGTGCTGCCGCCTTTCGCCGGCGGCTGAGGCCGGCCCCACGCCCGTCGAAGGGCCGGATTCCCGCTAGAGGTTGACCCACTCCGTGCTGCCGCCGTCGAGGTGCTGGCGCTTCCAGATGGGCGTGCGCTCCTTGATGCGGTCGACGAGCAGGGCGCAGGCGGCGAAGGCCTCCGCGCGGTGGGCCGCGGCGACGGATGCCACGAGCGCGATGTCGCCCACGGCGAGCGTGCCGATCCGGTGGGCGGCCGCGATGCGCAGCCCCGTCTCGTGGGCGACCTCGGCGCAGGTCGCGCGCAGGAACCGCTCCGCATCCGGGTGCGCCTGGTAGTCGAGCGCGGTCACCGCGGTGCCGTGGTCGTGGTCGCGGATCACGCCCTCGAAGGTCACGAGCGCGCCGTCGTGCGTCGACAGCACGAACGCCTCGATCGCGGCGCGGTCGATCGGGTCGCGGGTGACTCGGGCGAAGACGTCGGGATCGGGGAGCTCGGGCAGGTCGGGCAGCTCGGGTCGGTCGGCGATCTCAGGCATCGGTGCCTCCATGGTGATGACCCACGACGGGGGGATGCGGCCGCGAAGCGGGACGCGGGTTGGGGCGCGGATGTCCGCGCGGGGTTCGCGGCGCGTGGTCGCCGCCCGCGACCTGGTCGACGAGGTGCGCGAGCAGTCCGTCGAGCACGCGGAGTCCGTCGGCGACGCCGCCGCGGGACCCGGGGAGGTTCACGACGACCGTGCGCCCCGCGACCCCGGCGAGCGCGCGACTCAGCACCGCCGTCGGCGTGACGGCGCGACCCGCCGCCCGGATCGCCTCGGCCACGCCGGGCAGCTCCTGGTCGAGCACCGCGAGGGTCGCCTCGGGGGTGCGGTCGCCCGGGTTCACGCCCGTGCCGCCGGTCGTGATGAGCACGGCGGGGGATGCCGCGACGGCACCGCGCATCGCGTCGGCCACCTCCGCGTCGGCCACGACGACGGGCTCGCCGACCTCGAAGCCGCGCGCGTGCAACCAGTCGGCGATCACGGGTCCGGTGGTGTCCTCGGCGGTGCCGGCGGCGGCACGGGTCGAGACGACGAGCACCACCGCGCGATTCGCGCGCGGCGCGTCGCCCGTCGTCGCGGCATCCGGCGTGACCACCGCGGGCGTGGGCGCCTGCACGGCGATCTCGGGCACCGCCGCATCATCCGCTCGCCAGATGCCGCGCTTGCCGCCGCGCTTCTCGATCAGGCGGATGCCGCCGAGCTGGGCGGCCGGGTCGACGGCCTTCACCATGTCGTGCAGCGTGAGGCCCGCGATCGCGACGGCGGTGAGCGCCTCCATCTCGATGCCGGTGCGGGCGGTGGTCGAGACGGTCGCACGGATCCAGATCGCCTCGGGCGCGAAGTCGAAGTCGATCGACACGGAGTCGAGCGGCACGATGTGCGCGAGCGGGATGAGCTCGCTCGTGCGCTTCGCCCCGGCGATGCCGGCGATGCGCGCGGTCGGCAGCACGTCGGCCTTCTTCAGCCCGTCGGAGCGGACGAGGTCGATGACCTCGGCCGTGGTCGCGAGGCGGCCCTCCGCGATCGCGATCCGGCGCGTCACCGGCTTGTCGCCGACGTCGACCATGCGGGCCCGGCCGTCGCCGTCGAGGTGCGTGAGCTCGCTCATAGGTCCACGGTATCGACCATCGCGCCCGCGTCGAGGGCCTCGACGTCGTCCGGCACGACGATGAGCAGGTCGGATGCCGCGAGCGCGGCCACCAGGTGGGAGCCCGGCCCGCCGACCGGAAGCGCCCGGTCGTCGTCGGTGCGGCGCCCGCGCAGGAACTGCCGCCGGCCGGGGACCGATCGCACCGGCTCGGCGAGCGGCATCCGCTCGCTTCGCGCCGGCGGAAGCCCGTGGATCGCACGCAGCGTCGGCGCTGCGAAGAGCTCGAACGAGAGCTGCGCGCTCACGGGGTTGCCGGGGAACGCGAGCACGGGCACGCCCCGGTAGACCGCGGTCGCCTGCGGGCCGCCCGGCTGCATGGCGACCGAGCCGACCCAAGCGCCGAGCGGCTCGAGCAACTCGCGCACGACCTCGTAGGCGCCCTGCGAGATGCCGCCGCTCGTCACGATGAGCTCGGCGCCCGCGTCGACGGCCGCGTCGAGCTCGGCGCGCAACTGCTCGACGCGGTCGCGCACGCGCGCGACGTGCACGACGACGGCGCCGGTCGCGGTCGCCGCGGCGGCGAGCGCGACGCCGTTCGCGTCGGGGATCTCGCCCGGCCCGAGCGCCGTGCCCGGCGGCACGAGCTCGCTGCCGGTGCTCACGACGGCGACGCGCACGCGTTCGCGCACGAGCAGTGCGGTGAGTCCGGATGCCGCGGCCGCTGCCAGGTGGCGCGAGCCGAGCCGCACGCCCGCGGGCAGCACGTCGGCACCCGCGGCGAGGTCCGATCCGGCTTCGCGCACGTACTCCCCTGCGGTGCGCGCGCGCAGGATCCGCACGCGGTCGCCGGTCTCCGGTTCGGTGTCCTCGACGGGCACGATCGCGTCGGCGCCCTCGGGCACCATCGCGCCGGTCATGATCCGCACCGCGGTGCCGGGCGCGAGCGGCGCGGGCGTGCCGGCGGTCGCGGCGACCTCGCCGGCGATCGGCAGCGGCACGGGCGCGCTCGCGACGTCGGCGGCGCGCACCGCGAACCCGTCCATCTGCGAGTTGCGGAACGGCGGCAGGGCGATCGGCGACTCCACGGGCGAGGCGGTGATGCGGCCGAGCGCCTCGGCGAGCGCGACCCGTTCGGTCGGCCGCGCGCCGAGCCCCGAGAGCAAGGTCCGCACGAAGCGCGCGTGCTCGTCGACCGGGATGCGGGCGCCCATCAGTACCGCACCACCGTCGGGTCGACCTCGCGCGACCACGCGTCGATGCCACCGGCGAGGTTGCGCACGTGCGCGAAGCCTGCGCCCGCGAGCGCCCGCGCGGCGTACTGCGATCGCACCCCCAGGTGGCAGTAGACGACGACGGACGCCGCAGGGTCGAGCTCGCCCGCACGGTCGCCGAGCTCGCCGAGCGGGATCAGGGTGGCGCCCGGGATGGTGGCGATGTCGGCCTCCCACGATTCCCGCACGTCGAGGAGCAGCGGCGATGCCCCGGAGGCGAGTTCCGCGGCGAGCGCGGCCGCGTCCACCTCGCCGGGCGGTGCCTGCTGTGCGGCGCGAGGAGCCGACGGAGGAGGCGTCTCGAGATCCTCCGCCCGTCGATACCGGATCTCGCGCGTGCTGCCCCGCAACGCGTCGTAGACCACGACCCTGCCGAGCAGCGGCTCGCCGATGCCCGTGAGGAGCTTGAGCGCCTCGCCCGCCATCATGCCGCCGGTGACGGTGCACACCGTGGGCAGGATGCCGTCGACCTCGCAGCTGAGGCCCGCGTCGGCGGGGGGCTCGGGGAACAGGTCGCGGTACGAGACGCCGCGTGCCTCCCACGAGACGCCCACTTGGCCGCTGAACTTCGCGGCGGAGCCCCACACGAGCGGGATGCCGGCGCGCGCCGTGGCGTCGTCGGCGACGTAGCGCGTGAGGATGTCGTCGGTGCCGTCGATCACGAGGTCGGCGCCGGCGAGGAGTTCGTCGGCGTTGCCGGCGTCGAAGCGGTGCGGTACGGGCGTGACGAGGGTCTCGGGCGAGAGGCGAGCCGCGGCATCCGTCGCCGACTCGACCTTGGTGCGCCCGACGTCGTCGGGGCTGTGCAGGACCTGCCGGTGCAGGTTCGTGACCTCGACGCGGTCGTCGTCGACGATCGTGATGCGCCCGACGCCCGCGGCGACGAGCGCGGGGACGACTGCGCTGCCGAGCCCGCCTGCGCCGAGCACGACGACGTGCGCGTCGGCGAGTCGCTGCTGGCCCGCCACGCCGAAACCGGGCAGCACGCGCTGGCGCGCGTACCGGGGAGAGGCGGGGTCGAGGTCAGCGGCCATGCTCCGATTCTCGCAGGCGGCGACGGCGCCGCGGCAGGCCATCGCGCGCGATCACGCCGTCGCGGCGTCGGCCGGTCGCGACCCAGGAGCCGCGGTGCGCTCGGCGCGGTCGCGGATGCCGCGCAGCATCCGCTCGGTCATGAGGAAGCTCACCATCTCGACCGTCTCGACGAGCGCCGGGGCCCAGGCCGTGAGGTACCCGTACCGCTCGCGCACGATGAGTCGCGTGGAACCGTCGGGCTGCGGCTGGAGCACGAACGCCCACGTGAAGTCGTACGGCGCGGCCGCCCCCGTGCCGTCGACCCCGACGGCGCCGCGCAGGACGAGATGCCGCTCCTCGTCGAGCGCTGCGACTGCGAGCGCGACCTCCGGGGCGAGGTTCACGGCATCGCCGACCGCACGCACGCGAAGATCGGGCCGGATGCGGTCGAGGGTGCGGATCTCGACCCCCACGAGGTTCTCGAGCCAGTCGTAGCTGTAGAACCCGCCGCGGTTCTGGCCGAGCTGCGCGATCCACGGCCACACGTCGGCCGGCGTCGCCTGGATCGAGATCGCGCGGGTGGCCTGGAGGTCGGGCCGGGGCAGCAGGTCGTCTCCGGGCAGTGCCCTGCGCACTTCGTCGTCGCTCGCGCCCCAGCGCAACGAGGCCCGGCGAACGAGCACGACGGCCGCCACGGCACCCGCGGCGACCACCGCGCTCGTGACGATCCCTCGCATCCAGCCCACGGGGCCAGTATCCCAACGGCGCCCGCAGGGGACAACGGGTGATGGCGCTGCGTCCGCCACGCGGGTGTGAGCGTGGCGGCGTCCGCCCGACGGCGGTATCGTGCGGCGCGTGCGCACTCGAGTACTCGCTGCCTCGTCCATCGTCGCCGTCGCGCTGCTCCTGACGGCCTGTGCGTCGGGTGGCGGGTCGCCGACGTCGTCCCCCGCGCCGACCGCATCGGCCTCGAGCTCGCCCACGCCGAGCGCCTCCCCGGCGCCGACCGACCCGAACGCGCCGGCCGGCCAGTGCGCCGACGACGCGCTCGAGGTCACCGTGCAGCCCAGCCCCGACGGGGGCAGCGCGGGCCACGTGAACTCCATCGTCGTCTTCACGAACACCGGCAGCGCGTCGTGCGAACTGCGGGGCGCCCCGGGCGTCTCGGTCGTCGACGCGAACGGCACGCAGCTCGGCGAGGCGGCCGAGCAGGTAGAGGATGACGCGCCGCCGACGATCACGCTCGCACCGGGCGGCACGGCGGTCGCCGCACTCTCGTCCGTGAACATCGGCACGGACGGCGGCCCGCTCGGCGACAAGTGCCCGACCGTGGCCGGCGCGGGCTACGTCGTGTACCCGCCGCACAGCTTCACGCCGTTCGAGGTCTCGGCCGATGTTCCGGCGTGCGAGAGCTCGACGCCGTGGATGACGGTGACGGCGGTGGCGCAGGGCTAGGAGCCGCGCGTCCTCCCGGCGGCGCGGCGACGCTCAGGCCGGGTCGGCTGCCGTCGCCCGAACGTGGAACCCGTCGAGGCTGCGCACGTGCGCCGCGACTTGCCGCTCCGCCTCGCGGGTGACCGCCTCGACCTGGCTGAGCGGAAGGTCGTCGGTCACGACGAGTGCGTCGCCCTGCAGGCGGTGTCCGACCCAGCGCAGCCGGAGCTGCGCGACGGCGCGGATGCCGTCGACGTGCTCGAGGGCGTGCTCGGCGCGACCGACGAGCTCCGGCTCGATCCCGTCGAGCAGGCGGATGCCGATGCTCCGCGCGGCGCCCCAGAGCAGCACCATGATGGCCGCCGAGATGGCGAGTCCCGCGATCGGGTCGGCGAGCGGGAAGCCGGCCAGCACACCGAGTGCCCCGAGCACGACCGCGAGCGACGTGAAGCCGTCGGTGCGCGCGTGCACGCCGTCGGCGACGAGCGCGGCCGAGCCGATGCGGCGACCCACGCGGATGCGGTAGACCGCGACCGCCTCGTTGCCGGCGAAGCCCACGAGGCCGGCGACGATCACCCAGCCGACATTGGTGATCGGCTGCGGATGCACGATCCGGTCGATCGACTGCCAGGCCGCGACCACTGCCGACAGCGCGACCACGGCGATGATGAACAGCCCCGCGACATCCTCCGCGCGGCCGAGGCCGTAGGTGCAACGGCGCGACGCCGCGCGACGACCGAGCACGAACGCGACCCAGAGGGGAACCGCGGTGAGCGCGTCCGAGAAGTTGTGCACGGTGTCGGCGAGCAGGGCGACGGATCCGCTCACGACCACGACGAGGAGCTGGAGCACGGTCGTGCCCAGCAGCAGGAAGAGGCTCACCTTGACCGCTCGTACGCCCTGCGCGCTGGCCTCGAGGGCGTCGTCGACCGCGTCCGCCGGGTCATGGGTGTGCGGGACGAAGAACTCGCGCAGCGCACCCACGAAGCCCGAGCCATGCGGGTGGCGGTCGTCGTGCGCGTGCCCGTGCTCGTGCTCGTGCTCGTGCGCATGGCCGCCGTGGTCGTGCGCGTGCTGCTTGGCAGTGCTCATTCCGCGTCCCCCGCGAGGACCTGGTGGTGGCGCGGGATCCCGCCGAGGGAGTGCTCCGCCTGGTGGATCGCGTCGGCGACGAGTTCGCTCGCGTGCTCGTTCTCGAGCCGGTAGTACACGCGCTGCCCCTCGTGCCGGGTCGCGACGATCCGGGCGAGCCGCAGCTTCGCGAGGTGCTGCGAGACGGCGGCGGGCGACTTGTCGACGAGCCCGGCCAGGTGGTTCACCGACAGCTCCCCGGCATCCTGCAGGGCGAGGATGACGCGCACCCGCGTCGCATCGGCGAGCATTGCGAAGATCTCGACCGCGACCTCGACGTACTCATCGGATGCGCCGAGGCGCGCATGCATATCTGCATCCATACGCAGATTCTTTCACGTCGAGCACGCGATCGGCACTGCCTCGGTATCCACGGCTAGAATCGCTTCATGGAGACGCATCTGCGGGAGCGATCATGACGCAGTTCCGCATCAGCGAAGCCGCGGCGTTGCTCGGCGTGAGCGACGACACCGTGCGCCGGTGGGCGGAGCACGGGCGCCTCCCCCTCGGTCGGGGCGCCAACGGCATGCAGGTCGTGGAGGGCGCCGACCTCGTGCCCCTCATGGCCGAGGCGGGCGGCGGTGCGCTCGCCGACGCGTTCCCGCTTGCGCGGGCCTCGGCACGCAACCGCTTCGTCGGCCTCGTGACGCGCGTGCAGCGCGACGGCGTCATGGCCCAGGTCGACCTGCAGGCGGGCCCGTTCCGCATCGTGTCGCTCATGAGCCGCGAGGCCGCCGACGAGCTCGGCCTCGAGCCGGGCATGCTCGCGGCGGCGAGCGCGAAGGCCACGACCGTGTCGATCGAGCTGCCTCCGGGCGCCGACGCATGAGGCGGATGCCGCGGCTCGCGCTCGGCGCCGGAGCCCTCGCCCTGGCTGTGGCGGCCGGCCTCGCCGGCTGCGCCGCCGCCGGAGCGGGCACGGGCACGAACTCCTCCCCCGCGGTGAGCGCTCCGACGGACGCCGCGCCCGCGACGATCACGGTCTTCGCCGCCGCATCCCTCACCGACGCGTTCGACGAGCTCGCCCGGCAGTACGAGCACGCGCACCCGAACGTCGACGTCGTGCTCAACTCCGGAGGCAGTGCCGCGCTCGCCCAGCAGGTGGTGGAGGGCGCGCCCGCCGACGTGTTCGCGTCGGCCGCCGAGGGGCCGATGCAGACGCTCGTCGACGCGGGCCTCGCAACCGACCCCGCGGTGTTCGCGACGAACACCCTGCAGCTCGCGGTGCCCGCCGGCAACCGCGCCGGGGTGACGGGACTCGCCGACCTCGCACGTGCCGAGCTGCGCATCGCGCTGTGCGACGAGTCGGTGCCGTGCGGCGCGGCATCCGCGAAGCTGCTCGCGCAGGCGCGCGTGACGGCGTCGCCCGACACCCTCGAGTCCGACGTGCGCGCCGTGCTCACGAAGGTCTCGCTCGGCGAGGTCGATGCGGCGCTCGTCTACCGCACCGACGTGCTCGCGGCGGGCGACGCGGTCGAGGGGATCGACGTGCCGGGTGCGGCATCCGTCGTGAACCGCTACCCGATCGCGGCGCTCGACGGCGCCCCCGACGCGGCGGCGGGGTTCGTCGCGTTCGTCACGGGGCCGGCCGGGCGTGCGGTGCTCGCTGAGGCCGGGTTCGGGGCGCCGTAGGTGGCGGGCCGAGCAGCGTCTGCGGGCCGGGTCACGGGCCGTGTCCCCGGCCGTGCCGGTGGCCGTGCCGCTGGTCGTATCACGGGCCGGGCCACCGGCCGGCTCGCGTGGCCCGTGACCGCGGTGGCCGTGCTCGCGCTCGCGGTGCTCGTGCTGCCGCTCGTCGCCCTCGTCGCCCGGGCGCCGTGGGCCGAGCTGCCCGAGCTGCTCGCGCGGGAGTCGGTGCTGCAGGCGCTCGTGCTCTCGTTCGTCACCGCGACGGCCGCCACGGGGCTGTGCCTCGTGCTCGGCGTACCCCTCGCGACGTTGCTCGCGCGCGCCGCCGACTGGCCCACGGTGCCCCGGCGGCTGCTGCGCGCGGCGGTGACCGTGCCGCTCGTGCTGCCGCCCGTGGTCGGGGGTATCGCGCTGCTCATGCTGCTCGGACGGCGCGGACTCGTCGGATCCGTGCTCGAGGACTGGTTCGGCGTGACCGTGCCGTTCACCAGCGGCGCGGTCGTGCTCGCGCAGGTGTTCGTGTCGCTGCCGTTCCTCGTGTTCGCGGTCGAGGGGGCGTTGCGCTCCGCCGATCGGCGCACCGAGGGTGCCGCGGCCACGCTCGGCGCGTCGCGGTGGCAGGTGTTCCGGCACGTCACGCTGCCGCTCGTCGCGCCCGGTGTCGCCGCCGGCGCGGTCCTGTGCTTCAGTCGTGCGCTCGGCGAGTTCGGTGCGACGATCACGTTCGCGGGTTCCCTGCCCGGCGTCACCCGCACGCTCCCGATCGCGAGCTACCTCGCGATGCAGTCCGATCCCGACGAAGCGGTCGCGCTCGCACTGCTGCTCCTCGCGGTGTCGGTCGCGGTGCTGCTCGGCTTGCGCGACCGGTGGCTTCCGGGGGTGCGCGGATGATGCCCGCCGAGCCCTCGAGCGCCCGCCCCTCGTTGCACGCCGACGTGACGGTCACGCGCGGCGAGCGCAGGATCGCGGCCGCGTTCGACGTGGTGCCGGGGCATCCGCTCGCCGTCATCGGGCCCAATGGCGCCGGCAAGTCGAGTGTGCTCGCGGCGATCGCGGGGCTCGTGCCGCTCGACGCGGGGGAGGTCCGGATCGGGTCGCGGCGCGTCGACGGGCTGCCGCCCGAGCGGCGGCGCATCGGCGTGGTGTTCCAGGACTACGTGCTCTTCCCGCACCTCTCGGTGCGGGACAACGTGGCGTTCGCGGCGCGGATGCGCGGCGGTTCGCGGTCGGCTGCGCGGGCGGTGGCCGAGCCCTGGCTCGCGCGCTACGACCTGACGGCGCTCGCCGACCGCCTGCCTGCCGAGCTCTCGGGCGGGCAGGCGCAGCGCGTGGCCCTCGCCCGAGCGCTCGCGGCCGACCCCGACGTGCTGTTGCTCGACGAGCCCATGTCGGCCCTCGACGTCGAGGTGCGCGCCGACATGCGCGCCGAGCTCGCGACGCACGTGCGCGAGTTCGGCGGCGCGACGGTGCTCGTCACCCACAGCCCGGCGGATGCCGCAGCGCTCGCGGATTCGGTGCTCGTGCTCGAGCGGGGCCTGGTCACCCAACGCGGTACCCTCGCGGAGCTTCGCGCCGCGCCGGCGACCGCCTATGTCGAGCGGATGCTGGCGGCGTCAGTGGAATGACGGAGGGTCGCCGAAGGGCGCCGCGTCGTCGGCTGGGAGGCGGAGGGGAAGGACAGGGAAAGGAACGCGAGCCGCCGAGGGAGGATCAACACGGGGCGGGCGCGCAACCCGGCCGGGCGAGCAGAATGCAGGCCGGGCACAACCCCAACCCCTCCCCTACGACCGCGGCGTCTCCAGCCGGAACTCCACGGGCTCCGCGTCCGCGACATCCGACCAGCGCGCGACGTCGAACGAGAACTCGGCGGCGGCGCACGTGGGCATGTGCTCGATCGTGCCCGAGAGGTCGAACGCGAGATCGGAGAGGCCCGGATCGTGGGCGACGATCATCGCCGTCTCGACCGAGTCGTCGAGTTCGCCGACCACGCCGAGGATCGTGTCTGGCGACGAGCCGTACAGCCGCTCGTCGAGCACGACGGCCTCGGGCTCGATCCCGAACTGCGCGGCGATCGCCACCGCCGTGGCACGCGCCCGCACCGCGGTGCTCGACCGGATCACGTCGGGAAGGAGCCCCCGCTCGCGCAGGCGTCGCCCCATGTCGGGGGCATCGCGCCGACCGCGATGGTTCAGCGGGCGCTCATGATCCGGGGTTCCGGCGTGCTCCCAGCTCGACTTGGCGTGGCGCACGAGCACGAGGGTCTTCATGCGCCGAGTCTGCCACCGATGCCGCCCGGCCGCTCAGCGATGCGACCACCCGCCGGCGGCGCCGCCCACGCCGCCCACGCGCGTCCGCCCCGCGAGCCCCGCCGCGAACTCGAGCACGCACAGTGCGGCGAGACGCACGGTGCGGCCATCCGCGGCATCCGTCGTCGCATCGATCTCGACGAGGTCGGCGCTGCGCACCCGTCGATCGGATGCCGCGGCCCGCACGAGCGCGCGCAGCTCCCACGCCGCGAGGCCGCCGGGCACCGACGCGGGGCACGCGGGCGCCACGGAGCGGTCGCACGCGTCGACGTCGACGTCGAGGTGCACCGGACCCCCCGCCGCCCCCGCGATCGCGAGCGCCTCGCCCATGACCTCGGCGGGACGCCGCCCGTGCAGTTCGTCGCGGTGGATGACCGTGATGCCGAGATCGGCCGCTCGCCGCGCATACGCGGCGGAATTCGCGAAGTCGGCGATGCCGACCTGCACGATGCGGGCGGGGTCGAGTCCCGCCTCCACGAGACGGCGCACGGGCGAGCCGTTCGAGACGCCGTCGCGCAGGTCGTAGTGGGCGTCGATGGTCACGAGGCCCGCGGTCGCGAGTTCGTCGCCCCACGCCCCGAGGGCCGTCGCGACCGTCACCGAGTTGTCGCCGCCGAGCGCCATGAGCGCGTCGGCGCGCGCGAGCACCTCGGCGACACGGGTCCGGGTGCGCGCCTCGCCGTCGGGCCCGTCGGGCTCGTCGATGTCGCCCGCATCCGCGAACCCGACGTCGGCCAGGTCGCGCGGGTCGCGCCCCGCTGCACCGTCGGGCTGCGAGCGATCGGGCATGAGCGCGGGGCTGTAGCGGCGCAGCGCCGCACGAACGGCCGCCGGCGTCGCGTGGGCGTTCGACGCTGAGAGCGACGTGCGCCACGCGGGGACCCCGAGCAGCGCGAGCCCGACCCGCGCGTCGCCCGCGAGCGAGTCGAACCCCGGCCAGTCGCCGGCCCTCGGCCAGAGCGGATCGTGCGACAGCGCGGGCTCGGTCATGGTCCGAAGCTAGCAACGACGGATGCCGCGGGCCGAGCCCCCGCGCCCGGCACCGTCTGCCATCCCAGACGCACTCCGAAGGGGCTCCGAACGCGCTCCGCAGGCCGAGGGATGCACGCCGCTCAGGCGCCCGGCGGACTCGACGTCTCGTCGAGCGCACGCACGATCTCGCGATACTCCTCGGGCGTGATCTCACCGCGCGCGAGCCGCTCCTCCGCGATCGCGCGGGCGGTGCTGCGCGGGGGTGTCGGTGGCACGTCGGCCGCCGGCTGATGACTCACGGGCGCCGACCGGTTCGACTGCCGCACCACGAGGAGGATGAGCGCCACGAGCGCCCCGATGAGGAGGAGGAATCCAAGTACGCCCCAGATCCACCCGAACCCCATGCCGTAACCGGGTCCGTACATGCAGCATCACCTCCGACGCCGTGGGGAGGCGGCATCCGTCCCCGCTCGCCTCATCGTACGCCCGCGATTCCGCGCGCGACCGGGACCAAGGTCGGCCCCGGCTCAGCCGCGCAGCTCCGCGATGAGCTCGCGCTCGCGCTCGGCCCCGAGCCCCGCCCGGCGTTCGCGCCCGAGCCCCGCCGAGCGTTCCCACGCGAGCACGTCCGCGAGCGACTCGCGCACCGGCCGCAGCACGAGCCCCTCCCGCTCGGCCGCCGCGTTCGACCGGTCGAGGAACGCGTTCCACGTGGGGTCGGCGATCCACAGCGGCAACGAGTCGGGCCCCGCCCACTCGTTCACCCCGAGTTCGGCGAGGCGATCGGCGGATGCCACGACGACCTCGCCGTCGTGTGCGCCCAGTTCGCGCGACACCGCGAGCCACTCCGCGAAGGTCGTGCGGTCGCCGACGGCGTTGAACGTGCCCGTGAGTCCCCGCGCCGCCCCATCGAGCAGGAACCGCACGAGATCGCGTACGTCGATGGCCTGCACCGCGGCATCCGGGATCTCGGGAACGAGCATGGGCTCACGGTCGCGTGCCGCCCGTGCCACCCAGTAGCCCGCGCGATCCGACGGATCGCCCGGACCCGCGATGAGCCCCGGCCGCACCACGAGCAGGCGGTCGGATACCGCACCGCGCCACGCCGCCTCGCAGGCGACCTTCGCCTCGCCGTACGTCTCGGGCGTCGACGCATCGTCCGCGAGCGCCGGCAACAGCGCGGCGGACTCGTCGGCTCCCGGCTCGTCGTGCCGGGCGTAGACGCTGCACGACGAGACGAACACGACGTGCCGGGCACGTCCGGCGAGCGCGGCGGCGGCGCGACGGGCGTGCCCCGGCTGCCGCGTGAGGTCGATCACCACGTCCCAGTCGAGGTCGCCGACGGCGTCGTACGCGTCGGGCCGGTCGCGATCGGCCGCCACGAGCTCCGCCCTCGGCGCGACGGCACCCGCCTCGCCGCGCGCGAGGCACGTCACGCGATCGCCGCGCGCGATCGCCTCCCGGGCGAGTTCGCGTCCGAGCCATTGGGTGCCACCGAGGATGAGCAGGTCCATTCCGCCATCGAACCAGACGGATGCCGCACCGCGCGCTGCTGTTCACGCAGGGCGGAGCGCGCTTGAATCGAGCATGGCCATCGAACTCGCGGACGTGCAGCTGACCTCGACCGAGGGCGCGTTCGGCGCGGTGCTCGCCGTGCCCGAGGGCGCGGGCCCCTGGCCCGCGCTCGTCGTGGTGCACGAGATCTTCGGAGTGGACGACGCGATGCGCGCGCACCTGCGGCGGCTCGCGGGCATGGGGTACCTCGCCCTCATGCCCGACCTCTACTGGCGGGGCGGTGCCCGGCGCTGCCTCGTCGCGACCGTCCGGGCGCTCCGGTCGGGCCGGGGCGCCGCATTCTCCGACATCGAGGCGGCGCGGACGGCGCTGCTCGACCGGCCCGACTGCACGCGCGCGGTGGGCGTGATCGGGTTCTGCCTCGGCGGCGGGTTCGCGTTGCTCGCCGCGTCACGCGGGTTCGAAGCGGCATCCGTGAACTACGGGATGCTGCCCGACGACCTCGACGCCGCCCTCGAGGGCGCCTGCCCGGTCGTGGCGAGCTACGGCGGCGCGGACCGCGCGCTTCCCGGCGCGGCGGCGAAGCTCGAGACGGCGCTCGAGGCCCGCGGCATCCGCCACGACGTGACGGAGTACCCCGGCGCGAACCACGCGTTCCTCAACGACCGGCCTGCGGGCTGGTGGTGGGCCCGGCCGTTCCTGCGCATCCGCGGCATGGGGCCCGATCCGGATGCCGCGGCGCAGGCCTGGACGCGCGTCGACGCGTTCCTGCGGCGCGAGCTGACCGGGTCGCCGGGGGCCTGAGCCCGCAGCGAGCGCCGTTCAGCGGGCGTGCGCCGCGGCATCCGCCCGCCTGCGCCGCAGCAGCCGGAGGCCGAGCTTGCGGAGCTCCTCGACCCAGAGCACGACCGACGCCATCGCCGCGCACACCGCCCAGTGCACGCCGTCGAGGCTCGCGGTGCTGAACGCCACCTGCAGCGGCGGCAGCGAGACCACGGCCACCTGCAGCAGCACCCCGAGCACGACCGCGCCCCACAGCCATCGGTTCGCGAAGAAGCCGCGGAACGCGCTCGAGGTCGCCGAGCGCGCGTTGAACGCCATGATGAGGCCCGCGAACACGAGCGTCGTGAAGCCCGCCGTGCGAGCGACGTCGAAGGTGTCGGTGCCGCCGGGGATGAGGCCGCCGGGAAGGAACACGTCCATCGTGAGCAGCGTGACGACGGAGATCACGAGACCGGTGATCGCGATGCCGATCCACATGCCCCGGTCGATCGCCCGGTCGTGCAGGCCTCGCGGTGGCCGGGTCATGACGTCGTCGATCTCGGGGTCGACGCCCATCGCGAGCGCGGGACCCGAATCGGTCACGAGGTTGATCCAGAGGATCTGCGTCGCGAGCAGCGGCAGCACGATGCCGTCGGCGGACGCGTGGGTGAACCCGAGCAGCCCGGCGAACACGACGCCGAGGAACACGGTGAGCACCTCGCCCATGTTCCCGTAGAGCAGGTAGCGCAGGAACTTGCGGATGTTGTCGAAGATCACCCGGCCTTCGCGCACCGCATGCACGATCGTCGCGAAGTCGTCGTCGGCGAGCACCATGTTCGCCGCCTCCTTGGCGACCTCGGTGCCCGTGACCCCCATGGCGATGCCGATGTCGGCCGACTTCAGGGCGGGCGCGTCGTTCACGCCGTCGCCCGTCATGGCCACGACGAGTCCCTCCGCCTGCAGCGCGTCGACGATGCGCAGCTTGTGCGCGGGCGAGACGCGAGCGAACACCGAGACGGTGCGCACGGCGTCGCGCAGCTGGTGCTCGTCCATGCCGTCGATGCGCGCGCCCGGCAGGGCGATGCCCTCGTCGTCGATGATGCCGAGGTCGCGGGCGATGCGCGCGGCGGTCGCCGGGTGGTCGCCCGTGATCATGACCACGCGGATACCGGCGGCGCGCGCCTCGGCGATCGCGGGTCGCACTTCGGGGCGGGGCGGATCGAGGATGCCCACGACGCCGGCGTACACGAGGTCCTGCTCGGCGGACTCGTCGAAGTCGGCGGCATCCGCACCCCCGCCGGTGCCCTCGAGCTCGGGCGCCGGTCGGTAGGCGACGCCGAGCGTGCGGAACGCCTCCTCCGAGAGCAGTTCCATGTCGGCGAGCGCGCGCGCCCGGCGCACCGGGTCGAGCGGAACGATCCGCGCGCCGAGCTGCAGGCGTGTGCAGTGCCGCAGCAGCACGTCGGGCGCGCCCTTGCTCAGCACCACGAGGTCGCCGTTCTCGTGGCGATGCGCCGTCGACATCATCTTGCGCTCGGAGCTGAACGGCACCTCGGCAACGCGCCCGTACCGTGCCGTCTCTTCACGAGTGCCGCCGAGCTTGCGCGCCGCCACGAGGAATGCGGCCTCCGTCGGGTCGCCCTCGATCTCCCAGACCCCGTCGTGCTGGGCCAGCTGCGCGTCGTTCACAAGGGAGCCGGCGCCGAGCACGATCTGCGCCTCGAGCCGCAGCGGGCCCGCGGCGAGGTCGTGGCCGTGGTCGGTGGCGCGACCCACGGGCGCGTAGCCCACGCCGCTCAGGTCGACGGTGCCCGACGCCGTGACGATCCGCTCGATCGTCATCTGGTTCGTCGTGAGCGTGCCCGTCTTGTCGGTGCAGATGACGGAGGCCGACCCGAGCGTCTCGACGCTCGAGAGCCGCTTGACGACGGCGTTGCGCTTCGCCATGCGCTGCACGCCGAGCGCGAGCACGACCGAGAGGATCGCCGGGAGCCCTTCCGGCACCGCGGCCACGGCGAGGGAGACGCCGAGCAGCAGGACCGTCACGACATCGGCGGGGGTGCGGATCCCCTCGATGAGCGCGATCGTGACCATCACGACGATCGCGATGCCGATCACGATGCGGCCGAGCAGCCGGCCCAGGTGCGACACCTCCTGCTGCAGGGGCGTCGGCTGCTCGACGGTCGCGTCGAGCATCGTGGCGATCGCGCCCATCTCGGTCGCCATGCCGGTGGCGGTGACGATCGCGCCGCCCGTGCCGCGGCTCACCGCGGTGCCCTTGAAGACCATGTCGCGCCGGTCGCCGATCGGCACGACCTCGTCGATGCGGTCGGGATGCTTCTCGACCGCCTCGCTCTCGCCGGTGAGCGAGGCCTCGGCGACGAACAGCGCGGCGGCACGGAACAGGCGCGCGTCGGCGCCGACCTGGTCGCCCTCGGCGAGCACGAGGATGTCGCCGGGCACGAGCTCGGTGCTGGGCACGGTGCGCAGCTCGCCGTCGCGCAGCACGGTCGAGCGGGCCTGGGTCATCACCGCGAGCGCGGCGACCGCGTGCTCGGCGCGGGACTCCTGCACGAGGCCGAGCACCGCGTTGAGCACGAGGATCGCGACGATGACGATCGCGTCGATCGGCGCACCGACGGCTCCCTCGATCAGCCAGGCGATCACGGAGATCACGACCGCCGCGAGCAGCAGCAGGATCAGCGGATCGGAGAACTGGGCGAGCAGCCGGCGCCACAGCGGGGTGCTCGCGGCGGCGCGCAGCTCGTTCGGTCCGTGGTGGGCGAGGCGGCGCGCGGCCTCCTCGGCTGTGAGGCCGCGTTCGGGATCGACGAGCAGGGCCCGGGCGACGTCGGCGGCATCCGTTCGCGCCGGGTCGAGCGAGGCCGTCGACAGGTCGCGCGGGGTCGCCATGGGCTCATCCTGCGGGGGCCGGTCGACGCGCCGCAAGGGCCGGAAGGCACTGCGCATTCCCGGCTGCGGAATCGGGAACATCTGCGCTCCGACCGTGGTTGAGGGTGGTGAAGCAGTACCCCCAGGGGGTATGATCGCAGCACTCCCGAAGGAGGAAGATCGATGAGCATGACACGTGACGACATGCACGAGCACCACGGCGGCTCGTCCGCGGTGCAACCTGCGACGCAGGGCGACGATGCGGATGCCGCGGCGCACGACATGCACGCGGGGCACGACATGCACGCCGGCCACGACATGCACGCGGGACACGACATGCACGCTGGGCACGACCTGCACGCGGGCACCGGCCACGAGGCATCCGCGGGGCATGACACGCACGCCGGCCACGACACGCACGCCGGACACGACATGCACGCCGGACACGACATGCATGCCGGACACGGCGGCGGCCACGGCGACCACGTCGGCCAGTTCCGCCGCCTCTTCTGGATCATGCTCGTCATCGCGATCCCCACGATCGCCTTCTCGGGCATGTTCGCCGACCTGCTCGGCTACGAGCTGCCCGACTGGGCCATCGTGCCCTGGATCTCCCCCGCGCTCGGCACGGTCATGTACTTCTGGGGCGGCAAGCCGTTCCTCACGGGGGCCTGGTCGGAGCTGAAGGCCCGCAAGCCCGGCATGATGCTGCTGATCGGCCTCGCGATCACGGTCGCATACTTCGCGTCGCTCGGCGCGACCATCGGCCTGCTGCCGCACCACCTCGACTTCTGGTGGGAGCTCGCGCTCCTCATCGTGATCATGCTGCTCGGCCACTGGATCGAGATGCGCTCGATCATGCAGGCTTCGTCGGCGCTCGACGCGCTCGCGGCGCTGCTGCCCGACGAGGCGGAGCGGGTCTCGACGGGCCCGACCGGCGCCTCGACCGCCGGCGCCGACACGATCGAGATCGTGTCGCCGTCCGACCTCGCGGTGGGCGACGTCGTGATCGTGCGCCCCGGCGGACGCGTGCCCGCCGACGGCGAGGTCGTCGACGGCACCGCGGCGGTCGACGAGTCCATGATCACGGGCGAGTCCGCCACGGTGAGCCGCGGCCCGGGCGACCACGTGGTCGCCGGTACGGTCGCGACCGACACCGCGATCCGCGTGCGCGTCGATGCGGTCGGCGACGACACCGCGCTCGCCGGCATCCAGCGGCTCGTCGCGCAGGCGCAGGCCTCGAGCTCGCGCGCCCAGCGCCTCGCCGACCGCGCAGCGGGCTGGCTGTTCTGGTTCGCGCTCGGCGCGGCGGTGATCACGGCGATCGCCTGGGTGCTCCTCGGCGACGACGAGGACGCCGTGATCCACACCATCACCGTGCTCGTGATCGCGTGCCCCCACGCCCTCGGGCTCGCGATCCCGCTCGTCGTCTCCATCGCGACCGAGCGTGCCGCCCGCGGCGGGGTGCTGGTCACCGACCGCCTCGCCCTCGAGACGATGCGGACCGTGCAGGCCGTGCTCTTCGACAAGACGGGCACCCTCACGAAGGGCGAGCCGGCGGTCACGGATGCCGTGGCCGTGCCGGGATTCGACCCCGACCGGCTCATGTCGATCGCGGCGGCCGCGGAACGCGATTCCGAGCACCCGCTCGCCAAGGCGATCGTCGCGGACGCTGCTCGGCGCGGTCTCGCCGTGCCGACGGCCTCGGGATTCGAGGCATCCGCCGCGGTCGGCGTGCACGCGCAGGTCGACGGGCGCAGCGTCCAGGTGGGCGGCCCCGGACTGCTCGCACGGGCCGGGAAGCAGCCGCTCGCGGCATCCGCCGGCTGGAGCGAGGCGGGCCAGACCGTGCTCCACGTGCTCGTCGACGGCGACGTCGCCGGTGCGATCGCGCTGGCCGACGAGATCCGCCCGGAGTCCCGCGAGGCCGTCGAGGCCCTGCACGCGCTCGGCATCCAGGTCGTGATGATCACGGGCGACGCGGAGCCGGTGGCGAACACCGTCGCCGGGCAACTCGGCATCGACCGCGTCTTCGCCGGGGTGCGCCCCGAGGACAAGTCCGCCAAGGTGCAGGAGCTGCAGGCGGAGGGCCTCTCGGTCGCGATGGTCGGCGACGGCGTGAACGATGCCCCGGCCCTCGCGCAGGCCGACGTGGGCATCGCGATCGGCGCGGGCACGGATGTCGCGATCGCCTCGGCCGGGGTCATCCTCGCGTCGAGCGACCCGCGCTCGGTGCTCTCGGTGATCGAGCTGTCGCGGGCGAGCTACCGCAAGATGCAGCAGAACCTGTGGTGGGCCGCCGGCTACAACATGGTGTCGGTGCCCCTCGCCGCGGGCATCCTCGCCCCGATCGGGTTCGTGCTGCCGATGTCGGTCGGCGCGATCCTCATGTCGCTCTCGACGGTCATCGTCGCGGCGAACGCGCAGCTCCTGCGGCGCCTCGACCTGCGACCGGATGCCTCGGCCCGGGCCGTGCTCGAACGGGCGCGCTGAGGCATCCGCTCGCCGCGCGCTCACGACCGACGGCGCCGCTCCCCTCCACGGGACGGCGCCGCCGCGGCGTCGTGCCGGGAGGCCTCAGGTGCGCAGCGGTGCCGCCGGAACGGCGAGCGCGATGAGCTCCGTGACGTTCGCGAGGATCGCGTCGTGCGGCCCCGCTGCGAGCTCCTCGCGACGGGCGGCGCCCGTGAGCACGCCGATCACGAAGCGCGCGCCCGAGGCACGACCGGTCTCGAGGGCGGCGAGCGTGTCGCCCGCGACGAGCACCTGGCGCACGTCACGGATGCCCGTGCGCTCCATCGCGCGATGCACGAGGTACGGGGCTGGCCGCCCGGCCGCGACCTCGTCGGCGCAGACGAGCGCGTCCACCGCGCCGACGCGCCGGCCGGAGTCGTCGCCGACCGTCCAGCCGAGCTCGCCGAGCAGCTCCTCGGCCGTCTCGTGCGGCAGGTCCGTGATCAGGGCGACCTTCACGCCGCGTCGCCGCAGCTCGGCGAATGTCTCGGCGGCACCGCGCACCGGCACCGGCGGGTGCAGCTCGCCGTCGGATCGCCGTGCGATGGTGGTCCCGGCGAAGCCGAGCACGGCGAGGGTGATCATGGATGGGCGCTCCTGTCATGGGTGGGGTCGGCACGGGTGAGCGGCGTGCGCCGGTCCACCTCGTTCTCGATGGCGAAGTTCGCGAGCTCGGGGCGGTAGCGGTCCTCGGCGACGCAGAGCGGTCGCCCGGCGCCGTCGCACGTGAGGCGGCGCTCGCGCAGCAGCGGGGACCCCGTGGCGATCCCGAGCACCTCGGCGTCGAGCCGGTTCGCCGCGACGGCGTCGATCGTGTGGCGCGCGCGTCGCAGGTCGATGCCGCGGCTCGTGAGGTGCGCGTGCAGCGAGCCGGAGTCGCAGTCGAAGTCCGCGAGGTGCAGGCCGACCTCGAGGATGAACGACGCCCGCTCCACCATCGTCGGCACGCCGTCGAGGGAGCGCACCCGCAGCACGTCGATCACGGCGCCGCCTTCGCCGAGCCGCAGCAGCCCCGCCACCACCGAGGTCGCGGGGCGTTTCGCGAGCTCGAGCGTGCGCTGGCCCGGCGCCTTGCCGATGCTGCGGGCCCACTCGGTGAACGAGGTGAACGTCGAGAACGACTGCGACGGCACGAACCGGCCGACGACCGGGGCGCGGCCGCGACCGCCGACCACCACGCCCTCCGCGCGCAGCGTGGCGAGCGCCTGGCGCACCGGCCCGCGCGAGGTGCCGAACTCGCGGCAGAGCGCCGCCTCGCTCGGCAGTTGCATTCCCACCGGCCACTCGCCGCTGCCGATGCGCGCGCGAAGCTCTTCCGTCACCCTGCGGTGCAGCGGCGCCTCGACGATCGACATGTCCTCGACGCTACGAACCCGGCGCGCATACAGGGGCCGATCGACACGACAGCTGGGTGAACCTTCGGTGAACCCGTGGCGACGTCGCCCGGCAACCGTGGTGGCCCGGGCTACCGGCACCGCCCGAGGCGGTCTAGGCTGCGGCCGAGCGAGCACCGCACCCGGCGGAGCGCCGGGGCAGGGCACGACACGCTCGGGTTCGCGACGGGAAGCGACGGAGGCACCACGATGCATCGAGTCCCAGCCACGCCCGTGGTCCTGTCGGCCCTCGCCCTCGGAGCGGCGCTGTCGGGCTGCGCCGCCGCGGAGGAACGCTCCGCGAGGGAGGACCCCTCCACGACGGAGGAACCCACCGCCACCTTCGTCCCTCCGACGTTGACGGGATCCATCCTGTTCGTCGATGCCGGCGACATCGTCGCCTACCGCGGCGACGAGGCCGCGAACCTCACCACGACGCCGGAGGCCGAGTCGGTCCCCCGATGGTCCTCCGACGGTTCCCGCATCATCTTCATCCGCAGCGACGACGCGGGCAACGGCGACGTCTACACGATGAACGCGGACGGCAGCGGCGAGGTGCGGCTGACGACGACCCAGGTGAGCGAGGAGGTCGCGGCGTGGTCGCCCGACGATTCCGCCATCGCGTTCTCGACGTTCACCGAAGCCGACGGCGGCACCATCTGGCTGATGAATGCCGACGGCACCGAACCACGGGCGATCTACGCCGAGCAGGACGCCTTCGTCGGGCTGCAGGATTGGGCCCCCGACGGCCGCAGCCTCCTGATCGGCGTCGACCGCGGCGGCGGCGGCGAACTCGATCTCTACTCGATCGGCGTCGACGGCACCGGCCTCGCGCAGCTCACCGCCACGGGCGGCGACGACGCCGGCGGGCGGTGGGCGCCCGACGGCCAACGCATCGTCTTCTGGAGCGACGGCAACCCGCAGGGCCCCGGCATCTACCTCATGGCGCCCGATGGCTCGGACCCGCAGCGGATCCTCGAGGACACCCTGTCTGCGGACACGGTCGCGTCGGCATGGTCGCCGGACGGCGACCGGATCGCCTGGACCGCCAAGTTCGAGGGCGGGGGCGGTTCGCCCATCTGGGTGATGACGGCCGACGGCACCGGACTCGAGCAGCTGTGGGACGAGCTCCCCGAGCGGAGCACGCTCGACTGGGCCGAGTGAGCCGGTCCCCGCTGCCCGCTGGTGGGGCTAGATCACGGCGTCGGCGGATGCCGCGGCATCCGGCCCGGCGGGTGGCGTCGTGTCATCCGCCGAGCCCGCCGCCCCTGCCGCCTCGGCCTTCGCCGCGCGCTTCGCATCCCGACGCTCGCGGCGCCCCTCGACGAGGTCGTACAGCGCCGGCAGCACGAGCAGCGTGAGCACGGTCGACGAGAGCAGACCGCCGATCACGACGAGCGCGAGCGGCTGCGAGATGAACCCGCCGCTGCCCGTGAGCCCGATCGCGAGGGGCAGGAGCGCGAAGATCGTCGCGAGCGCCGTCATGAGGATGGGCCGCAGTCGGCGCGAGGCACCGTGCAGCAGCGCGTCGCGCACCGTCATGCCGCGATCGCGGTACTGGTTCACGAGGTCGATGAGCACGATCGCGTTCGTCACGACGATGCCCACGAGCATGAGCACGCCGACGAGCGACGCGACGCCGAGCGGGATGCCCGTGACGACCTGCAGCAGGATCGCGCCCGTCGCCGCGAAGGGCACCGACACGAGCAGCAGCAGGGGCTGGCGCAGCGAGCGGAACGTCGCGACCATCACGATGTAGACGATGAGGATCGCCGCGAGCAGCGCGAGGCCGAGCTGCGAGAACGACTCCTGCTGGTCGGCGGTGACGCCGCCGACCGACGCCGAGGTGCCCTCGGGCAGGTCGACCGCGTCGAGTGCGGCCGCCACGTCGGCGCTCGCGGTGCCGAGGTCGTCGCTGTTCGGCGTGGCCGAGACGGTCGCGCTGCGCAGACCCTGCACGGTCGTGACGGATGCCGGGCCGTCGGTCTGCTCGACGGTCGCGAGCTCGTCGAGCCGCACAGGACCCGTGGGCGTCGGGATCTCGAGCGCCGAGAGCTCGTCGATCGACGCCGGCGGCTCGTCGGAGGCGAGGTAGATCGTGAGGGTCTGTTCGTCGATCACGACCGAGCCGGCCGGCTGCGGCGACATCGCGGCCGACACCACGCTGCCGAGGGCGACCTCGGAGTAGCCCGCGGCCGCCGCATCCGCCCGGTTCACCTCGACGGCGACGTACGGCTGCGACGCCGAGAGGTTGGACGTGACCTGGCTCAGCGAGTCGAGCCCGTCGAGCTCGGTGACGACGGCATCGGTGGCGGCCTGCAGGTCCGCCGCGTTCGACGCCGTGATGTCGACGGCGATGTCGTTCGACGCGCCGAAGCCGCTCTGGGCGGCGAGCGTGATCTCGCCCGCATCGTCGAGCGCGTCGAGCTCCTCGCGCACGTCGGCCTGCAGCGCCTCCTGGTCGGCGGATTCGTCGGTCGTGACCGAGTAGGTGATCGTGGCGGAGCTGCCGCCGCCGAACGCGGCCGCGAGGCTGCTGCCGCCCGAGCCGATCGAGGTCTGCACGGTCTCGACGCCCTCGGTGTCGCGGATGACCTGCTCCACCGGCTGCGAGGCCGCGTCGAGCGCGTCGAGGCTCGTGCCCACCGGCAGCTCCTGCGTGACGCGGAACGTGTTCTGGCCCGACGATCCGAGGAAGTTCGTCTTCATGAGCGGGATGATCGCCACTGTGCCGGCGAGCACGAGCACGGCGATGATCATCGTGACGCCGGCGTGCTTGAGCGTCCAGCGCAGGATCGGCAGGTAGCCGCGCTGCAGGCGAGAGGGGTGCTCGAGCTCGTCGACGGCCTGCGCGGGGCTCTCCTCGTCGACGAATGCCGCGGCCGCGGCTTCGCCCGCGTCGGCGTGCTGGTGCGGCTTCGCGGGCTTCAGGAACCAGTACGCGAGCACCGGCACGATCGTGAGCGACACGAGCAGCGACGCGAGCAGCGCGATCGTGACCGTGAGCGAGAACGGGCGGAACAGCTCGCCCGTGACGCCCTCGACGAGCGCGATGGGCAGGAACACCGCCACGGTCGTGATCGTCGATGCGGTGACCGCCCCGGCGACCTCGCGCACGGCGCGCACGATCGTCGACGCCTTGTCGGAGCCCGCGACGAGGTGCCGCTTGATGTTCTCGATGACGACGATCGAGTCGTCGACCACGCGGCCGATGGCGATCGTGAGCGCGCCGAGCGTGAGCACGTTGAGGGTGTAGTCGGCGACCTGCAGCCCGATGAACGTGATGAGCACCGACGTCGGGATCGAGATGGCCGTGACGAGCGTGGCCCGCACCGACATCAGGAAGATCAGGATGACGATGACCGCGAACAGCAGGCCGAGCAGGCCCTCGGTGGCGAGCGACTCGATCGAGCGCTCGATGTAGGGCGCCTGGTCGAACACGACCGTGAAGGTGGCGCCGGGGTTGGTCGTGTCGAGCGCCGACTCGAGGTCGGGCAACAGGTCGCGCACCGCGTTCGACACCTCGACGGTGTTGGCCGCCGGCAGCTTCGTGACCGAGATCGTGAGCGCGGGCTCCCCGTTCACGCGCGAGATGCTCGTCACGGGGTTCTCGGTGAGCTCGACGGATGCCACGTCGGCGATCGTCGCCGCGACGGGCACGCTCACCGTGGCCGCGGCGGCTGCAGCGGCGTCCCCTCCGGGGAACGCTCCTGCGCCCGCGCCGGGCACAGCCGGCGCCGCCTGCTGCTCGGTCGCACCGAGCACGGGCAGCGCCGCCACCTCGTCGACGCTCTGGATGCGCACGCCGGTCTGCACGGCGAACGTCCGGTCGCCCTCGGTGATCGAACCCGCCGGGATGAGCAGGCCGTTCTGCGCGAGCGCGTCGCGGATGGCCTGCTGGGTGAGGCCGAGCGCCGCGAGCTTCTCGGGGTCGGGCGTGATCGTCACGCGCTGGCCGACGTCGCCGACGAGCGCCGCATCGCGCACGCCGTCGAGGTCGCGGAGCTCGGGAAGGGTCGTGCGCGTGAGCTCGTCGGAGAGCGTCGCCGCGTCGTCGGCGCCCGTGACGGCGACCTGGATGACCGGGAAGTCGTCGAAGCTCAGCGCGATGACGCGCGGATCCACGTCCTCGGGCAGGTCGCCCGAGATGCGGTTCACCGCGGAGAGCAGCTTCTGCTCGGCGAACGCCAGGTCGGTGCCGTACGTGAAGCTCGCGGTGACCCGCGACAGGCCCGTCGAGCTCGTCGTGGAGGTCGACTCGAGCCCCGTGATGCCCTGGATCGCGGTCTCGATGGGCGTCGAGACATCCGTGTTGACGATGTCGGGCGACGCGCCCGGATAGCTCGTGACGATCGACAGCTGCGGGAACTCGATCGAGGGCGCGAGCTCCTGCTTCAGGCTCGAGAGCGAGATGACGCCGAAGATCGCGACCACCACCGTGACGAGGGCGATGAGGGCGCGGTTCTTCATGCTGAGCTTCGCGAGCACGTACATGCCTCGATTGTTGCAGTGACTGCAGCCCGCGGATGTCACGGGAACCTGTGAACGTGCCGTGCAGGGTCTTCACCCTGGCCCCCGACCGGGGGTAGGGTGCGAGGGATCGCATCTTTCCGGGGGGTCGTGGTGGGGGCAGTGGAGTCGCAGCGACACACGCCGCTGCTTCGCGCTGCACTCGTTCGCTCCGGACTCATCGGGGCCTGCGTCGCCGCCGCCTGGATCGCGTTGAGCCTCGTCATGAGCCCGTCGAGCGCGTCGGCCGAGGAGCAGCCCGACGGCCTGCTCGGCACGGTCGGCACGGTGGTGGGCGACGTCGGCGACACGCTCGACGGCGCGATCGACACGGTCGACACGGCAGTCGACGCCGTCGAGCCCGTGCTCGAGCCGATCGTTGCGGTCACGCCGACCGTGACCGACGCGGCGCCGTCACTCGTGGAGCCCGCCCTCGCGGCGGTGCCCGTCGGCGGAGTGGCGGATGACGCGAGCACGACGGTCGACGCCGTCGACGCAGCGGTCGTCGGCGCGATCGCCGGCGCGGGCGAGGCGGTCTCCGCGATCGCCTCGAGCAGCCCGGCCGGAACGCTCGTGGATCCACTGGCCGGCACACTCGACGACGTCGTGGGCGGGCTTCCGATCGTCGGCACCCTGCTCGGCGACGACACCCTCGGCGGCGTCCTCGGGCCGATCACCGGCCTCGTCGACGAGACCCTCGATGGGGTGGTCGGCGACCTCGGCCCGCTGCCGGGCGACGGCGTGCTGCCGTCGCCACCGGGCATCGATGTCCGCCCAGAAGCACCCGCCTCCGGCGCGGTGCCGGCGTCGGCCGGTGTCGCGGTCGTCGCGCCCGACGCTCGCGACCTCGCCCCGCCTGGCGTTCCCGGCACGGTGTCGGATGCCGCCGCGCCTGCGGGCTCCGCGACGCTCGGCGGGTCGGGCACGCCCACGTGGCCGCCCGGCGCGCCTGCGCCCGGCGAGCCGCTCGACGCGCCCGTCACCGGATCGACGGGAGCCGGCACGGCGGGCGCCGGGGCCGGCAACACCGCGGACGCGGCATCCGGCGCCATCGATCTCGACGCCCTCGCGTCGCTCGTGCTCGGTTCGGTCGACGACGAACTGCCGTCGTCGCCGGTGTACGACACCGACACCACCCCTGACTGACGGGAACCGCCCGCCTGCCTGCGCGCAGGCGGACACGGTCATCGCTCCCACCGGGAGCGACATTTCCCAACCAGTCAGGAGAACTGAACCATGAAGCGATTCGTAGCGAGGGCGCTGTACGCGACCCTGTTCACCGGGGGACTCATGCTCCTCGGAGCCGGCGTCGCCAACGCCTCGGAGACGGGCGGCGACGACGGCATCCTCTCGGGCACCCAGCTCGGGATCTCGATCGAGGCACCGATCACGATCGGCGGCAACGCCCTCTCCATCATCGGCGATTCGTCGTCGTCGGATGCCTCGACCGAGGTGTCGACGGACGACGACGAAGCGGGCGACACGGCCGAGCCGGTGGAGCCCGTCGCCGTCACCTCGGGTGACGACGGCGTGGCTTCCGGAAGCCAGGCGATCGTCGACGTGTCGGCGCCCGTGACGATCGGCGGCAACGCCGTGTCGGTCATCGGGGACTCGTCGAGCGAGGACGCCGAGACCGTCGTCATGACGGGGTCGGGGTCGGGGTCGGGGTCGGGGTCGGGGTCGGGCTCGGAGGCGACCACCTCCGGCGAGGACTCGCTCCTCGGAGGAACGCAGATCCTCCCGGACCTGTCACTGCCCGTGACGATCGGCGGCAACGCCGTCTCCGTCATCGGGGACTCGTCCTCGGAGGGCGCGCTCACGGGCGTCGTCACCGACGGGTCGGGCTCGGGTTCGGATGCCGCCACCTCCGGTGACGACTCCATCCTCGGAGGAACGCAGATCCTCCCGGACCTGTCACTGCCCGTGACGATCGGCGGAAACGCCGTCTCCGTGATCGGGGACTCGTCCACCGATGGCTCGACCACGATCGTGACGCCGGTGGACCCGGTCGACCCGACGGACCCGACGGACCCGACGGACCCGGCCGACCCGGCGACGCCCGCCACCCCGGGCGGCGGCGGCTCCGGCTCGGCGGGCCCGGGCTCCACGACCGCATCGGCGGCCGTGGTGCCCCTCGCAGCCGCGACGAGTGGGCTCGCCTCGACCGGGCTCGATGCCGGGTTCTGGCAGCGGCTCGCAGTGTTCCTGCTCCTGACGGGCGCCGTGCTCGTCGGAGTGATGCGGTTCGCGTTGCGCCGCTGATCGGGTGGAGGCCCGGCGTCGCCCTACCGGCGCCGGGTCTCCCGCGGCGACGGCGCGCCGCTCATCGCGAGCGCGCCTGCCCCGCCTGCGTCGCGGGCGGTGCCCCATGGCCGATGCCCGCCGCCGGCAGGATCACCCCGTCGATGAGCGACAGCAGGAACTCGGCGTCGACCGGGCGCTTCTCGATGAGCAGGCGGAACGCCGCCATCGCGGGCGTGAGCTTGGCGATCGTCTCGACGTCGCAGTCCGGGGAGACCTCGCCGCGGTCGATCGCCCGTTGCAGGAAGAGTCGGTTCACGGCGGCGCGCGGCTCGATGAGGGCCGCGTGCGCGGCATCCGCCAACTCGGGCGAGCTCGAGATCATGCCGAACAGGCCGCCCATGATGCGCAGCTTGCGCTCGCCCTCCTCGATGGAGCGCGGCCGGATCATGGCGACGAGGTCGCCGCGCAGCGTGCCGGTGTCGGGCAGGCGCTCGGGGTCGAGCTCGCCGGCCTTCATGCAGGCGACGGCGTCGAGCACAAGGTCGGCCTTGGACGGCCATCGCCGGTAGATCGTGGCCTTGCCGGCCTTGGCGCGCGCCGCGACCATGTCGATGGTCATGCCGTCGAAACCGGTCTCGGCGAGCACGTCGATGGCCGCGTCGAGGATCTCGGGGTCGCGGCTGTGGTCGCGACGGCGACCGAGCTTCACGGCGGGCGCGGCAGGAGTGACGTCGGCGGCCTCGGCCGTGGAGTCGAGCTGCGTCATCGCGGTCCTCTCCGTGTCTCGCGGGTCGCGGGTGTTGCTGCCATGTTACTTCAAGAACTGTTCATATCCGAAACTGGCAAGTCTCGTATAGAGTGGCGCCCATGACTTCCGTTTCCGCCGATCCGACCACGCAGGCCGTCGCGCCCGCGGCCCCCTCCCGCAGGTGGTGGACCCTCGCGACCGTCGCCCTCGCCCAGCTCATGGTGGTGCTCGACGCCACGGTCGTGAACATCGCCCTCCCGGCGGCACAGGCCGACCTCGGGTTCTCCGACGGCCAGCGCCAGTGGATCATCACCGCCTACTCCCTCGCCTTCGGCAGCCTGCTCCTGCTCGGCGGGCGGCTCTCCGACCTCTGGGGCCGCAAGCGCACGTTCATCCTCGGGCTCATCGGCTTCGCGATCGCCTCGGCGATCGGCGGCGCCGCGCCCACCTTCGAGGTGCTCGTCGGTGCTCGCGCCCTGCAGGGTGCGTTCGGCGCCCTGCTCGCCCCGACCGCGCTCGCAGTGCTCACGACGACGTTCACGATCCCCAAGGAGCGCGCCCGCGCGTTCGGCGTGTTCGGCGCCATCGCGGGAGCCGGCGGCGCCATCGGCCTGCTGCTCGGCGGCCTCCTCACCGAGAAGCTCGACTGGCGCTGGAACCTGTACATCAACGTGGCCATCGCCGCGGTCGCCGTCGTCGGTGCGATCCTCTTCGTGCGCCACGTGGCCCGCACGGGCCCGCGCCCGAAGCTCGACATCCCGGGCACCGCGCTCGTCTCCGGCGCGCTGTTCCTGCTCGTCTACGGCTTCTCGAACGCCGAGACCGAGGGCTGGGACTCCCCGTACACCTGGGGCATGCTCGTGGCATCCGGTGTGCTGCTCGTGCTCTTCGTGGTGTGGCAGCGCGTCGCCGCCCACCCGCTGCTGCCGCTCTCGATCGTGCTCGACCGCAACCGCGGCGCCGCCTACCTCTCGGTGCTCATCGCGGGTGCGGGCATGTTCGGCATCTTCCTGTTCGTCACGTACTACCTGCAGACCTCGCTCGGCTACTCGCCGATCCAGACCGGCCTCGCGTTCCTGCCGATGATCGCGATGCTCGTGCTCGCCGCGCAGCTGTCGACGAACCTCTTCGTGCCGCGCTTCGGCCCGAAGGTCATGGTGCCCATCGGCATGGTGCTCGCGGCGAGCGGCATGGCGCTGCTCACCCTCCTCGATGCCGACAGCAGCTACGCGGCGAACATCCTGCCGCCGCTCATGATCATCGGCTTCGGCATGGGCTCGATCATGCCCGCGTCGATGCAGACCGCCACGCTCGGGGTCGACCGCTCGTTCGCGGGCGTCGCCTCCGCGACGGTCAACACGAGCCAGCAGGTCGGCGGATCGATCGGCACGGCGCTGCTCAACACGCTCGCCGCGACCGCCGCGACCGACTACGTCGCGAGCCACACGCCGCCGACCGAGCAGGTGCTCGCGGATGCCGCGATCCACAGCTACGCGGTGGCGTACATGTGGGGCGCCGCGTTCTTCGCAGCGGGCGCCGTGATCGCCGCACTGCTGTTCCGGCGCAAGGGCGACGGTCTGTCGGTCGCGACGCACGGTCAGGCGTCGGCGGATGCCGCGGCCGAGCCGGTGGTCGCGCACTGAGGTTCGGGCGCCGAGCCATCGGCTGGGTCTCGATACGGCCTGCGGCCTACTCGACCGGCGGGCGGCAGGGTCTCGATACGGCCTGCGGCCGACTCGACCGGCGGGCGGATCAGACGACCGCGCCGAGCACGCCCTGGTCGGCGGGAACGGGGGTGCGCGCGAGCGCGCCCCACGCCCGGGAGAGCGCCTGCACCGCGGCATCCGTCGTCTCGGCGGAGTAGCAGATGGGCAGGCGCAGGAACCGCTCGAACGCCCCGTCGATGCCGAAGCGCGGGCCCGCCGCGATGATGAGCCCCTGCGAGCGCGCGGCGAGCGCGAGCTGCGAGCTCACCGGGGCGCCGAGGCCCACCCACGTGACGATGCCGCCGTCGACGTGCGGCACGTGCCAGTCGGGGAAGGCGCCCGCGAGCAGCGACTCGAGCCGGTCGCGGCCGGCGCGCAGCTGCTCGCGGCGCAGCTCGAGGATGTCGTCCATGCGGTCCAGGAGCCGGGTGACCATGAGCTGCTCCATGATGGGCGTGCCGAGGTCGTTGGGAGAACGCACGGCGAGCAGGCGGCGCAGGAGCGGCCGCTCGGCGCGGATCCAGCCCACGCGGATGCCGCCCCACACCGTCTTGCCCACCGATCCGATCATGACCGCCGGCCCGTAGGCGGCGAGCGGGGCGAGGTCGAGGCCGCGGTCGATGTCGAGCTCGGCCGTCGTCTCGTCGGCGATCACGACCGTGCCCTGGCGGGCGGCCGCGTCGAGCACCCGCTCGCGGGCGTCGGCGCTGAGGGACCGACCCGTCGGGTTCTGGAAGTCCGGCATGAGGTAGGCGGCGACGGGGTTCGAATGCCGGATGGCGCGGGTCAGCGCCTCGACCTCGTCGACCGCGCCGAAGCCGTCGGCGCCGCCGTCGCGCGGTTCGACGGGCACGGTCACGAGCCGCGCGCCCGCCGCGCGCAGCGCTTCGTAGGCGTGCGGGTACGTGGGCGCCTCGATGAGCGCGCGGTCGCCGCGTCCGATGAGCGCACGTGAGAGCAGGGCGATGGCGTGCTGGGCGCCGATCGTGACCATGATCTGCTCGGGGTGCGTGGGGAGTCCCCGCGCGGTGTAGCGGTCGGCGATCGCGGCGCGCAGCGCGGGCGTGCCGACGAGGTCGAAGCCGGCGCCGCCGAGCTCGCCGGGCAGGTCGTCGGCGGCGGCGCGCGCGACATCCGCGAGCCAGGGCAGCCCGGGCGGCGCCGCCTTGGAGAAGTCGATGTAGTCGGCGGTCGGCGGCGCGGGCAGGATGGCGGGGGCGCCGGGGAGGCGGGCCACGCTGCCCGAACCGCGCACGCTGTGCAGGAGCCGCTGGTCGCGGAGCTCACGGTAGGCCGCCGTGACGGTGGTGCGGCTCAGCGCGAGCCGTTCGGCGAGGTCGCGCTCGGCGGGGAGCCGGGTGTCGACGGGGATCCGCCCGTCGAGCACGAGCAGGCGGATGCGGTCGGCGAGCGCACGGTAGGCGCTGCCGCCGTCGCCGCGCCAGTCGCCGAGCAGGTTCTCGAGGGAGCGGGCACTGAGGGTGGCATCCATGATGCGAGCCACTTTAGACGAATTGGATCTATGCGAAAAGGCCAATCATGGAATTGGATTGCATCATGCCGCACCGCACTCTCAGCTCGTTCCGCACCGCCGACCCCGCACCGGTCTTCGCCCGCCGCATCGTCCAGCTCTTCGCGGGCCTCTTCCTCTACGGCATCGGCATCGCGCTCATCGTGCGCGGCGAGCTCGGCGTGGCCCCGTGGGACGTGCTCACCCAGGGAATCGCGAAGCAGACCGGCCTCGGGTTCGGGCTCATCACGATCCTCACGAGCGCGGTCGTGCTGCTGCTGTGGATCCCGATCCGCCAGAAGCCGGGCTTCGGCACGATCATGAACGCGCTCATCGTCGGGCCCGCTGCCGACGTGGGCCTGTGGCTCATCCCCACGGGCCTCGACCTGTGGCTGCGCATCGTGCTGCTCGCCTCCGGCATCCTCGTGCTCGCCGCCGCGACCGGCCTCTACATCGGAGCCCACTTCGGCCCCGGTCCGCGCGACGGCCTCATGACGGGCCTGCACCGCCGCACGGGCGTGCGCATCTGGATCGTGCGCACCGGCATCGAGCTGACCGTGCTCGCGGCCGGCTGGCTGCTCGGCGGCAACGTCGGCATCGGCACGGTGGCATTCGCGGTGCTCATCGGGCCGCTCTGCGGCTACGCGATCCCGCTGTTCGCGGTACGGCGAGCGGATGCCGCGGCCCGTCGCGGGGCGCCGAACCGGGACGTCCCGCGCCCCATCACGGGCGTCACCCCCGCGCAGGCCTGAGGGAGCCGCAGTCGCCCGCGCCCCGCCCGTGGTGGCGCATCCGCCACCTGCGCGCCGTCCCTCCACCGGGATAGCCTCGCGCCCAACGACGTCGCGGAACCGGATCGCCGGCACTCGTCGGCCCCGCGACGGACTCGGAGGGGGAACGACATGCACGCACGAACGATCATCCTCGGCGCCGCCGCACTCGCGGTCATCGGCTCCATCGGCCTCGCCGCGCCCGCCTCGGCGGCCGAGTCGACGGTGAACCCGACCGCCTCGTGCGTGGGGCAGGTGTTCGTCCCGCAGGCGGTGGGCGATCCCGGCGCCATCGCCAGGCGGATCGCCGAGATCAAGAGCTGGGACATCGCGAAGTTCGGCTGGATCATCGGCGACTTCGCCCGTTGGGAGGACTGCTCGGGCGACTGAGGCCGAGGTGAGGCGAGCGGATGCCGCGGGGCGCGCTCCCGCGGCATCCGGCTACAGGTTCGCCTCGGCGTAGACGCGCAGCGCGTCACGCACGAACGCGGCCCCCGCCTCGCCGCCGTAGTTGGCCGCGAAGCGCTCGTCGGCCACGTACATCTCGCCGAGGCCGATGACGTAGCCCTTGACGTCGCCGCCGGCCTGGGAAGCCGGCGTGCCGGGCACGCCCGCCAGCCACTCGACGTGGCGCCGGGCGAGCTCCTGCGCCTCTGCGCCGCCGGGCGCGACGCCCGACTCGGCGGCCGCGATCCAGTCGCGGCCGAGCGCGGCCGTGCGCTCCTTCCACGCCTGCCGCTCGTCGTCGCGCATGCCGCGCCACCAGCGGTCGCCGGCGGCGTAGGCCTCCGGGCCCCAGCGCTGCTCGACCTCCTCGCGGTACTGCGTGTGGTCGAACCCGTCGAACATGTCCTTCGCCATGATCTCCTCACCTCCCTCCAATGCCTCGATGGTGCGTTCGACCGACGCGATCTGCCGCGCCAGCCGGTCCTGTTCCTGCCGGAGCCAGCCGAGGTGCCCGGCGAGCGCCCGCGTCTCCGCGGTCTCGCCGGCGAGCACGTCGGCGATCGCCGGCAACCCGAGCCCGAGCTCGCGCAGCAGCAGGATGCGCTGCAGTCGCACGAGCGCGGCGCCGTCGTAGTAGCGGTAGCCGTTCGATCCGATGCGGCTCGGCTCGAGCAGCCCGATGTCGTCGTAGTGACGCAGCGCGCGGCTCGTCGTGCCGGCGAGCTTGGCGATCTCCTGGATCGACCAGTCCATCTCGCGCTCCTTCCCTCCTGCTCACGGCTCGGTCGGGTTCTACTGTAGAAGTTGACGCAACGTCAAGGTCAAGCGGATGCCGCGCGCCGAACTCCGGAGCCGGCCCGGCCGTCGTCGGCGCGTCGCGCTGCTGCGCCGGCGGGTCGAGAGCAGGGTCCGGAGTTGCGCACGGGGCACGCGGCTCGTGGAATCCCGGCGGGGGCTTGCGGCATCCGCAGACGCGATATATCGTGAATCTACACAACGCGATATATCGCGATACAGCGCCGCATCGGCGGCGTGGCGCAGCGGCATCCGCTCGCCGAACGGAAGGAGAACCGCATGGCAATCGAGAAGTGGGTCGTGAACCCCGGCGAGTCCCGGGTCATCGACCTCGAGCTCGTACGCAAGCTCAAGGTCAGCCTCATCGGAGGCAAGGTCGACCTGATCGCCCACGACGAGCCCGGCGCACGCGTCGAGGTGTCGAGCGTCAGCGGCAAGGACCTCATGATCCAGATCGACGGCGACTCGCTCGAGGTCGACCACCCGCAGCTGCGGTGGGACAACTTCCTCGAGGTCTTCAAGGGCTTCCGTGGCAGCGCGAAGGCCGAAGTCTCGATCCTCGCCCCGAGGCACGTGCTCATCAAGCTCGGCGTCGTCAACGCCGCCGCCCTCGTCTCGGGCTTCGACGGCGACGCTCGCTTCAGCACCGTCTCGGGCGACATCGTCGTCGACAACCACTCCGGCGACATCGAGCTCTCGAGCGTCTCGGGCGAGCTGTCGGTGGGCGACCACATGGGCCGCATCACGGCGCACACGGTCTCGGGCGACGTCACCGCGATGGGCGAGGTGAGCTCGTTCAGCGCCGACACGGTCTCGGGCGACATGATCCTCGACGTGCGCGGCACCCCCGGCCGCGTCGACACCAACACCGTGTCGGGCAACCTCACCGTGCGCTTCGACGCCGGCAGCGGCGCCCGCTACCGCGTGAACACCGTGACCGGGTCGCTCCTGCTCGACGACACCCAGATCAAGGGAACGCTCGGCAAGGGATTCGAGCGGGTCACCGGCCAGCTCGAGGGCACGTGGCTCGACCTCGGCGCCAACAGCGTCTCGGGCAACATCGCGGTCATCCGCCGCGAGCCGGTGCCGACGGCTGCGGCCCAGGGCGAGGGCACGGCTGCGACGGGCTCGGGCGAAGCGGATGCCGCGAGCGACGCGCCTGCCCAAGGCACCGACGACGGGGCATCCGCCCGACCGGACCAGGACGGCGCGGCATGACCCCCGCGGTCTTCGCCCACGGCAACCTGCGCCTCTACCTGCTCGCCCTGCTCGAGGAGCGCCCACGCCACGGGTACGAACTCATCCAGGCCCTGTCCGAGCGCTTCGGCGGCACCTATTCGCCGAGCGCCGGAACGATCTACCCCCGACTCGCGAAGCTCGAGGAGGAGGGGCTCGTCACCAAGCGCACCGACGGCCGCAAGACCGTCTACGAGATCACCGACGCCGGTCGGGCCGAGCTCGAGTCGCGCCGGCACGAGCTCGACGCGATCGAGGACGACGTGACCGACTCGGTGCGCCGCCTCGCCGAGGGTGTTCGCGCCGAGGTCGACTCGGCGATGCGCAGCCTGCGCGCCGAGCTCGCCAACGCGGCGCGCGAGGCGAGGAAGGCCGCGTCGACGACGAGCGCCACGGTGCACGTCAACGCCGAGGGCAACCGCGCGGTGCACGAGGCCGATCTCGTGCTCAACGAGTTCCGCCAGCAGCTGCGCACCGAGCTGCGCACCCAGGCGCAGCGCGGCAAGCTCACCGACGGCACGGTCTCGCTGCTCAAGGCCCGGCTCGCCGACGTGCGCGCCGAGGTGCTGCGGGAGCTCGCCGGGCGGTGAGCCACCGCTCCCCCGCGCCGCCCCGCACCAGCGCGCGGCACGGGGGATGCGGATGTCGCCGGCATGGAGTTCCATGGAGGCATGGTGGATGTGAGCCTGCGCCCGTGGTCGCCCGACGACCTCGACCTCCTCCACCGTGCCAACACGCCCGAGCTCATGGACCAGCTCGGCGGCCCCGAGACCGACGCCCAGGTGCGCGCCCGGCACGAACGGTACCTCCACCTCTGGCACGAGGGCAGCGCCCGGCAGTTCCGCATCGTCACACCCGAGCACCCCGAGGGCGTCGGCATCGTCGGTTACTGGCAGCGCGAGTGGCGCGGCGAGCCCGTGCTCGAGGCGGGCTGGTCGGTCGAGGCCGACTACCGTGGCCAGGGCATCGCCCCCGCCGCCGTGCACGCCCTGCTCGACTACGCGCGCGGCGACGGCGAGACGCTGCCCGTGCACGCGTTCCCCCGCGTCGACAACCCGGCGTCGAACGCCGTGTGCCGCAAGGCCGGCTTCACGCTGCTCGGCCAGGCCGACTTCGAGGTCGCGCCCGGGCGCGTGCTGCACACGAACGACTGGGTCGTCGAGCTCGTGCCGCGCTGAGCTCGCCGCGTAGTCTCGACGGGTGCTCCCCTATCTCGCCGTGTTCGCCGGCGGCCTGCTCGGCACGGGACTCCGCCTCGCGGTCGACAGCGCCCTCCCGCATGCCGACGACGGCTTCCCCGGCTCGACCCTCATCGTGAACCTCGTCGGCACCTTCGTCCTCGGCTGGCTCGCGGGCGGGCTCTGGACGCGTCCGTCGACCCCGACCTGGCTCAAGGCGGGCGTGGGATCGGGCGTCATCGGCTCCTTCACGACGTTGTCGGCGGTCATGGGCTCGATCGCGATCCTCGACCGGGGCGGCGAGACGCCCCTCGCGTTCCTCTACCTCGCGGTGTCGCTCGTCGGCGGGCTCGCGCTCGCCGCGGCCGGCCTCAAGCTCGGCTCCGCGCTCGCGCACCGCCCGATGCCCACCGAGATCACCGACGACGGAGCCACGCTGTGAGCACCGGCGTGATCGCCGCCGTGCTCGTCGCGGGCGCCGTCGGCGCCGTCATCCGCTACGCCCTCTCTCGCCGCTACCCGGTTCGACCCGGGCACCTGCCGGGCGGCATCCTCATCGTGAACGTGGTCGGGTCGGGCGTCGCGGGCGCGGTCATCGCGCTCGCGGAGCGGGCCGCCCTCGGCGCCGACGTGCGGCTCATCCTCCTCACGGGCTTCTGCGGCGGCCTCACCACGTTCAGCACGTGGTGCGTCGAGACGATCGAGCTGTTCGACGGGGGCCGCTGGCGCGCCGCGGTGCTCAACATCCTCGTCACCGTCGTGGTCGGCCTCGGTGCGGCGACCACCGCCTACCTGCTGCTGCGCTGAGGCAGGCGGCGACCCCGGCCGCCGCGCCGCGCCACCCGGCTCGACTTGACTTCGGGTGCCGCCGGAGTAGTGTGGCCCGCCGTGACTGAACAGGCGCCTACGCCGCCGGCCGAACTGAAGTCCCCGAAGCACTGGATCATCGGGGATCCGCTTCCCAGCGAGCATCTCGAAGGCCAGCTCCTCCCCAAGAAGCTCGCGCTCCCCATCTTCGCGAGCGACCCGCTCTCGTCGGTGGCGTACGCCCCGCAGGAGCTCGTGATGATCCTCCTCATCGGCGGGCTGGCGTTCCTGAGCTTCGCGCCCTGGGTCGCGACGGCGGTCGTGATCCTCCTCGTCACCGTCGTCCTCAGCTACCGGCAGCTCATCCGCGCCTACCCCTCGGGCGGCGGCGACTACGAGGTCGCGCACAAGAACCTCGGCGAGAAGGCGGGCCTCGTCGTGGCATCCGCCCTGCTCGTCGACTACGTCATGACGGTCGTCGTGTCGGTCGCATCCGGCGTCGACAACATCATCTCCGCGATCCCCGAGCTCAACCCGTTCCGGGTCGAGCTCGCGGTCCTCTTCGTCATCATCCTCGCGGCCGTGAACCTCCGCGGCGTGAGCGAGTCGAGCAAGGCGTTCGCCGTGCCGACGTACCTCTTCATCGGCAGCGTGCTCGTGATGATAGTCGTGGGCCTCGTGCGCACGGTGCTCGGCGATCCGCCGGTCGCCGAGTCGGCGCAGTACGCGGTCGAGGGCGAATCGCTGACGCAGGCGGCGATCGTGCTGCTGCTGCTGCGTTCCTTCGCGAGCGGATGCTCCGCACTCACCGGCGTCGAGGCGATCTCGAACGGCGTGCCCGCCTTCCGCCGGCCGAAGATCCGCAACGCGCAGTCCACGCTCGCACTCATGGGCGGCATCGCGATCGTGCTCTTCGCAGGACTCACCACCCTCGCGCTCGTCGCGAACGTGCACTACGCCGAGAACCCCTGCAACCTCATCGGCTGGGAGGGATGCGCCACCGAGCCGCAGCAGAGCCTCATGGCACAGGTCGCCGCCGCCACGTTCGGCGAGTCGTCGGTCCTCTTCTACGTGATCCAGGCCACGACCGCACTGGTGCTGCTGCTCGCGGCGAACACGGCGTTCAACGGCTTCCCGCTGCTCGGATCGGTGCTCGCCCACGACGGGTATGCGCCGAAGTCGCTCTCGACCCGCGGTGACCGGCTCATCTACTCGAACGGCGTGATCATCCTCGCGCTCGCGGCGACGTTCATCCTCGTGGTCTTCCAGGCGAACCTCACCGTGCTCATCCAGCTGTACATCATCGGCGTGTTCGTGTCGTTCACCCTCGGCCAGACGGGCATGGTGCGGCACTGGTTGCGCGAGCTCGGCAAGTCGCGGCATCCGTCGGGCTCGAAGCTGCCCAAGCGGCCGCCGCGCCCGGAGGAGGAGGGCGCGAAGCCCCTCACGCGCGCGGCGATCACCCGGGCCCTGGTCATCAACGCCGTCGGCGCGGTCATGACCGCGGTCGTGCTCATCGTCGTGACGATCACGAAGTTCACCCACGGCGCCTGGATCGTCTTCCTGCTCATGCCGATCCTGTTCCTGCTGATGCTCGGCGTGAACCGCTACTACCGCGACGTCGAGAAGGAGATCGCGGTCGACGCGACGACCACCTTCGGCGCCACGGGCGACCACGCGATCGTGCTCGTCGGGCGCATGCAGAAGCCCACGCTGAAGGCGCTCGACTACGCCATCGCCGCACGCCACGACTCGCTCGAGGCGGTGCACGTCTCGCTCGACGAGGAGGCGACGAAGCGCCTGAAGAAGGAGTGGATGAAGCAGAACATCCACGTGAAGCTGCGCATCCTGTCGTCGCCGTATCGCGACCTCAGCTACCCGCTGATCCAGTACATCAAGCACCGCCGCGAGGAGTTCGGCCCCGAGGTCGTCACCGTCTACATGCCCCAGTTCATCGTGGGGCACTGGTGGGAGAACCTGCTGCACAACCACAAGGCTCGACGCATCCGCCAGAAGCTGCTGCTCGTGCACGGCGTGACGGTGTCGCTCGTGCCGTGGCTGCTCGACTCGTCGGACCTGCTCTACGGGCGCCGGTCGCGTCCGCTGCCCGGCCAGGACCGCCGTGGCGAGCCCGTGCGGCCCGTGCCGCGCCGCCCGCACCAGCTCGAGGGCACCGGACGGCGTCGCTAGGGCCGGCGCCGGCTCGGTCGCGGGCGGATGCCGCGGCATCCGCCGCGCCGGGCATCGACACGGCTCACAGCATCGCCATGATCTGGCGTGCGATCATGCGCCCGGCGCGGTTCGCCCCGATCGTGGACGCCTGCGGGCCGTAGCCGGCGAGGAAGACGCGCGGATCGCTCCACGCGGCGCCTTGGCCCACGGTGATGCCGCCCGCCTTCTCGCGGAGCTTGAGCGGGGCGAGATGGCGCAGCTCCGGGCGGAAGCCCGTGGCCCAGATGATCACGTCGGCCTGCACCTCGGAGCCGTCGTTCCACACCACGCGGTCGGCCTCGATGCGGTCGAACATGGGTCGCGCGACGAGGAGCCCGCGCTCGATGCCCGCGGCGATGCGGCGGCTCTTCGGCACGCCGGTGCCGCTCACCACCGACGGGAGGGCACGACCCGAGCGGGCCGCCTCGTCCTGCAGCGCGACGGCGGCCGACGCGCCCTCGAGGTCGAGCTCCTGGCGGTCGATCCAGTCGATCGGACGTCGCGACACCCAGGTGAGGCCGGCGGCGACGCCCTCGAGCTCGAGCATGAAGCCGATCGCGGAGGTGCCGCCGCCGACCACGACGACGTGCCGGCCGCGGAACTCCTCGGCGTCGGTGAAATCGGAGGTGTGCAGGTGCCGGCCGCGGAACTCGGCCATGCCCGGGTAGTACGGCACGAACGGCGAGCCCCATGTTCCGGTGGCGTTCACGAGGAACTGCGTGACGATCTCGTAGCGCGGAGCGGGCGGCGGGCCGGCGGGCTCGAACGTCTTGCGCCGCCGCCCGAAGAGGCCGCGGGCCTTCTCCTCCTCGAGCGGCTGCGGCGTGCGGTCCTCGACCTCGACGAGCAGGTCGACCCCCTGGTTGGACACGCGCCGCACGTCCATCGGGCGGCGCACGCGCAGCTCGAAGTGCTCCTCGAATCGGCCGTAGTAGTCCGCCACGACCTCCTTGGCGGGCAGCGACCGGTCGGCCGTTTCGAAGCTGAGGCCGAGCTCGGCCATTCCGGGGAGGTCGTTGACGCGATGCGCGGTGCCGAGTCGCAACGAGGACCAGCGCTGCTGCCAGGCGCCGCCGGGGCCGGGAGCCCGGTCGAGCATGACGAAGTCGTCGTCGGCGACGAGCTCGAACCGTCGCAGGTAGTAGGCGACCGAGAGCCCGGCCTGGCCGGCGCCGATCACCACGACCTTGACGCGCTCGGGACGGGCTTCCACCCCTCCATCTCAGCACCTTTTGCTGAGCGCCCGCACCGGGCGAACGGGGGCCGCACGCCGCGACCGCGCGCCGCCCGGGAGCGCTCCGGCAGGCGCGTCGGACGGCCCCGCCGGGCGGCCGATCCGGGCCGTCGCGCCG
>NZ_RHHB01000029.1 GCF_003710805.1 Agromyces tardus | reverse complement strand
CATGGTCATCACCACGGGCGGCGCGACCGGCACCCCGGTCGCGCCGCCCGCGCGCCCTGCGGCATCCGTGCCCGGAACGTCGGGAGCCTCGCGCATGCCGCGAGGCGACCGCGCGGCGCGGTCGGCGGCCGGCCGGGGTGCCCCCGACTCGCGACGTCCCGAGGCGGCCTGGCGTCGGCGCGACCGTCGCTGGGGCTACGTGTTCGTCGCGCCGCAGCTCATCGGCATGGCGGTGTTCGTGCTGCTGCCGTTCGTCGCGAGCCTCGTGCTCGCGTTCACCTCGTGGGACGGCCTCACCGAGCTCACCTGGGTCGGCTTCGAGAACTTCACCGCGCAGCTGCAGGACGAGCTGCTGCTGCGCTCGATCGTGAACACCCTGCTCATCGCGCTCATCACCGTGCCCGTCGGCCTCGGGCTCGCGGTCCTCATCGCGGTCGCGCTCGAGAAACTGAAGACCCGCACGCTCTACCTCATCCTCTTCTTCGCCCCTGTCGTGACGAGCACCGTCGCCGTCGCGATGATCTGGCAGCAGATGTTCCGCGTCGACGGCGTGCTCAGCACGACCATCGCGACCGTGTTCGGCGTCGCGCCGCCCGACTGGCTCGGCGATCCCGCGCTCGCGCTCCTCGCGGTGTGCATCGTGTCGATCTGGTCGTCGCTCGGCCTCAACGTCATCATCTTCCTCGCCGGCCTGCAGAACATCTCGCCGTCGGTGATCGAGGCGGCCCGCATCGACGGCGCCGGCGCGTGGCGGCTGTTCCGCAGCATCCGGATGCCGCTGCTCTCGCCGATCGTGTTCTTCTCGTCGATCGTGGCGTTCATCTCGTCGCTGCAGACGTTCGACACCGTATTCGTGCTCACGGCCGACGCGGGACCCGACAACGCGACGCGCACGATCGTGTACCACATCTACGACCTGGGCTTCGGGCGGTTCGAGTTCGGGCCGTCGAGCGCCGCCTCCGTGATCCTGCTCGTGCTGACGCTCGTGATCACGGCGATCCAGTTCGGCGTGCAGAAGAAGTTCGTGCACTACGAGGACGGGGCAGCATGACCGCCGCAGACATCGAGACCACGCTCGTGGGGCGTCCCGACCTCGAGCGCGCCGGCCGCCCGGGCCACCGCCGTCCAGTGCCGACGCCCGGATCCGGCCGCAGCCGGCGCTCGGCGGCATCCGTCGCCCTGCACGTCGCGCTCGTCATCGCGGGCGTCGCGATGGTGTTCCCGTTCGTGTGGATGCTCATCACGTCGTTCAAGACGCTGCCGCAGCTGCTGCAGGACCCGATGAGCTTCTGGCCGGCGCCGTGGACCGTCGACAACTACGTCGACGCGTGGAACGCCGTGCCCTTCGCGCAGGCCTACGCGAACAGCATCTACATCTGCGTGCTCGCCGTGGCGGGCACCCTGCTCACGGCGTCGATGGCGGGCTACGCGTTCGCGCGCATCCGCTTCCGCGGCAGCCGGGTGCTGTTTATCGTGTTCCTCGCGACGCAGATGATCCCGAAGCAGGTCACGCTCATCCCGTTCTACCTGCTCATGAGCCGGTTCGGGTGGGTGGACTCGCACCTCGCGCTCATCGTGCCCGCGATGCTCGTGAACCCGTTCGCGGTGTTCCTCATGCGGCAGTTCGTGCTGTCGCTGCCGAAGGAGCTCGAGGAGGCGGCGCTCGTCGACGGCGCCGGACGCTGGCGCACGTTCTGGAGCATCATCCTGCCGAACCTCAAGCCGGGCCTCGGCGCGCTGAGCATCATCGTGGCGCTCGACGTGTGGAACAGCTTCCTGTTCCCCCTCGTGCTGCTGAACTCGCCCGACCTCTTCACCGTGCCGCTCCTGCTCTCGAGCTTCCGCGGGCAGTTCGGATCGATCAACTACGGCCTCGTGATGGCGGCGTCGGCGATGGCGACGATCCCGATGCTCATCGCGTTCGTCATCGGGCAGCGGCGCATCCTCAACAGCATGGCGGCGTCGGGGCTGGGCGGCCGATGAGCGCCGCATCCGCCGGTCGAGTCGGCGCGCAGCCGTCCGCCGGTCGAGTAGGCGCGCATCCGTCCGCCGGTCGAGTAGGCGCGCAGCGCCGTATCGAGACCCCTGAAGCGGCGCGCGAAGGCCTCGATACGCTGCGCTACTCGACCGGCGAGGGTCTCGATACGCTTCGCACCTCGGCGGGCGAGGCACCGGATGCCGCGGCGCTCGCCGTGCTCGCGGGCGAGCACCTCGACCTCGTGCGCGCCCCGTTCACGCTGCCGCGCTCGCGCGTGCTCGTGTTCCGGCACGGCGACGGCCTGCGCGTGCACACCTCGGAGTACGAGCGCTCGCTCGACGACTGCGTGGTGCTCGAGTCGCTCGTGGTGCGCGGGCCCGACGGGTCGGCGCTGCCCGTGACGGAGGTGCTGCCGCATGTCATCGAGTTCGGCGATGGCGCGGTGACTCTGGCGTTCGCCGGTCCAGGGGCTCTGACCGTCGGTCGAGTAGGCGCGCAGCGCCGTATCGAGACCTCTCCCGTCGGTCGAGTAGGCGCGCAGCGCCGTATCGAGACCAGCGCCGACGAGGGTCTCGATACGCTGCGCTACTCGACCGGCGGGGCGGAGGGTCTCGATACGCTTCGCTACTCGACCGGCGGGGCGGAGGGTCTCGATACGCTTCGCTACTCGACCGGCGGGGCGGAGGGTCTCGATACGCTGCGCTACTCGACCGGCGGGGCGGGGGGTCTCGATACGCTGCGCTACTCGACCGGCGAGGGTCGCTCCTCGACCGGCGACGTGACCGTCGAGTGGACGGCGCCCGACGGGGTGGCGACGCGCGTCGTGCTCAGCGCGAATGCCCCCGCCGTGCGGCTCGACATCGTGGCCGACCGCGGCGTGCGGCACGCGGCATCCGTCACCCATGCCCACGATGTCGCGACGAGCGAGGAGCTCTGGCTCGACTGGTTCGCGCGCTGCCCGATCGTGCGCGACGACCTGCAGCCGATGACGGCGTTCTGCTGGTGGGTGCTCGGCGCCAACATCGTCGAGCTGCCGGCGCTCGCCGGCGCGCGCGCGGTCGTGCCGTCGAAGATCGGCTACGTGGGCCTGTGGCAGTGGGACGCGTACTTCATCGCGGTCGGTCTGCGGCACGGCGACCCCGCGCTCGCACGCGAGCAGCTCGAGCTCGCCTTCCGCTTCCCGAGCGCCGACGGGCAGCTGCCCGACGTCGTGCATGAGCTCGGCGTGCTTGCCACGAGCGACGACCTGCCCGCGGGTGACCGCGAGAACCTGCGCCGCGCGGGCAGCGCGATCGCGGATCCCGATGCGCCCGTGCCGCTCACGAAGCCGCCCCTCGCGGCCTGGGCGCTGCGCAAGGTGCTCGAGGTCGAACCTGTCGACGACTGGGCGCGGGAGCAGCTGCGCGTCATCCGCCGCTCGCAGGACTGGTGGTTCGCGGGCTCGGATCTCGACGGCGACGGGATGCCCGAGTACGGGCACCCGTACTCGTCGGGGCTCGACGACAGCCCGATCTTCGACGGACCGCTGCCGACGACGTCGCCCGACCTCGGCGCGTACCTCGTACTGCAGGACCTCGAGCTCGCACGCTTCGCCGAGCGATACGGCGACGCCGACGCGGCACCGCATGTGGAACGCGCCGAGCGGACGCTTGCGCTGCTGCTCGAGCTCTGGGACGACGCCGAGGGGCTGTTCCGGGCGCGAGCGGCCGGCGCACCCGTCGCGAGCGACACCATCGTGGGGCTCATGCCGCTGCTCACCGGGCGGCTTCCCGAGCGCGTCGTCGACCGGCTGGTGGCCGCGCTCGACGACGAACGACGGTTCGGTGCGCGTTGGTCGGTGCCGACGGTCGCGGTCGGCGATCCCGACTACTCGGCCGAGCGGATGTGGCGCGGCCCCGTGTGGATCAACACGAACGCGCTCATCGTGGAGGGGCTCGCGGCATCCGGTCACCCCGGTCGTGCCCGCGAGCTCGCCGAGCGCACGGTGCAGCTCGTGCTGCACGGCGGTGGGCCGCACGAGTACTTCAACCCCGAGACGGGGGAGAAGGCGCGCACCGCGACCACCGCCTTCGGCTGGTCGGCGGCGCTCTTCATCGACCTCGCGGTCGGGTTGAGCGCCCCGCCGCCGCCGCCGGTCGAGTAGCGCTCCGCTCGCCGGTCGAGTAGCGCGAAGCGCGTATCGAGACCTTCGCCGGTCGAGTAGCGCGAAGCGCGTATCGAGACCTTCGCCGGGAGGGTCTCGATACGGCCCTGGCGGGCCTACTCGACCGGCGGGGCAGGCCTACTCGACCGGCGGGTCCGGCGGACGAACCCCAAGCCGAGGCATCCGTTCTCACACTGTATACAAAATACAAACCGACGAAGGAGTCACGACGATGAAACGCAACATCCTCCCCCTGGCGGTGCCGATCGCCGCACTCGCCCTGCTCTCGGGCTGTGCGATGGGCGGCAGCGCCCCCGCTGCGGTCACGCTCGACCCGGATGCCGAGCTCTCGGGCGAGATCACGGTCTGGTCGTGGGATGTCGCGGCCACCGCGCTCGACCGCCTCGGCGCGCAGTTCGAGTCCGACCACCCCGGCACGACGGTGAACGTCGTCGACGTCGGATACGACAACGCCTACGACAAGCTCTCGGTGGGACTGCAGGCCGGCAGCGGGCTGCCCGACGTCGTGACGATCGAGACCGACCGCGCCCCCGGGTACATCAACGAGTTCCCCACCGGACTCGTCGACCTCACGCCGGTGCTCGGCGACGCCGAGGCCGACTTCGACCCGTTCAAGTGGTCGGCGCAGTCCGACGCCGACGGCGCGCTCAAGGTCGCGCCGTGGGACTCGGGCACGGTCGGGCTCTTCTTCCGCACCGACTACTTCGAGGAGGCGGGGGTCGACCCGGCGAGCATCGAGACGTGGGACGACCTGCTGGCCGCCGGCGAGACCATCAAGCAGGCCACCGGCCACACGCTGCTCTCGCTCGACGTCGCGAGCGGCGGCGCCTTCCAGTTGCTGCTGCAGCAGCAGGGCCAGGGCCTCTTCGACGCATCCGGAGACATCACGATCACCTCGCCCGAGGCGGTCGAGGCGCTCACGCTCCTGCAGACGATGAACGAGCGCGGCCTCCTCAAGAACGTCAAGGGCTGGGACGGCCGGGTCACCTCGGCGAAGGACGGCGACTCGGCGGTCACGCCCGAGGCGGTCTGGTGGATCGGCACCCTGCTCGGCGACGCACCCGAACTGTCGGGGAGGTACGGCGTCACCGAGCTGCCGGGCTTCGACGCCGACGGTGCTCGCACCTCGAACTCGGGTGGCTCCGGGCTCGCCGTGCCCGCCCAGGCGAAGAACCCCGACCTCGCCGCCGCGTTCGTGGAGTACGCGCTCGCCGACACCGAGAACCAGGTGTCGATGATGGCGAACGAGGGCCTGTTCCCGTCGTACCTGCCCGCCCTCGCCGACCCGTACTTCCAGGAGCCGCAGGAGTACTTCGGCGGCGAGCCCGTGTACGAACTCTTCGCCGAGCAGACCGCGAACATCCCGCCGATCACGTTCACGACCGACAACGCCGAGGCGAGCGACATCGTCGCGAACGCCGTGGTCGCGGCCGTGCTCAACGGCGCCGACCCGGCGACCGCGCTGCAGGATGCCGCGGAGCAGATCGCGACCGCGACCGGCCGCGAGATCGCCGAGTAGCCGTGGTCGCCACGTCCCTCGCGGTGCGCGAGCGGAGCCGGGCGACGACGACGCGCCGCCGGGCGCTGGGGCAGCGGCTCCAGCGCCCCGGCGCGTGGTTCGTGCTGCCGGCCGCACTCCTGCTCGCGGTGTTCTTCACGTACCCGCTCGCCTCATCGCTCTGGCAGAGCTTCTTCGCCACCTCGGGCGGCGTGAGCACCTGGGTCGGGCTCGAGCAGTACGCGCGGCTCTTCGAGGACCCGCTCATCGGCAAGAGCCTCGCGAACGCGGGGATCCTGCTCGTCATCCAGGTGCCGCTCATGATCGGGCTCGCCGTGGGCCTCGCGTACCTGCTCAACCAGTCGTGGCTGCGGTTCCGCTCCGGGTTCCGGCTGCTCACCTTCCTCCCGGCGGTCACGACGCTCGTCGCGTACGCCGTCGTGTTCCGCGTGATGCTGGCGACCGACGGGGGCGCGGTCAACCAGCTGCTCGCGCTCGCCGGGGTCGCGCCGATCGACTGGCTGAACGACGAGTGGTGGGCGCGCGTCGCGCTCATCGCCGCGATCACCTGGCGCTGGACGGGCTACAACATGGTCATCATCCTCGCGGGCCTCCAGTCGATCCCGGCCGAGTTGTACGAGGCGGCGCGCATCGACGGCGCCGGCAGGTGGCAGGTCTTCACGAGGGTCGTCATCCCGCAGCTGCGTCCGGTGCTCATCTTCACGACCGTCACCTCGACGATCGGCGCGCTGCAGCTCTTCGACGAGAACTGGATCCTCACCGAGGGCGGCCCCAACGACGCGACGCTCACGCCGGTGCTCTACCTCTACAAGGTGGGCTTCCGGCAGTTCGACTTCGGCTACGCGTCGGCCATCGCGTGGCTGCTCGTGGTGCTCACCGCGATCATCGCAGTCATCCAGTTCCGACTCATGAGGGAGAAGCCGTGAGCACGACCGCCTCCGTCGCCGCGGGCATGCGCCGCGGCATCCTTCGCGCCCCCGTCTACGTCGTGCTCGTGATCGCGAGCGTGCTCGCGGTGGTGCCGTTCGCGTGGATGGCCATCGCGTCGACGCACGCGACATCCGATCTCTTCGGAACGCCCCTGCCGGTGCTGCCCGGCGGCGAGCTCTGGGTCAACCTCGCCCGCCTGCAGGAGTCGGTGGACTTCAGCGGGGTGATGCTGAACAGCCTCGTGATCGCCGTGATCTACACCGTGTTCTCGTCGATCGTGAGCATCATGTGCGGGTACGGGCTCGCAACGTACCGGTTCCGCGGGCGCGGGCTGCTGCTGGGCCTCGTGCTCGTGACGATGATGATCCCGATGCAGGTGCTGCTCGTTCCGCTCTTCCAGATGATGGCGAGCGCCGGATGGATCGACACCTACCAGGCCGTGGTGCTGCCGTTCCTCGCGAACGCGTTCGGCATCTTCCTCATGCGGCAGGGGTTCCTCGACTTCCCGGTGTCGCTCATCGAGGCGGCGCGCATCGACGGGGCGAACGAGTTCCGCACCTTCTACCGCATCGTGCTGCCGGTGGCCCGGCCGCAGATCGCCGCGCTCGTGATCTACACGTTCATCAGCCAGTGGAACGCGTTCATCTGGCCGCTGCTCATGCTCAACACCGAGGACAAGTACACGGTGCCCGTCGCGCTCAACACGATGATCGGGATGTCGCGGGTCGACTACTCGGGCCTCATGCTCGGGTCGCTGCTCGCGACGCTCCCGCTCATGCTGCTCTTCCTCGTGTTCCAGAAGCAGTTCGTGTCGGGCCTGCTCGGCGGCGCAGTGAAGGGATGACGCGGCCCGTTCGGTCGAGTAGCGCGGAGCGGCCGTCGGTCGAGTAGCGCGAAGCGCGTATCGAGACCCCCTTCGCCGGTCGAGTAGCGCGGAGCGCGTATCGAGACCCCCTTCGCCGGTCGAGTAGCGCGAAGCGCGTATCGAGACCTCTCGTCGGTCGAGTAGCGCGAAGCGCGTATCGAGACCCCCTTCGCCGGTCGAGTAGCGCGGAGCGCGTATCGAGACCACATCGATCAGCGGGGTCTCGATACGGCCCTGGCGGGCCTACTCGACGCGAAGGGGGTCTCGATTCGGCCCTGGCGGGCCTACTCGACCGGCGAAGGGGGTCTCGATACGGCCCTGGCGGGCCTACTCGACCGACGGCGGTTCCGCCGCCGCCTTCTTCGGGAACGCCTTCCGCGCCAGCGCCGGCAGCAGGTCGAACCGGCCCTCGATCAGCGCGATCCGCTTCGCTCGACCCCAGCCCTGCACCTGCTTCTCGGCGGCGTAGGCCTGATCGATGCGCTCGAACTCGTGGGCGAAGACCAGCCGGACGGGGAGGCGTCGGCGCGTGTACTCGGCGCCCTCGCCGCGCGAGTGCTGCGCGACACGGCGCCCGAGATCGATGGTGCTGCCGACGTAGAAGGATCCGTCGGCGCAGCGGAGGAGGTAGAGGTAGGGCATTTGTCGAGGGTCGCATCGAACGGGAGCGACCCCGCTGGGGCGAGACGCCGGGCGCGATCGAATCGCGGACTCCGCCCTGTGAAGGAGGAGTGTCTCGGATGGTCCGGGGTCTCGATACGCGCTGCGCGCTACTCGACCGGCGGGGTGCGCTACTCGACCGGCGGCGGCGGTCAGGCGGTGAAGTAGGCGCTCGAGGCGTTGTCGAGGATGCGCTGCATCCCGTTCATCCAGTTCGCCTTCAGGGCGACGGATGCCGCGGCCACATCGCCGTCGGCGAGATGGCGCGCGATCTCGGCGTGCTCGGCCGCCACGCGCTCGATCATGACGTCGTTCGGCACGAGCAGCGACTCGTAGCGGTGGAAGGCGCCGCGCACGCTCGCGATGACGTCGAGCAGTCGCTGGTTGGGGCAGGCCGACAGCATGATGCCGTGCCACTCGTCGTCCTTCGTGACGACGAGGGCGTGCTCGACGACCTCCTGGTCGAAGTCGGCGGAGAGCCGGGTCAGTCGCGTGCCGATGGAACGGAGTTCATCGAGGGGGCTCAGTTCGAGCGCGAGGCTCTCGAGGGTGGCCATGACCGGCGCGAGCTCCTCGAACTCCCTCGCGCTGAGCGGCACGAAGCGGAAGCCCTTGCCGTTCTCGCTCGAGATCTGGCCCTCGCTCTCGAGGGCGATGAGGGCCTCGCGCAGGGGCGTGCGGCTGACGCCGAGCTCGGCGGCGAGCTGCACCTCGTTGATGCCCTCGCCGGGTCGCACCAGACCATTGCGCATGCGCGCGAGCAGCTCCTCGCGCACCTGCGAACGCAGGTTCTTGCGTTCGATCGCCATCTGCCCTCCAGACCCGGCTGCCGTCGCGGTAAGCCTAGGGCTTGACCCGTCCCGGCTTGCGGCTTACGGTGTGTGTATACAGAATACAGTGCGCACGCAACGCCTGTACAGTCCCACCCGAAAGGAACCGGAGTGACCGACGCGACGACGCGCCAGATCCGGCTCGACGCACTCGCCTACGGCGGCGACTACAACCCCGACCAGTGGCCCGAGGCGACCTGGCAGGAGGACGCCCGCCTCATGCGCGAGGCCGGCGTCAACCTCGTGAGCCTTCCGGTCTTCTCGTGGCCGCAGCTCGAACCGCGGCCCGGCGAGTACGACTGGGGGTGGCTCGACCGCGTCATCGACGTGCTGTGGGATGCCGGCATCCGGATCGACCTCGCGACGGCCACGGCCACGCCCCCGTCGTGGCTCATCCGCAGCCACCCCGAGATGCTCCCGTGCGACGCCGAGGGGCGGCGGCTCGAGTTCGGCTCGCGGCAGGCGTACTGCCCGAGCTCCCCGGTGTGGCGCGAGCACGTCGCCCGCATGGCCCGAGCGATGGCCGAGCGGTACGGCGACCACCCCGCGCTCGCGCTCTGGCACGTCTCGAACGAGTACGGCGACCACGTGTCGCGCTGCTGGTGCCCCGAGTCGGCCGCTCATTTCCGTCGCTGGCTCGAAGCGCGCTACGGCGACCTCGACGGCCTCAACGAGGCCTGGGGCGTGAACGTCTGGGGACAGCGCTACACCACGTGGGAGCACATCGAACCCCCGCGCCGAGCGACGGGCCCCATCAACCCCACGCAGCTCCTCGACTTCGAGCGCTTCTCGTCCGACGCGCTGCTCGAGCTCTTCCGCATCGAGGTCGACGTGCTACGCGCGGTGACGCCCGAGATCGCCGTGACGACCAACTTCATGAGCCTCCTCCGCGACCTCGACTACTGGCGGTTCGCCGAGGCCGAGGACCTGGTGACCGACGACGCCTACCCCGATCCGGCCGATCCGCGGGCGCACGTTCCCGCCGCACTCAACTACGGCCTGATGCGCTCGCTCAAGGCGGGTCAGCCGTGGCTCCTGCTCGAGCAGGCCGCGAGCGCCGTGAGCTGGCGCGACGTCAACGTGCCGAAGGCACCGGGGCGGATGCGGCTGGACAGCCTGCAGGCCATCGCCCACGGGTCCGACGGCGCGATGTTCTTCCAGTGGCGCCAGGCGAAGTACGGGCAGGAGAAGTTCCACTCCGCGATGCTCGGGCACCGCGGCGAGGCATCCCGCACCTTCCAGGAGACCAAGGCGTTCGGCGCCGAGCTGCAGCGCCTCGCCCCCGTGCGCGGCACCCGCGTGCGTGCTCGCGTCGCGCTCGTCGTCGACTGGGACTCGTGGTGGGGCACGTCGGCCGCCGAGTCGCTGCCGTCGCAGCGGCTGGGCTGGCTCGAGCAGGCTCGGGCGTGGCATGCCGCCCTGCACGCACTCGGCCAGACGGTCGACACGGTGCGCGCGACCGGACCGCTCGACGGCTACGACCTCGTCGTGGTGCCGAACCTCTACATCGCGGATGCCGCGCAGGCGGCCGGGCTCGCGGACTTCGCCGCTCGCGGCGGCCGGGTCGTCGTCGGTCCGTTCTCGGGTGTGGTCGACGCCACCGAGAAGGTGCACGACGGCGGTGCGCCCGGACCGCTGCGCGAGCTGCTCGGCGTCGAGGTCGACGAGCAGTGGCCGGTGCCCGACGGTGTCGCCGAGCACGTGCGGTTCGCCGGTCGAGGAGCGCGGAGTGCGTATTCAGCCGCCGGTCGAGTAGCGCGGAGCGCGTATCGAGACCCATCCACCGGCGAGGAGGGTCTCGATACGGCGCTGCGCGCCTACTCGACCGGCGGTGAGGGTCTCGATACGGCGCTGCGCGCCGACTCGACCGACGATGGGGGCGAGTACGCGAACCCCGTCTGGGGCGAGTGGATCGAACTCCACGACGGAACCGATGCGGTCGCCCATTACGCCAGTGGCGAGCTCGACGGCCGAGCCGCGATCACCCGCCGTCCCCGTGGCGACGGCGCCGCCTGGTACGTGAGCTGCGTGCTCGAACCCGACGGCATGATCGCCCTGTTCCGCGAGGTGCTGGCCGACGTCGGCCTCCCCGCCCGAGCGCGCACCGACATCCACCTCGAGGCCGTCACACGCAGCGACGACACGACCGATTACACCTTCGTGCTCAACCACGGCCGCGGCGAGCTCACGGTCGACGTGCCCGAGGGTGCCCACGACCTGCTCGGCGGCATCCGCACCGGCGATCGCCTGACCCTGCCGCGCTTCGGCGCTGCCGTGCTCGCGACCCCGCGAGCCGGCGCCGCCCCGTTCATCACGCTCTCCGAGCCCACCGACTCCCGCTCCACCGACTGAAGGCCCACATGACCGAACCGTTCGTGCACCCGTACATCCCCAACACCGCCCCCGAGACACGCGCCGCGATGCTCGCAGCCGTGGGCGCGGCATCCGTCGACGAGTTCTACGCCGACGTGCCCGAGGCCCTGCGACTCGGCCGGCCGCTCGACCTGCCCGAGCCGCTCGTCGCCGAGCAGGACCTCGCGCGGCACGTCACCGCGCTGCTCGCGAAGAACGTGTCGACCCACGAGAAGCTCAGCTTCCTCGGCGCGGGCACCTACCACCACTACGTGCCCGCGGTCGTCGACGAGGTCATCGGCCGCAGCGAGTTCCTCACCGCGTACGCGGGTGAGCCGTACGAGGACCACGGTCGGTTCCAAGCGCTGTTCCAGTACCAGTCGCTCATGGCCGAACTGCTCGCCATGGACGTCGTGAACGTGCCCACCTACGACGGCTTCCAGGCGACCGCGACCTCACTGTCGATGGCGGGTCGCATGACCGGCCGCCGTCGCGTGCTCGTCGCGAGCGACGTGCTGCCCGCGAAGCTCTCGAAGGTGCGCGACTACGTGCGCGTGCACCTCGACCTCGAGTTCGTCGCCACGGTCGACGCCACGGCGGATGTCGCGGCCGTCGCCGCGCGGCTCGGCGACGACGTCGCGGCCGTCTGGGTCGAGACGCCGAGCCGCACGGGTGCCGTCGAGGCGCGCCTGCAGGAACTCGCGGATGCCGCCCACGCCGTCGGCGCCGTGCTCGTCGTGGGCACCGACCCGATCGGCTACGGCGTGCTCACCCCGCCCGCCGAGCAGGGCGCCGACATCGTGTGCGGCGACATCCAATCGCTCGGCCTGCACCAGTGGTTCGGCGGCGCCCACGGCGGGTTCATCGCCGTGCACGACGACGCCCGGTTCGTGATGGAGATGCCGTCGCGGCTCTTCGGCCTCGCGACCACCGACGTGCCCGGCGAGTTCGGGTTCGGCGACGTCGCCTACGACCGCACCTCGTTCGCGCTGCGCGAGGAGGGCAAGGAATGGGTCGGCACCGCGGCCGCCCTCTGGGGCATCGCGGCCGGCGTGTACCTCGCGCTCATGGGACCGCAGGGCATGCGGGACCTCGGCGAGGTGCTGCTCGCCCGCACGCGGTACGCGCAGCAGGCGCTCGCCGCGATCCCCGGCGTGGCGCTCGGCGATGGCGCACTGCACCTGCGCGAGTTCACGATCGATCTGTCGGATGCCGCGCTCACGGCCGGCTCCGTCGTCGCGGCGCTTCGGGCGCAGGGCATCGAGCCGGGCGTGCCCCTGGGCGAGCACGAGCTGCTCGTGTGCGTGACCGAGATGACGAGCCAGCGGGACATCGACCGGCTGGTCGCGGCAGTCGGGGGGCTCGTCGACCGGGCTGGTCTCGATTCGGGCTCCGCCCTGGTCGACCGGCGAACGGCGGGTCTTGATACGGGCTCCGCCCTACTCGACCGACGAACCACCCCCACCAGCCAGGAGCAGTACGCATGAGCCTCCCCGTCGCACCGAAGCCCGCTCTCCGCCGGTTCCACCAGGCCCGCTGGGACGAGCCGATCATCTTCGAGCTGTCCACGCCGGGCGAGCGCGGCGTGCTCGTCACCCCGGTCGAACCGGGGGTGCGCGCCGCCGTCGGCGATGTCGTCGGCGACCTGCCCGACGGCCTGCGCCGTTCCGCGCCGCCCGCGCTGCCCGAGCTCGGGCAGATGCGCGTACTCAAGCACTACCTCCGGCTCTCGCAGGAGAACCTCGGCGCCGACCTCAACGTCGACGTCGGGCAGGGCACGTGCACGATGAAGTACGCCCCGAAGGTGAACGACCAGCTCATCGCGACGCCGGACCTCACCGCGCTGCATCCGCTGCAGGACCCCGACGACGCGCAGGGCGTGCTCGAGATCATCTGGCAGACCGAGCGGATGCTGGCCGAGATCTCGGGCATGGACCGGGTGTCGCTGCACACGCAGGGCGGCTCCGCCGCCATCTGGGCCAACATCGCCATGATCCGCGCGTTCCACGAGGCGAACGGCGAGGGCGCGCAGCGCCGCGAGGTCATCACCACGATCTTCAGCCACCCGTCGAACGCCGCCGCGGCGAAGGCCGCCGGCTACGAGGTGATCACGCTGCATCCGGACCCCGACGGGTACCCCGACCTCGCCGCGCTCAGGGCGGCGCTGTCGCCGCGCACCGCCGCGATCATGGTCACCAACCCCGAGGACACCGGCATCTACAACCCGGCGATCACCGAGTGGGTGGATGCCGCGCACGCCGTCGGCGCCCTCGCCTCGTACGACCAGGCGAACGCCAACGGCATCCTCGGCATCACCCGGGCGCGGGACGCGGGCTTCGACGTCTGCCACTTCAACATCCACAAGACCTTCGGCACGCCGCACGGCAGTGGCGGCCCGGGCACCGGCGCCAACGCCGTGAGCGAAGCGCTCGCCCCGTTCCTGCCGGGCCCGCGCGTCGAGCGCGAGGGCGACCGCTTCGTCGTGCGCGAGGCCGGTGAGCGCTCGATCGGGTCGGTCGGGCCGTTCTTCGGCGTCGTGCCGAACATCGTGCGCGCCTACGCGTGGATCATGGCGCTCGGCGCCGAGGGCCTCCGGGCCGTCGCCGAGACCGCGGTGCTCAACAACAACTACCTGATGACGAAGGTGCTCGAGATCCCCGGCGCGTCGGCGCCCTACGCCACGGGCCGGCGCCGGATCGAGCAGGTGCGGTACTCGTGGCAGGAGCTGTTCGAGGAGACGGGCATCACGTCCGAGGAGATCGGCGTGCGCGCGAGCGACTTCGGCATGCACTACTGGACGAGCCACCACCCGTATGTCGTGCCGCAGCCGTTCACGCTCGAGCCCACCGAGTCGTACTCGATGGCCGAGCTCGACGAGTACGCGGCGGTCCTCGCCGAGATCGCCCGCGAGGCGCGGGAGGAGCCCGAGACCGTGCGCTCCGCGCCGCACCGCCAGACCGTGCACCACACGCACCACGACGATCTCGACGACCCCGAGCGCTGGGCGATCACGTGGCGGGCGTACCGGCGCAAGTACTTCGGTGCGGGCGCCGTCGGCGGTGCCGGCTCCGGCGATGCTGCGGCGGATGAGGTCGCGGCCTGACGTGCTCGGACTCATCGTGAACCCCGTCGCCGGGGTCGGCGGTCCCGCCGGCCTCGCCGGCAGCGACGGCGCCGACGTGCAGCGTCTCGCGCGGGAGCGGGGTGCTCGTTCCCGGGCCGACGAGCGCGCGTCGGCGGCGCTCGCCGTGGTGGCCGCGTCGCATCCGAACGCGCGCGTGCTCACCGTCGCCGGCGCGATGGGGGAGCACGCGGTGCGCGCGGCCGGTCTCGAGCCGGTCGTGGTGGCGCAGTCGGGCGAGCCGACGTCGGCCGCGGACACTGCCGCAGCGGCGCGGGCGCTCGCGGCAGCCGGCGCGACACTCGTGCTGTTCGCGGGCGGCGACGGCACGGCACGGGATGTCGCGACGGGCCTCGCCCTCGCCGGTCGAGCAGCGCCGCCGGAGGCGACGCGTATCGAGACCCCTGGCGACGAAGTGGAGGGTCTCGATACGCTCGCTGGCGCTCGCTACTCGACCGGCGAGGCTTCCGTCGATCGAGTAGCGCGGAGCGCGTATCGAGATCTGGAGGGTGGTGGTCTCGATACGCTCGCTGGCGCTCGCTACTCGACCGGCGAGGCTTCCGTCGATCGAGTGGCGCGGAGCGTGTATCGAGATCTGGAGGGTGGTGGTCTCGATACGCTCGCTGGCGCTCGCTGCTCGACCGGCGAGGTGGCGGCGCTCGGCATCCCCGCCGGGGTCAAGATGTACTCGCCCGCGTTCGCCGTGAGCCCGAGCGCCGCTGGCGCCCTCGCGGCGGCCTGGCTCACCGAGGGCTCCCTGCCCACGCAGCTCCGCGAGGTGCTCGACGTCGACGAGGCCGCGCTTCGCCGTGCCCGGGTCGAGCCGCGCCTCTACGGCATGCTCCGGGTACCGGACCGCCCGGGGCGCACGCAGGCGCGCAAGTCCGCCACGTCCGCCGGCGAGCACGCGGCGGTGCGCGCCGCGGCGCACGGTGCCGCAGACCGGATGGAGCGCGGCATCCGCTACCTGCTCGGCCCGGGCGGCACGATGGCGGAGCTCGCGCGCGAACTCGGCGTCGCGAAGACGCCCCTCGGCGTCGACGTCGTGCTCGACGGCGAGCTCGTGCTCGCCGGCGCCTCCGAGCAGCAGCTGCTCGACGAGGTGCGGCGCGGCCCCGCCAAGGCGGTCGTGTCGATCATCGGCGGCCAGGGGTTCCTGCTCGGCCGCGGCAACCAGCAGCTCTCGGCGCGGGTCGTCGGCGAGCTCGGCGCCGATCCGCTCCTCGTCGTCGCGCCCGAGCAGAAGCTCATCGACCTCGGCGGACGTCCGCTGCTCGTCGACACGGGCGACCGCGACGTCGACGCCGGCCTCGCCGGATTCATCCGGGTCGTCACCGGCCCGGCATCCACCAGTCTCTACCCAGTCCACGCACCCGAACACGAAGGAGAAGGCCATGCGCCTTGAGCACAAGCAGGCGATCGTCACGGGCGGAGCGGGCGGCATCGGCCGCGCCACCGCCATCGCACTCGCCGCCGAGGGGGCCGCGGTCGCGGTCGTCGACCTGAACGGCGAGGCCGCCGAGGCGGTCGCGGCGGAGATCCGCGCCGCGGGCGGCACGGCGATCGCAGTGGCGGCGGATGTCTCGGACGAGGCCGACATCGAACGCACCGTCGCGACGACCGTCGCCGAACTCGGCGGCGTCAACGTCGTCTTCAACAACGCGGGCATCATCCGTCGCACGACCGCGGTCGAGACGACCGTCGAGGAGTGGGACCGCGTGTTCGGCGTGAACGTGCGCTCGATCTTCCTCATGTGCAAGCACGTGGTGCCGATCATGGCCGCGGCGGGCGGCGGCTCGATCGTGAACACCGGCTCGGGGTGGGGGCTCAAGGGCGGCGGCCGGGCGATCTCGTACTGCGCGTCGAAGGGTGCCGTGGTGAACATGACCCGGGCGCTCGCGATCGACCACGGCCCGCAGGGCATCCGCGTCAACTCGGTCAACCCGGGCGACGTCAACACGGGGATGCTGCGCGACGAGGCGCGCCAGCTCGCGCAGGACGCCGACGCGTTCCTCGCCGAGGCGGCCGATCGTCCGCTGCGCCGCATGGGCGAGCCCCGCGAGGTCGCGGCCGCCGTGGTGTGGCTCGCAAGCGACGAGTCGAGCTACGTGACGGGGTCGGCGCTCGTCGTCGACGGCGGCGGCATCGCCTGAGGCGAGGAGCGGCGCGGCGGCGACGGGCTCAGTCGGCCGGCACCAGCCGGATCGTCGTCGCCACGACCTGCGGCCCGACGACCGTGCCCACGATGTTCGCCCCGTAGCGGTCGTACTTCGCGTGGTAGGCCGCGTCGATCGCGGCGTGCGCGTCGGCGGCGGGCTCCGCGAAGGTGACGTCGCGCTCGACCCCGCCGGCCCGGATGCGTCCGCTCCCGCTCCGCCGCGCGCGCACGAACCACGGGTTGCCGGGGCCGTACGCGGAGCGCACGTACAGGTCGTCGCCGGCGCGCACGATCCAGATGGTCACGTACGGTCGCAACGATCCGTCGGTGCGCCGCGACGCGATCTTCAGTTCGGTCGCCCCGCCGATGCGGGTGAGTTCGTCGGTGGTCCACGTGGTCATGGCCGGTCCTCTCGCTGGGTCGATTCTGGCGGGCGCAGGTCCAGGCGGCAATGGCCCGACCGCCCGTCGCGGCGGCTCCCGGTCGTCGAGGCGGCGACGCTGCGGGGCCCGGGCGGACCTCGAGTCAACGCCGCTCGCGTGCGATGAGGGAGTGCCTGTCGTTCCGTGTACCGGCAGGTCCTCCCTCTCGCACCGGGGTCGGCGTACCGTGTGCTGCATGGACCAACGCGCAGAGATCCGCGACTTCCTGCGGTCGCGCAGGGCCAGGATCAGCCCCGAGCAGGTGAACCTCGCCGGCGGCGGTGGCGGCCACCGCCGGGTGCCCGGCCTCCGGCGCGAGGAGGTGGCGATGCTCGCGGGCGTGAGCGTCGACTACTACGCGCGCCTCGAGCGCGGCAACCTGAACGGCGTCTCCGACGAGGTGCTCGGCTCGATCGCGCGCACGCTGCAGCTCGACGAGGCCGAGACCGCGCACCTCTTCGACCTCGCCCGCGCCCTGCGCACGACGCTCTCGCCACGCCGCCGGCCGACGCTCACGCAGCACGTTCGCCCGGGCCTGCAGCGACTGCTCGACGGATGGATCGGCGTGCCCGCGTGGGTGCGCGACGAGCACATGGACGTGCTCGCCACGAACCAGCTCGGGCGCGCGCTCTACTCGGAGCTCTTCGCGAGCGCCGAGCCAGGGCGCCCCGCCAACAACGCCCGGTTCGTCTTCCTCGATCCGCGCTCGCGCGACTTCTACCCCGAGTGGGAGCAGGGCGCGAACGACCTCGTCGCCATCCTTCGCGGCACGGCCGGTCGCAACCCGCACGACCGGCGGCTCATGGAGCTCATCGGCGAGCTCTCCACGCGCAGCGAGGAGTTCCGCACCAAGTGGGCGAACCACAACGTGCGCTTCCACCGCACCGGCGTGAAGCACCTGCACCACCCGGTGGTCGGCGACCTCGAGCTCGCCTACGAGGCCATGGAGCTGCCCGCCGATCCGGGGCTCACCATGTTCGCCTACACGGCCGAGCCGGCTTCGCCGAGCGAGGAGCGACTGCAGTTGCTGGCGAGCTGGGCCGCGACATCGGCATCCGAGCAGGCGGATGCCGCGGCGGCATCCCGTCAGGCGAGCGGAGCGTAGGGGTACTCGGCCGAGCGCCCCTGGAACTGCAGGATCGCCTCGTTGCGGATGCGGCCGCCCTCGATCTCGGTCGCGCGGCGGATGGTGTCGGATGCCGCCCACGCCTCCGGGCCCTCCATCACCGTGCGGAGGAATGGCAGGAGTGCCTCGCTGATCTCCCACGTGGCCGAGTTCCACAGGTACGACGGGCTGTGGTCGACCGCGTAGTAGTTCGTGGAGTCGCCGACCGTGAACATGGGGTCGGCGAACGACGTGGGCCGTGCCCATTCGAATCCCATGCCCGCGTCGATCGACACGTCGACGATGAGGCTGCCGGGGCGGAACGCCCCGAGGTCCTCGGTGCGGAGGTAGGTGAGCGGCGCGTTCGGGTCCTGCAGGGTGCAGTTGACCACGATGTCGTGCGCGGCGAGGAAGGGCGCGAGCGCGACCGGTCCGTCGTCGGTGTTCACCGTGCTCGCGAACGGGGCCTCGGGGTCGTGCTCGAACCGGATGATGTCGATCGACGGGATGGGCGAGCCCACGGCGGCCGTGTCGCGGTTGGTGAGCACGCGCACGTCGTGGATGCCGTGGGCGTTGAGCACGGTGACCGCGCCGCGCGCCGTGGCGCCGAAGCCGATCACGACGGCGTTGAGCCGCCGCCCGTAGTCGCCCGTGGAGCCGCACAGCTGCAGGGCGTGCAGCACCGAGCAGTATCCGGCGATCTCGTTGTTCTTGTGGAAGACGTGCAGCCCGAACCCGCCGTCGGCCTTCCAGTGGTTCATGGCCTCCCAGGCGATGAGCGTGAGGCCCTTGTCGATGGCGTGCTGCGTCATGGCCCGGTCCTGCACGCAGTGCGGCCAGCCCCAGAGCACCTGCCCGTCACGCAGCTCGGCGAGGTCGGATGCGAGGGGCTTCGGCAGCGTGATCACGTCGGCCTCGGCGATGATCTGCTCGCGCGAGGCGACCGCGCCGACCAGTTCAGCGAGCTGCGCGTCGGACACGCCGAAGCGCTCACCGTAGCCGTGCTCGAGCATGAGGTTCGCGCGCAGGTCGTCGTCGATGCGCTCGAGGTGCGACGGATGCAGCGGCAGGCGCCGCTCGTCGGGCTTGCGCGACGTGGCCATCATGCCGAGTCGGAGGAGGGACGGGGTGGTCGTGCTCATGGTGACCTCCGGCCGCCGTCTGTCGAACCGGCGTCCTTCCCCGAGCGTACGACACAGGGGTGACCGGCGGTCCACGTACTGGCAGGGCCTCCCTCGGCGCGCGCACCGCGCGTAGCGTCGGCCTCGAGCAAGGAAGGCACGGTATCCCCATGCACTACACACGACTCGGAAGTTCGGGCCTGAAGGTCAGCCGCATCGCCCTCGGCTGCATGAGCTTCGGCGACACCTCGCGCGGCTTCAACGAGTGGGCGCTCGACGACGAGGGCGGCGAGCCGATCTTCCGGCAGGCCGTCGAGCTCGGCATCACGTTCTGGGACACCGCGAACGTGTACGGCTACGGCACCTCGGAGGAGATCGTCGGTCGCGCCATCACGAGGTACAGCCGTCGCGAGGACGTCGTGCTCGCCACCAAGGTGCGCTTCCCGATGCACGACGGCCCCGGCGGCTCGGGCCTGTCGCGCAAGGCGATCATGGAGCAGGTGGATGCCTCGCTCACGCGCCTCGGCACCGACTACGTCGACCTCTACCAGATCCATCGGTTCGACCCGCAGGTGCCGGTCGAGGAGACGATGGAGGCGCTGCACGACGTCGTGAAGGCGGGCAAGGCGCGGTATCTCGGCGCCTCGGCCATGCACGCCTGGCAGTTCTCGAAGCTGCAGTACACCGCGGCGGCCCACGGCTGGACCCGGTTCGTGTCGATGCAGGACCAGTACAGCCTCATGTACCGCGAGGAGGAGCGTGAGATGTTCGGCCTGCTCGCCGACCAGGGCGTGGGCAGCATCCCCTACAGCCCGCTCGCGAAGGGTCGCGTCGCCCGCCCGTGGGGAGGCGCGACGCAGCGCTCGTCGAACGATCCCGTGGCAGACCGCAGCTTCAGCGACGCCGACAAGCCCGTCGCCGATGCCGTCGAGCGGGTCGCCGCGGCGCGCGGCATCCCGATGGCGCAGGTCGCCCTCGCCTGGGTGCTGAAGAACCCGGTCGTCAGCGCGCCGATCGTCGGCGCGACGAAGCCCCATCACCTGCCGGATGCCGCGGCCGCACTCGACGTGCACCTCACCGACGACGAAGTGGCGGCGCTCGAGTCGGCCTACACGGTGCGGGAGACCACGGGGTACTGAGCGCGGCGGCTTGCGCCGACCCGCGCCGTGCGCTCAGCGGCCGTCGCGGCCAGTGGGCCAGGTCTTCCCGGCCCACGGGTCGTAGTCGGCCTCGAGCTCGCCCTGCTCGGGCCGCTCGGCCTCGGGCACGTGCTGCAGGTTCACGCGCACGCGGTACCAGAGCGAGCTCGAACCGCGCATGCCGTCGACGAGCACGTCGGCGGGGGTGAGGGCGGCCACGACCTCGGGATGCTTCGCCTTCCACCGTTCGAGCGCTTCGAGCGCCTCGGGCTTCGTCTCGGTGCGGGCGATCTCGATGAGCGGCATCGTCGACAGCCGGCGGCCTCCGCCCCCGTCGCCGCCCTTGCCGCGCGGTGCCTTCTCGGCCGGCCCGAGCTCGTCGGCGAGCCGCAGCAGGCCGTCGAGGCTGCCCGCCGCGTCGTCGATGCCGGCGTGCGGGTCGCCGAGTTCGGCGTAGCGGCGCGGCACGGATGCCACGGTGAACTGCTCGGGGCGGCATCCGCGCACCTCGGCCCAGTCGAGCGGCGTCGACACCCGCGCGTCGGGCAGCGGACGGATCGAATAGGCGGATGCCACGGTGCGGTCCTTCGCGTTCTGGTTGAAGTCGACGAACACGCTCTCGCCGCGTTCCTCCTTCCACCAGCGCGCGGTCGCGAGTCCGGGCGCCCGCCGTTCGACCTCGCGGGCGAGCGACTCGGCGGCGAGGCGCACCTCGGGGTAGCTCCAGCGCGGCTCGATGCGCACGAGCAGGTGCATGCCCCGCGAGCCCGAGGTCTTGGGCCACCCGACGAGCCCGTGGTCGGTGAGCACGTCGCGGGCGATCATCGCGACGTCGACGATCTGCGACCAGTCCACCCCCGGCATCGGGTCGAGGTCGACGCGCAGCTCGTCGGGATGGTCGAGGTCCTCGGCGCGCACGGGGTGCGGGTTGAGGTCGATGCAGCCGAGGTTCACGACCCAGGCGAGGCCCGCGGCATCCCGGATCACCGTCTCTTCGGCGGAGGTGCCCGACGCGTACCGCAGCGTGGCGGTGTCGATGAAGTCGGGGTGGTTCTCGGGCACGCGCTTCTGGAAGAAGGCCTCCTTCTCGATGCCCTTCACGAAGCGCTTGAGCACCATCGGCCGGCCGCCGGCACCCCGGAGCGCGCCGTCGGCGACGTCGAGGTAGTAGCGCACGAGGTCGAGCTTGGTGAGGCCGGGCTGCGGGAAGACGACCTTGTCGGGATGGCTCACCCGGACCTCGTGGCCGTCGACCTCGAGGACCTCGGCATCGCGTGCGGCGCTCACGGTGCGGCGCTCACGACAGCGGCTCGATGAGGGTGGGATCGCCCGGGTCGACGGTGCGCGAGTTGTTGACCCGCCGGTCGACCTCGTAGTTGGTGATGGTCGATGCGACCTTCTCGGACTCCGCGTCGAGCAGGGCGACCATGTGCTGCTTGCCGGCGTCGTCGAGCTTGACGGGGGCGAGGTACTCGTCCCACGCGTCGCGGTCGAGGAACACGGGCATGCGGTCGTGCACCTCGCCCGAGGCATCCCGCGCTTCACGGGTGATGATCGACATCGACACCTCCCACTCGTCGTCGACCTTGCGCGCGGTGTAGATGCCGGCCGCGGCGAGCAGCGGCTGCTCGCCGTGCAGGAAGAACGCCTGCTTGTGACCGGGCTCGCCCGTCCACTCGTAGTAGCCGCGCATCGGCACGAGGCAGCGGGACGACGCGAACGCGCCCTTCCAGAGCCCGTTCGTGGAGACGGTCTCGATGCGCGTGTTGAACTGCGGCCGCTTCGAGTCCTTCATGAACGAGGGATGGAAGTTCCACACGGCCGGATCGACCGAGCGCACGATCTCGCCGGTCTCCTTGTTCTGCCGCTCGCGCACGATCGGCACGACCTCGGTGGGGGCGATCGAGTACTGCGGCCTCCAGTCGCGGTAGTCACCGCCCTGCGCCACGAACTCCTGGATCAGCTCGTCGACCTTGGCGTCGTTCGCGAAGCGTCCGCACATGTTCCCAGTCTCCACCCGGCCGCCGACAGTGCGGCGGGATCGCCCGGCGACTCCGGCACCCGGATGCCGCTGGGCCCTACTCCAGGCCCTCCGCCTCGGCTTCGCGGCGGTCCTCCGCAGCCCGCTCGCGCGCGACCTCCTCGTTGTTGGCCTCCTCCTCCTCGGCGAGGGCGCGGGCGCGCGACGGGTCCATGTCGTAGCCGAGGGGTTCTTCGAGCGGGTCGACGAAATCGGTCATGATCGGGGTTCCTTCCGGTGTCCTCCTCCCGACCGTACTCCGGGGCCGCGGCGGGCGACAGGCCTTGCGTCCCGTGGGCGCACCGGATGCGCGACGAGGCGCGCCGCGACACCGGCTCGTCCGGTCAGCCCGTCAGCGCGAGCGGCAGCACCTCGGCGTTCGGCAGCGACGCGAGGAACGCCCCGCTCACGAGCAGCTTCGACCCGCGGATGCCGCTCCCGACGATGAGGCGCTCATGGCCCGCGACCGACCGGTCGACGAGGATCGGCCAGTCCGCGGGCAGCCCGACGGGCGTGATGCCGCCGTACTCCATGCCCGTCAGTTCGACGGCCGCATCCATGGGCGCGAACGAGAGCTTGCGCGCCTCGAGGTGGCGGCGCACCACGCCGTTCACGTCGGCGCGATCGGACCCGCGCACGAGGCATGCGGCGTACCACGTGCGCTCGCCGCGGCGGGCCTGCACGATCACGCAGTTGGCGCCGTCGGCCATCGAGATCTCGTAGTGCTCGCAGAAGGCGGCGGTGTCGGCGAGCGCCGGGTCGATCGCCGACACGAGCACGCCCGCGGCATCCGCCGGTTCGCTGGCGCCGAGTGCAGCGGCGGTCGCCGCCGCGAGCAGCTCGGGCGAGTCGAGGGCCTGCGTGAAGTCGAGGGTTCCGAAGCGCATGGTGGTCAGCGTACGACGGATGCCGCGCGGTGCCGCAGCGCCGCTACGGCACCCGCTCGGCCCGCGGCATCCGCTCGCACAGGTGAAGCCCCCGAGAGATCGAGGGCCTCAGCTGCTGCCGGCGGTTCGGGCCGCCGGGCTCGGGGCGGCCGGGTCAGGACGAGGTGTCGCCGGTCGCGATCTCGATCTTGCGGGGCGACGCGACGGCCTTGTAGGGGACGGTGACACGGAGGACCCCGCCGGAGAACTTCGCCTGCACGGCCTCCTCATCGGCCTGCTCGGGGAGGGCGATGCGGCGGTAGTAGCTGCTGCTGCTCTCGCGCACGACGTACTTCTTGCCCTTGTCCTCCTCCTTCTCGTGGCGCTCGGCCTGGATCACCAGAGCGCCCTGGTCGACGTCCACGTCGATGTCGGACTCCGAGAATCCGGGCAGGTGCGCCTCGACGGTGAGCTTCGAGTCGTCCTCGGTGTAGATGTCGGTGGTCGGCATCGACCGGCGAGACGAACGGAGCCAGTCGTCGGAGAAGAGCTGCTTCTGCAGCGCCGAGAGTTCTGCGAACGGGTCGAACCGGACCAGATTGCGTGCCATGACGGTCTCCTTCCTGTGCATTCCCGCATGGGCTTCGACGCGAGCGACGGTACGCTCGGCGCCCACGCGACGACGGGGCAGAAGGTCCCCCGACCCGAGGTTTCCTCAGTCGATTCTCAGTCGGCGGATGCCTCGGCGTCGCTGCGGTGACGACCGGTGCCCACCGAGGCCAGCGCGGCGCCGATCGTCGCGAGGGAGCGGGCGACGCCCGTGAGGATGTCGGGCGTGCGGCCGTCGGGGCCGGCTTCCGGAACCGCGAAGGTCGGCTCGTCGAACACCACGTGCGCGGGATCGGCGATCGAGTCCGCCATCGGCGCGCTCACGCGCACGCCCACGATGTCGACCGTGGGCACGTGAGCTGGCACGGCTGCGGGCCCGGGCGCGTCCGCGTCGTCTGCAGCGCCCCCGGTGTCGTCGGCCTCGGCCGCGAGCGCCTCGTTCACGCCGTCGGCGATGAGCCGGCCCTGCTCGTCGCCGAGCAGCAGGCGCGCACCGTCGAACACCACGATCACGTCGTGCGGCGCGTCCCGCAGTACCTCGATCGCGGTGCGGGGGCTCCCGGATGCCACAGCGTCGGGTGTCAGGTCGCCGCCGGGCTCGAGCGTGGATCCCTCGGCGACGTCGACCACGGTCGTCACGACCGCACCGATCCGCTCACGACGGGAGAGCACCTCGCCGAGCGGGTCGTCGAGCGAGCGGCGCACCCACGCGACGCCGGCGTCGTGGGCGAGCCGCTCGGCGGGGGACGGCTCGTCGGACTCTGGATCGGCGCCGTCGGCCGCCGACGAGATCAGCTCGACCGGCCGCTCCAGGCGTTGGGCGAGGCCCGCCGCGAGGATCTCCTCATACCCGGATGACGCGTCGCCGGCGCTCAGCGCGACCACCGGACCCTCGGGCAGCTCGCCGTCGGCCAGCACCAGCATGGGCACGATGACCCGTCCGCCCCGAGTGAGGCCCGAGACACCCAGGAGCGCGCAGCGCATCCAGTCCCCGGGGTCGTCGGGCGGTCCGGTCACGACGATCGTCATCGCGTCCGACGCGCCGAGTTCCACGGCGTGGCCCAGGCCGCGGCGGTCGCGCGGGTCTGGCGCGGCACTCGACGCGGCCGCGTCGCGCGACCCGGCAGCATCCGCCGCCGCGGTGCCGGTCGCATCCGGCGAGGTCGCGGCATCCGACTCAGTCACCGGGGCGTGCGCGTGACGCGAGCGACGCCGCGCGGCTCCGACGGAGTGCGCGGCCGCCTGCCGGAGCAGGGCGCCGCCGTGGGCGTGCACGGTCGCGGGAATGCCCGCCTCGACGAACTGGGCGGCGAGGTCGCTCTCGCTCGTCGGGGCGACCACCGCGACCGACGTGGCGAAGGGCAGCAGCCGGGGCACCGTGTCGGCCGGAAGCGTCCCGTCGTCGATCACGACGAACGGCAGCCCAGCGAATCGCGTCATGAGCGTTCCCCCTCGCCCGTACCCGTCTGCTTCGAGGATACCCGTGGGGGATCCTCCCGCCGGTCGAGTCGGCGCGAAGCGCCGTATCGAGACCCTCGGGCTCCGCCGGTCGAGTAGGCGCGAAGCGCCGTATCGAGACCCTCGGGCTCCGCCGGTCGAGTAGGCGCGAAGCGCCGTATCGAGACCCTCGGGCTCCGCCGGTCGAGTAGGCGCGAAGCGCCGTATCGAGACCCTCGTCGACGGGGTCTCGATACGCGCTGCGCGCTACTCGACCGGCGGGGTGGGTCTCGATACGCTTCGCGCTACTCGACCGGCGGGCGGGTCTCGATACGCGCTGCGCGCTACTCGACCGGCGGGGTGGGTCTCGATACGCTTCGCGCTACTCGACCGGCGGGCGGGTCTCGATACGCGCTTCGCGCTACTCGACCGGCGGGCGGGTCAGCCGCGCGGCAGCGCCAGGATGCGCTCGAACGCGTCGTCGGCCACGGGGTCGACGAGCTGCAGGTCGGGGTGTGCGTCGTAGAAGGCGATGATCTCCCGCGCGCCCTCGTCGAACGTGATCGTCGTGGCGAACTCGGGCACGAGCGCCTTCACCTTCGCGTTGTCGAACACCATCGAGTGCGACTTGTCGCCGAGCAGGCCCGGTCCCCACTCGGGGTGCACGGCCGCGATGGTGTCGGATGCCACGTGCACGAACTCGGCATCGGGCGCGCCCGCGGCATCCGCCAGCCAGCCGTAGACCTGGTTCCAGGTCGGAGCGTGGTCGCCCGTGATGTGGAAGGTGTCGCCGACGGCGAACGGGTTGCCGAGCAGGCCCACGAACGCGACCGCGAAGTCGGTGTGGTGCGTGATGGTCCAGAGGCTCGTGCCGTCGCCGTGCACCACCACGGGCTTGCCGGCGCGCATGCGGGCGATGTCGGTCCAGCCGCCGGTCGTCGGCAGCAGCGTGCGGTCGTAGGTGTGCGACGGGCGCACGATCGTGGCCGGGAAGCCCCGCTCGCGCAGCGCCCCGATGAGCAGGTCCTCGCAGGCGATCTTGTCGCGCGAGTACTGCCAGAACGGGTTCACGAGCGGCGTCGACTCGGTGACCGGCAGCCGGCTCGGCGGGGTCTGGTACGCGGACGCCGAGCTGATGAAGACGTACTGGCCGATGCGGCCCTCGAGCAACTCGAGGTCGGTGCGCACGTGCTCGGGCGTGAAGGCGAGGAACTCGCACACCACGTCGAACTCCTGCGGGCTGCCCGTGCCGTGGCCGAGCGCCGCACGCACCGAGTCGGGCTCGCGGATGTCGGCGACGATCGTGCGCACCTCGTCGGGCAGCGGGCGGATCGACGATGACGCGCCGCGGTTGAGCACGCTCACCTCGTGCCCCTGCGCGACGGCGCGCGCCACGCACGCCGAGCTGATGACGCCACTGCCGCCGATGAAGAGGATGCGCTTGCCGGTCATCGCCCCAGCCTGACACCCGAGCGCGGATGCCGCGACCCCCGCCGGTCGAGCAGGCGCGCCAGCGCCGTATCGAGACCCGTCGGACGAGATCTCGATACGCGCTTCGCGCTACTCGATCGACGGACCTACGCGGTTGTGATCTCGATACGCGCTTCGCGCTACTCGATCGACGGATCCCTCAGTCGAGCGGCTGCAGCAGCGCCGGATCGCCCGCGCGGAACCGCGACAGGACGCCGGACCAGAGGCGTCCGTCGATGAAGAGGCACGCTGCGGCGCCGAAGAGGATGTCGGCGGCGAGATCGGGTTCCTCCTCCGCGAGTGCGCCGGCGAGGTCGTGCGTCGCGAGGTGTTCGAGCCCGGCGTCGGCGCGGGCGTGCTCGTCGAAGTACGCGATCACGTCGTCGCCGAGCCCGAGCCGCCGCATCCCGTTCGCGCACGCGCCGACGGGCAGCGACCACGTGGACTCGTAGGCCGCGAGATGGCCCACGCTCGCCCCTCGTAGCCGCCGTTGCAGGCCGAACAGCGACATCACGTTCGCGGAGGTGTAGACGGCGGTGGGCACGTGGTCGGCGTAGGCGCCGTACCGGTCGTCGAGGCCCGCGCCGCGCAGGCAGCGGGCGAACGTCGTGGCGTGCATCCGCCCCGGCTGGCCACCCCCGTACCGCTCGGACTGGATCTCGACGAGCGCCGACTTGGCTGCGCCGTGCAGCCGCGGGATCGTCCAGCTGTGGGCGTCGGCCTCGTGCAGGGCGGAGATCGAGCGGCACGCCAGCACCTCGCGCACCTGGTCGACTGTCGCGTCGTGCTCGATGAACGCCCCGAGCCGTGGTGGCTCGGCGCGCGCGATGAGGTCGGCGAGTGCCGAGGGCACGTCGTGGTCCGGTTCGCTGTGGGGCACGGCGTTGCGGAGCGCCAGTTCGAAGGCGCGCTCGAGCGACTGGCGCGCGGCGAGCAGCTTGGGCTCCCACTCCCACGAGTCGGGAACCTCCTCGATCCCGCCGTAGTGGAGTTCGTAGAGCAGGAAGAGCGAGAGCTGCAGGTCGGCGTCGGTGAGCGCATCGGCGGTGCGCGCGAGCAGGCCGGTGGCCGCGGCATCCACGTGGTCGAGGGTCGCGAGCCGGCGGCGCATCAGGAGCCGGAGCAGTGCTGCGCTGAGCGGGCCGCGCGGGGCGGGCGGCGCCATCGGGCGCCACGGGCTCAGTCCCGCGGCCGGCACGGCCGTCGGAGTCGTCGCGTCGGCGTTCGCCGTCGTCGGCGTCCGCCTGTCGAGGGACCCGTCGGTCCCGGTGAGCGTCACACGTCCTCCTGGATGATCGTGTGCCCACGTTAGGAGCGCAGGCCACCGCCCGACAGGGGCTTGAGTCCCCCCTGCTCGTGGAGTAGGCGCGCAGCGTCCCTGCCGGTCGAGTAGGCGCGCAGCGCCGTATCGAGACCTTCGTGGGTCGAGTAGGCGCGCAGCGCCGTATCGAGACCGCCGGCGGGGTGGGTCTCGATACGCGCTTCGCGCTACTCGACCGGCGGGGTGGGTCTCGATACGCGCTTCGCGCTACTCGACCGGCGGGGTGGGTCTCGATACGCGCTTCGCGCTGCTCGACCGGCGGGGTGGGTCTCGATACGCGTTTCGCGCTACTCGACCGGCGGCTGCTCAGGCGAGCGCGTCGAGCGCCCGCTCCAGGTCGCGCGCGAGGTCGTCGACGTGCTCGAGCCCCACCGAGAGGCGCACGAGCCCCTCGGGGATCGTCTCGGCCTCCGCGGGCCAGCGCCGGCGCCGCTCGAGCGTCGACTCCACCCCGCCGAGGCTCGTCGCGTGCACCCACACGCGCGTGGAGTCCGCGAAGCGCTCGACCTCCTCGACGCTGCCGCGCACGACGATCGAGATGATCGTGCCGAAGCCAGGGTACCGCACCTCCTCGATGCGCGGATGCCCCTCGAGCCGAGTCACGAGCGCCTGCGCCGTCGCCTGCGCGCGCTCGAGGCGCACGGGCAGGGTGCGCAGTCCGCGCAGCGCGAGGAACGACTCGAGCGGGGCCGGAATGGCGCCGTTCAGGCTGCGCCGGGCGACGATGCGGGCGCGCAGCTCGTCGTCGGCGGCGACGACGGCGCCCATGACCACGTCGCTGTGCCCCGAGATGGCCTTCGTCGCCGAGTGCACCGAGAAGTGCGCCCCGACCTCGAGCGGGCGCTGCAGCAACGGGGTCGCGAATGTGTTGTCGACCGCGAAGAGGGCTCCGGCGTCGCGCGCGGCGCGGCCGATCGCGGTGAGGTCGGCGACCTCGAGTGCCGGGTTGGTGGGCGACTCGATCCAGACGAGGTCGGCGCCGGCCGCGGCATCCGCGATGCCCTGCGTGTCGCGCACGTCGATGAAGCGCACGGTCACGCCCCGGCTCGCGGCGAGGTCGTTCAGCTGGCCGATGGTGCCGGTGTAGGAGTGACGCGGGGCCACGACCACCCCGCCCGTGGGCACGAGGTCGAACACGGCCGCGATCGCCGCGATGCCCGACGCGAACGACACGCACCGGCCGCCCTCGAGGGCGCCGAGCGCCTCCTCGAAGGCGTCCCACGAAGGGTTGCCGTAGCGGCCGTAGGCCACGGGGCCGCCCGCGACGAACGTCGACGCGAGATGCACGGGCGTGCTGAGCGGCGCGTCGGGCGTGCGCGGCGGCCGCCCCGCGTGCACGGCGATCGTCTCGCGGTGCAGGGTCTCGTGCGCGGATGCCGCGTGCTCGGCGTTCGACATGTGGTGCTCCTCGGCTCGGGGGACTGCGGGCGGTTCCGCTGCGCTGCGGCGGTGCCCACCCTCGATCCTCCCCGATCCGGGACGCGCAGTCGGCGGCATGGCGCACACTGGTGTGGTGACTGCGGACGCGAGCCTCACCTGGCACCCACCGCACGAGACCGACCTGCACCAGACGATCGGCCCGCTGCGGCGCGGCCCGGGCGACCCCACGTTCCTCGTCGACGCGGGCGGGGCGGTCTGGCGCACGACCCGCACCGAGGCGGGAACGGCCACCGTGCGCATCGCGCGGCGTCCCGACGGCGGGTTCCGCTGCGACGCGTGGGGTGAGGGGGCGGATGCCGCCGCGCACAGCGCGCCCGCCATGCTCGGCGCCGACGACGACGCGGCGACGTTCGTGCCCGGCATCCCCGAGCTCGCCGACGCGCACCGCCGCAACCCCGGCCTCCGCGTGCCGCGCACGGGGCGCGTCTTCGAGGCGCTCGTGCCCGCGGTGCTCGAGCAGAAGGTCATCACCTTGCAGGCGCACGCCTCGTGGCGGCGGCTCGTGCTGCGCTTCGGCGAGCCCGCGCCCGGGCCCACGCCGAGGCCGATGCGCGTCGTGCCCTCGCCCGGGGGCTGGCGGTCGATCCCGTCGTGGGAGTGGCACCGAGCGGGCGTCGATCCGCGACGCGCGGCCACCGTGCAGCGGGTCGCGGCGTCCGCGTCCCGCATCGACGAAGCGGCGGGCATGGGTCGGGCGGATGCCATGGCCCGCCTCACCCACTTCGCCGGGGTGGGCGCGTGGACCGCCGCCGAGGTCGCCCAGCGCGCGCTCGGCGACGCCGACGCCGTCTCGGTCGGCGACTACCATCTCGCGAACTACGTCGGTCACGCCCTGCACGGCCGCGACATGACCGACGACGAGATGCTCGAGGCGCTCGCGCCGTGGGCCGGGCACCGCTACCGGGTCATCCGGTTGCTGATGGCGGCCGGGGCGCGGGGGCGGCCGCGCCGGGGCCCGCGCATGGCGTTCGTCGACCACCGCGCGATCTGATCGGCCGCCGCTCACGGCGCGGGGAGCACCGGCACCACGACGCCATCGGAGACGTTCAGCTCGACGGACACCAGGCCGGGCAGCTTCGAGGAGAGCAGGCTCCGCAGGCCGGCGACCTGCGGCACGTCGCCGTCGGGCGACTCCACGGCGACCCGCGCGGTCAGGTTGTCCCACTCGATGCCCTGGAACTCGCCCTCGAAGTCGTCGCCGAGCCACTCGGTCGTCGCCGACGAGATGTCGGCCGTCCACTGCGCCTTCACCAGCACGAGGAGCGTGTTGAACGCGAGCGGCAGCAGCATCACCACGGTGAGCACGGCGACGATCGCGTAGGCCCTGGCCCGGCGCGCGGGCAGGGCATCCGGGTCCCGGGTGTACCCGGCGAGCGTGAACACCGCGCTGCCCGCGATGATCATCGCCACGACGTTCGAGAAGAACAGCAGGAAGGCGCCGAACGCGAGGTTCCACTGGCCCTGCCCGGCGCAGACGCCCACGACCGCGAGCGGCGGCACGAGCGAGATCGCGATCGCGACGCCGGGCAGCACCGCGCTGAGGTCGCGGCGGCACATCGCGAAGGCGCCCGCGACGCCGGTCGCGAGCGCGGCGACGAGGTCCATGAGCGTGGGCGAGGTACGGCCGGCGACCTGCGAGTTCGACGCGAGGTCGCCCGGATCGACCACCGCGAACGAGAAGAGCGCGCCGATCGCGACGACCGCCGCGAGGCCGCCGGCGACCCAGAGCGTCGAGCGCGCGACCAGCCCGCCCCGGCCCGTCACGATGCCGATCGCGATGCCGAGGATCGGCGTGCCGAGGGGGGCGATGATCATCGCGCCGATCACCGTGGCCGTCGAGTCGGTGATCACGCCGGCCGTGGCGATCACGGCCGAGAGCAGCAGCATGATCCCGAAGCCGCTGCGCTTCGGGATCCGCTCGCCCGAGTCGAGGTCGAGCTGGTCGAGCAGGGCCTTCGCCGGGTTGCGCTTCTCGGACGGCAGCAGGATCTGCGTCATCGTGGTCACGTGGGCATGATCGCACCCGGCGGCCCGAGCGGGCGGATGCCGCGCGGGTACCATCGACCCCGTGACCACGCCGACCCGGCCCCCCGGCCTGCTGCTCCGATGACCGCCATCGGCGCCGAGCGCCGGGCGCGGCTGCACCGCCGCGTGCGCTTCATCGTGGGCATCACGATCGCCTACAACGTGATCGAGGCGATCGTGGCGATCACTGCGGGGTCGATCGCCTCGTCGGCGGCACTGATCGGCTTCGGGCTCGACTCCGTCGTGGAGGTGCTCTCGGCGGCGGCCGTGGCGTGGCAGTTCACGCGGAAGGACCCTGAGCGCTGGGAGCGACCCACCGTGCGGGCGATCGCCATCGCGTTCTTCGCGCTCGCCGCCTACGTGACGGTCGACGCGATCCTCACCCTCAGCGGCGCGCAGGCCGTCGAGCAGAGCCCGCTCGGCATCGCGATCGCGACGCTGAGCCTCATCGTCATGCCGCTGCTGGCGTGGTTCGAGTTCCGCACCGGCCGCGAGCTGGGCTCCCGCAGCGTGGTGGCCGACTCGAAGCAGCTGCTGCTCTGCGCCTACCTCTCGGGCACGGTGCTGCTCGGCCTGCTCCTCAACGCGCTGTTCGGCTGGATGTGGGCGGACTCCGTCGCGGCCCTCGTGGTCGCCGCGCTCGCGGTGCGCGAGGGCGTCGAGGCGTGGCGGGGCGACGTCGAGTCGCCGCTCGAGGTGCTCGGCGACCTCGACGACGCCGGCTGACGCGGCGCGCGGCCGTCGGTCAGCCGTCGGTCAGGCGCCGGTCAGCCGCCGAGCAGCGCGTCGAGGCTCGGGTGCAGGTGGCGGGTCGTCAGCACGGATGCCGCGTGGCGCGCGCCCGCGGCGAGGGCCTCGTCGAGCGCGGCCCCCTCGAGCGTCGCGTGCAGCACGCCGGCCATGAACGCGTCACCCGCGCCGTTCGTGTCGAGCACGTCGACGGGGACCGCGGCGACCTCGTGCACCGACATCCGCTCGCCGTCGGCCGTGCCGTCGCCGGGCGCGCCCCCGGCCCCCGCGCCCCCCGCGGCGACCGCGACGGCGCCGCGTGCGCCGAGCGTGCACACCGCGAGCGACGCGCCCTCCTCGACGCAGTGCCGCAGGAACGGGACCGGGTCGTCGCCGATGCGGTCGGCGTTCATGAAGATCACGTCGGCGGCCTCGAGGAACGGCCTGTGGAACTCCGACTCGCCGTCGAAGTCGTGCAGGTCGGTCCAGATCGGCCGGCCGCACGCACGCGCGTCGGGCAGCAGCCGGCGCGAGCGCGGCGAGAGGTCCATGACGATCACGGCGGCGTCCTCCATGGCGGCCTCGATGCGGCCGTCGTCGGGTCCCGGCTCGTCGTCGGGGGTGGAGAGGTAGAGCGACACCCGCTCGCCGACGGGCGTCATCAGGTTGAGGTGCCGCTCGGTCACCCTGCCCTCGACCACGTCGAGCTCGAGGCCCGGGACGCGGCCGAGCACGTCGCGCAGGCGCTCGCCGTCGGCATCCGACCCGATGAGCGTGAAGAGCTCGACCTCGCGGCCGAGGCCAGCGAGTCCCAGTGCCTTGCCCGCCGACGTGCCGCCCACGGTCTCGTGGTCGCCGAGCGCGAACTGCATGTGCGGCACCGGCTCGGGCAGGTGCTCGAGCAGCACGATGCGGTTCCACGATGCCGGTCCCGAGATGACCACCTTGCCGCTCACGTACGCCTCCGTTCGGGCCGCGGCCGTCGCGGTCCGCGTCCATCCTGCCCCGGATGCCGCGGGTGTGGTGTGATGACCGGGTGGCGACGATCGAGGTCGAACCCCGAGGACTCACCGCGGCCGAGGTCGCGGAGCGCGTCGCGCGCGGCGAATCGAACGTGTTCGAGAGCCCCACGAGCCGCAGCGTGTGGAGCATCGTGCGCGCCAACGTCTTCACGCTCTTCAACGCGATCGTGCTCGGCTGCTTCCTCGTGCTGCTCGTGATCGGGCGGTGGCAGGACTCCCTCTTCGGCTTCGCCGCGATCTTCAACATGGTCATCGGATCGGTGCAGGAGTACCGGGCGAAGCGCTCGCTCGACAAGCTCGCGCTGATCCACGCGCCGCACGCGCGCGTGCTCCGCGACGACGCGGAGCAGGAGGTCGCGCTCGCCGCGGTGGTGCGCGACGACGTGCTCGTGCTGCGCGCCGGCGACCAGGTCGCGGCCGACGGGCTGGTCGCGGCATCCGATCGCCTGCAGGTCGACGAGTCGATGCTCACGGGCGAATCCGATCCCGTCGACAAGGTGATCGGCGACGAGGTGCTCTCGGGGTCGATCGTGATCGGCGGCAGCGGCACCGCCGTGGTCGCGCGGGTCGGCGCGGACTCGTTCGCGAACAGGCTCTCGAGCGAGGCCAAGCAGTTCTCGCTCGTCGCCTCGGAGCTGCGACGATCGATCGACCGGGTGCTGCGCTGGGTCGCGTGGATCATCGGACCGGTGGGCCTGCTCGTGCTCAACGCGCAGATGGTGAACGCCGGGGGCTGGCCGTCGGCGATCGAGACGGGCGCCTGGCAGGACGCCGTCGTGCGCACGGTCGCGTCGGTCGTGGCGATGGTGCCGCTCGGTCTCGTGCTCATGACGAGCATCGCGTTCGCGGTGGGCGCCGTGAAGCTCTCGCGACGGAACGTGCTCGTGCAGGAGCTCGCCGCCGTCGAAGTGCTCGCACGGGTCGACCTCATCTGCCTCGACAAGACCGGAACGCTCACCGAGGGCGAGATCGTCTTCGACGCGGCGCACGACGTGGGCGCCGAGCCGGCCGGGTTCCACGACGTGCTCGCCTGGTACGGCACCGAGCCCGAGGCGAACGCCACCGCGCGATGCCTTGCGGCGCCGTTTCCCGTGGGGCGCGAGCTCGAGCCGGCGGCGCGCATCCCGTTCTCGTCGGCGCGCAAGTGGAGCGCGGTCGCGTTCGACGGGCTCGGCACCTGGGTGCTCGGCGGGCCCGAGATGGTGTTCGCGGCATCCGCCTACGGGTCGGAGGGGCGCGGTGCCGACCTGCCGCTCGCGGCGACTCCGCGGGCACCGGATGCCGCGCCCGACGCCGTGCTCGCCCGAGCCGCCGAGCTCGCCGCCACCGGCCGCCGCACGCTCGTGCTGGCGCACAGCCCGCACCTCATGACCGAGGAGGACGCCGACGTGGAGCGGCTGCCCGCCGGGCTCGTCCCGGTGGCGCTGCTGACGTTCCGCGAGCAGGTGCGCGGCGACGCCCGTGAGACGCTCGCGTACTTCGCCGAGCAGGACGTGGCGGTGCGGATCATCTCGGGTGACAACCCGCAGACGGTCGCCGCGATCGCCCGGGAGGTGGGCCTCGACGCCGACGAGGGATTCGACGCGCGCGAGCTGCCCGTCGACTCGGCCGAGCTCGGCCGGGTGCTCGACGAGCACGTCGTGTTCGGCCGCGTCACGCCCGACCAGAAGCGCGCGATCGTCACGGCGCTGCAGGAGCGCGGGCACGTCGTCGCGATGACCGGCGACGGCGTCAACGACGCGCTCGCCATCAAGCAGGCCGACATCGGCATCGCCATGGAGTCGGGATCGCCCGCCACGAAGGCCGTGGCGCGCGTCGTGCTGCTCGACGGGAGGTTCGCGAACCTGCCGGGCGTCGTCGCCGAGGGACGCCAGGTGATCGCCAACATCGAGCGCGTCTCGATGCTGTTCTTCACGAAGACCGCCTACGCCACGCTGCTCGCCGTGCTCTTCGGCATCATGCTGCTCGAGTTCCCGTTCCTGCCGCGGCAGCTGTCGCTCACCGACGGGCTCACGATCGGCATCCCCGCGTTCTTCCTCGCGCTCATGCCGAACCTGCGCCGCTACCTTCCCGGGTTCCTGCACCGCTCGCTCACGTTCGCCCTCCCCGCGGGCATCGTGATCGGGCTCTCGCTCACCGCCTACAGCCGCATCGTCGACGGGCTCGGCATCGGCCAGCAGGAGCTGCGCACGGGGTCGACGCTCATCCTCGGGATCGTGGGCCTGTGGGTGCTCACGGTGCTGTCGCGCCCCATCGACGGCTGGAAGATCCTCATCGTCGGGTCGATGATGATCGGGCTCGTGCTCTCGTTCCTGGTGCCGTTCGTGGCGGACTTCCTCGAGTTCGTGCCCCTGTCGTTGCCGACGGCGCTGCTCGTGCTCGCGACCGCCGTCGTCGCGATCGCCGGCATCGAGATCGTGCGGTTCGTGCACCGACGCATCGTGGCGCGCGATCAGGCCTCGCGGATCACTCCTGCCCCGGACGCCGCCGCAGTTCCGCCTCGCGGAAGAACGCGCCCGACCGGCCCGCCCACAGCGCGATGAGCACGAGCCCCGCGACGACGACGACGGCGAGCCGCCACCAGAGGGCGGTCGGCGTGACGAAGACGTCGATCACGGCGATGAGCGCCGAGAGCCCCACCGCGATCGACGCGAGCACGCGCGCATCGTGGCGGCCGCGCGTGAGCCCCGACGCCACGGCGATCACGAACAGCCCGGCCAGGATCATGACAGCGCCCCAGATCGTGACCACCGTCTGGTCCCCTTCGCGCTGCACGTCGGGCAGGTAGCGCAGGAAGATGAGCACCACGCCGGCGACGATGTCGACGACGCCCACGATGTAGGCGAGCACCACGACGAGCACCACCCGCACGGGCGGCCGGGGCGCATCGCTGGGGCTCCTCACCCGCCGACCGTACCCGGTCGCCGAACCGCTCCGCTACGCTGAGCCTCCGGTCCGCCCGAACCCGTCATCCCGCGAAGGAGCCCGCATGCCCCGGTTCGACCTGCCCGCCGACGAACTCCGCACGTACCGGCCCGAGGTCGCCGAACCGGTCGACTTCGACGCGTTCTGGCAGTCGACGCTCGCCGAGTCCCGTGCCGTCGCCGAGCCGCCCCGGCTCACGCGGGTCGACTCGCCGCTCTCGCTCGTCGAGGTCTACGACGTCGAGTTCTCGGGCTACGCGGGCGACCCGGTGCGGGGCTGGTTCCTCGTGCCGGCGGATGCCGCGGGGCCGCTGCCCACGGTCGTCGAGTACAACGGCTACGGCGGCGGGCGGGGCCTGCCGCACGAGCGGCTGCAGTGGGCGGCATCCGGGTACGCCCATTTCTTCATGGACACCCGCGGACAGGGCAGCGCGTGGGGGACCGGCGGCAGCACGCCCGACCCGCACGGGACGGGCGCCTCGTTCCCCGGCTTCATGACCCGCGGCATCGACGACCCCGCCGACTACTACTACCGCCGCGTCTTCACCGATGCGGTGCTGGCCGTCGACGCGGTGCGCTCGCTCGACGTCGTCGATGCGTCGCGCGTGGCCGTGACCGGCGGCAGCCAGGGCGGCGGCATCGCCATCGCCGCGGCCGGTCTCGTGGAGGGGCTCGTGGGCGCGATGCCCGACGTGCCGTTCCTCAGCCACTTCGAGCGGGCGGTGGGCCTCACCGACCGCGACCCCTACAACGAGATCGTGCGCTACCTCGCGGTGCACCGCGACGCCGCCGAGACGGTCTTCTCGACGCTCGCCTACTTCGACGGCATCCACTTCTCGAAGCGCGCGACGGCGCCCTCGCTCGTCTCGGTGGCGCTCATGGACCCGATCTGCCCGCCGTCGACGGTCTACGCCGCGGCGAACCACCACGGCGTCGGCGCCGAGGTCGTGGAGTACGCGTTCAACGAGCACGAAGGCGGGCAGGGCCTGCACTGGCAGCGCCAGGCCGCGTGGCTCGCGGCGCGGCTCGCGGGCTGACGACTACGCCGCGGGCGGCGGGATCTCGCCCGACCCGCGCTGCACGAGCCGCGTCGGGATCACGACCTGGCGGGTGAAGCCCGTGGGGTCGTCGAGCCGTTCGAGGGTGAGCCGCGCGGCGGCGCGGCCGAGCTCCATCGTGTCGTAGGCGACGACCGAGATGCCGAGCATGTCGGCGAGTTCGAAGTCGTCGAAGCCGATGAGCGCCACGTCGCCGCCGCGCTCGCGCAGCACGCGCATCGCGCCCGTGGTCGCGCGGTTGTTGCCCGTGACGATCGCGGTGGGCGGATCGTCGCTCTCGAGCAGGGAGCGCACGGCCTCCTCGGCGGTGATCGACGGGTCGTTGTCGAGCCGCTCCCACCGGGCGGTGTCGGTGACCCCGACCTCGCGCAGTGCCTCCCGGTAGCCGGTGAGGCGCTCGTGCAGCGTGTACATCTCCGACGGGTTGCTCACGAACCCGATGCGGCGGTGCCCGATCGCCGTGAGCGACCGCACGGCCTCGGCCATGCCGCTGCGGTTGTCGAGCACGACGGCGTCGGCGACGAGGTCGCGCGCGGGTCGGTCGACGCTGATGACGGGCATGCCGAGCTGGCGCTCGCCCTCGAGGTAGGACTGGTCGTCGGAGATCGGGATGAGCAGCAGCGCCCGCACCCGCTGCGCGATGAGCGCGTCGACCACGACCGATTCGCTGTCGGGCGAGTCGTCGGTCGTCGCGAGGATCATCGTGAGCCCGCGCTCGGCGAGCTCGCGCTCGATGCCCGCGGCCACGTGGAAGTAGAACGGGTTGCGGATGTCGCCGATGACGAACGCGACCGTGTTCGTGACGCCGCCGCTGCGGAGGCTGCGGGCGAGCGTGTTCGGGCGGAATCGGAGCCGCTTCGCCGCCGAGAGCACCGCCTCGCGCGTGGTGGGGGAGACGCTCGCGGCTCCGCCGTAGACGCGCGACACCGTCTTCGAGCTCACTCCCGCGAGGCGCGCGACGTCTTCGAGGGTGGCCCGGGTCTGGGTGGTCATCGGTTGCTCCGATCTCGTCGCGGGCGCGGCATCCGCCTATGACAGCGTAGGACATTTCCCGGACATCGGGAAGGCAGGTCATCGGCAACGCAGGAATGAAATGCCTGATGAAAGCCAGAACCATGCCGTCATGGACTCGTCGGACACGTCGAGACAACGCTGACATCCCGGCTTGACGACGGCGCGACCACGCTCATACGCTGGCCCGCGAACACCGCACCAGGAGATCCCGAAGACGTGAAGTCGCGGTCGTGTTCCAGCGGATCAACGGTGATACCGAACAGGAGAAGGAACCATGGCAACCAGACTCATCGGCGGCATCGCGCTCGCCGCGACCTCCGCGATGCTGCTCGCGGGCTGCGCCGGCGGCGGCGACTCGGGCGATCCCGACGCGATCGCCGGCGACATCACCGTGCTCACCCAGCGCACCGACATCGTCGACACCGTCTTCCAGGACTACAAGGCCGAGTTCGAGAAGCAGTACCCCGACGTGAACGTCACGTTCGAGGCGATCACCGACTACGAGGGCGAAGTCGCGACGCGCATGAACACCGACGACTACGGCGACGTGCTGCTCATTCCGAACACGATCACGAAGGACCAGCTCGCCACCTACTTCGAGCCGCTCGGCACCGTCGACGAGCTCAAGGAGCAGTACCGCTTCGTCGACGAGCAGTCCTACGACGGCCAGGCCTACGGCGTCGCCATCACCGGCAACGCGTCGGGCATCGTCGTGAACAAGAAGGTCTTCGAGGCGGCGGGCGTCACCGAGGCGCCCACGACGCCCGCCGAGTTCCTCGACGCCCTGCAGGCGATCAAGGACGACACCGACGCCATCCCGCTCTACACGAACTACAAGGACGGCTGGCCGCTGTCGCAGTGGGAGGGCAACCAGGGCACGCCCACCGCGAACCCGGATGCGCCGATCCACTACACCGAGATCGACGACCCCTGGTCGAAGGGCGAGGACCACTACCTCATCGACTCGCTCCTGTTCGACGCCGTGCACGAGGGCCTCACCGAGGAGGACCCGCTGACCACCAACTGGGAGGAGTCGAAGGGACTCCTCGGCAGCGGCAAGGTCGGTGCGATGGTGCTCGGCTCGTGGGCCGTCGTGCAGATGCAGCAGGCCGCGGAGGACGCGGGCGGGTCGGCCGACGACATCGGCTACTGGCCGTTCCCGAACCAGGTCGACGGCGCGTTCCACTCGACCATCTCGGGCGACTACAAGAACGCCGTCAACATCCACTCCGAGCACAAGGCCGCCGCGCGTGCCTGGATCGACTGGTTCGCGAACGAGTCGGGCTACGCCGAGGACCAGGGCGGCATCGCACCGACCCTCGACGGCCCCACGCCGGCGACCCTCGCGGACTTCGACACGCTCGGGGTCGAGTACGTCGAGCTGACGCCCGCCCCGGCCGGCAAGGAGAGTCTGCTGACCGACATCTTCAATACCGCCGAGATCGACCTGTGGGGCAACCTGTACCGCCAGAAGCTCGTGGACATCGCCCGCGGTGCCGCCGACGGCGACAAGGACTCCTACTTCGCCGAGCTCAACTCGAAGTGGGCCGACGCCCGCGCCGAGGTCGAGGGCTGATCGAGGAGGCGGGGGCGACCCCGGAGGACCGACATGTCCAACCTGACTGAGACCGAGGGCACGCCCCCGCCCGCCGCCCTCGCGGCATCCGACCCGCTGGCAGCCGAGCTGCGGCGAGCGGATGCCGCGGGCCGCCCGCCACGCGTCTCGCGCACCCGGCGGGCCCGCCCCGCCGCCGGG
>NZ_RHHB01000028.1 GCF_003710805.1 Agromyces tardus | reverse complement strand
CGAGCCGGCCGCGTCGCGCGGCGACGCCTGACGCGACCGCGGCTCCGGGCGACCGCGACTCCGGACGACCACGACCCCGGGCGGCACGGCGCCGCGGCGGCAGGGCCGCACGACGGAACGGCGCCACGGCGTCGCCGACGCCGGCCCTCGATTCGCGGGCCGTGCGACAGTTGCCCTGTGCCTCTCATCGACAACGCCGTCTACGTCGACGGAGCGCGCGTCGCGACCCCCGCCACCCTCGACGAGACCTTCGAGACCATGGCGAAGCACGGCGGGTTCGGGTGGATCGGCCTCTACCGCCCCACCGACGCCGAGCTCGACGTGCTCGCGGCGGAGTTCGACCTGCATCCGCTCGCCATCGAGGACGCGCGCAAGGGGCACCAGCGGGCGAAGCTCGAACGCTACGGCGACACCCTGTTCGTCGTGCTGCGGCCCGCGCGGTACCTCGACGACGTCGAGGAGGTCGAGTTCGGCGAGCTCCACCTCTTCGTCGGGCCCCACTTCGCGATCACCATCCGCCGAGCCGAATCCCCGAACCTGGCCCGGGTGCGGCGCCGGCTCGAGGCGCACCCCGAGCTGCTCGCCAAGGGGCCGGAGGCGGTGCTCTACGCGGTGCTCGACGAGGTCGTCGACGAGTACTCGCCCGTCGACGCCGGCCTCGAGAACGACATCGACGAGATCGAGGAGCAGCTCTTCTCGGGCGACCCCCAGGTGACCCGGCGCATCTACGACCTCGCGAGCGAGGTCATGGAGTTCCAGCGCGCAACGCGTCCGCTCGTCGGCATGTTCGACGCGCTCGAGCGCGGCTTCGAGAAGTACGCCGTCGACCTCGAGCTGCAGCGCTACCTGCGCGACGTGAAGGACCACGTGATCCGCATCGTCGAGCGCGGCGAGTCGTTCCGGCAGCTGCTGCAGAACGCGCTGCAGGTGCATGCGACCCTCGTCACGCAGCGCCAGAACGAGGAGATGAAGCGCCTCGGCGAGACGACCCTGTCGCAGAGCGAGCAGTCGAAGAAGATCGCGAGCTGGGCGGCCATCATCTTCGCACCCACGCTCATCGCGGGGATCTACGGCATGAACTTCGACTTCATGCCCGAGCTGGGCTGGGTCGCGGGGTACCCGTTCGCCCTCGCGCTCATGACGGCGTTCGCCACCTCGCTCTACGTCATCTTCAAGCGGCGCAACTGGCTCTGAGCGGTTCGCCTGCGATCGGATGCCGCGGGCTCTTCCTCGCGGGCACCCTCGCGGCTACGGTGGGCAGATGACCGAGATCACCGACGATCTGCCCGCCCGTCTGCTGCACGAGGAGCACGCCGGATGGCGGGCGATCCTCGAGGGCCACGGAGGCGAGCACTACGCCCGCGCGATGACGCGCGACGCGCTCATGGTCGTCGAGGGCGCGGTGCTCGACCGCGACGAGGTGCTCAAGGCCTTCCGCTCGGCACCGCCGTGGGACTCGTACGAGCTGCACGAGCCCGCGATCATCCGGCTCGGCGACCGCGCCGGCATGCTCGTCTACCGCGCGGTCGCGCGCCGGGGCGACGACGTGTCGAACCTGCGGATGTCGACGACCTACCTCTACGACGACGGCGCGTGGCACGTGGCCGCGCACCAGCAGACCGCGGCCTGACGGCAGGCCCGCCGAGCGCCCGACGGCCCGGCTCCCGCGCCGGGTCGGCGACGCCGAGTCAGCCGATGAGGCTCGGCTGCAGGTCGCGCAGCGTGCGGTAGTGCGTCATCCGCGTCACGCCGACCGCGGCGAGCACGAGGGCTCCGGCGAGCCACGCGACGAGCACGAGCGCGTCGGTGCCCGCGCGGGCGAGGTCGCCGCCGTACATGGCCTGGCGCAGCGCATCGACGACGTAGCCCATGGGCAGCACCTGGTGCAGCGCCGCGAGGGGCGCCGGCAGCGTCTGCCACGGGAACGTGCCGCCCGCGGTGACGAGCTGCAGCACCATGAGCACGAGCCCGAGGAACTGGCCGACCGAGCCGAACCACACGTTGAGCGCGAGGATGATCGCCGCGTAGGTCGCCGAGGCGAGCACCATGATGCCGATCGTCGCCACCGGGTTGCTCATCTGGAACCCGAGCGTCACCGCGAGCACGAGGTACAGCGCAGCCATCTGCAACGCACCGAGCACGCCCGGCGTGAGCCAGCCCGCGAGCGTCACGCGCAGGGGGGAGTGCAACGCGGTGACGGCCCGGCGTGAGACGGGCTTCACGATGAGGAAGAGCGCGTAGATGCCGATCCAGCCGGCGAGGGCCGCGAAGAACGGCGCGAGGCCGGCGCCGTAGCTGTCGGCGTGGGCGACCTCGGTCGTCTCGAGGGCGATCGGATCCGAGATGGTCTGCGCCTGCGCGTCACGGGTCGCCTGGTCGGAGTCCGGGATCTGCGCCACGCCGTCGGCGAGCCCGTCGCGCAGGGCGCCCGCGCCCGAGGCGAGCTGGCCGAGGCCGTCCTGCAGCGTGCCCACGCCGGCGCTCAGCCGCGCGGCCCCGTCGGCCGCCTGTGCCGCGCCGTCGGCGAGCCGCGCCGCGCCGTCCGCCGCCGAGCGTGCTCCTGTCGCGAGGTCGGCACTGCCGTCGGCCACCTGCCGGCTGCCCACCGCGAGCTCGTCGATCTGCCCCACGACCTCCTGCACCCGCGCGTTGCCGGCCTCGATGTCGGCGCCCAGCGGATCGAGGCGGGCGAGCGCCGCATCGATCGTCGCCTGGTCGACGCCGCGTGCGGCGAGCTCCGCGGCGATCTCGTCGCGCGCCCGGGGCAGGGCGGCGGTCGCGTCGCCCACGGCCGCGCCGACCCGGTCGGCGGATGCCGCGAGCTGCTCGTTCCCGTCGGCCACCTGGTCGGCTCCGCTCGCGACCTGCGCCGACCCGTCGGTGAGCCGGGACGTGCCGTCGGCGAGCCGGGCGGACCCATCGGCGAGCTGCGCCGTGCCGCCGGCGAGTGCGGACGCGCCGTCGGCGAGCCGCCCGGCGCCGTCGACCGCGCTGCCGGCGCCGTCGGCGAGCTGCGCGGCCCCGTCGGCCGCTTCCACGAGGTTGCCGCGGATCGTCGCGATCGAGTCGAGCAGCAGCGAGGCGGCCTCGCGGCCGACCTTCTCGGCGATCTCGGTGCGGATCCGCTCGACGGCCTGCTTGCCGATCGTGCCCGCGAGGTAGCTGTTGGCGTCGTTCGTCGAGAGCAGGATCTCCGCCTGGCGGGGGGCATCCGTCTGGATCGACGCGAGGGCGTCGCTGAAGTCGGCCGGGATCGTGATCGCGAAGTCGTAGCTCGAGTCGTCGAGCCCCGCCGCGGCCTCGCCGGCCGAGACCCGGTGCCAGTCGAAGGCGCCGTCGGCGATGAGCCCGTCGGCGACCTCGTCGCCGATGTTGCGCGCGGGCTCGTCGGCGGTCGCGGCCGTGCCGCGGTCCTCCACGACGAGGGCCACCGGCACCTCGGGGAACTTGGCGTACGGGTCCTGGTTCGCCCAGAGGTAGAGCCCGCCGTAGAGCACGGGCACCGCGACGAGCGCGAGCAGCGCGAGCACCGACATGCGGGTGGCGGTGAGTCGGCGGAACTCCGCCGCGATCATCTGCGGGACCTTCACGCGAGTCCCCCCTCGGCGAGCACGAGCTCGTCGTCGGCCTCGTCCACGTCGTCGTCGGCCTGCATCCGGGCGATCATCGCCGCGGCGCCGATGGCGGCGGCCGAGGCGTCGCCCGCGATGACGAGCACGGCGAAGCCGCGGTCGGCGAGGTCGCGGGCGATCGACCACCACGCCATGGGGTCGCCGCCGTGGCGGTCGGGCGACACGATGACGAGTCCCTCGACGCCGTCGCGCAGGATCGCGAGCTCGGTGAGCAGGCGCAGCCGCACCTCAGGGGCGACGTTGGCGATGGGGACACGGGCCACGGCGTCGAGTCCGAGCTCCGCGAGCCAGCGGGACACCGAGACGGGGCCCGCCGGGATGCCGGCGAACATGAGCTCCTCGGCGGCGACGCCGGCCACGGTGACGTTCGGCGCAGGGTCGCACACGCCGGGCGCGTCGACGAGTGCGATGCGCCGGCGGATCGCCGCGGCATCCGCCCGCCCGTCGAGGGTCACCTCGCCCGCGTCGGGCCGCATGCGCCCGGAGGCGAGCAGCCCGAGCACGGTGGGGCGCTGCTCGGTCTCGGCGCGGGCGAGCGTGGCCCGGCCGGACTCGAAGCCGATGGTCGTGGTGGGCAGGGCCTGCCCGCGGCGCCCCTTGCGGACGCCGCGCAGATCGATCCTCATTCGGATGCCTCTCGGGAGAGTTCGGGGTTCGCCGCGATGAGCGCGCCGGCCTCGCGCCACGAGAGCCCGGCCGTGCCGAGCACGGCGAGCATCACGAGTCGCCGGCCCTCCTCGTCGTCGAGCTCGTGCGCTGCAGCCTCGACGAGCACGGCGATCGCCGCCTCCTCGATGAGCCGGGCGAGCACGGGCGGGCGGATGTCGCTGCGCACGGTGCCGTCGGCCGCGCCACGCGCCACGAGCTCGCCGAGCCTGGCGCGCACGGGTGCGACGGCGTCGGCGACGCGCTCGACGTAGGGCTCGCGCAGCGCGATGCGGGCGAGCAGCCGCACGTGCACGATGGCGTGCCAGAGGCGCGTGCCGAGCAGTGCGAGGGCGACGGATGCGTCGTGGTGGTCGACACCGGCGGCGACGGCGTTGAAGCGCGCCGCGCCGCGGTCGATGAGCGCGAGGATGAGCTCGTCGCGGTTCGCGAAGTGCCCGTAGACCGAGCGGCGGCTGAGCCCGGCATCGGCGGCGATCGCCTCGAGCGAGGCGTCGGGCGAGGCGGCGAGCGCCGCGGCGGCGGCGGTGAGCAGGGCTTCGCGGTTCTCCGCCGCGTCCCGACGTGGTGCGCGGCGGCCCGCGTCGGTGTCGGACGGCATGGGTCGAGGCTACTAAGTTGCACGTCGGTGTGCAAGTTATGGGCGGCACGCACAGCGAATGCGCAGCGACGGATGCGGCCCGCGCCGCGCCATCCGCTCGACCTGTCGCCTGGTCGCGGCCTGGCGCCTAGAGCCGACCGAGGCCGGTGCCGAGGATCACGACGCCGATGAGCACGAGGATGAGGCCGGTGAGGGCGCCGTTGTTCCGCGTGATCCAGTCCTGTGCCGCCAGGAGGCGGGGTCGCATGCGCTCGGGCGCGGCGAGGGTCATGATGATCGGGACGGCGACCGTCGACGCTCCCACGAGCGTGTAGATCGCGATCACCACGGCGGACTCGCCCAACGGAAGGTCATCGGCCCGGATCGCGAGCCCGGCTGCGATCGCGAGCAGCAGGCCCTTCGGACGCACGTTGAGGGCGAAGGCGACGCCGAAGGCGGCCCACGGACCGAACGAGTCGACTGCGCTCAGCCACTTCGGCATGGCGGTCGAGGGGTTCTTCACGGCGCGACGCCAGGCGAGGATGCCGACCACCACGAGCGTGAGGCCCACGAGGATCTCCGCGATGCCGATCGCCGTCTCGGGTCGACGCGACGACCGCGTGGTCGGGATGAGCTGCGCGAAGAGCGTGCAGGCCGAGACGACCGCGGCGATCCCGAGCACCCAGCCGATGAGGAACGGCAACGCCGAGCGCCCTCGTTTCGGCGACAGCAGGATCAGGATCGTGGCCATGATCGGCACCGAGCTGATCGCCACGGCGAGCGCGATGGGGAGGACGTGGCCGATCGCGTCAAGCATGTCCGACCCCGCCCCGTCGCCCGACCGCGCTCATGCTCACTGCAGGGCGGAGGTGAGCCGCGCGATGCCGTCGAGGAACGTGGCGGACGCGGGCTCGCGCTCCCACTCCTCGAGGGTGAGCTCGCGGCCGACCGCCCGGTAGCCGGCCTCGACCTCGCGCATCTCCGCGACGAACGACGGCCCGCGCACGAGCAGCATGACCTCGAAGTTGAGGTTGAACGACCGGATGTCCATGTTGCTGGAGCCGATCACCGCGACGTCGTCGTCGATCGACATGTGCTTCGCGTGCAGGATGTACGGGCCCGGGTACATGAAGATCCGCACCCCGGCACGCAGGAGCTGGCCGTAGTACGACCGCTGCGCGTGCCAGACCGAGCCCTGGTCGCCGATCTCGGAGACGAAGAGCTGCACCTCGAGGCCGCGCAGGCTCGCCGACGTGATCGCGTAGATCATGGCCTCGTCGGGCACGAAGTACGGGCTCGTGATGATGACCTGCTGCTGCGCCGAGTTCACGAGTGCGAGGAACTGGCGCAGGTTGTTCTCGCCCTCGTAGGCCGGGCCGCTCGGCACGACCTGGCAGTCGAGCGCATCGGGGTCCGTGCTGAACGGCGCCTCGGTCGCCGGCAGGTGCTCGGTGGCGAGCAGGTTCTCGTCGGTCTCGGAGTACCAGTCGGAGAGGAAGACGCCGTTGATGCCCGCCACCACCGGCCCGGTCACCCGGGCGACGAGCTCCTGCCACTGGAGCCCGCGCTTGAGGTTCTTCTTCGAGTTGTAGCTGCGGTCGATGAGGTTCTGCGACCCCATGTAGCCGACGCGGCCGTCGACGACGACGAGCTTGCGGTGGTTGCGCAGGTCGGGCCGCTGGTACTTGCCCTTGAACGGCATCACCGGGAGCAGGAAGCTCCACTTCGCGCCGATCCGGTCGAGCTCGGCGTACGTGGCCTCGTGGGTCGCCGAGCGGCCCGTCGAGATGTGGTCGAGCAGCACGCGCACGACGACCCCGCGCTGCACGGCGCGCTCCATCGCCGCGAAGAAGCCCTTCGTCGTCGTGTCGAGCGACACGATGAAGAACTCGACGTGCACGAAGTGCTCCGCCGTGTCGATGTCGGCCGCCATCGCGTCGATCGACGCCTGGTAGTCGCCGATGAGATGGGCGGTGTTGCCGCCCGCGGCGGGCAGCGCGCCGAGCACGCGGTTCTGCTCGACGACCGACGCGAACCACGTCGGCCACTCCGACCGGTCGGCCACGAGGTCCATTCCGTCGGCGCGCTCGGCGATCATGCGGTTGATCTCGGTCTGGCGATCACGGCGCTTCTTCGGGAGCTTGACGTTGCCGATGAGCAGGAACAGCAGGATGCCGACGAAGGGGATGAGGAAGATCGCGAGCAGCCAGGCCATCGACGCGGTCGGCTTGCGGTCCCGCGGGATGACGATCAGCGCCGCGATGCGGATCACCCAGTCCGCCAGCACCAGGATGAGGCCGATGATCGGCCACTGCTCGCTCACGATCCCCGGCCTGTTCGAGCAGTCCCATCGACGGTCATCGCGCCCTCCCCCGTCCGGTCGCAGGCTCGCCGCGACGGTGCGCCCGCGCGGCGGTCGTCCGAGTATGGCAGTCGTGCGCGCGGCGGGATAGGGGACGGAAGTCCCCAGTCGGCGGGGGCCCGGGGCCGCTCGGGTCAGTCGGTGCCGAGGTCGAACGCGGCGGCCTCGTTCGCGGCATCCGTCTTGGCCTCGAGCTCGGTCTCGACGGGACCGGCCGCGATCTCGGCCGCGCGGCCCTCGGCGAGGTCGCCCACGAGCGCCGCGGTGGCGCCGCCCACGATGCCGAGGTGCGCGTACTGCTCGAGGCGGGCGCGCGAGTCGGCGATGTCGAGGTTGCGCATCGTGAGCTGGCCGATGCGGTCCTCGGGGCCGAACGCCTGGTCGCCGACGCGCTCCATCGAGAGCTTGTCGGGGTGGTAGCTGAGCGCCGGACCGCTCGTGTTCATGATCGTGTAGTCGTCGCCGCGACGCAGGCGCAGCGTGACCTCGCCCGTGACGGCCGAGGCGACCCACTTCACGATCGACTCGCGCAGCATGAGCGACTGCGGGTCGAGCCAGCGGCCCTCGTACATGAGGCGGCCGAGGCGGCGGCCCTCGTTGTGGTAGTTCGCGACGGTGTCCTCGTTGTGGATCGCGTTGAGCAGCCGCTCGTACGCGATGTGCAGCAGCGCCATGCCCGGCGCCTCGTAGATGCCGCGGCTCTTCGCCTCGATGATGCGGTTCTCGATCTGGTCGCTCATGCCGAGGCCGTGCCGGCCGCCGATCGTGTTGGCCTCGAGCACGAGCTCGACGGCGTCCGCGAACTCGACGCCGTTGAGGGCCACCGGGCGGCCCTGCTCGAAGCGCACCGTCACGTCTTCGGCGGCGATCTCGACCGACTCGTCCCAGAAGCGCACGCCCATGATCGGCTCGACGAGCGTGATGCCCGCGTCGAGGTCCTCGAGCTTCTTGGCCTCGTGGGTGGCGCCCCAGATGTTCGCGTCGGTGGAGTACGCCTTCTCGACGGAGGCGCGGTAGGGCAGGTCGCGCGCCTGCATCCACCGGCTCATCTCGGTGCGGCCGCCGAGCTCGGTGACGAAGTCGCGGTCGAGCCACGGCTTGTAGATGTGCAGGCGCGGGTTGGCCATGAGGCCGTAGCGGTAGAACCGCTCGATGTCGTTGCCCTTGTAGGTCGAGCCGTCGCCCCAGATGTCGACGCCGTCCTCCATCATCGCGCGCACGAGCAGCGTGCCCGTGACGGCGCGACCGAGCGGCGTGGTGTTGAAGTACGCCTTGCCTCCCGAGCGGATGTGGAACGCGCCGCACTGCAGGGCGACGAGGCCCTCCTCGACGAGCGCTGCGCGGCAGTCGACGAGCCGCGAGAGCTCGGCGCCGTACTCGAGCGCACGGCCGGGCACGGCCTCCACGTCGGGCTCGTCGGGCTGGCCGAGGTCGGCCGTGTAGGTGCAGGGCACCGCCCCCTTCTCGCGCATCCACGCGACGGCGACGGAGGTGTCGAGACCCCCGGAGAAGGCGATGCCGACGCGCTCGCCGACGGGCAGGGAGGTGAGAACCTTCGACATGCGCTCAAGCCTACGGGAGGTGTGGATGCCTCGGCTTCCGCGTGACGGCGGCGGCGGCCCGGTCCTCGGAGCAGGACGGCGGGCGGCGGCGCGCGGCGTTCGCTCCTGCTCCGGTGGCGCGCGCGGCGCGTCCTCCTGCGCTCGTGACCGGGATCCGGGCGGGGCACGCATGGGTGCGCACGGGCCGGGGCGGGGTCGCGGGGCGTGGGCACGAGCGGATGCCGCGGCGTAGGCTCGCCGCGTGAGCAGCGACGCACCCCGACCCGAGCACGGCTACATCGCCGCCCAGGTGCGCGCGGCCGAGGCGCCGCTGCTCGCGGCGGGGGAGCCGCTCATGCGCCGCGCCGCGTCCGCCCTCGCCGCCGAGATCGAGCGCCTGATTCCGGCCCGGGCGGATGCCACGGGGCCGGCGCTCGTCGTCGTGCTCGCTGGATCCGGCGACAACGGCGGCGACGCGCTCTACGCGGGGGCCGAGCTCGCCGCACACGGCGCCGACGTGCGGATCGTCGCGACGGGTTCGCGCCTCCACGAGGAGGGGGTGGCATCCGCACGCGCCGCCGGCGCGACCGACCTCGACCCCGACGCCGACCCCGACGGGTTCGACCGTGCCGTCGTCGATGCCGACGTGATCGTGGACGGGATCCTCGGCATCGGCGCGGCCGCGAGTCCCGCCCTGCGCGGCCGCGCCCGCGAGCTCGTGGCGCGGGTGCTCGAGCTGCGAGCGTCGGCCACGCGGCATCCGCTCGTCGTCGCCGTCGACCTGCCGAGCGGCATCGGAGCCGACGACGGCGCCGCGCCGGACCCCACGGTGCTGCCCGCCGACGTCACCGTCACGTTCGGCGCCGTGAAGGCGGGGCTGCTCGTGCCGCCGGGCTCCGCGTACGCCGGCCGCGTCGTGCTCGTCGACCTGGGGCTCGGGCCCGCGCTCGCCGATGTCGAGCCCGCGGTGCGCCTGGTGGACGGCGCATGAGTCCGCGGCGCATCCGGGGCGCCGAAGGGCCCCCGCGATAAGGTTGAGTGTGACTGCAGACGAATCAGCACTCGAGCCGGGGGCGTCGCTGGCCGACGAACCCGAGGTGCGGCAGGAGCTCGCGCAGGGTGACCGCGCATCCGTCGCAGGGGTCGTCGCATCCCACCCGTCCTCGCCGCTCGCCTGGACCGAACTGGCCGACATCGCCGACTCCGAGGGGCGGCATCTCGAGTCGTTCGCGTTCGCGTCGGTCGCCGTCGACCTGGCACGCGAGCAGCTCGCGGCATCCGGCTGGACGCCCGGCTCGCCGGTGCCGTGGAGCGACGAGCCGAACCGCGCCTACCTGCGCGGCCTCGACACGCAGCGACGGGCCGCCGGGCACCTCGGCCTCGACGAGAAGGCCGCGCAGCTCGCCGACGAGCTCGCGCGTGCCGACGCCGAGGCGCCCGCGCGCATCGCGTCGGAGTTCACGCCGACCCAGCTCATCCCGATCATCGTGACCGACTCCCTGCCGCCGGCCGCGCCCACCGAGGTGCCCGCAGGCGACTCGAACCCCGACGCCGCACCGGGTGCGGCACGAGAGGACTGACATGCCCGCGGTCGTATTGATCGGAGCCCAGTGGGGCGACGAGGGCAAGGGCAAGGCGACCGACCTGCTCGCCTCGCGCCTCGACTACGTCGTGAAGTTCAACGGCGGCAACAACGCGGGCCACACGGTCGTCGTCGGCGACGAGAAGTACGCCCTGCACCTGCTGCCGTCGGGCATCCTCACGCCGGGCGTCACGCCGGTCATCGCGAACGGCGTCGTGGTCGACATCGAGGTGCTGTTCGAGGAGCTCGAGGCGCTCGAGACCCGCGGGGTGGACGTCTCGAAGCTCCGCGTGAGCGCGAACGCGCACATCATCACGCAGTACCACCGCACCCTCGACAAGGTGACCGAGCGCTTCCTCGGCAAGCGCCAGATCGGCACCACGGGCCGAGGCATCGGCCCCGCCTACGCCGACAAGATCAACCGCGTGGGCCTTCGCATGCAGGACCTCTTCGACGAGAACATCCTGCGGCAGAAGGTCGAGGGCGCACTCGACCAGAAGAACCACCTGCTCGTGAAGGTCTACAACCGCCGTGCCATCGGCGTCGACGAGGTCGTCGACGAGCTCCTCGCCTACGTCGACCGCCTGCGACCCATGGTCACCGACACCTCGCTGCTGCTGCACCGGGCGCTCGAGGCCGGCGAGACCGTGCTCTTCGAGGGCGGCCAGGCCACGATGCTCGACGTCGACCACGGCACCTACCCGTTCGTCACCTCGTCGAACGCGACGAGCGGCGGCGCCGTCACGGGTTCGGGCATCGCGCCGAACCGCATCGACCGCGTCATCGGCGTCGTCAAGGCGTACACGACGCGGGTCGGCGCCGGGCCGTTCCCCACCGAGCTCTTCGACGAGTGGGGCGACTTCCTCTCCGAGCGCGGCCACGAGTTCGGCACCACCACCGGCCGCCGTCGCCGCACCGGCTGGTACGACGCCCCCATCGCCCGCTACACGGCGCGCATCAACGGCGTCACCGACTTCGTGCTCACGAAGCTCGACGTGCTCACGGGCGTGGAGTCGATCCCCGTCGCGGTGGCCTACGACGTCGACGGGCAGATCTTCGACGAGGTGCCCGTGTCGCAGTCCGACTTCCACCACGCGAAGCCCGTGTACGAGGAGTTCCCCGGCTGGACCGAGGACATCTCGGGGGCCCGCAGCTTCGAGGAGCTGCCGGCGAACGCGCAGAGCTACGTGCGCGAGCTCGAGGCCATGTCGGGGGCTCGCATCTCCGCGATCGGCGTCGGTCCTGGCCGCGACGAGATCGTGCAGCTGCACGACCTGCTCGACTGAGGGCTGCCGCCTCGGGGCCGGCTCGCTCGGGCTGTCCGGCTACGACTGCTCGCCCGGGTCGCGCCCGACCGGGCCGCCGGCCGCGTGAGGACACGAGGGGGGCGGATGTCGCAGCGCTGCGACATCCGCCCCGATCGTCGTGAGCCGGGCCAGGCCTACGGCTCGGTGCCGATCGACTTGTCGATGTTCGCGCGCACGTCGTCGATCTTCGCGTCGTGCTCGTCGGGCGTGACCTTCTTGGCCGCGTCCGAGACGGCGTCGAGGACCTTGTCGCTGATGTCCTCGGCCTGCTCGCTGTTCAGGGCCTCGTCGATCTTGTCCTTGTTCTGCTCGACGAACTCCTGCGCGTTCTTCGCCAGGTCGTCCAGTGCTCCCATTTCCCCCACCAGTCCTTCCGTTGAGCGGTGTCGATCGTCATCGTAGAGGCGTCGGATGCCGCGGCGGCCGGATTCACAAGGAGCTTCCAGCCGGTGGGCCCGGGCGGCCCGGATGGCCCGGCGCCCGGACGGCAACCCGCCCGTCACCCGTTCGCCTCGTGCCGTGCACCTCGCGCGTGCGAGACTCGACCGGTGACCGCACGACGCCCCCACGACGCGCCGCTCGTCGGGCGCTTCCTCATCCTCACTCCGATGACGCCCGACGACTTCCCGGCGCTGGCCCGCGCGATCGCGCGGCCGGAGGTGTTCGCGAGCGGATTCGGCGGCGGCCCGGCGGGACTGCCCATCGGGGCCGAGGCGTTCGACCGGTTCGCGCGCGCCTCGTACACGCCTGCCGACGACGGAGTGCCGTTCGCGGTGCGCGTGCGCGGTGGCGACGACGACGGCACGATCATCGGCGCCACGAAGCTCGGCGACCTCGACCTCGCCAACGAGTCGGCGCACATCGGCTGGACGGCCTTCGACCCGCGGGTGTGGGGCACGGTCGTGAACCCCGAGGTGAAGCTCCTGCAGCTCGGGCTCGCCTTCGGGCACGGGTTCGGCCGCGTGAAGATCCAGGCCGACGCGGTGAACGCGCGGTCGCGCGCCGCGATCGAGAAGCTCGGCGCGCGGTTCGAGGGCATCGCGCGACGCCACAAGCGTCGCGCCGACGGCACCTGGCGCGACACGGCGGTCTACTCGATCCTGGTCGACGAGTGGCCCGCGGTGCGGGCGCGGCTCGAGCAGCGCGTCGCTGCGTGGGACTCGGGCCCGCTGCGACTCGGCTACTCGGCCGGCGCCGAGTAGCGGCATCCGCCCAGCCGGATCGCCGCTGGCGCGCCGCGCCAACGAGCTCCGCTCCGCGCCGCGCGGGAGTGAGGTTTCTGGGCTGGAGTGTCGGGGGCTCGGGTACTCCAGCCCAGAAACTTCACTCCTGCAGGGGATCGCTCGCGCGGGGAAGCCCGGGATCGCGGGCGGCGGGGGCGGCGGTGGCGGGGGTGGGGGTGGGGGCGGCGTCCGCTCGGCACCGGGCACCGGGCACCGGGCACCCGGCACCCGGCACCGGGCAGCGTCAGCCGGCCTCGCGCTCCGGCACGTGCAGGCGGGTGAGGAACGCGTCGACGCCGCGGGGCACTCGGCGGCGGTCGCCGCGGGAGACGAGCACGGTGACGAGCACCGCGATCGGCACCGTCCATGCGGCGGGCTGCTCGAGCAGCGGGCGGATGCCGGGCGCCGCCGCCGAGAGCGCCGCACCGCCGAGGATCGCCGCACCCGACAGCATCGCGCCCGTGACCATGCCGGCGATCGCGCCGCGCGCGGTGAGTCCGCGCCACCAGATGCCGAGCAGGAGCACCGGGCAGAGCGTCGACGCCGTGAACGCGAACACGAGGCCCACGCTGCCCGCGAGGCCCGCCGGCTCCATCGCGAGCGCAACGACGAGCGGCACGGCCGCCGAGGCGACCGCCGCGATGCGGAAGCCGCGCACGCTGCCGCCGAGGAGGTCCTGGCTGATGACACCTGCGAGCGAGACCACGAGCCCCGACGACGTCGACAGGAACGCGGCGAACGCCCCGCCGATGACGAGCGCCGTGAGCAGGTCGCCCCAGACGCCCGGGACGAGGCGTCCGGGAAGGAGCAGCACGAGCGCGTCGGCCTCCCCAGTCGACGCGAGGTCGGGTGCGAACGCGCGGCCGAGGAGGCCGAACACCGTGGGGAACAGGTAGAACACCGAGAGCAGCCCGAGCACGATGAGCGTCGTGCGGCGTGCGGCCACGCCGTCGGGGTTCGTGTAGAAGCGCACGAGCACGTGGGGGAGGCCGAGCGTGCCGAGCAGCAATGCCACCATGAGGGAGACCGTGCGGTAGACGTCGTGGTCGCCGGGGCCGGCCGAGGGCGGGAACGCCTGGGCGGGCGGGAGTTCGGCGGGCGCGCCGCCGCCCACCACGAAGAGCAGCGCGAACGCCGGCACCGCGAGCGCCGTGAGCTTGAGCCAGAACTGGAACGCCTGCACGAAGGTGATCGACCGCATGCCGCCCGCTGCGACGACGACCGCCACGATCACGGCGACGGCGACCGAGCCGACCCAGGCGGGCAGTCCCGTCGTGATGCGCACCGTGAGGGCCGCGCCCTGCAACTGCGGCACGATGTAGAACCAGCCGATCACGATGACGAGCAGGCTCGTGACCCGGCGCGCCCACCGCGACTCGAGGCGCGCCTCGGTGAAGTCGGGGATCGTGTACGCGCCCGAGCGTCGCAGCGGCGCCGCCACGAAGAGCAGCAGCATGAGGTACCCGGCGGTGTAGCCGATCGGGAACCAGAGGGCGTCGGAGCCGGTGAGCAGGATGAGCCCGGCGATGCCGAGGAACGATGCCGCCGAGAGGTACTCGCCCCCGATCGCCGAGGCGTTCCACCACGGACGCACGGTGCGCGAGGCGACGTAGAAGTCGCTCGTCGTGCGCGAGACGCGCAGTCCGTAGAAGCCGATGAGCGCCGACGCGAGCGCGACCGCGGCGATCGCGGCGTACCCGATCACGGGGTTCATGCGCGGTCCTGCTGCGAGAGCGAGCGGTAGCGCGACTCGTTGCGCGACGCGGCGCGCACGTACAGCGCGGCGACCGTGAGGGCGAGCGGGTAGACGCCCACGGCGAGGAGCAGCCATGACACGGGCACGCCCGCGACGAAGGTCTCGTCGAGCGCCGGAGTGAACGCGAGCGCGAGCGCGAACAGCGCGGTCGCGATGGCGAAGCCCGCCGCGAACACGAGCCCGATGCGCAGTTGCGAGCGGATGAGCGAGCGCACGTACACGCCCTGGATGTCGCTCGTCGGTGCGCCGGCCTCGCCGGGCGCTCGTGCCTCGGGTCGAGCGGATGCCGCGGGCCCGCCGGCGCGCGGCGCGGTCACCCGTACGCGGGCGGGCGGCTCCGGCGCCTCGTCGCTCACGGCCGTGGCCGCAGGGTCGCCGCCTCGAGGCGGTCGCGGAGTCCGGGCAGCAGGCGCCGGCTCACGGGGAGCTCGACCGGCCCGACCGAGATCGTCGGGCGGTCGGCGCCGAGCCGCACGCGAGCGACGTGGGCGAGCGAGACGAGGTACGAGCGATGCACGCGCACGAATCCGGCATCCGCCCACTGCCGCTCGAGGTCGGCCATCGGCACGCGCACGAGGTAGCTCGCCTCCTCGGTGTGCAGCCGGGCGTAGTCGCCCTGCGCCTGCACGTAGCGCACCTCGTCGCGGCGGATCATGCGCGTCGTGCCGCCGAGCGTCACGGCGATCATCTCGGGCCCCGACGCGGGCCCCGCGGCATCCCCAGCGCCTGGGCCCCCGCCGGCCGCCTTCATGGCCTCGACGATGCGCGTCACCGAGCGCTGCAGCCGCTCGGCCCGAACGGGCTTCAGCAGGTAGTCGACGGCGGCGAGGTCGAACGCCTCGAGCGCGCCCTCCTCGTCGGCCGTGACGAACACGAACGCGGGCTTGTGCTCGAACCGCTGCAGTGCCCGCGCGAGGTCGAAGCCCGTGAGGCCCGGCATGTGGATGTCGAGGAACGCCGCGTCGACGGGCTCGCGCGTGAGCAGCCGGATCGCCTCGGAGCCCGAGTTCGCGCGGTGGATCGCGCCGACGCGGGGGTCCTGCCCGAGCAGGAACGCGAGCTCGTCGACGGCGGGTTGCTCGTCATCGGCGATGAGCACGGAGATCACGGCACCAGTCTCCCATCGGGCCTCGCGGCGGGGTCGACGGATGCCGCGGTGCGCCCCGGCTGGGACTTCGGCACCCGCATGCGCACGAGCGTGCCCGAGCCGACATTCGTCTCGACGACGAGTCCGTGCTCGTCGCCGTACACCTGGCGGAGCCGGGCGTCGACGTTGCGGAGCCCCACGTGCTCGCCCGGGGTGCCGCCCGCGAGCACGTCGGCGAGCACCTCGGGGTCGATGCCGACCCCGTCGTCCTCGACGGTGATCTCGGCGAACGCGCCCTGGTCTTCGGCGGTGATCGTGATGCGTCCGCCGCCCTCCTTGCCCTCGAGGCCGTGGCGCACGGCGTTCTCGACGAGCGGCTGGATCGAGAGGAACGGCACGACCGTCGAGAGCACCTCGGGCGCGATCTGCAGGGTCACCTGCAGCCGCTCGCCGAAGCGCGCGCGCTCGAGCCGCAGGTACGAGTCGATCGATCGCAGCTCCTCGGCGACCGTCGTGAAGTCGCCGTGCCGGCGGAACGAGTAGCGAGTGAAGTCGGCGAACTCGAGCACGAGCTCGCGCGCCTTCGCCGGGTCGGTGTTGATGAACGACGCGATCGCGTTGAGCGAGTTGTAGATGAAGTGCGGGCTGATCTGCGCGCGCAGGGCCCGCACCTCGGCCTCGGCGAGGGCGGCGCGCGAGGCGTCGAGCTCGGAGAGCTCCACCTGGGCGGCCACCCAGTCCGCGACCTCGCCCGTGGCGCGCACGAGGCCCGCGCGCACGGGTGCCGAGAACGCCACGATCGCCCCCACGGCGCGGCCGCCCGCGCGGATGGGCGCGGCCACGGCATCCGTCTCTGCCGTGTCGGGGGCGAGCGCGATGCGCCGCTGCACCTGGGACCGGCCCGTCGCGGTGGCCTCCGCGGCGAGCCGTTCCGCGACCGGCCGCACGACCTCGTCGCCGTCGACCGCGACGAGGCCGCCGGGCATGACGATCGCGAGGCTGTCGGCGCCCAGCATCGACCGCAGGTGGCGGCCCGCCCGCGCGGCATCCGCCTCGGTCATGTCGCCCCGCAGGTGCTTGGCCGCCCGCGACGCGAGGTGCAGCGTCTCGTAGGTGGCCCGCTCGGCGTCGGTGCCGAGCTCCTTCGACGCGACGACGAGCCGGCGCAGCAGCACCACGAGGCCCACGGCGAGCGCCCCCGCGACCACTCCGGTGGCAGCGGCGAGCAGCATCGACTCGGGCATGCACGCCAGCGTAGCCCGCGTTCGTCGTGCCGCGGCGCCGTTCGTCGCACCGTCGGCGCCGCTCGGCGACGACGAACGGCGAGGGCCCCCGTCGCGGCATCCGCTCGACCAGCATGAGTGCACTGCGCACCGCAGCGGCCGGGCCCTCACCCCCGCCGAACCCCCTCGAAGGAGAGACGCCATGGGCAACGACGCCCTGAGCGCGGAGACCGGGACGATTCCCGACGTCGACTTCCGCGCCGTGCAAGTATCGCCAGAGTTCCAGAAGCTCCGCCGCACGCACCGGAGCTTCGTCTTCCCCGTACTGGGCGCGTGCCTCGCCTGGTACATCGTCTACGTGCTGCTCGCCGGGTACGCCCACGACTTCATGTCGACCCCGGTGTTCGGCTCGATCAACGTCGCCATGCTGCTGGGCCTCGCCCAGGTCGTCACGACCTTCGCCGTGACCATGTGGTACGTGCACTTCGCGAACAAGCACTTCGACCCGCTCGCGGAGCAGATCCGCGACGAGGTCGAGTCGGGCGTCTTCGGCACGGATGCCTCGGCGTCCGCGTCCGGCGTCGGCGTCACCGAAGGCGGGGTGCGCTGATGCTCCACCTCGACGCGGCGAGCACCTCGCCCGGCGACCCCTGGCTCAACATCGCGATCTTCGGTGCGTTCGTCGCGATCACGATGGTCATCGTGTTCCGCGCGAGCCGGAACAACAAGACGGCGTCGGACTACTACGCGGCCGGCCGCTCGTTCACGGGCGGGCAGAACGGCTCCGCGATCGCAGGCGACTACCTGTCGGCGGCATCCTTCCTCGGCATCGTCGGCGCGATCGCCGTCACGGGCTACGACGGGTTCCTCTACTCCATCGGGTTCCTCGTCGCGTGGCTCGTGGCGCTGCTCCTCGTCGCGGAGCTGCTGCGCAACACCGGCAAGTTCACGATGGCCGACGTGCTCTCGTTCCGCCTGAAGCAGCGGCCCGTGCGCATCGCGGCGGCCACGACGACCCTCGTCGTCTGCTTCTTCTACCTGCTCGCGCAGATGGCGGGCGCCGGCGGCCTCGTGTCGCTGCTGCTCGGCATCGGCGACAAGCTCGGCCAGAGCCTCGTGATCACCGTGGTCGGCGCGCTCATGATCCTGTACGTGCTCGTCGGCGGCATGAAGGGCACCACGTGGGTGCAGATCATCAAGGCGGTGCTGCTCATCGCGGGCGCCGCGGTGATGACCGTCTGGGTGCTCGCCATCAACGGCTTCAGCTTCTCGACGCTGCTCGACAACGCGGTCGCGACCGCCGGCACCCCGGCGATCCTCGACCCGGGCCTCAAGTACGGCGTCTCCGAGGTCGCGAAGCTCGACTTCCTCTCGCTGGGCCTCGCGCTCGTGCTCGGCACCGCGGCCCTGCCGCACGTGCTCATGCGCTTCTACACGGTGCCCACCGCGAAGGAGGCCCGCAAGTCGGTCGTCTGGGCGATCTGGCTCATCGGCATCTTCTACGTCTTCACGCTCGTGCTCGGCTACGGCGCGGCGGCCCTGATCGGCGGCGAGAAGATCCTCGCGGCCCCGGGCGGCGCGAACTCGGCGGCGCCGCTGCTCGCGTTCGAGCTCGGCGGCCCCGTGCTGCTCGGCCTCATCTCGGCGATCGCCTTCGCGACGATCCTCGCGGTCGTGGCGGGCCTCACGATCACCGCAGCGGCGTCCTTCGCGCACGACATCTACGCGAGCGTCGTGAAGAAGGGCAAGCCCGCACCGGGCGCCGAGGTGAAGGTGGCGCGGCGCACGGTCGTCGTCATCGGCATCATCGCGATCATCGGCGGCATCGGGGCGAACGGGCAGAACATCGCGTTCCTCGTGGCTCTGGCGTTCGCGGTCGCGGCATCCGCCAACCTGCCGACTATCGTGTACTCGCTCTTCTGGAAGAGGTTCACGACGCAGGGCGCGCTCTGGAGCATGTACGGCGGCCTCGCGTCGGCGCTCATCCTCATCGCGCTCTCGCCGGTCGTGTCGGGCACGCCCACCTCGATGATCCCGGGCGCCGACTTCGACATCGTGCCGCTGTCGAACCCCGGCATCATCTCGATCCCGCTCGCCTTCCTCCTCGGCTGGCTCGGCTCGGTGCTCGACAAGGGCATCGAGAGCCCCGCCAAGCAGTCCGAGATGGAGGTGCGCTCGCTCACCGGCATCGGGGCCGAGAAGGCGACGCACCACTAGGGTTCCGGCGGCCGCCCGGAATGGGGTGGGCGGCCGCCGGACGACAGCTGCGACGCGGCGGGAATGCCTGCCCTGGCCGCGTCGCCGACACGACGGGGGCGGATGCCTCGGACCTCTCGGTCCGGCATCCGCCCCCGTTGCCGTGCCGCGGTCGCCGGTCGTCGGTCGAGTAGCGGCGGAGCCGCGTATCGAGAACCCGTCGGTCGAGTAGCGGCGGAGCCGCGTATCGAGACACGTGAGGAGCAGGGTCTCGATACGGGCGCTGCGCGCCCTACTCGACCGGCGGGGTGCGGTCCGACGCGGAGACCGGTGGCCGGCTGAGCACGCTCACGAGGAGCGCGTACCCGCCGAAGACGATGCCCGCGCAGAGCGCCGTCACGTACAGCGCCTCGTCGATGGCGGGCCGGATTCCGATGACGATGAGCACGAGGCTGCCGGCGGTGATGAGGTGCAACGGCAGCCCGATGACGGGGAAGAACCGATCCACCGGTTCCAGGTCCTGGCTCCGGTTGAACGCCCGCCATTCCGCCATCCGGTTGAGACCGAAGACGCCGACGACCCAGATGACGAGGGCCGCCGCGGCGCACGACAGCCAGAGCGCGTGGTCGTCCACTCCGTACCGGCTCACCACGATCGGCAGGAGCGCGAAGATCACGACCCACACGCCGAGCGCGAGCACCGACTTCAGGTAGACGACATCGTGCAGGTCGGTCACGCGCGTGCTGCGCAGGCCGATCAGCGCGCCGAACCCCACGAAGATGCCGGCGATCTCGGCGAAGTGCACGAACAGGTCGGTATCCATGACGCCCCCGGGTCCGAGTCTGATCCGGGTGGGCCGCAACCGCAATGACCGACACGAACAGGGGCGGATGCCACGACGTGGTGTCGCGGCATCCGCCCTGTTGCTGTGCACGTGCGCCGGCGGGTCTCGAAATCGGCGCTGGGCGCTGCGCGCCCGACCCGACCGGCGGGGGCGCCTCACATGTTGATCATGTGGCCGACCAGGCCGTGGTACGCCTCCTGCAGCGCCTCGGAGAGGGTGGGGTGCGTGTGCACGTTGCGCGCGAGCTCGAGAGCCCCGAGGTCCCACTTCTGGGCGAGGGTCAGCTCGGGCAACAGCTCCGAGGCATCCGGGCCGATGAGGTGGCCGCCGAGCAGCTCGAGGTACTTCGCGTCGGCCACGAGCTTGACGAAGCCCGTGGGCTCGCCGAGGCCGTGCGCCTTGCCGTTCGCCGAGAACGGGAAGGTCGCGACCTTCACGTCGTAGCCCTCGTCGCGGGCCTGCTGCTCGGTGAGGCCGAAACTCGCGACCTGCGGCGAGCAGAAGGTGGCGCGCGGCATCATGCGGTAGTCGCCGAGCGACATGGTCTCGGCGCCGCCGATGGTCTCGGCCGCGACCACGCCCATCGCCTCGGCGACGTGCGCGAGCATGAGCTTCGCGGTGACGTCGCCGATCGCGTAGATGTGCGGCACGTTCGTGCGCATGAACTCGTCGATGTCGATCGCGCCGCGCTCGGTGAGCTGCACGCCCGTGTTCTCGAGGCCGAAGCCCTCGACGTTGGGCGCGAAGCCCACCGCCATGAGCACCCGGTCGACCTCGAGCGAGCCCGGCTGGCCGTCGGCACCCGTATAGGCCACGGTGACCGAGGAGCCGTTGTCGGTGACGGTCTCGACGCGGGTCGAGGTGAGGATCGGCACGCCGAGCTTGCGGTACTGCTTCGTGATCTCCTTCGAGACGTCGACGTCTTCATTGGGAAGCGCGCGGTCGAGGAACTCGATGATCGTCACGTCGACGCCGTAGTTGCGCATGACGTACGCGAACTCCATGCCGATCGCGCCCGCGCCGACGATGGCGATCGAGCGGGGCAGGTCGCGCTGCATGATCTGCGTCTCGTAGGTGACGATGTTCGACGACAGCTCGACGCCGGGGAGCAGGCGCACGCGCGATCCGGTCGCGATGATCGCGTTCGCGAACGTGAGGGTCTCGGTCGACCCGTCGGCCTTCGCGACGTCGATCGTGTTCGCGTCGCGGAAGGTGCCGCGTCCGTCGAACTCGGTGATTCCGTTCTTCTTCATCAGGTAGTGCACGCCCTTGACGCGCCCGTCGGCGACCGTGCGACTGCGGTCGAAGGCGACGCCGTAGTCGAACGTCGCCTCCCCCGAGATGCCGAAGGTCTTGGCCTGGTCGTGGAAGATGTGGGCGAGTTCGGCATTGCGGAGGAGCGCCTTCGACGGGATGCACCCGACGTTGAGGCAGACGCCTCCCCAGTACTTCTCCTCGATCACGGCCGTGCGGAGGCCGAGCTGGGCCGCGCGGACCGCGGCGACGTATCCGCCGGGGCCTGCGCCCAGCACGACGACATCGAAATGGGTGGTCATGCCGTTCAGCCTATGCGGGTGCGGCCGGTCGCGGCAGTGGGGGCGGCTGCCGGCAGTGCGGGCGGTTCGCGGCTGCCGGACTTCGGCGGATTCCGGACAAGCACCTTCCGTACCCTCCGCGGATGCCGGTGGCCGGTCGTACGCTCGTCCGGTGAGCACCAGCACCGCCGAACAGGCCGCCGTCGCGGCATCCGCACCGAAGCGCCCGGGGCGCGTGTCGACGTGGGTGCAGTTCCTCGCGATGGGCGTCGTGTGGGGGTCGAGCTTCCTCTTCATGAAGGTCGCCCTCGAAGGCGTGTCGTTCGGGCAGGTCGCGTGGACGCGCACGCTCCTCGGCGGGCTCGCCCTCGGTGTCATCGTGCTCGTCATGCGGCCCCGAGTGCCCCGTGCCGACGGCACGCCCGGCCCGGTGCTGCCGCGCGAGCGCGTGGTGTGGCTCCACTTCCTCGTGGTGTCGCTCACGACATGCGTCATCCCGTACCTGTGCTTCGCGTGGGCCGAGCAGTACGTGTCGTCGAGCCTCGCGTCGATCTACAACGCGACCACGCCGATCATGACGGCCCTCATGGCGACGCTCGTGTTCCGGGTCGAGCGGCTCGGGCTCTCGCGGTGGGCCGGCGTCGGCGTCGGCATCCTCGGCGTGCTCGTCGTGATCGGGCCGTGGCAGTACACGGCCCTCACGGGCAGCCTCGCGGGCCAGCTCGCGTGCCTCGTCGCCACGGCCTGCTACGGCTTCACCTTCGGGTACCAGCGCCGCTTCCTCAGCCAGCGCCCGATCGCGCCCGCCACGTTCGCGTTCCTCTCGATCGGCGTCTCGGCCGTCGTGATGCTCGCGCTCACCCCGTGGATCGCCATCGCCCCGGTCGAGCTCGACTGGACCATCGTCGCGTCGCTCCTCGCGCTCGGCGTGCTCGGCACGGGCCTCGCGTACATCTGGAACATCAACGTGCTGCGCGCCTGGGGACCCACGGGCACCTCCACGGTCACCTACGTCACGCCCGTGGTCGGCGTCGTGCTCGGGGTGGTACTGCTCGGCGAGCGGTTCTCGTGGCACGAGCCGCTCGGCGCGGTGCTCGTGCTGCTCGGCATCCTGCTCGCGCAGGGCCGGCTCCGGATGCCGCGCCGCCGCGTCGCCTTGCCGACCGAGTAGGGCCGCAGGCCCGTATCCGGGTTGCCGTGCGGGCCGGAATCGAGACCCTTCGTGCGGGCCGGCCCCGCCTCCGCTCCCGCCTCCGCTCCCGCGGCGCCGAGCCCTGTCACGAGAACAGGATGACGCGCCGACGGGCACACGAAAGCAGGACGTTTCGCGGCGCGCCGGCTCGGCGCCTCCTGTTCTCGTGACGGCGCCCGGGGTGGGGCATCCGTGCGCGCACGGCATCCGGGCGATTCCCGTGCCGGCTTGCCCGGAATACCCATCATGGGTATGCTGTTCGAGTGAGTACCCCCTAGGGGTATCCACGAACCCAGACCAGACGGGTCCGCCGGCGCCGCCGGCCGGACCCGCACGACGAGAAGGAGTCCACCATGAGCCAGCGCGAGTACCAGGTGACGGGCATGACCTGCGGCCACTGCGAGCTGTCGGTGCGCGAGGAGGTCGCGCAGCTCGGCGGCGTCGACGTGATCGACGTCTCCGCGGCATCCGGCCGCCTCACCGTGACCGCGCCGGCCGACCTCGACGACGCGGGCGTGCTCGCCGCCGTCGAGGAGGCCGGCTACAGCGCAGTGCGCGTCTGACGTGCGCACCGCGACCCGGCTCGGGCTGTTCGCCGCGGGGGCGGCGGCGGTGTTCGCCGTCGCCTTCGGGGCGGCCCGGGTGATCATCCCGGCCGAGGAATCGGCCGCTTGGACCTCTGGCACCACGGAGGACACGATGAAGAACCACGACACGGCCGCATCCGCGACATCCGCCGCACCCGCACCCGGCGACGACGTGCGCGGCCTCTCGGTCTCGCACGCCGGCTACCGGCTCGTCGAGCTGACGGCACCGGATGCCGAGGGCGCATCGGGCGAGCTGGCGTTCACGCTCCTCGGCCCCGACGGCGGGCCGCTCACCGACTACGACCGCGCCCACGAGAAGGACCTGCACCTCATCGTGGTGCGCACCGACGGCGCCGAGTTCCGCCACGTGCACCCCACGACCGACGGCGCCGGAACCTGGACCATCCCGTGGAGCTGGGGCGCCGCCGGCACCTACCGGGTCTTCGCCGACTTCGTGCCGACCGACCTCGGCGACACGGTCACGCTCACGAGCACGCTCGAGGTCGCCGGCGACTTCGCCCCCGCGCCGCGCGGCGGCGACACCACGACGGCGGCCGACGGCGACCTCGCGGTCGAGCTCGACGGCGAACTCGCGGCCGGCGCCTCGAGCGAGCTCACCTTCACCGTCACGCGCGACGGCGAGCCCGTCACGACGCTCGAGCCGTACCTCGGCGCCTACGGTCACCTCGTGGCGCTCCGCGATGGCGACCTCGCGTACCTGCACGTGCATCCGATGGGCGAGCCGGACGACGGCGAGACCGAGCCCGGCCCCGGCATCACCTTCATGGCCGAGGCCCCCACACCCGGTCGCTACCTGCTGTACCTCGACCTGCAGCTCGACGGCACGGTGCACAGCCTGCCGTTCGTGGTGACCGCGGTCGAGGCGGATGCCGCGGCATCCCACACCTCGGACTCGCACGACGAGCCCGTGCCCGGTGCCGGCACCCACGACGACAGCCACTCCGACTCGCCCGACGGCGACGCCCACACCGACGCGCACTGAGCGCGACGCGAACGAGGAGCACCATGACCAGCCCCACCGGCCCGCACGCCCCCGGCGCCCCGTCCGCCGGCATCCCGTCCCCCGGTGACCGCGGGGTCTCCGGGGTCGCCGTCGCCACGACCGACGTCGAGCTCGAGATCGGCGGCATGACCTGCGCGTCGTGCGCGATGCGCATCGAGAAGAAGCTCAACAAGCTCGACGGCGTGACCGCGTCGGTCAACTACGCGACCGAGAAGGCGCGCGTCGCCGCACCGGCCGATGTCGACGCGCAGCGGCTCATCGCCGTGGTCGAGGAGGCCGGCTACACCGCGACGCTGCCCGCCCCGCCGGCGGCGGCCGGCGGCTCGGCGGGTGCGGATGCCGCGGCGCCCGGTGAGACGCGCGCCGACGCCGAGCTCCGCTCGCTCCGCCAGCGGCTCATCGGCAGCATCGTGCTCTCGGTGCCGGTGATCCTCCTCTCGATGGTGCCCGCACTCCAGTTCACGTACTGGCAGTGGGCGGCGTTCGCGCTCGCCGCGCCCGTCGTGGTGTGGGCCGCGTGGCCGTTCCACCGGGCCGCGTGGCTCAACCTCCGCCACGGCGCGGCCACGATGGACACCCTCATCTCGGTCGGCACGCTCGCGGCCTTCCTGTGGTCGACGTACGCGCTGTTCCTCGGCACGGCGGGCGTGCCCGGCATGACCCACGCGTTCGAGCTCACGGTCGCGCCCAGCGACGGCGCCGCGAACCTCTACCTCGAGGTCGCCGCGGGCGTCACGATGTTCGTGCTCGCCGGCCGCTACTTCGAGAAGCGCTCGAAGCGCCAGGCGGGCGCCGCCCTGCGTGCGCTCCTCGAGCTCGGCGCGAAGGACGTCGCGGTGCTGCGCGGCGGCATCGAGACACGCATCCCGCTCGAGCAGCTCGCGGTCGGCGACGAGTTCGTCGTGCGGCCCGGCGAGAAGATCGCCACCGACGGCGTCGTGGTCGATGGGCGCAGCGCGGTCGACGCGTCGCTGCTCACGGGCGAGTCCGTGCCGGTCGAGGTCGCCGCGGGCGACGCCGTCGTGGGCGCGACCGTCAACGCGGGCGGTCGCCTCGTCGTGCGCGCGACCCGGGTCGGCGCCGACACGCAGCTCGCGCAGATAGCGAAGCTCGTCGAGGACGCCCAGTCGGGCAAGGCCGACGTGCAGCGCCTCGCCGACCGCGTGGCCGGCGTGTTCGTGCCCGTCGTCATCCTCATCGCCGTCGCGACGCTCGGCGCGTGGCTCGGCGGCGGCTTCCCGCCCGAGGCCGCGTTCACCGCCGCGGTCGCCGTGCTCATCATCGCCTGCCCGTGCGCGCTCGGACTCGCGACGCCCACGGCCCTGCTCGTCGGCACGGGTCGCGGCGCGCAGCTCGGCATCCTGATCACGGGCCCCGAGGTGCTCGAGTCCACCCGTCGCGTCGACACGATCGTGCTCGACAAGACCGGCACGGTCACCACCGGGCGGATGTCGCTCGACGGCGTCCACGCGGCCGACGGCGTCGACGAGGCGGAACTCCTGCGCCTCGCCGGAGCGGTCGAGCACGCGTCGGAGCACCCCATCGCGCGCGCCATCGCCGACGAGGCGGAGCGGCGCTTCGGGCCGCTGCCCGTTCCCGAGTCGTTCGAGAACCTCGCGGGGCGCGGCGTGCACGGCGTGGTCGACGGATGCCTCGTGCTCGTCGGCCGCGCGACACTGCTCGCCGAGTGGGCGCTCGAGGTCGACGAGGAGCTCGCGGCATCCGCTGCCCGAGCCGAAGCCGAGGGACGCACCGCCGTGTACGTCGCCTGGGACGGACGCCTGCGCGGCGTGCTCACGGTGGCCGACGCCGTGAAGCCCACGAGCGCCGACGCGGTGGCGCGGCTGCGCCGGCTCGGGCTCACGCCGATCCTGCTCACGGGCGACAACGAGACGGTCGCGCGGCGCGTCGCCGCCGAGGTCGGCATCGACGAGGTGATCGCCGAGGTGCTCCCGGCCGACAAGGTCGCCGTTGTGGCGCGCCTCCAGGCCGGGGGTCGCATCGTCGCCATGGCCGGCGACGGCGTGAACGACGCCGCCGCCCTCGCACAGGCCGACCTCGGCATCGCCATGGGCACCGGCAGCGACGTGGCGATCGAGGCATCCGACATCACGCTCGTGCGCGGCGACCTGCTCGCCGCGGTCGACGCGATCCGGCTCGCGCGCTCGACGCTCGGCACGATCAAGGTCAACCTGTTCTGGGCGTTCGCGTACAACGTGGCCGCGATCCCGCTCGCAGCGCTGGGCCTGCTGAACCCGATGCTCGCCGGTGCGGCGATGGCGTTCTCGAGCGTGTTCGTCGTGGGCAACAGCCTGCGGCTGCGCGCGTTCCGCTCCGGCGTCGGGAGCGCCTAGGGTCGAAGCATGACCACCGAGGCCCCCGACGACCGCGAGGCTGCGCTCACCCAGCTGCTCGGCATCCGATCGAGCATCGACAACATCGACGCGGCCCTCATCCACCTGCTCGCCGAACGGTTCAAGTTCACGCAGCAGGTGGGGCGGCTGAAGGCCGAGCACGGCCTCCCGCCGAGCGATCCCGACCGCGAGAAGCGGCAGATCGCGCGGCTGCGGGCCCTCGCCGAGGACGCGCACCTCGACCCCGCGTTCGCCGAGAAGTGGTTCAACTTCGTCGTCGCCGAGGTGATCCAGCACCACGAGCAGCTGGCCGGCGGCAACGGCGGGGTGGGAGCCTCCGGCGCGGGCGGGTCGTCGGCGCCGTGACCCGGTACCCGCTCCCGGTGCCGTCGCAGGCGGGGCGGCGGTTCCTCGTCACGGGCGCGAACGCGGGCATCGGGTTCTTCACCTCGGCGCGGCTCGCGGCCGCGGGCGCGCACGTCGTGCTATCGGGCCGCAGCCCGGAGCGGTTGGATGCCGCGGTGCGGGCGATCCGCGAGCGGGTCCCTGCGGCATCCATCGACACGCTCGTGATCGACACGTCGTCGCTCGACTCGGTCGCCGCCGGCGCCGGCGAGGTGCTCGCCGCCGCGCCGCTCGACGGACTCGTGCTCAACGCCGGCATGGTGCACGTGCCCGGCACGCGGCTCGAGAGCCCCGACGGCAACGAGCTCGTGCTCGCCACGAACGTGCTCGGCCACTTCGCCCTGCTCGCCCGGGTGCTGCCGCACCTCGCCGACGGCGCGCGCATCGTGTCGCTCGGGTCGCTCGCGACCCGGCTCTCGTCGTTGCGCGTCGACGACCTGCAGCTCGAGCGGGGCTACGACGCGTGGCGTGCGTACGCGCAGTCGAAGATCGCCGCCCAGTCGATCGGCTTCGAACTCGACCGGCGTTTGCGGGCAGGGGCTGCTGCCGCCCCCCGTGCGGCCAGCGTCGTGGCCCACCCCGGCTACGCGATCTCGGGGCGCACCCCCACCGTGCCGGGCGTGAACGAGCCGACCGCGGCCACGCGCTTCACCGACGCCCTCCAGGCGCCGTGGGCGCAGGGCAAGCACCGCGGGGCCGAGCCGGTCGTGCACGCCGCCACCGCTGCGGGCGTCGAGGGCGGCCAGTTCTGGGGCCCCCGGTACCGCACCAAGGGCGCCCCGGCGCTGCAGCAGCCCACGCGCACCTCGAGCGACCCCGACGTCGGCGCCCGGGTCTGGGCGGTCGCGGAGCAGGCCACGGGCATCCGGTTCGAGGTGGGCGCCTGATGCCGGGGTTCGTCGTGCGCTGGTGGCGCACCCCCACGGTGCGACGGCGCATCGCCCGCATCGTCGTCGTCATCGGGATCCTGCTCGGTGTGATCGGGCTGCTCACGATGCGCTACGCCCTGCTGTTCGCCGGGATCCTCGTCATCGGGTTCGGGGCTGCCATGGGGCCGGCGCGGATCCGCCGCACCGACGACGACCGGAGTGCCCCATGATCAGCCGCGAGCTGGCCCTCGAGCTTCGCGACGCGGGACTCGCGTGGCATCCGGAATCGGGCGACCGCTTCCAGCTCGACCTGTCCAACGACGTCGAGGCGGAGGTCGAGGCCGACGTCTTCACCGTCAGCGACATGACGATCGAGCCGCACAAGTACCCGTCGGGCACGATCCTCGGGTTCAACGGCACGACCGAGTGGGCGCTCGACTCCGTCTCGATCGCCGACGCCGTGTGGCTGCCGCGGGAGGACCAGCTGCGCGAGCTGCTGCGCGCGACCTTCCGTGGCCTGCGGCGCCTGGCCGACGCGTACGAGGTCGAGATCGAGGTCGGCGGCGAGACGCTCCGCTTCGAGCATCCGGATGCGTCGGAGGCCTACGGCCTGGCGCTGCTCGCCCTCATCGGCCGCAGCAGCTGAGCCGGCCGGGCCACGAGCCCGCGCGGCCGGCCCGCACGCGCTCGCGGAAGGTCCGCGGCATCCGCCGGACACGACGACGCCCGCGGCGTCCGGGGTGAACCGGCTGCCGCGGGCGTCCGCGTCGCCGACGTCAGGCCAGCGCCTTGGCCTTGAGCGACTCGTACTCGGCCTGCGTGATCGCGCCGCTGTCGAGCAGCTTCTTGGCGGACTCGATCTCCGCCGCGCCCGAGGTGGGTGCCGCGACCGAGCGGATGTACTCGGCCTGCTGCGCGCTCGCCGCCTGCGCCCGCTCCATGTTGCGCTTGGTCATGCTGTCGCCCCGCGCGATCAGGTAGATGAACGCCGCCAGGAAGGGGAAGAACACGAGGAACAGCACCCACAGTGCCTTGGCCCAGCCGTTGAGGCTGGAGTCCCGGAAGATGTCGACGAACACCGTGATGAAGATCCAGATGCACGCGATGATGACGTAGAACCAGAAGAGCCAGACCAAGAAGTCCCAGAATGTGTTGAGCATGTTCCCCTTCAATCCGGGCGTGTCCATCACGCCCGACTCGTTTCGACGCTATTCCGCGTCATATCCGACCACATCACCCGGATCGAGTGATGCTGCCACTCTGGCGGCGCCGCGCTGCGGGGGCAAGGGTCTTTCGGCACTGGGACGTGCGACGGCGTCGCGGAGAATGACCGAGCCGGCACCCATCCCCCCGAGCCGGCCTGCACGGGAGGTGGCGAGTGGTCCAGGGCCCTGCACGCGACGACCTCGTCGAGCGCCCGGCGCTGAGGGAGCGGCTGGATGCCGCCCTGTCCCTGCCGCTGACGATCGTGGTCGCGCAGGCCGGCGCCGGCAAGACGGTGCTGCTCCGCCAGTGGGCGGCGGCGCACCCCGACCTCGCCGTCGTGTGGATCGACGTCGAGGCGGCGGACGACGATCCCGCGCGGTTCGCCCATCGACTCGCGTCGGGGCTCGCGGGGGTGCGTCCCCAGGTCGTCGACGCCGCGCCGCGCGTTCCGACGCATGCGGGCGGGCTCGGCGCATCGCTGCTGGCGTCGCTCGTCGAGGTGCTGGCGCGCCTCCCCGAGACCGTCATCGTGCTCGACGACCTGCACCACCTCTCGAACGGCGAGTTGCTCGCCGACCTCGGCCGGCTCGCCGCCGCGATTCCGTCGAACGCGCACATCGTGCTCTCGACGCGGGTCGACCCGCCGATCGCGTGGAGCGGGCTGCGCCTGCGTGATCGGCTCCTCGAGATCCGGCAGTCCGACCTCGCCATGACCGCCCCGGAGTCCTCCGAGCTGCTCGCGAGGGTCGCACGGCGCGCGATCCGCCCGGCGACCCTCGAGGCGCTCGTGGAACGCACCGAGGGTTGGGCCGCCGGACTGCAGCTCGCCGGACTCACGCTCCGCTTCCACCCGGACTCGGACGCGTTCGTCGCGGAGTTCGGCGGCACCGACCGGCTCATCGCCGAGTACCTCACCGAGGAAGTGCTCGACGCGTTGCCCGACAGCGGTCGCGAACTCCTGCTCCGGATGTCGCTGCTCGACACGCTGACCACCGACCTCGTCGACGACGTGCTCGAGCGTTCCGACTCCCGGCAACTGTTCGATCGACTCGAGCAGGAGTCGATGTTCTTCACCGCGGTCGACGCGCGACGCGAGCAGTTCCGCTTCCACCATCTCTTCCGCGACCTGCTCCGCTACCGGCTGCGGGCCGACGACCCGGCCGAGGCCGCCCGGTTGCTGGGCCGCGCCGCGGATCACCACCTCGATCGGGGCGAGATCGCCCCCGCGGTCGAATACCTGCTCCAGGCGCAGGACTGGGAGCGCGCGCTCGATGCGATCATGGCGCGGGGGAGCGACGTCTTCGAGCGCGGCGAGGCACGCACCGTCATCCGCTGGATCACGACGGTACCGGAGGCCGCTCGGCGGGGCCGCCTCGACGTCGAGCTCGAGCTGGGCATCCTCACCGGGATGCAGGGTGACGCGGCTGCGGCCGCAGCCATCCTCGGCCGAGTGGCCGGCGATCAGCGCGCCACGGCCGGACAGCGCACGATCGCGCACGCCTGGACCTCGGCGACCGCCCAGTGGAACCCTCGCCCCGATGAGACGATCCGCGCCGCCGACCGGGCGATCGCGCTGCTCGAGTCCGACCCCGGCATGGAGATCCCCGACCTCATGCGCCTCACGTCGCGGGCATTACTCGAGACCCTCTCGGTCGGATCGGCGGGCCGGTCGCGGTTCCTCGCGGGCGACCTCGCGGGCGCCGATGCGTGGCTGATGCGCGCGCTGGCGACCGACGGCATCGCGTACCCGCCGTTCCGGGTGGGCGCCCTGGGATCCATCGCCCTGCTGCGGGCGTGGTGCGGCCGGCTCGCCGAAGCCCGGCTCCTCGCGGGGGAGGCCATCGCGATCGCCGCGTCCAGCGGGCTGCTCACGCACCCGATCATCGCCGACGCCCGCCTCGCCGAGGCGCTGGCCGCGTGCGAGCGCGGGTCGCCCGACGCGGCGGAGGCGCCGCTGCGCGACGGCGCCGTGCGCGCCGAGTCCAACCGGCGCACGCAACTGGAATGGATCGCCCTCGCCCTCCACGCGGCGATCGCCCCGGCGAGCGGCCGGTTCGACGAGGCGCTGGAGCTGGTCGACCTCACCGGGCAGTCCGAGCGCGAGCCGGCATCCGCGCCCGCGCCCCTGATCCGCGATCGCCTGATCGCCGACCACATGGCCCTGCTCCGCCGCACCGGGCGCAGCGAGGAGGCGCTCCGTCTCCGGGGCGACGCCCCGCCGACCACCGCCGACCTCGCGTTCGAGACCGCCGCCGCATCGTTGCACCTCGGCAACCGGGAGCCGGCCCGACGCATCCTGGGTGGATCGGCGCACCTGTTCGCCGCAGAGCGGCCGCGCGGCGACATCCAGCGGGCGATGCTGCTCGCCTGGCTCGCCGAGCTCGCGGGCGCGCACCGCACGGCGTTGGGCCTCATCTCCGCGGCCCTCGACCTCGCCGAGCCCGACGGCCTCGCGGAGGTGTTCGTGGGCGGCGGTGACGTCGTGCTCGACCTCGTGGAGGAGCTGTCAGCCGCGCGAGGCGGCCTCGCCGAGGCGATCCTCGCGCGGCGCCAGCGGATCGAGCCGTCGCCCGCGGATGCGAACGACGGACTGCCCGAACCGCTCACGGACCGCGAACTCGAGATCCTCGCGTACCTGCCCGACCACTCGACGAGCGGCGAGCTCGCGATGCGCTGCTACGTGTCGGTCAACACGCTCAAGACGCACATGGCGCACATCTATCGGAAGCTCGGCGTCTCGGGGCGCAGCGCGGCGATCGCGCGCGCGCGCGAACTCGGCCTGATCCCCCCGGTCAGCCGGGTGGAGCGAGCACGTGCGTGACCGACTCGATCTCCACGTTGAACCCGCGCAGGAGGTCGAGGAGTCCGACGAGCCGTGCCTGGTCGGGCACCTGCCCCCGCAGGTGCGTCGTCCCCAGCTCGCGTGAGACCACGTCGAACCCCTCGAGCTCGTCGGTGATCATCGGGCCGAGTTCGCCCCGCACGACGATGTCGAACGTCTCGACGCTCATGTCATTCCCCCGATCCTCCGCGGCCGCGGCCCCGTTCCGCTCGGCCGCGGAGGGATTCGTCTAGATGCGTCGTCTGCGCCCGGGTGTCACCGCTGCGCCGACCACGGCGGCCTTCGCGACCGGGGAACGCCCCGGGGTGACGGCGGCGCCGACCACGGCGGCCTTCGCGACCGGGGAACGCCCCGGAGACACGGCCGCCCCCACGACGGCGGCCTTGGCGACGGGGGCGCCGACGACGCCGACCCGTCCGACTCGTGCTGCTCTCAGTGGCATCTCATGCTCCTGTCGTCTCGAGGGCCTCGTCGGCCCCACCGGTCGCCTCGGCCCCCGACGCCGCGTCGGTCTCGAGTGCCTCGTCGGCCTCGATCGAGGCGATGATCGCCTGGATCGGGATCCGCCCGTTCGCGATGAGCTGCCCGCCCGCGCGGCGCGCCGCGGCGGCGAACGGCGCGGCCCAGATGTTCTCGTAGACGATGACGCCGGCGATGCTGCCCGGTTCCATCGCGTGCGCGAGGTTCACGACGTCGTCGGCCGCGAGCAGCTCGGCGAGTTCGGCCTCGAGTTCGACGAGGGCGCCGAGGTCGCCCGCGTCCGAGAGTTCGAGCGCGTCGACCGTCCCGTCCTCGTCCTTCGTCAGGATGATCGCGTCGATGAGGCGGATGGTGCCGGCCTCGACGAGGTTCACCAGCTCCTCCGCGATCTCGCCGGTGAAGTTCGACTGGCCCTCGGGGAACTCGATGACGAGGAAGTCAACGGGTCCGAGGTCGTCCAGTGAATACTCGGTCATGTCCATCAGTCCTCTGCAGGTTGCCTGCGGTGGCGGGGTGCCGCCGCTGGTCCCACGTTCCTCCGCCGGCCGCCGGACCGCGTCACCCGAAGCGGATGATTCCGGCGCCGCGCTCGCGCTGCAGGGCCGCGACGAGCGGATGCCGCGTTCGCGGCGGGTTCCGCTGGGGCCTCGGTCGCGGTGTCGACGTAGGCTCGTCGGCATGACCGATGCCGCCGACGACGTCGCAGACGCGACCGCCGACGAGGCAGCCGTGGCGCGCGCCCGCCGGCTCGTCGCGCACGCGGTCGCGGAGCTCGCCGCGGCATCCGCTCGCAGCGAAGTGCTCGCCGATTTCGTGCCGGAGCGCCGCGTGCTCGGGCTGCCCCGCGCGGCCAGGATGACGCCGGCGGGCCGGATCTGGCGGCTCGGGGCGCTGCTGCTCGACGCGGAGGGTCGCCTGTACGCGACGGGACGTGTGGTGCGCGCCGAGCGGCCCGCCCGCAAGAGCGTTCCCGCGAACGCCGTCGCCGAGCAGCGCGCCTACCGCGCCGCCGCCGTGAAGGGCGGCATCGCCGAGGGCGAGACGGTGGTCTTCGACGCGCCGCCCCTGCCGCTCGACGTCGAATCGCTGCGCGCGGGGGTCGGTCCGCTCGCGCTCGCCGAGGTCGACCGGCGACCCGAGGTCGTCGTGCGCTGGGACCCGGCCCGCGCCGATGCGGTCATCCCGCTCGGCGCCTACCTCGCCGACCGCGTCGACCTGCTGGCGCACCCGCCCCAGGGCGCGTAGGCCGGGCAGGCTCCCCGGTCAGCGGTCGTCGTCGGTGCGCGACGGGCGCTGCTCCTGCTCCTGGATCGACTCGATCACCGAGTCTCGCAGGCCGCGCTGACCGGTGTGCAGCTCCTGATAGGCCTCGCCCGCGCCCATCAGCGGGCCGAAGGCCGCGCGCAGGCGGGAGCCGCGGCGCGTGCGTACGGCGCGTACGGCCATGGCGACGACGATCGTCGCCGCGAAGAGCGCGGCGAGCCATCCGATGACGGCCTCCATCGTCAGGTCCCACCGCCGCGGGCGTCGTCGGCGCCGAATCCGAACGCCATGACCGCAGGCAGCCCGCCGTCGCGCAGCCCGTCGAGCACGAAACGCTCATGGTGCACGACGCGGTCGGGCAGGGCGTCGAGGTCGAACCACGCGAGCTCGGTGGCCTTGTCCTCCTGCAGCGCCGGGATGCCGCTCCAGCGCGTGCAGGCGAAGAACACGTCGATGCGCTGGTCGACCGGCAGCCCGGTGGGCGCCGTGCGATGCATCGCCGTCAGCGGCTCGAGGTCGGACTCCGCGATCGCGACCCCGAGCTCCTCGGCGGTCTCGCGCACCGCGGTCGCGAACACCGACTCGCCCGCTTCGACGTGCCCGGCGGCCGCGGCCGCCCACCACCCGTCGTAGAACCCCGTGTTCGCCCGGCGCTGCAGCAGCACGCGGCGTCCGTCGAGCAGGAACACGTAGGCAGCGGGGATCAGCGCGAAGGCGCCGTGGGCTGCCGCGTACGCCTCGGGATACGTCTGCCGACGATCCTCGAGCTCCCCGTCAGCCGGCATCCGCGCGCCCGTCGACCCCGCCCGCAGGCGTCAGTACCCGACGACCGGGCCGAAGGCGTCGGCGAGCGGTGCCCGGTGCACGGTGCGCAGCTCGTCGATCGACACGGTGAACGCGTCCTGCACCTCGAGCGAGCCGGATGCGGCATCCGTCACGCCGATGCGACGTACCGGCACGCCCCGGCCGTCGCACAGGCCGCGGAACTTCACGTCGTCTTCGCGGGGGACCGAGACGATCACGCGACCGGCCGACTCCGAGAAGAGCGCGGTCGCGAGGTCGATGCCCGCGTCGCCCGTGACCTCGCCGAGGAACACGCGGGCACCGACGCCGAAGCGGCCGACCGCCTCCGCGAGGGCGATCGCGAGGCCGCCGTCGCTGAGGTCGTGCGCGGCGTCGATGAGGCCCTCGACCGCGGCCGCGTTGAGCAGCTCGGCGAGCTGCTTCTCGGCGGCGAGGTCGACCGCGGGCGGGAGGCCGCCGAGGTGGCCGTGCACGACGCCCGCCCACGCGGAGCCGTCGAGCTCCGCCCTCGTGTCGCCGAGGAGGTAGATGTTGTGGCCGTCGTCCTGCCAGCCGCTCGGGATGCGACGGGCGACGTCGTCGATCACGCCGAGCACGGCGATCACGGGCGTGGGGTGGATCGGCACGTCACCGGTCTGGTTGTAGAAGCTCACGTTGCCGCCCGTGACGGGGATGCCGAGCTCGAGGCATCCGTCGCTGAGTCCCTCGACGGTCTCGGAGAACTGCCACATGACCTCGGGGTTCTCGGGGGAGCCGAAGTTGAGGCAGTCGGAGACGCCCATGGGCTTGGCGCCGGTGACGGCGACGTTGCGGTACGCCTCGGCGAGGGCGAGCTTCGCGCCCTGGCGCGGGTCGAGCTGCGAGTAGCGGCCGTTCGCGTCGGTCGCGACCGAGACCCCGAGGCCCGACTCCTCGTCGACGCGGATCATGCCGGCGTCGTCGGGGTAGCTGAGTGCCGTGTTGCCGAGCACGTAGTTGTCGTACTGGTTCGTGATCCACGCGGCATCCGCCTGGTTCGCCGAGCCCACGAGCTGCAGGAACTGGCCGCGCAGCTCGTCGCCCGACTGGGGGCGGGCGAGGTTCGCGGCGGTGTCGGCCTGCAGTGCGTCCTGGTAGGCGGGGTAGGCGACGGGGCGCTCGTAGACGGGGCCGTCGACGGCGACGGTGCGCGGGTCGACGTTCACGATCTCCTGGCCGTGCCACATGATGCTGAGGCGGCCGGTGTCGGTGACCTCGCCGAGCACGCTCGTCTCGACGTCCCACTTGCGCACCACCTCGAGGAAGCCCTCGAGCTTCTCGGGCTTCACGATCGCCATCATGCGCTCCTGGCTCTCGCTCATGAGGATCTCCTCGGGCGTGAGCGTGGGGTCGCGCAGCAGCACGTCGTCGAGCACGATCGACATGCCGCCGTCGCCGTTCGAGGCGAGCTCGGAGGTCGCGCACGAGATGCCTGCCGCGCCGAGGTCCTGGATGCCCTCGACGAGGTCGCCCGCGAAGAGCTCGAGGCAGCACTCGATGAGCACCTTCTCGGCGAACGGGTCGCCGACCTGGACCGCGGGGCGCTTGGTGGGACCGCCCTCGGCGAACGTGTCGGACGCGAGGATCGACGCGCCGCCGATGCCGTCGCCGCCCGTGCGGGCGCCGAAGAGCACGACCTTGTTGCCCGCGCCCTTCGCGTTCGCGAGGTGCAGGTCTTCGTGCCGCAGCACGCCGACCGCGAGCGCGTTGACGAGCGGGTTCGCCTGGTAGGTCGGGTCGAACCACGTCTCGCCGCCGATGTTCGGCAGGCCGAGGCAGTTGCCGTAGAAGCTGATGCCGGCGACGACGCCGTGCACGACACGAGCCGTGTCGGGGTGGTCGATCGCGCCGAAGCGCAGCGCGTCCATGACGGCGACCGGGCGGGCGCCCATCGAGATGATGTCGCGAACGATGCCGCCGACGCCGGTCGCGGCGCCCTGGAACGGCTCGATGTACGACGGGTGGTTGTGCGACTCGATCTTGAACGTGACGGCCCAGCCCTCGCCGATGTCGAGCACGCCGGCGTTCTCGCCCATGCCCACCATGAGGTGCTGCTTCATGTCGGGCGTGACCTTCTTGCCGAACTGGCGCAGGTAGATCTTGCTCGACTTGTAGGAGCAGTGCTCGCTCCACATGACCGAGTACATCGCGAGCTCGGCGCTCGTGGGGCGCCGGCCGAGGATGTTGCGGATGCGCTCGTACTCGTCGGGCTTCAGGCCCAGCGCGGCGTACGGCTGCTCCTTCTCGGGCGTGGCCGCGGCGACCTCGACGGTGTCGAGCACCGGCGTCGGGGGCGTCGTCGGGGCAGCGGTCGTGGCGGGGGCGTCGGTGGTCACGAGTGGCGAGCTCCAGAGAACGGCGGCGGGCGGATGCCGCGGGGCGGATGCCGGACCCCGCAAGTCTACCGGGCGCCCTGCGCGCCGTGACCGGGGCTACCCCGCCCGCGAGAACGCCGCCGCGCGGTCGACCTGGTCGCGGGTGAGCCGCACGCCCGTGTACCGCTCGAACTGGCGGGCGGCCTGCAGGGCGATCACCTCGGCGCCCGTGATCACGCGCTTGCCCGCGCGGCGGGCCTCGGCGATGAGCGGCGTCTCGGCGGGGAACGCCACCACGTCGAACACCGTGGTCGCGCGCCGGATGAACGGGAGCGTGAACGCGAGCGCCGCGGCATCCGCCCCGTGCATGCCGAGCGGGGTCACGTTGACGATGAGGTCGAAGTCGGGCTCGGGGTCGTCGGCGACCCACCGGTAGCCGTACTTGTCGGCGATCGCGCGGCCCGCGGCCTCGTTGCGGGCGACGACGGTGAGGTCGTCGAAGCCCGCCCCGCGGAACGCCGCGACGACGGCCTTCGCCATGCCGCCCGAGCCGCGCACGAGCACGCGCTGCCGCGGGTCGAGGGCGTGCTCCGCGATGAGCTCGGCGATCGCCTCGTAGTCGGTGTTCGAGGCGGTGAGCACGCCGTCGTCGTTCACGATGGTGTTGACCGACTCGATGGCCGCGGCCGACTCCTCCATGACGTCGACGAGCGGGATCACGGCCTCCTTGAACGGCATCGACACCGAGCAGCCGCGGATCCCGAGCGCGCGGATGGCGCGCACGGCCCCCTCGATGTCGTCGGTCGTGAACGCCTTGTAGAGGAAGTTCAGGCCGAGCTCGTCGTAGAGGAAGTTGTGGAACCGGGTGCCGAGGTTCGACGGCCGGCCCGCGAGCGAGATGCAGACCGACATGTCCTTGTTCAGGATGGGCATGCCCTCATTGTCTCGCGTCGGCGCGCGAGCGTGCGGGTTCGGGCGAGCGGATGCCGCGGCATCCGCTGCCCGTCCGGCTTCGCCGCCCGCGACTCAGGCCTCGCGGCCCCCGGGCGGGCCCACGATCAGCAGCGCCGTGAACACCGCCGCGACGCCGACGACGCCGAGCACCGTGAGCAGCACCGGACGCCCGAGCCCCCAGCGCAGCAGCCGGTTCACGACGTTGCCGTCGGCCGGGTGCTCGCCCGCCTCGCGGCGCCAGTCGCCCTCGAGCCGGCCGCGCTTCACGAGCCAGAGCTCGAACGGGATCGTCGCGTACGGCACGATCGCGGTCACGACGCCGAGCGCCATGAGGCCGATGCTCCAGCGCTGGTTCACGCCGACGAGCAGCACGATGGCCGCGTAGGTGAGGAAGACGAATCCGTGGATCGAGCCGCCCACGACCACGAGGTCGAGCCCCGCGGTGGCGCGGAGGATGAGGGCGGTGATGAGGATCGTCCAGGTGACGGCTTCGGCGAGGGCGAGGCCGCGGAACAGCTGCTTCGGGGACACGGGACTCCAGGGGGCAGGAACAGGGGGGTGCTCCCATCCTCGCAAGCGGGCACGGGCGCCGGCATCGAACGAACGATTGAGCGGATGCCGCGATGCCGCCCGCCGTGCCGCATCCGGATATAGCCTGAACCGGTGAACGAGCAGCAGGCGCGCGCCCTCGTCGAGGCACGGATCGCGGTCATCCCCGACTTCCCGGAGCCCGGCGTGCAGTTCCGCGACCTCACGCCCGTGTTCGCCGACGGGCCGGCGTTCCACGCGCTCGCCGAGGCGCTCACGGCGCCGTTCGCGGGACGGTTCGACTACCTCGCGGGCGTCGAGGCGCGCGGATTCCTGCTCGCCGGCGCGGCATCCGCCCTCTGCGGAGCGGGCCTGCTGCCGGTGCGCAAGGCCGGCAAGCTGCCGCGCGCCGTGCTCACCGAGCACTACAGCCTCGAGTACGGCACCGCCGCGCTCGAGGTGCACGAGGGTGAGCTGCCGCCCGGATCGCGGGTGCTCATCGTCGACGACGTGCTCGCCACCGGCGGCACCGTCGGGGCGGCCGCGCGGCTCGTCGAGCGCGCCGGCTGGCACGTCGCGGGCATCTCGGTCGCGATCGAGCTCCCCGAGCTCGGCGGCCGCGCGCGCTTGGGCGACCGCTACGAGATCTACAGCCTGCTCCAGTACTGAGGGTGGGTGCCGGGCGGATGTCGCACGGTGCCGCGTGTGCGTTCGCTGCGAACCCCGCGACATCCGCTCGCACCGGGTCTAGGTTCGGTGTCATGGCAGAGCAGCCCGATTACAGCGATCTCCGCGCGGTGTTCATCAACTGCACCCTCAAGCGCTCGCCCGAGGTGAGCCATACGCAGGGGCTCATGGACGCGAGCATCAAGCTCATGCGCGACCACGGCGTGCACGTCGACGCCATCCGGCTCATCGACCACGACATCGCCACGGGGGTCTACCCCGACATGCGGGAGCACGGCTGGCAGTACGACGCCTGGCCCGAGGAGGTGTGGCCGCTCGTGGACGCGGCCGACATCCTCGTGGTGGGCGGCCCGATCTGGCTCGGCGACAACTCGTCGGTGACGAAGCGGCTCATCGAGCGGCTGTACGCCATGAGCGGGGAGAAGAACGAGCGCGGGCAGTACGTGTACTACGGCAAGGTCGGCGGCGCGGTCATCACCGGCAACGAGGACGGCATCAAGCACTGCGCGTCGAACATCCTCTACAGCCTGCAGCACATCGGCTACACGATCCCGCCGGCCGCCGACGCGGGGTGGATCGGCGAGGCCGGACCCGGCCCGAGCTACCTCGACGAGGGCTCGGGCGGACCCGAGAACGACTTCACCAACCGCAACACCACGTTCATGAGCTACAACCTCATGCACCTGGCGCACCTGCTGAAGCAGGCGGGCGGCATCCCCGCGATCGGCAACGTGCGCTCGGAGTGGGACGGCGGCGAGCACTACGGCTTCGAGGCGAACCCCGAGTACCGCTGAGCGGTGGCGGTGGCGGTGAGCGGCCGACGTTCGGCCGTCAGTTCGTCGTGCCGTCGTCGTCGTACTGACCCGGCACGTCGGAGTCCTGGTCGCCGTCGTCGAGCTGACCGGGGCCGCCCGGCCGGCCGGGCTGTCCCTGCCCCGGGAAGGCCCCCGGGCCCGGACGGCCGAACCCGTCGCCGTCGCCGTCGTGGTCGCCGAACGCCGTCTGCGTCGCGAACGAGTTCACGAGGTTCGTCGCAGTGCCCGCGACGAATCCGCTCGTGAAGGCGAGCAGCGCGAGCACTGCGGCGCCGACGCCGAGCACCCAGCCGCGGCGGTACCACGGAGCGCGTGCCGGGGCCGGGGCCGTGGCCGGTGCCGTGACCGTACCGGCGGCCGCGGGCCCGGCGTCGGCGGGTGCCGGCGCCGCGGGC